>JBKDZU010000001.1:0-12104 GCA_047971505.1 Tenacibaculum sp.
ATTACAAGTGCGTGATAAATTCTTGCGAACCTGTGCTTTGGTATGCTTACATTTTCTGCAAACAAAACCGTTTTCCCATTTAATTTTTGATAAATATGCCTTGCAATATTCATCAGTTTTGAAGTGTTAAGTAAACTCTAGGAGACTTTGACCTTTAAAAAAATCCACAATTAATTATTTTAGTGACTACAAATATATGAAATTAAAAACTGACCTCAAAAACTTAATGTTAATTTTAGTTCGATTTATCAACCGTTATTCTATTTTTTCGGTTGGCAATTTCCCAGGCAGTGTGAAAAATTAAGCGGGTGCGACTTTCGAGTAATTCATAATTGATCTTATCGGCAGTATCGCTTGGCTTATGATAATCGGCATGAGTTCCGTTAAAATAAAAAATGATGGGAATATTGTGCTTGGCAAAGTTGTAATGGTCTGATCGATAGTAAAAACGATTAGGGTCATTTTCGTCATTATAGGTATAGTCTAGATCGATATTGGTGTATTTTTGGTTAATTTCTTCTGAAAGATTGTGCAATTCAGTGCTTAGTTTATCCGAGCCAATTAAGTAAACATAATTAGGATTTTCTTTATGTTTGTCGTCAACTCTGCCAACCATGTCTATATTTAAATTAGCAACAGTATTGGCTAGAGGGAAAATGGGGTTCTCAGTGTAGTACTTTGAACCTAATAAGCCTTTTTCTTCAGCAGTAACATGTAAAAATAAAATAGAGCGCAAAGGAGTTTTACCTGCTTCAACCGCTTTTTTAAAGGCTTCTGCAATTTCTAGTATGGCAACTGTACCCGAGCCGTCGTCATCGGCGCCGTTGTAAATTTTGCCGTTTTTTATGCCTTCGTGGTCTAGGTGAGCAGAAATAATAACAACTTCCTCGGGCTTTGCTGCACCTTTAATAAATGCAAGTACATTTTCAGAATCTTTTAAGTTACGCCCTCTTTTACTTTTATTTAAAAAGGAAGAGGGCACTGGCTGAAAGTAGTTTTCTTCTTCAATGGGCGATGCAATGCCTTGACTTATATAAAAGTCTTTTAAATAGGCTACGGCTTTTTTTTGTCCAGGTTCGCCTGTATTTCTTCCCTCAAATTCATCTGAAGCATATACAAATAGGTGTTTGCCTAAGTCTTTTGCAGTTATAGTTTTTGCAAACTTTGTTGCATAATCAATATTGGAGTTATTTTCGCTGCTTGAAGTATCTTTAGTAGATATACAAGCTGTAAAAAATAAAAAAATAGCTGTGTAAAGTAAATTTTTCATTTTTGTGTAATTATTTAGTGAGTTTATTTTTAATTTTTTAATACTAATAACGTTGAAATTATATTTAAATAGCTTAGGCTTTTTTAGTTTACAATTCCAAATTTAGTTTTTCTTTACAACGAATTGTTTTAATGTTTTGTTAAAAAGTATAAGTTCTTTAGGGAAAAGTGAGTCAAAAGCACCTTGTTCAATGAGTTTTTTTGGGGTTCCTGTGTGTATTTTAGTTTCTGAAAATAAAATTAGTTTATCTGCTAATTGGATAGCTAAATTGAGTTCGTGTGTAGACATTATTATAGTTTTTTGAGTATTTTTAACAAGTTCTTTTAACAAAGAAAATACCTTAATACTGTGGTGCATATCTAGATGAGCAGTGGGTTCGTCTAAAATAATGATTTCGGTATCTTGGGCTAAAGCTCTGGCTATTAGCACTCTTTGTAGTTGTCCATCACTTAAATTACAAAAGCGTTTGTTTTTTAGATGAGCGACATTGGTTTGTTCAGCAGCCTGTATAATTTTTTTTAAATGTTTTTGATTAAGCTTATCCATCCAATTTGTATAGGGCTGTCTTCCTAAAGCAATAAGTTCAAACACTGTTAGTTGACTTTCGGGGAGTTTTTCAGTTAACACTACGCTTAAACAAGTTGCAAGTTGGCGAGGGGTGAATTCTTTAATATCTTTATTATTTATTACAATACTACCTTTAATAGGTTTTTGCACTTTTGACAGGGTTCGCAGTAAGGTAGATTTGCCAGCTCCATTTCTGCCTAAAACAGCAACTAGCTTTCCCTTGTCAATTTGCAGGTTAATGCCTGAAGCTATACAAAACCTTTGTTTTTTGGTTTTATAACCTATGGTTAAATTGTGAGTTTTTAGTGCAACTGGTTTAAACATATATATTTCTTTTTACAACCAATAACCAAATAACCACGGGTGCTCCTAATATTGAGGTTACAGCATTAATGGGGAGGATAAACTCGCTGTTGGGTAGCTGAGCTATGTTGTCGCAAATTAAAAGACATATAGCCCCTATCAATGCACTAGCAGGGAGTAATACCTTGTGATTTGAACTGCTAAATACAATTTTTGCTAAATGAGGAACTGCTATGCCTACAAAAGCTATTGGACCTGAAAAAGCAGTAATCGCACCTGTTAACAAACTTGTGATAATCAATATAATATTTCGACTTTTTTTTATGTTAATACCTAGGCTTACAGCATAGCTTTCTCCTAAAAGCAAGCTATTTAAAGGCTTAATTGCTACAAAAGTACTACTTATAGCAAGTAGGTAGATGAGTGTAAAGATAAGAACTTCTCGCCAAGTTAAGTTTCCGAAGCTACCAAAATTCCAAAATTGATATTGTTTAATTTGAGTTGCCTCGCTAAAGTATGATAAAACACTTATCATTGCAGAGGTAAACGAACTAAACATAAGACCTACAAGTAATACCGACATGGTGTTTCGCAACTTATTAGCTACAAAAATTACCGCTAGTAGCACTAAAAAAGCACCTATACCTGCTGCTAGGGCTTTTGACCAACTTGCAAAAATATAATAATAGCTTAAACCGCCAAACAAACCCGATCCTAACATAAAAAGTGCTACGCCTAGGCTTGCACCTGAGGATATTCCTAATACAAAGGGTCCTGCTAAGGGATTTCTAAAGAGAGTTTGCATCAGTAGCCCGCTTACAGACAAACCTGAGCCAACTAAGACGGCGGTTAAAGCCTTGGGCAAGCGATAGTTTAAAACTATAGTTTCCCAACTGTTTTTTAAGGGTTCGCTACCGGTTAATATATAAAAAATATCTATAAGAGGTATAGATACTGAACCTAAACTTAGGTTGACAAGCAAAAAAAATAGCAATAATAGCCATAGAATAACAAAGTGGGTTGTGTATTTTTTTGTTATACTCAATTTTTTATTAAACCTATTTTTAAAAAATTAATTAATTTTTTAAGAGCTAAGCCTCTGTGACTTATTTTATTTTTTTCTTCTAAGGTCATTTCTGCAAAAGATTTATCGCAACCTTTTGGCATAAAAATAGAATCGTAACCAAAGCCTTTTTTGCCCTGTATTTGATTTAAAATTAATCCCTTGCAAATACCATTAAAAAAATAAGTTTTCTCACCTATTTTTAAACATATTGAACTGCGAAACTGAGCCTCTCTGTCAGTGTGCTTTTCTAATTCCTTTAGCAGCTTTTGTATATTACTTGCTGTGCTTGCGGTTAAGCTGGCATATCTTGCCGAGTGTACTCCTGGAGCTCCATTTAAAGCTTTGACTTCTAACCCTGTATCATCGGCAAAACAATCAAAGCCATATTTTTTGCTAATATAATCAGCCTTTATTTGAGCGTTGCCTTCTAGGTTAGCAGCTGTTTCTTTAATTTTATCAAAACAATTTATATCTTTTAATGAAAGTAGTTCAATAAAACTTGGCATTACTTTTTTAACCTCAATCAATTTGTTTAGGTTGTTAGTGGCAAAAACAAGTTTCATATATTTTTATTTACTGTTTTTTTGAGGTTCAAACGCACAGTTTGCTAGTTTTTATATGCTATAAAATTATTAATACAATTTGCTTTGCGTATGTAATTTATATTTTTGATATAGCTGAATATAGCTTTATAATGGCTTTACAACTAGCAAAAACTTTGCTTTAGCTGTTTGTTAGCATTGTGCATTTAGTAAGCAAAGTTAATGTTTTTTGTAGTTAATACTAGGTGGTAATGCAAATTAAATTTACTTGTGATGATAGGCTTGCTTGTGCAAAATGGTAAATGCCCTGTATATTTGTTCAACTGCAAAAAGCCTAATCATTTGATGTGTAAAGGTCATTTTAGATAGCGATAGATTTTCGTCGGTCTTAGTGTAAACGGCTTCTGAAAAACCGTAAGCACCGCCAATTACAAATACTAATTGCTTAATACCTGAATGCATTTTGTTTTGCAGGTATCTTGAAAATTCATCAGATGTATATTCTTTGCCCTTAATATCTAATAAAACAAGCCTATCTGTAGGTTGAGTTTTTGACAAAATCAACTCACCTTCTTTTTTCTTAAGGTAATTTATATTTTTTGAGTTTTTTATGGAGGTAATTAACTCAAAATCAAATTGTATATAGTGCTTAAGTTTTGTACAATAATATTCAATTAGCTCAACAAGGGCTTTGTTATCGGTTTTGCCTATGGCTAAAAGTTTAATTTTCATTTTTGCTTAGTAAAGTTATAGTTGGTGCTAGATTAAATGCATTTAAGCAAATTAATAATAATACAGTTATTAGTATAAAGCAACAAATATATATTGAAAATACTGTCGTAAATTAGGAATTTTTGTAGATATATTGATATACTTAAACCATTATTAGTTCACTATAGCTTTAATTTGTCAATTTAAAATTCTATTTTAGATTATCGCACTACCGTTCGTTGGCTTATCAAAGGTTATATAGTCTTTGTGCAATCCATAAAATATTACTAATCAATATGTTACATTTAAAAAAGTTGGATATATAACACTTATTTAATGTGTTAGTTGTATTAAATTGGTTTTAATTTCAGAAAGTTTTTATTTTTTTCAAATTACACATAAACGATTCAAACAACAAAACCCTCCTTATTAAAGAATTGCAATGAACTTTTACCCTTTATAAAAAGCCATATAAAAGGAAGTTTTTAACTAAACAAAAAAAACTGGCTGTAGTGTTTAATATATATATATAAGAATTTGTAAACTAAGTGCTGAGCTTAATTTATTTAATTATTTTTAATATTTGTACTTATTAGTAACCTGCATTTTGTTCCAAAAATCCTTTTACACTAGATGATCCGTCAATTGCCTTTTGAGGAATAGGAAATAAACGCTTATTGACATCTTTATCTGTTTTTTCAGTCCAGCTATCCTCGTATTTGCCAAATCTAATTTGATAGTTTCTTCTGAGACCTTCCCAATACAATTCAAATCCAGTTTCGCGGAACAATATATCGATATCTATCGAAGTTAAGGCTTGAGGAGTTTGTTTTGGGCGAGCATTTCTAGAACTTCTTAAAGTATTAATATCTGTCAAAGCCCCTGCAGTGTCTCCACTTCTCAGTTTTGCTTCTGCTCTTATTAAATATATCTCGCCTAATCGCAGTAAAACTAAATCGACACTGCTAAAAAAACAACAGTTGGGAGAGGTTCTGCTAAATTGATATTTTGAAAATCTGTAACCCGTGTTGTGCAAACTTCCTTCTGTAGTAAAATCAACTTCAAGGGTGTGATTGACATAGCGTAAGTTAGCTCCTGAACTTCTTCTATTGATCACAGGATATATCCTTACATCACCATTATCGCAGGTTAATATATTGCCTCCATCATCTTTTCTGGGCCCCCATATTATACCGCGAAGTATGCCTCTGTCTATTTCAAATTCCTCAGCATTTATGCAATAAAAATGTTCTGCATCGTTTGTTGGGGTTACTTCACTTAGGTCTTTAAGACTATCGGGTATTATTGTGTTTTCTTTAAAGAAACGAGCATCGGCATCGGCGGGATCAACATTGTTGTAGGCGTCTAGCCAAGTTTGATAAAAATCAGGAGTTGCAGCTACTGCATCTGTACCCCTTGTATCGGGAAACTCTGGCCTGGGAACCTGATCGCCTGATATAGACCAGTATGCCCACCTACTGTGCTCGCCTTGTAGTACACCTCTTTGATCGAGTGCAAATATAATTTCGGGGTTATTGTTGTTTTCATCATTAAACAGTTCAAAGTATTCAGCAGATAAAGAGTAGGGTCCAGAAATAATTTGACTAGTATATTGGATTGCTTTTTTCATATCGCTGTCTTTAAAATCAGGCTTGCTATAAGGATTGCGATAAACGGCTGCATTTATATACAAACGCGCCAATAAGGCCTTTACTGCGTATTTGTTAAGCCTACCTGATTCTTTGTTTTCCGATATAAGTTCTTCAATTGACAAAAGCTCGGATTCAATATAATCAACGGCCTTTTGCCCTTTTAGTATTACAGAAAACTCGTCTGAACGGTCTTTTTTAAAAACTAGACCCCAATTATCTAGCAGTAACATATTTAAATAGGCTTTCATAGCAATCATTTCATACATTGCGCTTTGGGCGTTGGTATTGTTTTTTTTAGCTTCTGTTTTTAATCTTTCAACGGCAAATACGGCTCTGGCTAGTGTTTGAGTAATATAAGTCCAAGTATCGCCTACTAAACTGTTTCCAGGAGTCATTAAATGCTGATGAACAGCTATGAATTTTCCTCCGTCAAACCAATCTGTACCTCCTCGGTGTGGGAGTATGCCCTCGTCAGAGGCAACCTCCTGTAAGCCAAAATTGGCTGTGTGATGCCATACCTTACGCAAAAGCCCATAAACAGGCGCAATTGATCCGCTAACTATTTCAGTTTCTGCACTTCCAGTAAGAGATTCGTCTAAAATTTCTTCCTCTAAAGAAGTACAACCTAAAAATATAAATAGAAATGTAATTTTTAAAAGTATTTTGTTTAATTTAATAGTATTCATAATGTTAAATTTTATTGTTAGAATTTGATCAAATTTAGCTCAGTAACTAGCTAATTATTTTGAACAAAAATCTTTGTTTTAAGCTTATCTAATTTTTTAAAATATTATATTTAGTCCCATTAAAAAAGTTCTCGCCTTGGGGTAGCTAAAGTAATCTATACCAAAGGTTTGAATTCCTCCTGCTGTAGTTCCTGTATTTATCTCAGGGTCAAAGCCTGAATATTTGGTCAGGGTAAAAAGATTTTGACCTGTTAATGAAAATTCTAAACTTTTTAAAACTTCCGATAAGCCTATTTTATCTGAATTTAAACGGTAAGTAAATGTTGTGTTATTTAGCCTTAAAAAGGAGCCACTCTCTAAATAGCGGGTAGACACATTATTGGCATTGATTGAAGACTCGTTAGGATACTGCACTGCAAAAGGGCTTGTATTATTTGATTTTGCTAATAATGGCTTAGTAAAAAGGGTCATTTTTGTGTGATTGTAAACCTTGTTACCTGCCACTCCGTTAAAGTTTAAACTCAAACTAAGAGCCTTGTAATTAAAGTTCAGATAATAGGCATAAATGAGCTTAGGTATTGCGCTTCCTACTACACTTCTGTCATTGTCTAAAATTTTACCGTCGTTATTTATGTCGCGAAATTTGTTTTTTCCACTGTTATTTATACCGTCAAATTGCAACATATAAAAGACACCTATGGGCTCGTTGTTTACATAACCGTTAATGGTTGCTCCTGTTTGTCCAGCTCCTTGAGCTACTCCTGTGGTTAGTACAGTGTAGGGAGAGTCCTTTACATTGTTTTGAATATAGCTGATGTTGCCTCCAATATTATAGCTGAAATCATTTATAGGGTTGCTCTCGTAGTTTAAACTCAGTTCAATACCTTTGTTTAGAATCTTCATATCTTTTATATTATCCCAATAGGTTGGAGTAGATTCAATAGGATCGGCAGGAATTACCTCTAATAATATATTAGATGAAATTTTGTTAAAATAATCTAAAGTGCCTGTTAGTTGATGGTTGAGTAGCGCAAAGTCTATACCTAGACCAATTTGAGTAGATACTTCCCATTGTAAATTAGGGTTTGCAAGGCGTGTAAACACTATGCCGTAAGGATAGCCATCTATAGAGTTAGATTGGGTGTCTATTGGATAGGTATTAAAACTTTCATCGCCTGTTATTAGGCGGTCTTCCGAAAAGCTAATTTGTGTAATTTTAGCAGGAATTTCTTGATTGCCGGTTTGTCCCCAACTTGCACGTAGCTTTAAGTTGTTAAACGCAGTGTTTTCCATAAATTTTTCGTTGCTAATATTCCATCCAAGGGCAAAGGAGGGGAAGTAACCGTACTTTCGGTTAGCACCAAATTTGGAAGAGCCATCAGCACGAAAAGTTGCAGTTACTAAATATTTGTCTTTATAAGAGTAGTTTATTCTGCCAAAGTACGATTGAAGCTCGTTTTTAACTGCCGATGAGTTTACTGAAGTAGGATACTCATCGGTGCTAGTTTGGTCTTGATATAAAGGGTCAACATTATTATCTGCAAAACCTCGGTAGGTAAATATTCTTGTTTTATCTAAAAATTTTTGATAAGAATGACCTGCTAGCAAATTGAGTTTATTTAACTGATTGCTCCACTGGTAAGTAAAGGTGTTTTCAACAAGTTGATTTGTGTTGATGCTTATTTCGCTTATCACAACTCCATCTGAAATATTTGACTCGTTTACAACCAAAGTATAAGGTTTATATCGTTGGTCTCTGTTGGTGGCAGAAAAATCTACTCCGTAGTTTAGTTTGTAAATAAGTCCTTTTGCAAGCTCAAGTGCTGGAGAAATGCTAGCTAATATACGGTTATTAATAGCCATATCGCTAAAAATATTATTCCTTATTATAGGGTTTAGTCTATTGGTATTTAGCAAAGTAGGACTGCCATTGGTATAAGCGGGAATAGTTGGATTTAAATTGAGCATATCACTTGTAGTAGCACTTATGTTTGGACGCAGGTTCTCAGTACGGGATGCTGTTAGATTATAATCTATGTTTAATTTGCCTTTAAAAGATTTTTGACTTATGTTTAGCTTTCCAGAATAAAGTTCTAAGTTGTTGTTTTTTAATATTCCTTCTTGGTTTTGATAAGCCAAAGAAGTAAAATAAGAAAACTTTTGACTGCCTGCTCCACTCATAGAAAAATTGAGGTTTTTTGAAATCCCGTTTTGTGTTAACTGTTTTTGCCAGTCGGTGTTTCCTCCAAAATCTTCAAGCAAGCCTCCTACGGCAACCACTTGGCTGCGGAATTCATCTGCATTAAATACATTTATGATTTTTGAGATGGAAGATACTGAGGTAGAAAAAGAAAGGTTCATTTCGGTTTTTCCTACTCTTCCTCTTTTTGTGGTTATTACAACTACCCCATTTGACGCTCTAGAACCATATACTGCAGTAGCACTTGCATCTTTTAAAACATCAATGCTGGCAATATCATAAGGATTAAGAAAATTTAGCGGATTGGTAGCTATACCATTTGAGGAGTTGTCTAATAAAAAACCATCAACTACATAAAGTGGCTGTGTGCCCGAACGCAAACTGCCAATACCTCTTATAATTACATTTTGAAGAGCACCGGGTTCACCGCTGTTTGTGCTTATGTTTACCCCAGCCATTTTACCTTGTAAAAGTTCTCCAGGGTTTGTAAGTAAGCCTTTGTTAAAGTTTTTGCTCTTAACAGAAGAAATTGAACCTGTAAGGTCTGACTTTTTTTGAGTGCCATAGCCAACCACAACAACATCGTCGAGCAAACCAGCATCTTGGCTTAACTTAACTTTTAGTTTTTGTTTTCCGCTTACTGAAATTTCTTTAGTTGTATATCCTAAATAAGAAATTTGAAGTATGGCATTTGCTCTAACTTTAATTGTAAAGTTTCCGTCAAAATCTGTGCTTACACCATTATTTGTTCCTTTTTCAACAACTGTTGCCCCAGCTAAAGGTAAGTCTTTTTCATCTGTTACTATACCCGATACACTTTGCTGAACAGGCATTAAAATTTTGTAATAACTATTTTTTTTATAAATAGACCTGCTCTTTATATCTTTACTAATCTCTTTTGAAGGAGTAGCACTTAATTCTATTGCTAAAAGCAAAAAGATTACAGTGCATATAAGTTTTGTAAATAGTTTTTTAAGATACATATAAATTAAGTTTATGTGTTTGATTATGAAAGTTTTTCAATACATTTTAAAGCTAAATAATAGCAGAGTTAATTCTAAATTTTCTTACTTATTAATGATATTAACTTGTAGCATTATTGGTTTGTTGTTATTGTGTTTTGAAATAATTAAAATTGTATTTGCGACAAACTGTCGGCTAATTTTTAATCTAAAACTAAAATTTATGCAAAATTCTATTGAAGTGTTTATTTAATTGTTAGAAAAAGTAAAACCCTATGTTATTATTATTTTTGACTATTTACAAAAGTTTAATTTTGTTAGTTTTTGAGATATGTAATAAGAAAATTTTGTAAAGAATGTGCTTTTTGGAATAACAAGGTTATTTTAATAATTAATATTTTGTCAGAAAAAAAACACAAGTGTAGTAATATATTGATAATGTGCTTAATAAAGGCTATTCAACAAGTTTTTAAAGAACTGTTATACGCAAAAATAACACTTGCTTTGGGCTTAGTAGAAAGAAGTATTGTTTTAAATAACGTTTGTGTAATAACAAAAAAATTAATCTTTGTAGCCGAATCGTTTTAATTCGCTTTGTTTAGATCGCCAATTTTTATTTACTTTTACATATAGGTCTAAAAAAATTTTTTTATCAAAAAAGTTTTCAAGGTCTTTTCTAGCTTCTGTTCCAACTCGTTTAATAGCTGTTCCTCTATGTCCTATAATAATTCCTTTTTGAGTTTCTCTTTCAACTGTAATAACAGCTCGTATTTTTATAATATGAGCCTCTTCGGTAAAACTTTCAGTTTCCACTTCAACAGAGTAGGGAACTTCTTTTTTATATTGCTTTAAAATTTTTTCTCTGATGGCTTCATTTACAAAAAACCGTTCAGGTTTGTCAGTTAATTGGTCTTTGGGATAGAAGGGTGGTGATTCAGGTAATAGTTCAATAATTTTGTAGAAAATAGTTTTGACATTAAAGTTTTCAAGTGCTGATATTGGATAAACAAAAGAGTTGGGCACTTTATTTTTCCAATATTTAATTTTTTTTTGAACTTCTTGTTGAGAAGACTTGTCAATTTTATTTAGTAGTAAAATAACGGGAACATTGCTGTTTGTAATTCTTTTAAAAAAATCTATTTCTTTAAGCTCTTTTTCTTCAACTTCAACCATATATATTAAAACATCGGCATCGTTAAAGGCTGTTTTTACAAAGTCCATCATCGATTCTTGCAGTTCGTATTTAGGTTTGATTATACCAGGAGTGTCCGAAAAAATAATTTGATAATCTTCTCCACTTACTATTCCTAAAATGCGATGCCTTGTTGTTTGGGCTTTAGAGCTAATAATAGATAGTTTTTCACCTACTAGAGTATTCATCAAGGTTGATTTTCCAACATTAGGACTTCCTATAATGTTAACAAATCCAGCTTTATGTGTCATAGTACAAAGATAGCAATTAAATAAAAACTAGCTTTTAATAACTTGTTGTTATTTTTTATAGAGAGCTTAGCTTTGTGTAAAAAAAATATTTTTGGTAACTAAAGTGTTAATAAAATATTAATTTTATATTTAAATTATTTAAAATCAAACTATTGTAAAATATCATTTAGCTTTTGCATTTTAATATTTAAAAAAATTATATTTTAAATTAAAAAATTATTATATTTGCAGTCCAAAATCGCGGGATAGAGCAGTAGGTAGCTCGTCGGGCTCATAACCCGAAGGTCACTGGTTCGAGTCCAGTTCCCGCTACTAAGACAGAAAGTCAATAAAGATGCGCTTTACGGCGCATTTTTTTATGTCTAATATTCTTAATAAATTACGAAGCGAATACTCGAGCGAATACTCAAATGATAATTTCGTGAAAAAATATACCAAACCTAAAATATACCCGAAAGTGGTCACAACCAAGCCTTTGTCTGCTTTTACTGAAGCGGAAAAGAGGGATATTTTAAAAAATACAGATATTATGGACGAACAAGTTTTGCTAAGAAATTGGAAGCCATACAAAAAGAATCAGATAGTTTAGTTAATCTTCCCTATATCTCTAATACAAGTTCGGAAATACAAAAAGAAATAGATCTCTATAAATCCGTTGTAAAAAAATCTTATGCCAAATTAACTATTCTTAAAAAAGACGCA
>JBKDZU010000002.1:0-31510 GCA_047971505.1 Tenacibaculum sp.
ATCACATTCTAAAAAAAGCCTATAAGAACAAGCCTTTAACAAAATGGGAACAGCGATTTAACAAACTTATAGGAAAAACACGATTTAAAGTAGAGCGCACATTTGGTGGCATAAAAAGATGGTTTAATGGAGGTACTGCAAGATATAGAGGTATTAGAAAAATGCACACACAAAACCTATTGGAAGCAATGTGCTACAATTTATATAGAAGTCCAGGGATAATTGCGTCTAATTGTCAAAATTAAGAGATAATAAGCCTAATTAAGTGCGATTATCCATCCAAAAATCAACAAAAAATAGTAAAGTAGAATAAAATTTAGCTCAAAAGCATCAAGGTAGAAACCTAAACAAAAATAAGGTTGGGTTTTGCAACGGTCTTAATACATGTTAATTTTATTGTATAACCTTTATGTTTTCATTATTTTCAATTTCCTTTGTAGCTTTTTTAAATTCTTTAATTCCAGATCCCAATCCTTTAAAAAGTTCAGGTATTTTACGAGCACCAATACAATTATACCAACTTGCCAAGGTCCTAAAACTCCTAAAAAAAATAATTTCATATTTTTATTTATTAAGTTCACTATTGAGACCTTTAATGATTTTTTTAATCATCAAAGGTCTCGTTAATTTAAATTATTATTCTTGATCATAAATCATGATTGGTCTTATTTCTGTAGTTCCTCCCCACAAGTGGCAAGGGCAACTTTTAGCAATTTCAACTATTGCATCAATACTATCTGCTTTCAATAAATAGTAACCGCCAATCATATTTCCTTGGTTTACAAAAGGCTCCTTCTTTACAGATTGATTCTTTCCTTCTATTACGACTCCAGAATCATCTAATCCATCACCTGAAATTAAGTAGCCTTCCTTACCTAGTTTATCTGCCCATACAGAATGTGCATTAAACAATTCACCAAATTCTTTTTCAGATAAAGAATTTAAGACTTCAACATTTTCATGCATTAATAAAAGATATTTTTTCATAATAATAATAATATATATAAACTTTAATAAATAATTTTAATCATATAATGCTATTTCTTCTTTAAAATATTTTGGAACATTTGTAGGAATCATTTTTTCTTTAGTTCTAATAAAAAAACCTATTTCATGATTTCCTTGAGCTACAAGCATTCGTTTTTCTTTCTCTAATTTAAAATATTCGAATTTCAATTTTAGTTTGTTTTGATTAATACTAACCAAATACATACAAATTATAATTTCATCAAATGCTCTTAATTCTCCAAAATAATTACAGCTACAATTAAGCGTAATGAAGGCTATATTATTGTTAATATCCTTAATTACATCACTAGCTCTTTTAGACAAAAACCTCTCTTACTCCATTATCATTCTTTTTGGGATCACCTGAAAGTATATTCACGGTTGCATCAAAAACCAAAACTTCTCGTTCTCCCTTACGAGTAACAACGAAAACAGGGTTCGAGTTAAGGGTGAAGTAATTAGATTTAGGAAACATTAATTCTTTTGCAATTGTAGTCGTAATTTTAAATTTTAAGTTAAAAAGTCTTTTCGCGAAAATGTAAAAAGTAATTGTAAATATTTATTTTTTTAACTTACAAAACGTAAGGGATTTCCTTATTATTTTTTATTCGTTTATTTATTTATTTACAAAAAATTAAAACGATGAAGTTATTTAAAGCTTTTCTTTTACTTTTTATATTCTCAAATATATATTCTCAAAATTTAAATGAAATTGAAGGAACTGTCTTTCTTAAAGAAAAAGCTATTGATTTAGCAAACATAACTTTATTATATGCCAAAGATTCTTCTTTTGTTTCTGGATCAATTTCAAATGAAAAAGGTTTTTTTAAATTAAAAAATATAGAAGAAGGGAATTATTTACTAGACATATCTCATGTATCTATTAAAAGAAAATCTATTAAAGTTTATGTAAAAAATTTAAATATTAATTTGGGCAAAATAGAAGTTGAGCATAAGACAAATATGCTTGAAGAAGTAGTTGTTAAATCTTCGAAACCATTATATATAAAGAAAAAAAATCGTTTAATTATTGACATTAAGGAAAGTGCTATTAGTGCTACTAATTTAAATGCCAATGAATTGATTCGTAATTTACCCGGAGTTTGGATAGGAAGAAATGGTAATATAAAAGTAAGAGGGCAAGATAATACATTAGTTACTGTAAATGGCAAATCAAACTATTTGTCTGGAGATAACTTACTCAACTTTTTAAAATCTATTCCTTCTAATACAATTGATAAAATTGAATTAATAGATAATCCAAGTGCCAAATATGATGCTGAAAGTTCAGCAATAATTAATATAAAAACTAATACAAACATCAAGCAAGGATTTAAAGGAACAGTTTCTTTATTATTGGGAGAGTCTTTAGGGTACGATTCTTTTAATCCAAAAATAAATTCAGGACTTAATTTATCCTATGGAACGGATAAAGTTTCTATTTTTGGGGATTATGGCTATCAATATGATAAATCTCTAAGACTTATTAATGAAAGATTACAATTTCCTACATCTATTTTAAATCAATCTATTAAAGTTGAAAATATCCCAGAACAATCTCATAGTATTCAATCAGGTATTAGCTATAATATTTCAAATAATAAATCTATTAATTTATTTTACAACAAAAGTTATACCGATACTGAAACGGTGCAGGACAACACAATTAACCTATTAAATGAAAGCCAACCAAATTCAATCATAAAATCTGATGCTGTTGAGTTTTTAAAGTCAGATCAAGCTGCTTTCAATTTAGAGTACAATCAAAAAATAGACTCAATTAACACATTGACCCTTAGTTCAGATTATTTAACACTAGATAAGACCCATTTAGCTAATTATAAAAATCTTTTTGAAGGCACATCTGATGAAAACCTAAGAAATAACTCCATAACTGACATTAAAGTTTTAGTATTTGAAGGAAGTTATAATCATCATTTCAATAAAAATAACTCTTCAGATATTGGAGTTAAATATAGTAATATAAAGACAAAAAACAGAGTTGATTTTGAAGAGCTTAATGGTAATCAATGGGTATTAGATATTAACAGATCTAATCAATTTTCTTATAAGGAAAACATCTTTGCTACTTACATAAATTATGAAACAACAATTGGTAAGTTAAATATATCAGGAGGCTTACGATATGAGGATAGTAAAATATCAGGAAACTCATTGATTGATTCATTTCAATTTGACAGATCTTTTTCAGGTTTTTTCCCTAGTGCTTCTCTAAATTATTCTATTTCTAAAAAGCTAAATTTGGGGCTATTTTATTCGCGAAAAATAAAACGCCCTAAATATGTTGATATTAACCCTTTTATCTACTACTTAAATCCATTTACTGCCTTAGAAGGGAATCCTTCTTTAACTCCTTCAATAACAAACAAAATTCAATTAAATGCTCAAATAAATCAAAAATATTCGACCAGTCTTACTTATTACAAGACAAATGATATTTTTACTATGGCACAATTTCAAAACGTAAATAGCAGAGAACAAAGGCTTGTTCCTACAAACATAGGTAATCTTTCAAATATAGAACTGAATGCAGGCCTGCCACTCAATTTATTTTCTTGGTGGAATTCATATATTGATTTAAGTATTTATTATCAAGAGTATAAAGAAAATCCTTCTGTAAACTTAGGTTTCTTCTCAAACTCAAAAACAACATTTCAGTTTTTTACGCAAAATGATTTCTCTCTCCCACATAACATATCTTTGGAACTAACAGGAACATTAGTTACTCCGTCTGTGCAAGGGCAGTTTAGCTTTTCTTCGATTTACTTCTTCTCTTTAGGTTTTAAGAAATCTTTTTTAAATAATAAACTTGATTTGAAAATTGGTTTTAAAGATTTTCTTAAAACACTTAAATACGATATTAATCTTAAAGGAGTCGATTGGGAGTCAGATTTTAGTGATATAAGTGATTCTAGGCAATTAAATGTTTCCTTGACTTACAATTTTTATTCCAAAGGAAAAGTAAAAACAAAAAGAGCTAATTGGATTAGTGATGATGAGAAAAAAAGAATGAAATAAAAAGATAAAAAAAATACCGTTTATATGACTTATATGTTCATTATCTACTATTGATATCAATCATAATATTACAATATTTTGGAAGACTAATAATAATTAACCCAAATAAATTAGACTTTATCATTAGTATTTCTATAGGTATAATAACACTTCTTTTTTTTTAATGAACTGTAAAAACAGATGTATAAACAATTTCTAAGGAATCATCCTTAATTACTATACAAACCCCTTTTGTCTTGCAACTTTAAGTAACTCCTTATCACTAACAGTATTTAAATTAAAAACTTGCTTAATGCGTCGCTTTCTTCTTTCTATACCTGCTATAGAAAGAGGCAAAACACTAGGGAGATCTTTCATTCTTGTACCTATAGACAATTGATGCAAAATTTTTCTGTCAATATTGTCTAGCAAAAAATCATTTGCAACTTGTTTGCGTAGTAATTTTACAACTGTTGAACTGTAATATGGAGGGTCGTTTAATACCGTGTCAATAGTTTCAATAAGATCTTCTAGTTCTATATCATTTTTTATTAAAAATCCATCAGGATCTAAACTTTTAAAAATACAATGAACTCTGTAATTATCATTTAATGTGGTAGAAACTATAATTTTTGTATCTGGTAAGAGTTTATTTATTTCTAACCCTAAATCTTCTCCTGATAGAATCTTACCATCTTTAGATCGAGGCAACTTAATATCTAAAAAAGCAATATCAAGTTTTTTTTGTTTTGTAGAAAACTCATTTATTAACTCAAAAGCACTATCACAGTTTTGAGCTGTTTGTATATGAAAGGTAATTGATTCATTTTGCTTAATATAATAATTTAGTGCCCTTTTATAGGCGTCAGAAATTAATGGGTGGTCATCAATTATAAGAACAGAATACTTTTTATTTTCCATTTTTGAATTATTTAAATAGGGACTTTAATTTTTATTGTTGTACCTTCATTAGGTTTAGAATGAATATTAAATATACCATTTAATTTTTCTATTCTAGATGTCATATTTTTTAAACCAATGCCTTTCCTCTTTTTCTTTGTATTAAAACCAATACCCTCATCTTTTATTATCACTACTAAATCTTTATTATTGAGTAAAAACGTTACACTTACTTTTTTAGCATAAGCGTATTTAATTATATTTTGTAAAGCCTCTTGTATTATTTTATAAAGGTTTACTTTAATTTTTTCATTTATCCCCTGCCAATTAATATGTTCATCAAAATCAAGTTCATATTTAAAGTTACCTATATTGCATTTACTTTCTATTAGTTGAAGAACAATAGTAGCAAAACTAATTTGAGAACTATCAAAATTTGTACTTAATTTATGAGAAACTTCTCGTATTTCTTTTTCTATGGTTTTTAATTCTTTTAAAAACAATTGATACTGTTCTTTTAAGTTTTCACCTCCTTTAATATCAAAAAAACTTAACTCAATTCTTGTTCCAAACAATTTACCCAAAATACCATCATGCAATTCTTCCGAAATTCTTTTACGCTCCTTTATTTTTTCTTTTTCTAACTTCTCTTGCTGTTTTAATGTTAATAAATAAACTTGCTCGTTTGTTTTTTGTTGCTCGTTTTCTAATAGTAGTTTTTCATTTTTAAATTTTTGATTCTTTAAAAAATACGCTAACCCTAATATTAAAATTAACCCAAAACTTGTTATTGATATCCATATTTTTTGTTGTGACAAGCGTTTGTTTTCTTCCATATATTTATCTGTTTCATAAATTACCCTTGCAAATTTATTTTGAATTTTGCGTTCTTTTATTTGGATACTATCGCTAAATTGAATATGCTTTTTTAAATATTTTAAGGAATGCTTGCTGTCTAATTTTGATAATAAAGATAAACTTTTCAAATAATCCCTACTACTTTTAATGTCTTTTGCTAAACTGTTTGCTTCTTTAATATAGTTAATAGCAGTGCTTGTATCTTTTTTAAAAGCATAATATTCTGATAAGTGTATTTTACTAATAACAACACCTTCTTTATTATTTAAGCTATCTCTTATATGTAAAGCTTCGTTTAAATGATTAACAACATTAACAGTATCCTTCATTAAAAATTTACAATAAGCTCTATTGTCTAAAGCTCTTGCGTATGAATTTACTTTTTGTGATTTTAAACGTTTATTAGCTAATACCTTACTATAATAATTTATAGCTTTAGTGTATTCTTTTTTTTCTAAATAAATATTACCAATATTGTTATAAATCACTTCATAAAAAGATTGATTGTTTTTTACATTATCAAGAAACTTTATCGCTTTATTGTAATAAAACAACCCTTGGTCATATTCATTTATATTTTTTTGCAAAGTGCCTAAATGGTTATAACATGTAAATAAGGATTTATAGTTTTTAATTTTTTTGAATTTATTTATTGCACTAATAGTTAAGACTTCACTTCCTAAGTAATCTTTAAAGCGACCTTTAATATAAGCCATCCCATATTGTGTCTTTGCTGATTCGTATAAGTAACCACTTTTATTGAAATTAATGTATGCTAAGTTAAAGTGATAATAAGCACTATCATAAATCTGACTGTCATTGTAATAGCTAGCATAATTCCAGTGCGCATCACCTATAGCAAAAGTATCTTTGAGTTTGTTAGCAATAGCTAAAGTTTCTTTGTTTCTTTTTTTAAACAATAAAGTATCTCCAAGTTTTAAGTTTTGGTATGCTATAGTACTTAAATGCCTTACCTCTAAGGTGTCAATTGTAGAAGATTTAATTGTTTGATAAGCTTTTATTAAAAACTCTTTTCTTGTATTTAAATGAGTTGTTTTCTTTTTTGAATTTTTAATCCAACTAGCAATACTATCTTTTACGGCTTTTGATGAATTAATTTTAACCTTTTCATTTTTTTTGTTAATACAGAACTGAATGTTAAAACTAACTATTAGTAGTATACATAAACTTTTATATATTCCTTTAAGGTTCAAATTGATTTGTATTTAGAACAAATCTATAAAAAACCTCTAATATATATGTTAGAGGCTGATTTCTGTTTTTTTTGATGATTTAATCTTTACTTCCATTATCAACATGACCATCTTCATCTCCTGTTGCTTGCGTATTTTCAATAGTATTGGTTTAATAGTCCTTATCATCATCTAACTGATACTTTTTTTGCGTTCCTTCTGTCTCCTTATATTTTATGCCCGGTCCAGAATTTCCTGTTGCAATAAATGTTACAGGGGGATCTTTTATTTCTTCCATTTTTTCGGTAATGTAATATCCTAAAGTAGCTCCCATACTATGTCCATACAAGATATAAGGTTCTCCATTTCTCTTTGATTTTATTTGGGAAACATAGTCATTTATAGCAACTTCCTTTTGTATTAAAAGTGTTTCATCGTGACGTTTTCCCCTGCCTGGTGGCTTAGCCCCTATTAATCGGGCTTTAACATTTTAGATTTTTAAAGTTAGTAATTTTTGTGTTTAGATTTGCAGAGCGAGGAGCAACCGAGGGTGATTTTTATACCGTAAGTTGTTTGAGATCTTGGCGCCACTGAGAACTGCCCTCGGGCTCATCATTACCCGTATATTGTTGTATTTCAAATCGGGGGATGGTAAGTATAAATCGGCTTTTTCTTTGTTTTATGTTTGAATATTGGGTTATAAATCCTTGTTTTTGGAGCATTTCAAAATCATTGGGACAAAGGTGGGCAATGCTACCATGTAGGCGGGCATTATTGTACTTTTCTTGAAAAATTAGAAGATTTTGTTCCAATTCTTGTAAACAAGTTCTTTTTCTGCCACTAGTTCTTTAAGCTTTTGATTCTCTTTTTCTAGTTCCCGAATCCGTTTTAAATGAGCAGGTGTCATCCTGTGAGATAATCCTTCTTCACCCATTTCGTTAAACTTTTTTCGCCAACTGTAGCAAGTAGCAGGGTAAATACTGTGTTTATCTAGTGTAAGTTTTACTCCATTTTCTAATGCCTCTCGCAATATCGAGAGCTTTTCTTCTGTGCTAAAGGCGCATTTTGTTTTCATAATTGACAAAATTAGTATAGATTTCTATATATAATCTTGTCCAAACAATTAGGGACTGGAACAAGAGTTTATTTTGAAATGTTTGTTGCTCAATAATAATATTATCATCTTCACAATTCCACAGTGATAAAAAAATGCAAAGAACAAAGCGCCAATCTTTAAAAACTTAATGAAGTTGTTTTTTATTGTTTTCATATTTAGTAGTATATAAGGCCAATGGTTTATCCTTTAATTATGCAGGTTGCAATTTTTACTGAAATTAATATTTCAACACCACTACTAACCAAATATATTAAATAGATCACTAAAATCCAATTTTTTTTAAAATAAATTAATGTTAAAAGCAGTAATTTTATTAGTTAAGTTTTTGGAAATTATACTATTGTTAAAAACAATCGCAAAAAATTAAAGTAAATATATTATTATCAATATTTTATTGCTTGTAGCAAACAGCACTTTAGCCATTAATATCTTTCAAAATTTAAGCGTGTAGAGTATATGTACTAAAGCATTTGTGCTTTCTAGTTTAGCATTTAGCAATGATATGATGCTAAAAATTTTTATAAAATTAACAAGCTGTGCTAAAAATTATTTGCTGTAATTTGTAATTTCGCTGTTTTTACAGTTTGCTTGTTTTTTTGCTAGTCTAATTTGTTGATAAAGCTGTTAAAAAGGCAAGCAAAGGCAACAAAAGTGTATCCATAAAATATACCCTTAAAAGTTTTTACACTTTATTGATACTTTTTGATCAAACCTTAACCCGATTAAATTTATTAAACATATGAAGTACAGAATTGAAAAAGATACTATGGGACAGATAAAAGTGCCTGCTGATAGATATTGGGGTGCTCAAACTGAACGCTCGCGCAAAAATTTTAAAATTGGTTCGGCAGCCTCTATGCCCTTAGAAATTGTTTATGGATTTGCTTATTTAAAAAAAGCAGCTGCCTATGCCAATTGCGAATTAGGAGTATTGACTAAAGATAAGCGCAATTTAATTGCTCAGGTGTGCGATGAAATTTTGGCAGGACAGCACGACTGTGAATTTCCTTTAGTAATATGGCAAACTGGTTCTGGCACACAAACAAACATGAATGTAAATGAAGTAATTGCTAATAGAGCACACGAACTTGCAGGAAAACAAATTGGCAAGGGCAAAAAAACCATACAACCTAATGATGATGTAAACAAATCTCAATCGTCAAACGATACTTTTCCTACTGGAATGCACATAGCTATTTATAAAAAAATAATTGAAGTTTGCATCCCAGGGGTTGAACAATTACGCAACACTTTACAAGCTAAGGCTGAAGCATTTAAAACAGTAGTAAAAATTGGACGCACACATCTTATGGACGCTACACCACTTACTTTGGGTCAAGAGTTTTCAGGCTATGTAACTCAGTTAAACTTTGGGTTAAAGGCTCTAAAAAACACCTTACCTCATTTGACTCAACTAGCTTTGGGAGGAACCGCAGTAGGCACAGGGCTTAATACACCTGCTGGCTATGATGTATTGGTAGCAAAACACATAGCTATATTTACTGAAATGCCCTTTGTAACGGCCGAAAATAAATTTGAAGCCTTAGCCGCCCACGATGCCTTAGTAGAAACTCATGGTGCTTTAAAGCAATTGGCTGTTTCTTTAAATAAGATAGCCAATGATATTCGCTTAATGGCGTCGGGGCCTCGCTCTGGAATTGGAGAAATTAATATTCCTGCCAACGAACCAGGTTCATCCATTATGCCGGGAAAAGTAAATCCTACTCAGGCTGAAGCCCTGACTATGGTTTGTGCGCAAGTAATGGGCAATGATGTTGCTGTAACCATAGGAGGCACACAAGGGCATTATGAATTAAATGTTTTTAAGCCCTTAATGGCTTCAAATGTATTACAATCTGCACAGCTAATTGGCGATGCCTGCACTTCTTTTAACACTAATTGCGCCCTTGGCATAGAGCCTAATTACAGTAAAATAAACGAACTATTAAACAACTCTTTAATGCTAATTACAGCCTTAAACCCTAAAATAGGCTATTATAAGGCGGCTGAAATTGCCAACGCAGCTCATGCCAAAGGTACCACCCTAAAAGAAGAGGCTATTGAATTAGGCTATGTTACTGCTGAACAATACGACAAGTGGGTAAGACCTGATGATATGATTGGAGGTTTAAAATAAAAATGTAATAAATATGCTTGCAATAGCTAGTTAATTTTTTTGGATTAATCACTAAAAAAACAGCTAAAAAAATAACGACAATTAAGTTAAGTTCGTAAAAACAATTATTTTAACTATTTAAACAATATTAAAATCTAAATTTGTGAAATATCTTAAATATATCGCAATATATCGTGTATTTTTTACAAAATAACTAGGTAACTTTGTAAATAAAATCTTTGGCGAATTTAGTTTAACTCAAATTAAATTTTATTCATTATGCTGTTTACTTCAATACAAGGCTAAGCACCCAACCTTCATAAGCTCTGATATTAAAAACTGTTTCATCTTCAAAAATTAAGTACTGTCCCTTGATACCAACTAATTTTCCTCTATAATTTTCCTGTTTAGTTAGGTTAAGGGTTTTGGGGGTTTTTGGATATTTTTCAACAGGAAATTCAATATTAGTTTCTTTGTTATTAGCTATAATATAATCTTGTACTTCTGCAGGTATAAAAGGGCGCAGTTTTTGTTGCCAAATCAGTAAGTTTTCATTCTCACTTTCGTTTCTCAGCATTTTTCTCCAATTAGTCTTATCAGCTAAATGCTTCTTTAAAGCCAGTTCAGTTATTCCTGCCAAATACCTATTAGGAACCTCAACAATTTCAATAGCTTTGTGAGCACCCTGATCTATCCAACGAGTTGGTATTTGGCTTTTTCTTGTAACTCCAACTTTTATATTACTCGAATTTGCCAAATAAACCACATGGGCTTGTAATTGCATTTTTTTTTCATATTCTAGATCCCTGTCCTCTTGTCCAAGGTGAGCCTTGCTTAATTCGGGTCGCATAATCCAGTTGCCAGCCCTTGCTGTTTTAAAAAAACATTGCCTGCAAAAACCTTGTCTGTAAGGCTCTCTATCCAAATTACAATTCAGGCATACAGAACCTATAAAGCTAACAGTTAATGTTTTATTTAATAATTGATTTATATTTATAAAGTCAAATTCCAAATCTAAATAATACTGAACTGGGTTTAAATATTCGGTTGCCATTTTTTTTAGCACTCCTTTATACTGCATATACTAAATTTTATTACTTTTAATTAATTTTATTTTTTGCTTTTCTAGTAAAAATAACAAACTAAATACTGGTCAGCAAAGCAAACAAATACAACAAGCTAACACAATAAGCTACAAACTTAAAAAAAATATTATGGCGTTTCCGTTTATAAATTCAATCATTACTTGGTTTTTAAAAAAGCGAAAACATCAGGTAGAACTCTTTCTAAAATACCCTATTGATGTTCAAAATGAAGTATTATTAAAATTGCTAAGCACTGCCAAAAACACCCAATATGGCAAGCACTATCATTTTTTTTCGATAAGTTCATATAAAGAATTTGCATCCAGAACACCTATACAAAAATACGAATGCATAGAGCCTTTAATTGAAAGATGCAGAAAGGGTGAACAAAATATTTTTTGGCCTACTCAAATTAAGTGGTTTGCCAAATCGAGTGGTACTACAAATGCAAAAAGCAAGTTTATTCCTGTAAGTGAGGAGGCTATTGAAAACTGTCATTTTAAGGCTGGGAAAGATATGTTGTGTCTCTATATAAACAATAACCAAAGGGCACAACTCTTTAAAGGGAAAGGTCTGCGTTTAGGTGGCAGTTCTGCCGTTTACCAAAACAATAATTCTTATTTTGGCGATTTATCGGCTATAATTATAGAAAACTTACCTTTTTGGGCAGATTTTAGCTCAGCACCTAAGCAAGAGGTAGCATTGATGAGCGAATGGGAAACCAAAATGCAAGCTATCATTAATCAAACCATAGGTGAAAATATTACCAGCCTAGCAGGAGTTCCTTCGTGGATGCTAGTTTTGCTAAACAGAATTTTAGAAAAAACAGAAAAAGCCACCATACTTGAGGTATGGCCTAATTTAGAGGTGTATTTTCACGGAGGGGTTAATTTTAATCCCTACAAAGAGCAGTATAAAAGATTGATTCCTAATAAAGATTTTAGATATTACGAAATTTACAATGCCTCTGAGGGGTTTTTTGCCATTCAAGACAGAAATAATTCAGATGAGCTTTTACTAATGTTAGATTATGGTATTTTTTATGAGTTTATCCCTATGGATAAGTACAAGGGTGTAAACTCGATTGCCATTCCTTTAGCCGAAGTTAAGTTAAATACAAACTACGCCGTAGTTATAAGCACTAATTCTGGTTTGTGGCGCTATTTAATTGGCGATACCGTTAAGTTTACTTCAGTTAATCCTTATCGAATAAAAATTACGGGTCGTACCAAGCACCATATAAATGTTTTTGGGGAAGAGTTAATTATTGAAAACGCTGAGGAAGGGCTAAAGGCTGCATGTAAAAAAACCCTTGCTACCATTAAGGATTACACAGTGGGTCCTATTTTTATGAATGGCAGTTTGCAGGGGGCTCATCAATGGATTATTGAGTTTGATAAAGCTCCTGATAATTTGAATTATTTTACAGAATTACTAGACCAATCTTTAAAAAGCTGCAATTCTGACTACGAGGCAAAACGCTATAAAAATATGACCTTAGCTATGCCTAAGATACAGCCAGCAAGAAAAGGCTTATTTTACGATTGGCTCAAAGTAAAAGGCAAATTAGGTGGTCAACACAAGGTGCCTCGGCTATCAAATACACGCGATTTTATTGAAGAACTTCTGAGTTTGCAAAGCAACAACTCTCCAAGTTAGTAGCCTGCAATGAATTAAAACATTATTAATAAGGTCTTTAAAACGAAGTGATGCTCTGAGTATTTATAAAAATATTCAAACAGGATTATATTAAAACTTACAAACCATCACATCTTTTGAGTTGAGCCAAAAAACTATTAGAACAAAATTTAATTACAGAAGAAAAAGTTGAAATAGGAAGAAAAACACCTGTAATAAGTGAAAAAAATCAAGCCTTGTAAATATTCGTAAAATTTTATTTTAGTAAGTTTTCAACATAATTTTTAAAATATACTTGAGGAATTGAGTTAATATACCTGCCTTAAAAGGTTCAAGTGTATCTATCTCTAATGATAGAAAATCTAATGAGTGAGGTATAAAGATAACCTTAATACCTCTTTTCTTAACTTATTAGGAATTAGCAATCTGCCCAATCGCTATCATCTCCGTCATTCGTTGCAGACTTTACGCCAGAATGGATTGTTAATGTGCGCAAGCTCCAGTAAATGATGCAGCCATTCTTCCTCCGCATACTGAATCTACTTAAGCTTTGTTACAAATAAAATCTTCTAATTTCATATTTAGAATTGATTATTAAGATTATAACTATTTAGTTAGGGCGTCGATATTTCCTTTTTCTGATACAATTATACGAATAATATTTCAAAATATTTTACCCCTCTCTCTCAAAAAATTAACATTTTTAGGCAATTATTTTTCTGTTCAATTGTAAAAGCCTCATACAAAATGAGACTTTTACATCAATTAATCCGTCATATAAAAATGTGTAATATCAAGTAACACAGCATCAAATGCTCCAGCAATATGTATCTCTCCCTCAAAGCATTACGTTTTTCAATTTCCCAATTCTTCATATACTCAGCATTTTTATAAATGACCTTTTATTATCTGACAAATTACAATAGCGTTGAAGAACAACTGCTTTGAACATCAAAACATAGTTATAGGGAGGTCCGCCTCCTTTTGCCTTTGTTGGTTAAATTTACCAAATAAGACTTTTCGAGTTTTTTAATTTTGTTTATTAAAAAATAGTTAATTTTGTCGGGTTGTGATAACATAGATTTTAAAAATATAAATATCAATAAGTTAATGTTTAAGTGCTCGGTTGAGTTTAAAATACATTTATGCTTTTTTCTGAATTTATCAGCAAGGTAAATCATTATCAAAACAGCGAGCTTGGCGGTTGGAAGTCGCAAATAAAATTAGCACCCAAAATTAGGAAATCCTATACAGAAGAAATGATTTTAAGCAAACATCCCAAACGCGCTGCTGTATTAGCTTTGTTTTATCCAGATGAACAAAACGAAACAACCTTTTTGTTAACCAAACGCGCAAGTTATAAAGGGCTGCACGCCGCTCAAATAAGTTTCCCAGGAGGCAAACCTACCTCAAAAGATAAAAACTTACAATACACTGCCTTGAGGGAAGCCTATGAGGAAACAGCTCTATGCAGCAAAAAAGTTAAAATTATCCGTCAACTGTCTAATACTTATATCCCTCCGAGCAATTTTTTAGTAGCTCCTTTTTTAGCTTTCTGCAACTATAAGCCTGCTTTTGTTCCTAACTATGAAGTTGGAAGTTTAATTGAAGTATCTGTTTCTAATTTACTCGATAACAAAAATTTAACAAACCATAGTCCAAACACATTACATATAAAAAAAACAGAAGTACCCTGCTTTAAATTAAACAATTATATGGTTTGGGGTGCTACGGCAATGATTTTATCGGAAATTAAAGACTTGCTTAAATAATAAGCATCTTCTTTTTCTTTTGTAATTTAGCACTACATTAATAAAACCAATACAGTATGCCCCTTTTAAAAAGGAATCCGTTTGGACACATTTTATGGATAAAAAAATGGCTAATTCGAATATTAGGTGTTATATCACATGGCAGATACAGAAGGTTTAATGAATTGCAAATAGAGGGTTCTGAAATTATTCGTCAACTTCCCGAGCAAAATGTACTCTTTATTTCAAATCATCAAACTTACTTTGCCGATGTAGCGGCTATGTTTCACGTGTTCAATGCAGCCTTAAAGGGCAGGATTGATTCAATTAAAAATATAGGCTATATATGGCAGCCTAAATTAAATATATATTACGTGGCTGCCGGAGAAACCATGAGGTCGGGTATTTTACCTAAAATTTTTGCCTATACAGGCTCTATTTCGATAGATAGAACGTGGAGGAGTGCTGGTAAAGATGTAAATCGGAAGGTTAAATTATCGGATATATCAAATATTGGCAAGGCCTTACAAGATGGATGGGTAGTTACTTTCCCACAAGGTACAACTACAGCCTTTAAACCTATCAGAAGGGGAACGGTTCATATTATAAAAACCTTTAAACCCGTGGTGGTGCCTGTAGTAATCGACGGTTTTAGGCGCTCGTTCGACAAAAAAGGATTGCAAATAAAAAAGCGCAATGTACTGCAATCAATGATAATAAAAAAGCCTTTAGAGATTGACCATCAAAATGAAAGCATCGAAAGTATTATTGAGAAAATTCAATATGCCATAGAACAACACCCTTCTTTTTTAAAGGTATTAACCCTTGAACAAATTAAGCAACAAGAAGCTCTAAATAAAAAACGCAATTTTTGGAGCTAATATTAAACCTAAAATTATAAATTTTAATAAAAACTAGTATATGGCCTTAACGTCAATTTTAGATCAAGCATCTATACACTTTTTAGAAAAGTACTTAAACAATGCCGCTCCTACTGGCTATGAGTGGGAAGGGCAAAAAATTTGGATGGACTACCTAAAACCTTATGTAGACGAGTTTATTACCGATACCTATGGTTCGGCAGTGGGCGTTATTAACAAACAAGCTCACTACAAAGTGGTCATTGAAGGACATGCCGATGAAATTTCTTGGTATGTAAACTATATTACTGATAACGGACTTATTTATGTTGTTAGAAATGGTGGTAGCGATCATCAAACAGCTCCGAGTAAAGTTGTAAACATCCATACTCAAAAGGGAATAGTAAAAGGAGTATTTGGCTGGCCTGCTATTCACACCCGATTAAAAGAGAAAGAAGAAACTCCTAAGCTAGAAAACATATTTATTGATTGTGGTTGCTCCTCAAAGGAAGAACTCGAAAAACTAGGGGTGCATGTTGGCTGTGTAATTACATATCCTGACGAGTTTCACATTTTAAATAAAAACAAGTTTGTTTGTAGAGCTTTAGACAACAGAATAGGAGGCTTTATAATTGCCCAGGTTGCTAGATTGCTACATGAAAACGGCAAAAAACTTCCCTTTGGGTTGTATATTACCAATTCTGTGCAAGAAGAGATTGGACTTCGCGGTGCCGAGATGATAAGTCAAACCCTAAAGCCAGACCTAGCTATAGTAACCGATGTAACCCACGATACTACCACGCCCATGATAGATAAAAAAAAAGAAGGACATTTAGAACTAGGCAAAGGTCCTGTAATTGCTTACGCTCCTGCTGTTCAGCAAAAATTACGCGATTTGATTATAGATACCGCACAACTAAACGGCATTCCTTTTCAACGCGCTGCCTTGTCGAGATTTACTGGAACCGATACAGATGCTTTTGCATACAGCAATGGCGGAGTGGCATCGGCATTGATATCCTTACCTTTAAGATACATGCATACAACTGTTGAAATGGTACAACGCGAGGATGTGGAAAATTTAATTAAATTAATTTACGAGTGCTTGCTAAAAGTTGAAAGCGGAAATAGTTTTTCTTATTTTAAATAGCTCACGCAAAAACTTGTAAAATATATTTAGTCAATATATTATTCTTTGTTGTATTAGTTGTGTTTTACAAGTTTTTTCTTTTTTTTCTCGGTCAGTTTGCCATTTATATAAAACTCCCATTTACCTTCTCTTTTTCCTTTGTTATAACTACCTCTTTCCTTTAACTCTCCTTTTATATCGTAATAAGCACAACTTCCGTGTAGCAAACCTTTTTGGTAGTTTTCTTCCTGCAGTAAAACTCCATCTTCAGAGTATATTTTAGAAATGCCGTGCTTTTCCCCTTCGGCGTAGTTTGTTTGCTCGGTTAGCCTACCACTAGGGTAATAGTTTTTAAGCATTCCATGTAGCAAACCTTTTTGGTAGTTTTCTTCTGAAATTATTTTGCCATTTTGAAAAAAGTACAGCCATTTTCCTATGCGTTGTTTTTTAACACTTTCTCCTTTAGATTTTAATTTGCCGTCAATACTGTAAAACTTTACCAAGGCAGTATCGCTGGTTTCTGAAAATTCTTTTACTATGATAGGCTGTGTTGATAGGCTCATATCATAAAACTTAAAAGTTCCAATTTCTTTGCCGTTTTTAAATTGCCCTTGATATCGAATAGCTCCATTTTTATAGTACTTTTTCCATATACCCGTTCTTTTGCCTTCTGCATTAAATTGATTTACTTTTTGTGCATATACACTTGCTGTTACAAGCAGTTTTAATACAAGCCATATTAAAAATATTTTATCTATCTTTATTTTTATCATTTTACAATGCTTTTGCACTTCAAAGTTACATAAACAACACAAAATATGAATACTGAGTTTTTAGTTTCGGCTTTAAATAATATGGGAGTTCCAACTAAGGTTAACAGAGCACGCACTGCCAGTGTGTTGTTAGGGCAAGCTAGCTCATTTGACAATTTGGTGAGTTTAGCATTTACTACTACTGATGAACTTTCAATTAAGGCTGCTTGGATCTTAGAGTGGATTTGTACTCATCACGGCATAGAACACATACTTGATTATTTAGATTTTTTTTGCAAAAACATTTCTGAACTCAAGTTTAACAGTGCTATAAGACCTTGTGCTAAAATATGCGAGCATTTAGCGGTTAGCTACACCTCAAAAAAAGAAAACCCTACCAAAAGCTACTTAACTGAAAAACATATAAACTCAATTGTTGAAACGTGTTTTGACTGGCTTATTAGCGATCAAAAAATTGCCGTAATGGCTTATTCTGTCAATACTTTATATTTGCTCGGATTAGAAAAAAAATGGGTGCATATCGAGCTATAGCAACTAATAATAACTAAAGTTATTTATAAAAGCAAAGGCTGTGAAGCTGCTGGAAAAAAATACTAAAGCTAATTAATAAAAACAGTTAAACAAAGGTTTTTCCTCAACGAGCATTGCTTATACACAAATAGGTTTTTCAATACAACATTTTTACAAAGCACAAGTTTGTGAATTTTAAAAGTCAATTAAAGCAAAAGGGAGAAATTGTTAATTTTGATTAAGTTTTTGTTAAGAAATAATATATATTTATCCAGCTTTTATTATTTTATATTTTCTTTTGTACTTGATTTTATGTAATTAAGCTATGAGCAAAAAAAATGTTGATTTATGGAAATTAATCAATAAAGGCAATATGGAAGCCTTTAGTATTTTGTATGATGAAAATGTAGATTTTTTATACCTTTTTGGCATGCAGTACTGTAAAGATGAAAGCTTTGTAAAAGACTGCATACACGATCTTTTTCTGGATATATACAAGTATAGAGAGAGCATTTCAAAGGTCAGAAATACAAAGCAGTACTTGCTTTATTCATTTAAAAGAAAACTTTTTAAACACAAATCACTTGATAAATATTTAGATATTAGTTCTTTAAGCATTGCATCTGATGAAAATACAGCAGAAAGTGCTATAATTGAAAAAGAAGAAAAAAACTACCGCACTTTAGCCTTGTCAAATGCCTTGTTAAACCTGTCTGACAAACAGCGCACTTGTTTGTTTATGAGGTATAACCAAGGTAAAGAGTACAAAGAAATAGCGCAGATTTTAAACATATCTGTAGCGTCGGTTCGAACAAAAATTTATCGAGCCGTTAAGTTTTTGCGAAAAGAGTTAAAAAAATAAATTGTTTTTTTTGTCTATGTTTTATTGTAATTCACCTCTTATCAATTAAAGACTGTTTATTTAGCAGCGTGTCATTAAAATATTACTTATCTATAAGCAAAAGTGAAAAATTACTGTTTAAAAAATATTACTGAACAAGAAAAGAGCGAACTTAAAAATAAGATTTTTAGTTCTATAACTACCTATAAGAGAAAGAAAAAAATTAATTTTTATAAGCGTTTATTGCAAACCGCAGCGGTAATTGCACTTGTTTTTGGAGTTTCTATTTTCTATTTAAGCCCTAAAAGCAAGGGCACTGAACTCGAAAAGCTTTTAACAGCAAAAGCCTCTAAAGAGCTTAAAACCGGAGATGTTAGCTTGTTAGTTAACGGGAAAGAAAAATTAAAAATATCACACAATTTTCCATCAATTAAACACAGTGCTCAAGGAAGTGTTGTCATCGAAACCAAAGAAAATAAAAAAACGGTATCAGAGCACTTATCTTCTTCTGATTATAACGAAGTTGTAGTGCCTTATGGAAAGCGCACACAACTTGTTCTTTCTGAGGGCACAAAAGTATGGTTAAACGCTGGTTCCAGAATGGTATATCCTGCTGTTTTTAAAGATAATAAAAGGGAAATTTACCTAGAGGGAGAAGCTATTTTTGAAGTAACTCACAAGCCTGAAAAACCCTTTTTTGTGCAAGTTAAAGACTATCGAGTAAAGGTTTTAGGAACTGTATTTAATATAAGCAGCTATCCTGACGACAATTTTGTAAGCACAGCTTTACAGAGCGGTAAGGTATTGATAAGTTGCAAAGGGAAAAATGTATTTAACAAACTGTCGACAAGCATAACTAAAGGCACTTTGGCTGTTTATGACAGGCAAAGCAAAACATTAAAAACCAAAAAATCAAACATCAAGTCTTTTATGTCATGGCGAAACGGTTATTTAGAAATTAAAAACGAAAAACTAGAGTCGATATTAAAAAAACTCACTCGCTTTTACAAAGTTGAGTTAATTCTCGAAAATAAGGAGTTTAAACAAACTACTTTTTCTGGAAACCTACATTTAAAAGAGGGTAATCTTGAAAGAGTTTTAGAGGTAATTTGCGCTACAAGCAAAGTTAGTTATCAAAAGCACGCCACAGACAATAAAATTATCGTTAAATGGTAGTTGTATACATTAAACTTTATAAAACAAATAAAACCGAAAGGCAGGTCAACACCTTTCGGTAAACCAAGTAAAACAATCTAACTTAATTAGATATCAAAAATTAATCAAATTTATGAATAAAAATAAAATTTATGCCTATACAAAAGCAAAAAAAATACTATGCAAAACACAGTTGATAATGCTCAAAACGATCACTTTGCTGATTTTTATAGAAGTATCGTGTATTTACGCTAGCAGCACTTTTTCGCAAGCCAAAATAGATATTAATCTCAACGGCGAAACCATAGAAAGCTTATTTAAGGAAATACAAAGCAAAAGTGAATTTATTTTTTTCTATCCCAGTTCTGTACTTCAGATAAACAAAAAAATCTACTTAAAAAAGCAAGATGCAACTGTTCAGCAAATTTTAAATCAAGCATTTAAAGAATTATCTTTAAGCTATAAAATTTTTGACAAACAAATTGTAGTTACCCATCAAAACAAAGCCTCAACACAGGAGCAAAGCAATTTTGGAGTTCTTCAAAAAGCAATAAAAGGAAAAGTAAGCGATAAAAGCGGCTTTCCGCTTCCTGGCGTAAGTATTGTAAAACAAGGCACCTCTACAGGAGTAAGCACTAATTTTGACGGCGAATTTGAAATTGCAGCCAGCAAAGGCAATAAGCTGATAATCACTTTTATTGGAATGAAAACTAAAACAATAACTGTTAAAGACGAATTGTTTTTAAACATTGCTTTAGAAGATGAAATAGAAGAGCTAGACGGCATTGTTGTTACTGGTTATAGAAATATTAACAAGAAAGCTTTTACGGGAGCTTCTCAAACCATTAAGGCTGAAGATGTAGTTATTGACGGCTTAATTGATCCGGGCAGAATGCTAGAGGGACGCGCTGCAGGAGTAAATGTTCAAAATATTACAGGAACATTCGGTGCTGCTCCTAAAATTACCATCAGAGGGGGCTCATCTATATTTGGAGATACCAAGCCTTTATGGGTTATTGACGGTGCGGTACAGGAAGAAATAGTTAATCTTTCATTCGATCAATTAGTTTCGGGCGACTCAGCCACTCTTATCAGTTCTGCAATAGCTGGGTTAAATGCAAACGATATAGAATCGATAGAAATACTTAAAGATGCCTCAGCACTTTCCTTATACGGTGCTAGAGCCTTAAATGGAGCTGTGATAATAAGCACAAAAAGCGGTAACAGAAACACTCCAAGTGCTGTGAGTTATCAAGCAGAATACACCATTAGAAGCATTCCGAGTTATGTGAGTTACAACCTGCTCAACTCTCAAGAAACCATGGGCATTTATAAAGAAATGTACAACAAGGGTTTTTTAAGACTCTCTTCAACTACTCAAGGCAGATATGGAGGAGTTTATAATTTAATGTATCGAGCTATTAACACTTACAATCCGTCAACGGGAGAGTTTTTTGTGCAAAACACTCTGGAAAGCCGAAATGCCTTTCTCAAACAATATGAAATGGCTAATACCGATTGGTTTAAAATACTGTTTAGGCAAATCCCTACCCAAAATCACACTTTGAGTTTTACAGGCGGTGGCAAAAACACTTCGCAATATGCATCGCTAGGGTTTTATACCGATCCGGGATGGTCTATTGCCGATAAAATAAGCAGAATCACTGCAAATCTTAGGGGTGCTTATTATTTATCCGACAAGGTAAATGCAGGCATTTTAATTCAAGGCTCAATAAGAGAGCAGAAAGCACCGGGAACCTACAATAGACAATCTACTTCTGTATACGGCGAGTACACAAGAGATTTTGATATTAATCCCTTTAGCTATGCTTTAAATACCAGCAGAACATTGCGTCCTTACGACAATAGTGGAAATTTAGAATACTATCGCTACAATTGGGCACCTCTAAACATACTTAACGAGATAGAAAACAACACGATAAATTTAAGAGTTATTGATTTAAAGCTTCAAGGAAACTTAAATTTAAAACTGTATAAAAATTTTGATTATTCATTTTTAGGCTCTGTGAGATACGTAAATAGCATTAAGGAACACAATATTACAGAAAACTCTAATGTAGTTGCAGCCTATCGAGCTAACGAAACTACTATTGTGGCAAATGATAATATTTTTCTTTTTACCGATCCTGACGACCCGGTAAGTATCCCTCAAGTTGTGCTAAACGAAGGCGGTATTTTAAATCAAAATACAGATAATCTCAAGAGTTTTTACCTTAGAAATGCCTTAGATTTTACCAAAAAACTTGACGATAAACAAAGCTTAAAACTGTATCTAGGACAAGAATATAGACACACTGACCGAGAAAACAGTTTTTTTACAGGTTTTGGATATCAATACAACCGAGGAGGCATTCCATTTACAAACTATCAAATTATTAAAATGAGCCTGCTCAACGATACCGATTATTTTGGCAAAACCTTTGACCGTGAACGAGGAATCGCCTTTTTTGGACAAAGCAGCTATTCTTTTAACAACAAGTACATAATTAGTGCCACGGTTAATTACGAAGGCTCAAATAAATTAGGCAGGTCAACCAAAGCACGTTGGCTACCCACTTGGAATATTAGCGGAAAGTGGAATGCATCTAATGAAAATATTCTTAAAAACAACCCTATTATTTCTAATTTATCGCTCAGATTGGGCTATGGCTTGATAGCAGGATTAGGAACAGCCGATAATGCCCTTTCTGTTTTTAGAAATGATATTGCCAACAGATTCAGCCCTGAAGATCGCGAAAACCTAATTGATATAATCGATCTTGAAAACAGTGAGTTAACTTGGGAAAAGCTCTACGAAACCAATATGGGCTTAGATTTAGGACTTTACAAAAACAAAATAAATTTAAGTGTAGATGTTTACTGCAAAAAATCATTTGACCTCATTGACTTTGTTCGCACCTCTGGTATTGGAGGAGAGTTCTTTAAGCTGGCAAACAACGCCGATATGTCGACCAAAGGCTTAGAGGCATCTCTTTTAAGCAGGAATGTTAATGCCGATACGTTTAAGTGGAGTACAACATTTAACTTTGCTTGGTTTAATCAAAAAATAACAAAACTTCAAAGTGAGCCCAATGTTTTAAGTCTTGTCAGAGATGTAGGGGGCAGTGTAGTGGGCTACCAGCGAAACTCAATTTTTTCATTCGATTTTACAGGATTAAACAACCAAGGAGTACCCACTTACTACTTTGACGATGGCAGAAACCCTATTACAGGTGTTGATTTTCAAGAAACAAGCAATATTTTAAACTATTTAAAGTACGAAGGTCCTGTTGAGCCCAATTTAACGGGTGGGCTTTCAAATACTTTTAGCTTTAAAAACTGGGAGCTATCCTCTTTGATAACTTGGCAGGCAGGAAATAAAATTAGGCTTACTCCAATTTACAGTTCTCGCTATTCTGACCTCGATGTTTTTCCCAGTGAATTTAAAAACAGATGGTCTTTAATAGGCGACAAAAACATAACTGACATTCCAGTTCTGCTCGATACTAGGCTTAATAGCAAGTACGGCAGAGATATACGACGAACCTACAATGCTTATAATTTTTCTACTGAAAGAGTAGTTGACGGAAGCTTTGTAAGAATGAAAAACATCGCACTAACTTATAAGTTTTCAAAAGAATTAAAAAAAAGACTAAAAATCAGTCGATTTGTGATAAGAGTTCAAGCGACAAATCCGTTTTTAGTTTATTCTGATTCTGATCTCAACGGTCAAGACCCTGAATTTTTTAGGGCAGGCGGAGTTGCATATCCTATTCAAAAACAGTATACCTTAACACTTAATGTTGGGCTTTAAATTTTAAATAATGATAAAAAAACCAAGCTATATAATAATTTATACCTCTATTTTGTTAGCTACTGCTTTTTCTTGTAGCAACTTCTTAGACGAGCTGCCCGACAACAGAACAGAAATAGACAGCAAAGAAAAAATAGGAGAATTACTTGTTAATGCATACCCTGAAGCATCTTACTTTTGGGTGGCAGAAAGCATGAGCGATAATTCTACAGATATAGGTTTGGCAAATACCTCAAACTTAGATATCAATACCACAAAATATTACTGGAACGACATAGTGGGCGACGGTCAAGATACTCCAACATTTTATTGGAATGCCTGTTATGCAGCCATAGCACAGGCTAATCAAGCATTGAAATCGGCAGAAGAATTAGGAGGTGGCAAAGATATGGATCCCTATATAGGAGAAGCCTTAGTTGCCCGTGCTTATGCTCATTTTATGCTAGTTACTTTATGGGGAAAGTCTTACAATCCCAACACGTCTTCTTCAAATTTAGGAGTGCCTATTGTTACTGAGCCCGAAACGGTTGTTCTTAAAAAATACCAAAGAGCCTCAGTTGAACAGGTGTATATGCAAATAGAAAAAGATTTATTAAAAGGAATGTCACTGTTAAATAACAATTATAAAAAACCTAAATTCCATTTTACTGTTCATGCTGCCTATGTTTTTGCTTCCAGATTTTATCAGTTTAAAGGACAATGGAACAAGGTGATTAACTATGCTGATAAAGCCTTAGGAGAAACTCCAGAAAACCTTATCAGAGATTGGCTGTATTACAGAACTATAACGGCATCTGAGGTGAGGATTCGCCATCAATCTAGTGAAGAAAACACCAACCTGCTTATAGTAGGAGCTAAATCGTTATATGCTAGGCATTATGAAGATGGCAGATACGGTATCAGTTCTCAATTAAGAAATAAAATTTTTAGTTCTAGAGTACATCCTCTAAACAAAAGATGGGGATATGTGATACGTGTTTTTTCTTCAACCCGATATTTTGTGCCTAAATACAGAGAGTATTTTAAGTACACCAACTTAAGTGCTTCAACAGGGCTTGCTTATTGCATGAATGTACTATTTACCTATGATGAAGCTTTGCTCAATAGAGCAGAAGCCTACGTAATGCTCAACAATTATGAGGCAGCTGTAAAAGATTTAAATACTTTTCTATCTAAAAAAACAAGAAACTACGATGCTAGTAGCGATATACTTACTTATGATGATTTTGTTGACTTTTACCAGCCTCAAGTTAAGGCAGATGATTTTCTGCCCTTTTATCAAATAAGCAATAAGCAACTTCCTTTTATTAAATGCATATTAGACAATAGGCAAAGAGAATTTATCCATGAAGGAATAAGATGGCTAGATAATAAACGTATGAATATGAAAATAATTCACGAAGATTTTGACGAAAATTCTTTTGCACTATCTAAAGACGACCTCAGAAGAGAACTTGAAATACCAGTAGAAGCTGTAAAGCTTGGGTTAAAACAAAATCCTAGATAAACAATATCGGACTCTTATAACAAAAAAACAAAGTATATTAAACTTTCTGCTAATTTTAAAACAATAAAATGTATAACCTAAACTTATTAAACAACATGAAATATACAATAGCTGTTTACACTCTATTTTTGATGCTTGTTGTAGCCTGTAAAGATGAGCCCGCTTTAGAGGAAAGCATTTTTGACACAAATCCTCCAGAGTTGTCGGAACTCGATATTTGGCTTCGCAGCAATTACACAATACCCTATAATATTGAGGTTCTTTATTTGTGGGACGACAATGAAGTAGAACAGGGAAGTTTTCTTTTCCCTCCTGAAGAATCAAGGGTTAAACCTCTTATGAAAGCTATAAAACTAGTGTGGATTGACCCTTATACCCAATTAGGAGGTGATGACTTTATCAAAAAAACCGCACCGCGACAAATTGTATTAGTTGGCAGCTATAACGTAAACAGCAATGGTTCTGTAACACTTGGAACAGCAGATTCAGGACTGAAGATTACTTTATTTCGCATCAATTACCTTGATTTAAAAGATATAAAATTAGTTAAAAGGCTTTTAAAAACAGTACAGCACGAATATTGCCATATTTTAAACCAAACCAAGCCTTTTTCGCCAAAATTTCAAACCATTACCCCGTCAAAATACGATGGAAGTTGGACAAACTACTCGCTTAAAGAAGCCTTAGAAGACGGTTTTATCACCCAGTATGCCCGATCTAGTCCTAGTGATGATTTTGCTGAGCTAACCTCAACAATACTAACTAATTCAAAAGAAGATTACGAAGCTATAATAAGTGGTATATCTGGCGAAGATGCAAAAAAGGCAATACGCGCCAAAGAAAGCATAATATCTGAATATTTTAGTTCGGCATGGAATATAGATCTATACCAATTACAAGCCCTTAGCCATAAAAAGCTAGAAGAATTAACACAGTAAACCCTTTTAAACAAAGCACAAAATGAAAATTAACATTAAATTTATATACTCTCTTGCACTTCTTTCGCTGTTGTTATACAGCGGTTGCAGTAAGCAGAATATTGCAGACGAGCTATTTGACAATTCTACAGATCAAAGAATAAAACAACAAAAAGCGGCGTTAAAAAACTTGTTGATATCTTCGGAAAGCGGTTGGAAAATGCTTTATTTTACCAAAAACGATGAGTTTGGAGGTTTTGCTTTTTTGATGAAATTTAATGCGGATAATACCGTTAAAATGACCTCTGATGTGAATCGGGATACAGCAGTTACAACAGGGAAATACACTATAACCTTGGGAAGTACTCTAAAGCTAAATTTTTCAACCTACAATCATATACACAAACTTACCGATTCATATACACCTGCCGCATTAAGAGGACAAGGTTATAAGGGAAGTGCAGAGTTTTTATACTATGGAAATAGCAATGACAATATGAAGTTTAAATCGGTTAGGCAGGTAGCAAGTGAGAAAATCATCTTTCAAAAAGCCACTGAAAAAGATTGGGATGGCTTAATTGCTGAAGCTTTTGAGAATCACAACAGGCTCTTTTCATCAAATACGTATAACTCTGTTTATAGAGGCATAAGGTTGAGTGTAAACAACAGTGAAGATGTTTATTCTTTTTCATTCAACAAACTGAAAAGATATATAAACATTTCTGTAAAAAGCTCAGAAGGCAAAAACACCAACAGGTCGTTTGGCGTAGGCTTTGCTAAAAATGGCTTTATAAGTTCTCCTGAATTAAAACTTAAAAATCAAATTTTTACAAATTTTACATGGGATGTAACATCAAAAAAATTTATATCCGTAAATAGCAATAATGCGGTTGCAGAACTTTTATATCTCGATGCTCCAGTTGTTATTTCAGATGATTATTTGCTTATCAACAACAATAAAGGAGGCGGACACATAAGGTTTAGCTTTACCGTTGAAGAACCATATTTAATAGACACTCCTTATACCTCGGCACTTTTTTTAGATCTTTTTTATAAGGCACGTCAAAACTTTATAAACACTCAAAGAGGTAAAGAGTTTTATCGTTTTTACATACAATTTACCGAAGGCAGTGACAAAGGAAGAGTAAGATACAGGTATTACTCAGGAACTAAGAGTTATTCTATTTATCATAAATTTACCTATAGTGTGATAAACAAAAAAATAGTTTTACACAACAATGGATGGCAAGATAATAATTATACAAAGTCAAGAGAAGAGGCACTAGCCCCGATTGATAAAATGCTTTTTAATCAAAAGGGTTTTTATATTGAACTGTTAAGCGAAACCTACAATTACAGCAACCCTGTTTATACTTTTACCAGTGCCGAGGATACTCGTATACGATTTCCGTCATGGTCCTATAATTAAAAAATGATTTGATAATAAAACAAACAAGCATAAGAGGTTGAGTTTGTAAAACAGGAAAATATGTTTAACGATATATGGACACTGCCATCATAGATGTTGAAGAGTTTGTGTGGAATTCTGTAACAAATATTGTCGATTCTATTACTAATATGTTTACCTTAAAGCCAGAAAAAAGAAGATTGTAGGGGAGGTTTAACAAGCAATAGCTTATCGAGCAAAGGAGATCACAAGTAGAAGAAGAAAAAGAATGTAATGATAAAGACAAAGAAAACCCATATACGATAAATACAGATAAACTAGAGTTTTCTTCTCGGCAGTGGTTAGCATAAAAGACGTGTCTGTTTATATTGAAAGCACTTATTTTAAAAATCTCAAGCTTTTTAAACAAAAATTGAGCTTTCAAGAGCAGTTCTATTTTAATGGGCGAAACCCCTAGAGACTTGCGGATTTTAGGCACTATAAAAAATAAAGGGTTTTTAAAGATGCCCTAAAATAACATCAATTTTATAGAGTATATATTACCTATACACTAGCTAAAAAATATTTTTATCAAAATTTAGACTTTTTTTATTAAAATAACAGTTTTTATTATATATTTGTATAAAGCTTATTATTTAAATAAAGAACGCCTATCTTAATTTGTTTGCTTTTTAAGAATTTCCTAACAGATTTTTATTAGCGAAATTGTGGTTTTTATTATTTGTTAGTTAAAGCAAAACATCTTAGCGATATCAATCATAACTAAATATTCAAATTATTAAGTAACCTATATCAAAAACAACAACAAATATGAAAAATATAATTCTAGTTTTTATTACAGGCATTTTATTAGTATTTATAGGAGTCTTTCTTAAAATTTTTAAAGTTGGAGGAGCTGATACAGTACTTGCTGCAGGTCTATTGTCAGAATTTTTATTTGCTTTTTTGTTTATAAGGCATCTCGTCTATATAAAAAGACTTGAAGAGTAGGGATAATTTGGCTAAAGCAAAAAGCAACTTTTTTAATTTATTAAAATGCAGTATTGCTTTAGCATTAAAAACGTTTTTTAAGTTAACATGCTAACAGCTTTTTTTACAGCATTTATCAAAATATCAATCTCTTGCTTGCTATTGTAAAAGGCAAAGGAAACTCTTATAGTGCCGGGTATGCCTAAAAAGTCCATAATAGGTTGGGCGCAGTGATGCCCTGTTCTTGCCGCAATACCTAATTTATCTAAGATAACACCTATATCATAAGGATGAATGTTTTTTATATTAAAGGAAATAACCGAAGTTTTATTGCCTGTGCCATAAATTTTTAATCCTGATATCTTTTTAAGTTCTTCAGTAGCATAGTCAAGTAAGCTGTTTTCCTGTTCAGCAATTGCGTTAAAACCAATAGCATTTATATAGTCTACGGCAATGCCAAAAGCAATGACTCCGCAAATATCGGGGGTGCCAGCCTCAAACTTATGCGGAAGTTTGGCATACGTTGTTTTTTCAAAACTAACACTTTCTATCATTTCGCCGCCCCCTTGATAAGGAGGTAGTTTGTTCAATAACTCTTCTTTTCCATACAACAAGCCTACACCAGTAGGGCCGTACATTTTATGTGCCGATGCAACGTAGTAATCAACATCTAGCTGTTGAAAATCGGGTTTTATATGAGAACCTGCCTGTGCTCCGTCAATAAGCACATTAGCACCTTGTAAGTGAGCCAAACGGATTATCTCTTTAATTGGGTTAATTGTGCCTAAGGCGTTTGATACATGGCTGCAAAAAACCAATTTAGTTTTTGAGTTTAGCAATTTACGATAAGTATCCATTTGCAAAACCCCTTGTTTATTCATAGGAATTACCCTTAGTTGTGCTCCTGTTTTTTGACACAGCATTTGCCAAGGCACTATATTTGAATGATGTTCTAAGGCAGATACTATAAGTTCATCGCCTTGTTTTAAAATAGAGGCATAACCTGAGGCAACTCTGTTGATGCTGTCAGTAGCACCTGCAGTAAAAATAATTTCACGAGAAGACTTTGCATTAAAGTGCTTCTGCATTTTAACTCTGGCTCTTTCATATAAATCGGTTGCTTGTTGACTTAAAGTGTGAACTCCTCTGTGAATATTTGCATTGTAATTGGCATAATAGTCAACTATGGCATCGATCACTACCTGTGGAGTTTGTGAGGTAGCTGCATTGTCAAAATACACTAAAGGCTTTCCATTTACGCTTCTGTTAAGTATAGGAAAATCCTTTCTGATTTTTTTTATATCGAGCATTTGTTGTATGTTTTAACACAAAGATAAGCCTTGCGAGCAAAAAAACACCGAATATTTAGAATAATTATTATTGTAAACTCACTAAACCTTTAAAAACACTCAAAGCTAAATTGCGCTTTTTTCAGATCCTTCAATATTGAACAATCAATGGGCTTAACTTTATTATAAACAGTTTATTGCGTTATCAAATAAACTTATGTTTTTACTGCAAAGTGATTTTTTAATTCTCTAAATTGATTATTTGTTTTTTATCAGATAAATTAACGACGAGTAGTTGTTTGTTTGTGCTGCTTTAAGGTTTGAAAGCAAGCCAATTAAAAAAGCTCTTATATAATTTGTTTTATTGGTTTTATATTTTTCGCTAAGAAGTGAAACATAAAAAGAATCTAATTTCATGGGCAATATTCTTTCTACACTCATATTAATATTGCTAAATATTTTTTTTATAGATTTTTTTGAGAAATGCCAAACATGCCTTGGTACATCGTAAGCAGCCCAATATTCTTTGTAAAATTTAGCGTCGTAACTGTAAAAATTGGGCACTGCAATTATTAAAACACCATCGGGTTTTAATAAGCTTTTAATCGTATTTATGCTATTGCTTAAATCAACTATATGCTCTAATACATGCCACAGAGTAATGATATCGAAATTCGATTTTTGTAAACTATTTAAGTCTTTTTCTAAAACAACACCTTTAGTTAAAGCAATCTTTCTTGCTTTTTCAGATGGTTCAACCCCTTTAACCTGCCAGTTTTTACTTTTACAAATATTTAAAAAGTCGCCTGTTCCAGCCCCTATATCTAAAATTGTTTTTCCTTTAAATGAAAAAGAGTTTATAAGTTTATATTTTTTTAACAAGGTATATTTTTTTATTTGCCCATATAATTTTTCAATCAAGTTTTTTGAGTGTGCTGTATGCGAAATATAATTTTCGCTATTATAATAAATATCTAAATTTTCTGGTATTGGAGCCGTAATTAGCATATCATAAGCTTGGCTGTACATCAACTTAAATTTTTGTTTTGATACCGAGTGATCAACACAATTAAGAAAAGGTTTTAACTCCTGACGAAAATGATAATTTTTATCCAAAACTAACTAAATTAATTTTTAAAATTTTGTTTTTTGCTTGTGGTTGATTAAATAAAAAAATTGTATTTTTCTTTTATATTGACAATTGCATCTTTATACTTAGGGCTTACTAAAAAATCTAAAAATCATATAAATTGGATTGACTAGATTATTTGGTGTTTTTTGATGTTTTAGGGGTTTAATTTCCAATATGATTGCTAAAATAATTTTAAAAAATGACTTTATATGGGTAAAATAAGGCTGAAACGGAATTAAAGTATATCGCCAAAGAAAATCCCTTAGAATTTTCCATAGATTCAATGCTAGAGCAATCAAGCCTATCTTGCATAAGCTACTTTGGTAGTTTCTAGTGCGTATTCTATTCATGCCGAAGCGCTTTTTTGCTTAACCAAACTTGCCTTCAATTTCAGAGCGCTTGTTTTGTTTTTCTTTCCTTTGCCTTTTCTCTTGCGCACTCATATTGGTGGGTCTGCCTAGCGGTACATCATAATGAGAAATTTTATGTTCTTTGAGAAATTTTCTGTTTTCTCGGTTAAGG
>JBKDZU010000003.1:0-2173 GCA_047971505.1 Tenacibaculum sp.
GAAGACACCACACAGCCTAAAAAAATCTTAACCCCTACTGAGGATGACAAGGGGAAGAGGTAGAGGCCAGATCCGATTCTTGTGAGGGAGGGGATTATAACACCACCAGTATCCCCAATCTTTGCCAGGTATTCTCATGTCCAAATGAGTTAGAAATAAACACCCATGAGTTGTATCTCAACAATTTATCCCCATTCATTTCAGTTACTCACACTCAGGCCTCTTTTACTCAGAGTACTCATGAAAAAAAAACAAAGTGAAGAATTACACTTTGTATAAAAGAACGATATATGCGAAAACTAGCTTTAAAACAGCACACCACACCTCGGGGTTCCTCGGCCAAGCACCCTGAGGAACAGCAACAACTAGCCTTTGCATGCGAAATTACTGTTACTTTAAAATTTGAACATACTGTTAAGTTGAAGTTCTAAACTAAAAAATACAGTTAAGTTACTGTTAATATTTTGAATCCTGTTCAGTTCTAAACTCAAAAATACAATTATGTTACTGTTAATATTGTGAATACTGTTAAGTTCTAAACTCAAAAATACAGTTAAGTTACTGTTAATATTGAGAATACTGTTAAGTGTCATGGTTTCGAAAGTTTGGTTTTGGTTACTTGCGTATGCGCGTCCTTCTCGCTGGACCCCGTAATTCGACCAATGGCTTTTGTCCCGTGCTTTTGGATGGTCGGAGCCGCCCATTTACCTACAGCTAAGGTAGCTTTACCGATTTGGTTAACTAGAATAATAAAAAAGTGTAAATTAAGTAAAATCAACTTTAAATCAAATAAAATAAAGAGTAAATCAAATAGATTTAATTGAATATCAAGTAAAACTGACTCTAAAACAAAATAATTGTCTATAAATCAAGCAAAATCAACTAAAAAATTGGGTAACATATTTGAAAATCACATAAAATTGACCTTAACCAAGATAAATTGCCAGCAAATTAACCGAAAAAAATATAAATCACGTAAATTTAACTGTAAATCAAATAAAACTAGCTGGGAATAAATAAAAATCAAACTGAGCAATACTGACTGTAAATCAATAAAACCTGTATAGTCTAGTAAATGTAACAAAAGATTAAATAAAACTGGACAAAAAATTAATGTTAAATTTAGTAAAAATGAAGCAAATTAGGCTATAAATAAATAAAAACTGCCCATAAATTAAACGAAACTTCACCAATTTTTTATATCAAGGAGAACTGAAAGCAAGTCTAATACACATTTCTGAATCACCACACAGCATTAAAAAAAAATCGTTTTTATAGTCCGTTTTTTTCCTAGGAAAAAAAAGAAATTTTCTTATTTGGGGTTGGACTTGCCCTCCACCTCCGTGCTGAGGACTTTGATCAGAGCCTTCCGTCACTGTTACCTGAGGTGGATGCCCTTCCTAACCCTCAACCGCTAAGCAGGAGTGCAATCACCAACACAAGGAATCGCGAGTTCGGGAATCGAACTCGCGACATCTAGCACCAGAGTCTCACACTTTATCCCTGCACTAACGGCAGCACAAAGCAGCAGCATTAAACTATTAGAAAAATAAATTTAATGAAAACTAATGTCAAATATTAGATAGCAACTTACGTAGGAACCCACTAACTTTAACCGCTTTTCCTGAGACATTTCTCGCAATCTTGGCTGTCTTCTGCCATTTAGGGTCGACGGGCTTAGCTTGAGCATCTGGAGCGATGGAGTCTTTAAGTCGATCTGACCCATAACTTATCCATTCACTCAGTTTCTCTGCACCCCAAACTACACCTTGGGAAACTGCCTCTGCCCCTAATACAAAAACAAGTTATATATATACGAATTCATAAATAGAAATTACAAGAAAATGAAGGAATAAATTTTCTAATATTTTCATCTATTGACAATAATTTTTCCCGACAAGGTATGTCAATACACGGAAAAACTTTAAAAATTTGTTCTTTCATTTTCTTCGGGTGCATGCGTTTGTGTATGTGCACTTTGACGTCTATTTGTATATAAATTAATAAATAAACCTAACATTATAAGCAAAGGAAATTCACAATCGTATGTCAATATGCCTACTTAACTTAATTGTAAAACAAGTAATAGGTAGCGGAAAGCGAAACAAAAGAAAATAGCTCTTAAAAAGGCTGACACAAAAAGCTTAAACGCTCAAAGCCCCAAAATTAATTC
>JBKDZU010000004.1:0-81615 GCA_047971505.1 Tenacibaculum sp.
ATGATTGATGTTTGGGACAATTTTCATCTTTACTCGGTGGTATGGAACTATTTCTACTATTCTTCCGAAGTTTTAAACGAGCAACTTCAGCCTCTAAGATATGTATACGAGCCTTTAGGGATTTGATATGCTTAGATTGTTACTCTAATAATGAAGCTTGTTTACAAAAATGTTTGACCCAAGCTATTTTCCTAAAAACAAAAAATCCCCATTATTGCTGATGAGGATTGATGTGATCGCGATAGGATTCGAACCTATGACCGTCTGCTTAGAAGGCAGATGCTCTATCCAGCTGAGCTACGCGACCTTTGTTGTCGGGGTGGCAGGATTCGAACCTGCGACCTCCTGCTCCCAAAGCAGGCGCGATGACCGGGCTACGCTACACCCCGAAACGGATTTTTTTGTTGCGGAGAGACCGGGATTTGAACCCGGGCGCCGAAAAACCGACGACAGCTTAGCAGGCTGCTGCATTACCACTCTGCCACCTCTCCTTAATAACTAGGCGTAAAAGCCTAAATTTTAAAAAATGCGAATGCAAAACTATAACTAATTAAACGTACTTACAAATAATTTTATTGTTTTTTTGATTAATCAGGATACTCAATTCTCAAGTGATAAATATTCATCAATTTATTTTTTACAATTTTTTTTATCTTCTCAATTTCTCTAAAAGTAATATCTGAATTTATAAATTGATTGTCGTTTTTTTGTTTTTCAACTATCTTGTCAACTAATGTATCTATTTGTTGAGCCGTAGGTTCTTTTAGGCTTTTTGAAGCAGCTTCGGCAGAGTCGCAAATCATTAAAATAGCTGTTTCTCTTGAAAAGGGAATAGGACCTTTATACTGAAATTTTTTTAGGTCTATTTCAATATCAGGATTTTTTTCCAACTCCATCTTATAAAAATAATAGGTTATACTTGTGCCGTGATGGGTTCGTATGAAGTCAATTATGCGGTCGGGCAGCTTGTTTTTTTTTGCTATTTCTACTCCATTGATTACATGATCTAAAATAATCTTTGCACTGTCTTTGGGAGATAACTCACTGTGAGGATTTACTCCTGTTGATTGATTTTCAGTAAAATATATCGGATTTATCATCTTGCCTATATCGTGATATAAAGCTCCCGTTCTAACCAACATAGAATTTGCTCCAATTTCATTAGCTGAAGCCTCTGCCAAATTAGCAACCTGTATTGAATGTTGAAAAGTGCCAGGTGCTTTTTCGTTTAATTTTCGCAGTAGTTTTGAATTGGTATTTGACAGTTCTAGCAAGGTTACATCCGATACCAAACCAAAGAGTTTTTCGTAAAAATAAATAAAAAAAACAGCTAAAAACGACAGCAAGCCATTAAGCACAAAAAGCCCAAAGTACAACCAGTTTATCTCATTTGCGCTCCCTTCCTTTAAAACAGAAAAAGCCAAATAAGTAATCATATAAATTAAAGTTATCTGAGCTATTGAAATAAACAAATTAGCTCTTTTATAAAGCTCTGAAACGGTTAAAATAGTAACCACTCCTGCAATAATATGCAGATATATAAACTCAAAACTATTAGGAACAATAAACCCTAGCAATAGTACAGTTAAAACGTGGGTAAACAAGCCTAATCGAGCATCAAAAAAAGTTTTTAAAACTATGGGTAAAATACTCAGCGGAACCACGTATAAATAATCGGCATTTGCCTTAACTACCAATGTTTGCGCTAAAATCATTACAAACATATTAAAAAATATAAAGGTTACTTTGTTGTTATTGTTGTAAATTTCAAATCTGTAGCGCATTAAAAACAATAAAAGCATTAGCAGTGCAAGCGAAACCAATACAGTATATCCAAAAACTATCCAGCCGTAATTTAACTTTGATCCCATGCTTAATTGCGAAGCTAACTGAAAAGACTTAAGCATAGTGTAAATTTCGCCTTCAACAACATCTCCTTTAACTACAATAAGTTCGCCCTTTGAAATCATCCCTTTAGTGTATGAAATACCATTTAACACCTCCTCTAGCTCTTTATTTGTAAACTTGCTGTCGAAAAATACATTTGGCTCTATAGTGCTAACTATATTGTTTATAATAAGATGTTGCTTATGTGAAGGTAAATCTTGTACCTTATCGTAAATTGTATTTAATACATCTTTTGAATTCAATATTTTTGAAAACAAAACATTTTCAATCAAATTCCCTTTTCTAAGTGCCACAATTTCACTTTTATCATTTACATAGCCTTTTTGGCTATTTTCATCCAATAAGCCATATTGGTATATTGAGTTCAGAATAAAAATCCCTCGATTTGTAATAGTACTAATGTCAGCATTACTTAAAGAATCAGAAACACTTAATTTGCTTATTTTATTTTTAAACTTAGCAATTATCTTCGGTTGAATATCAATATTAAAAGCAAAGTATTTTTTGCTCTGCTTTTTTAATTGTTCTTTTTCTTTCTCAATTTCACGTTCGTCTTTGTATTTGGCAAAATCAAAAGGAGCATACAAATTATCGTATTGCCATGGTTTGCCTAATACAAAATCATATTTAAACTGACCGCTTTTAGGAAACAAATAAACAATAGCTATAGCAGTGATCAAAAACAACAAAGCCTTGTACACAATTGCATTGTTTTTATACAACTTATTTAAAAGTCTATTCATTTATTGAGTTTTAAAGCGTAAATATAAGACTTACAAATTATTTTGAGAACTAACCGTAAATTAGTTATTTTCGCAGTAGCTTATTTTGGATAAATTACAGGTGCAATACAAGCACTTACAATTAAGCTAAAAGCTATATAGTTCACATAAGCTATTGCTGTATATTAGTTTTTAAAATTCATACAGTTAACAATTATAGATTTTTATACAGCGATATAATTTATTTGAACTAGAAAAATTATTCGCATAAAAAAGTTAAACAGTTGTTTTATATAAATTAACAAAATTACAATTATATGAATGAAATAATTATCGCTTCAGTAGCAAGAACTCCTATAGGTAGCTTTTTAGGTAGTTTATCTAGCATTGCTGCCCCAAGGTTAGGAGCTATTGCCATTAAAGGAGCCCTAAATAAAATTGGCTTAGAGCCTGAAAAAGTTCAAGAAGTATTTATGGGCAATGTAGTTTCTGCTGGCTTAGGACAAGCACCTGCCAGACAGGCTGCCCTTTATGCTGGCATTCCTGACACTGTTCCTTGTACAACAGTAAACAAGGTTTGTGCTTCTGGGATGAAATCTGTAATTCTAGCCTCGCAAAGCATAGCTTTAGGCGATGCTGATATTATTATTGCTGGTGGTATGGAAAATATGAGTTTAATACCACATTATCAACACGCAAGAACGGGTTCTAAATTTGGTCCTATCAAATTAGAAGACGGAATGCAAAAAGATGGCTTAGTGGATGTTTACGATCAAGTTGCTATGGGAGTTTGTGCCGATAACTGCGCTGTTAGGTACAATTTTTCAAGAGAAGATCAAGATGCTTTTGCAATTGAATCGTATAAACGTTCTGCCAAGGCTTGGAGCGAAGGTAAATTTGCCGATGAGATTATCTCTGTTGAAGTGCCCCAACGCAAAGGAGAACCTATTTTATTTGATGAAGATGAAGAGTATAAGAATGTAAAAATAGACAAAATCCCGTTGTTGCAACCAGCATTTTCAAATCAAGGCACTGTAACTGCTGCCAATGCCTCGACTATTAACGATGGAGCAGCTGCTTTGGTTTTAATGAGTGCTAAAAGGGCAAAAGAATTAAATATTAATCCTTTGGCAAGAATAGTAAGTTACGCTGATGCAGCTCAAGAGCCCAAATGGTTTACCACAGCTCCTGCAAAAGCCCTCCCTAAAGTATTATCTAAAGCTGACATCTCAATTAAGGAGGTTGATTATTTTGAATTAAACGAAGCTTTTTCGATTGTAGGCTTAGCAAATACAAAAATACTAGGTTTAAACCCTGACAAGGTAAATGTAAATGGCGGTGCTGTATCACTAGGGCATCCATTGGGAGCCTCAGGAGCTAGAATTATTGTTACTTTAACATCTGTTTTAAAGCAAAATAATGCAAAAATTGGAGTAGCAGGCATTTGCAATGGCGGCGGTGGAGCAAGTGCAATATTAATTGAAAAAAAATAACAAAGATATATCTCTGTATTTCAAATGTTTGGAATTTGCAACCTCAGTATTATAGCCATGCGCTCACAGCCTTCTGATGCTTCAGAAATGCTAAATCAGGTTTTATTTGGAGAACATTTTAGCATTATTGAAAAAGGAAACAAATGGAGCAAGATAAAATTGTATTACGATCAATACACAGGGTATATAAATAATTTACAATATATAGAAATAATAGAGTCGGACTATAATGCTTTGTGCCAAAGTAAAAAGTATTACGCTGGTCAGTTCGTCAACTTTATCACAGATAACACTAGCAGTATAACAAGCATTCCTTTGGGGGCTAGTTTACCTTTTTTAAAAAATAATTCACTTAGGATAAGCAACCGCAGTTTTTCGTATCGAGGCAAGGTGTATAACCAAACAAAAACTAAGTCATCTGTTGTAAAACTTGCCTATTTGTTTTTAAACGTTCCGTATTTATGGGGAGGAAAATCAGTATTTGGGATTGACTGTTCTGGCTTTACCCAAACCGTTTACAAGCTGTCTGGTTGTAATTTACTGCGAGACGCAAAACAGCAAGCCACCCAAGGTAAAACACTGGGCTTTATTGAAGAAAGCGAGCCAGGTGATTTGGCTTTTTTTGACAATCAAGATGGGCTTATAAGCCATGTAGGGATTGTGTTAAAGAGCAATTATATAATTCACGCTCACGGAAAAGTTAGGGTTGATAAATTAAACCACAGTGGAATTTACAATTTAGAAACAGGCAAATGCAGCCATAAATTAAAGTTAATTAAACGATTGTTGTAAGGCTAAAAAGAAATTAAAACCAACAAGAACAACCAAACAAAAAATAAATTAGCCTATATTCAATTTAATTAGTGCAAGTTTTGATGATTTTTTGTAGATTTTTAAAAAAACTTTCTTTAGGTATTTTATAGTTCAATTTTTTTCTTCAAATTTAACTGTACGAAGTTTAAGTGATACAATAATTAGTGTTGCAAAACCTTATAAGTTGGGCTTATCCTGATAAATAATTTATGATTTTTTGCAGTACCAATTAGTTGAATATAGTAAGGCTTGTTTTTTAAATTATCAAAACTTGGAAGAAAGAACTGAATTTGTTGTTTATTAACTATCTTAGCTACTATGTTTTTTATTCCCTTAAATTCTATAATTTTTTTATTCTTTCCTCTAAGCAAAACAAAAAAATTTATTTTTTTAACATCTGCCATTCCCTTAGGCAGTGAGGTTTTAATATATAAACTATTAATATCATTGGGTTTTAGCATTATATTATTATCGATAATTTCTATCTGCAAACCGTTAATATTTTGATAATTTAATAGTTTTGCTATGTATATTTTTTTATTATCTCCAAAAAGCACAGAGTCAATTACCTTGTTATCCTTATAGGGTTGAACTTGTAAAACATCCTTAACAGTATATTCTTTATTGTATTTTAATAAATCGTATTGGTTTTTTCGGCTGTACCAAGTATTTAGCTGTAAAGGTCTTTTTTTTGAATAAAACCAAAATAAAGAAGTGTTTTGATATTAGTTTTGAAAAAGAAAATCAGCATCTTTATACTTACTCAACAATGCTAGAGTCCAATTTTTATTGTTGCTTATTCTAATTTTTTTAACTACTATTGTATCTGTAGTAATAAGAACTCTTAAAATAAAAGTAATTATTATTGAAAATGAAGCTAACCAAATAAAAACTTTTCTACTTTTTTTATAATCTATAAAATATTTAAAACTTATAATTAACAAAGGCACAGAAATAGGCATTAGCCATTGCATTTGTACATGAGTTTTGAGTGAGAATAATAAAAAAAACAAAAAAAAGCCAAAAACTATACTTACTAATGATTTGTTAAAAAGCGATTTGTTTTTTAAGCTCTTAAAAAAAGCATAATATACTACAGGAAAAGCTAGACCAACTACCCCAGCCATATTTAAAAGATGTACTAAAGTAAAATCAAACCTGTATTTAGAACTCATTCTTTCAAATAAATGATACTTAAATGAAGAGAAATCATTTGTGTATTGCCAATACAAATGAGGTAAATATAGCAGCAAAACAAACAAAAACACAACCCATATTCTTATGTTTTTAAGCATTTTTATGTTCGATATCACTACAAAAAATACAATTAATACTGATGGATATTTACTGTACAACATTCCAACTATTCCCACAGTTATAAGTAAATAGCTAATAAAACTCTTTTTATTTAAATATTTTTTATAACCTAATAAAAATATTACCATAAAGAATAATAAAGGGGTGTCGGGCACAGTGATAAATCCATAAATACTTATAAGAAAAAAGGAAAGTACGCTTATAATAAACAATATTATATAGCTGTTTTTCTTTGGATAATCTATCAACTTCCAAGCTATATAGTAAGTTAAGGAAAGTGAAACGGCAGATAGAAAGCGAACACTAAGTTCCCCTGTACTAAATAAAAGTTTTGATATATATACACCAAATAGCCACCATAGGCGGATGATCAAAATAACCAAAATCTAAATAATTGCTATATACCCAATAATAAGCCTCATCGGCCAGTAATTCAGAATAATTGCCTTGTATAAGATTTACTATAAATAAGCAAAATAAAAATAAAGGTAGTGTAATTTTTGCGTTCTTTAAAGATTTTATCCAATAGTTATTCATATTTTAAATCTTTGAATTAATCTTTAACACTACTTTCATAATTTGTTTATATAAGCAATTAACTTTTAAACCATTTACAATAAAAAACTAAACTGCTTTAGCTATAAACTACTTTCAGAAAAAACACAGGGCTTATTCTTCATCAACCTCTGTTTTAGTTTTTTTTAGTTTTTGCTCTTTTGTTATAGTTATGCTCAATTTTTTGGTTTTCTCATCTAAGTCCATAAAAATAGCATCGCCTTCATTTATTTTTGCGCTAACAATTTCTTCAGCCAAGGCATCTTCAATATATTTTTGAATAGCTCTCTTTAAAGGTCTTGCTCCGTATTGCTTATCAAAGCCCTTATCAGCTATATAATCTTTTGCCTTTTCACTTAGTTCTAAATTATACCCTAAATCAGAAACGCGCAATAGTAGTTTATTTAGCTCAATATCAATTATTTTGTGAATATCTTTTCTTTCAAGTCTGTTAAATATTATCAAATCATCTATGCGATTTAAAAATTCAGGAGCAAAAGCCTTTTTTAAGGCGCCCTCAATAACACTTCTGGCGTGAGAGTCCTCTTGCTCTTTTCTTGCCGCTGTACCAAAACCAACCCCACTTCCAAAATCTTTTAATTCGCGAGCCCCTATATTTGAGGTCATAATAATAATAGTATTTCTAAAATCTATCTTTCTACCTAAACTATCGGTTATATGCCCATCGTCTAAAATTTGAAGTAACATATTAAAAACATCTGGGTGTGCCTTTTCTATTTCGTCTAAAAGAATAACTGAATAAGGTTTTCTGCGCACCTTTTCTGTCAGCTGACCACCTTCTTCATATCCAACATATCCTGGAGGAGCACCAATTAACCTAGAGATAGCAAATTTTTCCATATACTCACTCATGTCTATTCTGATAAGCGAATCTTCTGAGTCAAATAACTCGCGAGAAAGAACCTTAGCCAACTGGGTTTTGCCTACTCCTGTAGAGCCCAAAAATATAAATGAGCCAATGGGTTTATTAGGATCTTTTAAGCCTATTCTATTTCGTTGAATAGCCTTTACCACCTTAGTAACAGCCTGATTCTGACCAATTACCTTTCCCTTTATCAAGTTGGGCAATTCTGCTAACCTTGTACTTTCGGCTTCGGCAACTCTATTAACAGGAATTCCTGTCATCATAGAAACCACTTCTGCCACATTGTCTTGTGTTACAGTTTCCCTGTGCAACTTAGCGTCCTCTTCCCATTGGTTTTGGGCAGACTCTAGGGCTGTTTCTAACTTCTTTTCATCATCGCGCAATTTAGCCGCTTCTTCGTATTTTTGCCCGTTTACCGCCTTGGTTTTTCTACTTCTAATTTCTTCTAATTTATTTTCTAACTCTAACACTTGCTGAGGAACCACTATGTTTGTGATATGAATACGAGAACCTGCCTCGTCTAAAGCATCAATAGCCTTGTCGGGCAAATACCTGTCAGTCATGTAGCGGTTGGTGAGTTTTACACAAGCTTCAATTGCCAAATCTGTGTAGTTTACGTGGTGATGCGACTCGTATTTTCCCTTGATATTGTACAATATTTGAATTGTTTCTTCAACCGTAGTGGGCTCTACTACCACTTTTTGGAAACGCCTTTCTAAAGCACCATCTTTTTCAATATTTGTACGATATTCATCAAGTGTAGTAGCACCAATACATTGTACCTCGCCTCTTGCTAGTGCAGGTTTGAGCATGTTTGAAGCATCTAAAGACCCTGTTGCTCCTCCAGCTCCAACAATTGTGTGAATTTCATCGATAAATAAAATTATATCGTCATTTTTTTCAAGCTCGTTCATCAAGGCTTTCATTCTTTCTTCAAACTGTCCACGGTACTTAGTTCCAGCTACTAAGCTAGCTAAATCAAGTGAAATTATACGTTTGTCAAAAAGTATTCTCGACACTTTTCTGTCAACTATTTTAAGTGCCAAGCCTTCTGCAATAGCAGATTTTCCTACACCAGGCTCCCCAATAAGCATGGGGTTGTTTTTTTTGCGACGACTCAATATTTGAGAAACGCGCTCAATTTCTTTGAGTCTTCCTACAACTGGATCTAATTTTCCATCTTCTGCTAACGCGGTTAGGTCTCTGCCAAAATTGTCTAAAACAGGTGTTTTAGTTTTCTTGGGTTGTTTTGATCTTGAACTTTGCTGTTCAAACGGATTTGCTTTCTCATCTGCAAATTCATCTTCAGAAGGAGTTTCTGCAACCGTATTAGAATAACCTCCAATATGCAATTCTTTGTATAAAGATTTTGCTTGTTCGTAATCAAGGTCGTACTTGTGCAATAATTTAGTAGTTGGGTCGTCTTCGTTTCTTAAAATACACAAAAGCAAGTGCGCTGTGTCAATGGCGTTGCTTTGATATAATTTAGCTTCTAAAAATGTAGTCTTAATGGCTTTCTCAGCCTGTCGGGTAAGGTGCAAGGTTTTTTTCTGATTATTTTTAAATGATAGTGACGAAGGATTTAGCTTCTCTAATTTATTTCTAACAAAATCTAAATCTACATTAAAAGTCATTAAAATTTCAATGGCTTTACCGTCTCCTTTTTTTATCAAACCTAAAAGCAAGTGTTCAGTTCCGATAAAATCGTGTCCCAGCCTAAGGGCTTCTTCCTTACTCAAAGTAATTACATCTCTAACTTGTGGTGAAAAATTGTCGTCCATAAAAATTACCTTATATGAATTTTTGTAAAGTTAGTTAGTTTTTTTTAAAAAATACAAAAAAAATGCCAATTGTATAATTTATGACGATATGGCTTAAAATTAACAGTTTAATTATTGCTGTTTTATTTGAAATTAAAGCGTTAAAATTGTTGATAACTAAATTAAAATACACCGTGTTTAATCTTTGTGTATAAGTGAACATTGTTGTACCTTGCCTCGTTTTTTAAGTATCCCTTGCAAATTGCAAAAAACAAAAATTGCAAGTGGAATTTTACATTTTAATTTAAAATTAATATTTAGAGAATAGATTATGACAGATGGTGAAAAGTTAGTTCCTGTAACTATTGAAGAACAAATGAAATCAGCCTATATAGATTATTCTATGTCGGTTATTGTATCGAGAGCCTTACCCGATGTACGCGATGGTTTAAAGCCTGTACACAGAAGGGTTTTGTTTGGAATGCACGAATTGGGAATTAAAGCTACGGGAGCTTATAAGAAATCAGCTAGAATTGTTGGAGAGGTATTGGGTAAATATCACCCACATGGCGACACTTCTGTGTATGATTCTATGGTGCGGATGGCTCAAGATTGGAATATACGCTACTTAATGGTTGATGGGCAAGGAAATTTTGGATCGGTTGATGGCGATAGTCCAGCAGCAATGCGTTATACTGAGGCACGTATGCAAAAAATATCGGAAGAAATGCTGTCAGATATTGAAAAAGAAACGGTTGATTACAAATTAAATTTTGACGATACTCTACAAGAGCCCACTGTATTGCCAACACGAATACCAAATTTACTTGTAAACGGAACTTCGGGAATTGCCGTGGGAATGGCAACAAATATGGCGCCTCACAACATTACAGAGGTTGTAAATGGCATTATCGCTTTTATAGATAATAAAGATATTGATATTGATGAACTAATGCAGTATATAACTGCACCTGATTTTCCTGCTGGCGGAATTATATATGGTTATGAAGGTGTACGCGAGGCTTTTCATACAGGTCGAGGGCGCATTGCCATTAGAGCTAAAGCCAAAATTGAAGAGATAAAAGGCAGAGAATGTATATTAGTTACCGAAATTCCTTATCAGGTTAACAAGGCGGAAATGATTAAAAAAACTGCCGATTTGGTAAACGATAAAAAGCTCGAAGGAATTGCTAGTATCAGAGATGAGTCCGATAGAAATGGAATGCGCATTGTTTATGTACTAAAACGCGATGCTGTTCCAAATATAGTTCTCAACAAACTTTACAAATACACTGCCTTACAAACATATTTTAGTGTTAATAATATTGCCTTGGTAAAAGGTAAGCCCGAGCAGCTAAACTTAAAACAACTCATTTCCTATTTTGTTGAGCACCGCCACGAGGTAATTGTAAGAAGAACCGAATTTGAACTTAAAAAGGCCGAAGCCCGTTCTCATATCTTAGAAGGTTTAATTATTGCATCTGATAATATTGACCAGGTCATTAAAATAATAAGAGCATCTGAAAATGCCGACAAGGCTCGAGAAAAACTCATCGAACAATTTAAACTAAGCGACAAACAAGCAAAGGCTATTGTCGAAATGCGCTTACGTCAGTTAACAGGTTTAGAACAAGATAAACTGCGCCTAGAATACGATCAAATCATTAAAACAATTGCCGATTTAAAAGACATACTTGCCAATGAACCAAGACGCTACAGAATAATTAAACAAGAATTATTGCAAATTAAAGAAAAATATGGCGACAAACGACGCTCTACAATTGAACATGCAGGAGGTAATATGAGTGTTGAGGATATAATACCCAATACTCAAGTAGTTCTTACTATATCTAATGCAGGATATTTAAAGAGAACAAATTTAGATGAATACAAGGTTCAAAACAGAGGCGGACGAGGGCAAAAAGGAGCAACTACTCGCAACGAAGATTTTTTAGAGCACTTGTTTATAGCTACCAATCATCAGTATATGATGTTTTTTACTCAAAAAGGCAAGGTTTTTTGGATGCGTGTTTATCAGGTGCCTGAGGGAGGTAAAAATACTAAGGGTAGAGCTATTCAAAACCTTATCAATATTGAACAAGACGATAAAGTAAAGGCTTTTTTAGTGATTGGAAACCTAAAAGATGAGAAATACATCAACAGCCATTATGTAATTATGGCTACCAAAAAAGGGCAGGTTAAAAAAACCAGACTTGAGCAGTACTCAAGACCAAGAACCAACGGAATTAACGCTATAACTATTAAACAAGACGATGAATTGTTAGAGGCTAAGCTCACTACGGGCGACAGCCAAGTAATGCTAGCATTAAAATCGGGAAAAACCATACGTTTTGAGGAAGAAAAAATCCGACCTATGGGAAGAACAGCTTCTGGAGTTAGAGCAATTACCTTACAAGACGATCGAGATGAGGTTGTTGGAATGATTTCGGTAAACAACATGGATAGCAATATTTTAGTAGTTTCTGAAAAAGGATATGGCAAGCGATCAAAACTAGAGGACTACAGAATTACTAACCGCGGAGGTAAAGGAGTAAAAACTTTGAAAATTTCAAAAAAAACAGGTAACTTAGTAGCCATTAAAAATGTTGACGATTCGAATGATTTGATGATAATTAACAAATCAGGTTTAACCATTAGGTTAGCTGTTGAAAATTTAAGGGTAATGGGAAGAGCTACCCAAGGCGTTAAACTAATTGATATTAAAGAAAATGACAGCATAGCTGCTGTTGCAAAAATTGTACATGAAGAACAAGTTGCAAATAGTAATAACAACGATATTGAAATTGAAAAAAAATGATTAAATTGCTGCTTAAAAACAAAAAGCAAAACTAAAAATAAAATTAGCTGATAAAAAACTTTAAACTATTAGCTAAATATTTTAATTTATATGTTTGATATGCTAAAATATAAAAAATTAACCTAAATTTATTAAAGTGAAAAAACAATTATTAACACTTTCGCTAGCCTTAGTAGCACTTAGTGCCGCTGGACAGAAGGCTGAGTTAAAAATGGTCGAAAAGGCTTTAAAAAAACAAAACTACAACGAAGCTATTAATTCGCTTTCGGCTGCAGAAAAATTAATAGAAAATGCTGATAACAAATACAAATCAAAGTTTTATTTCCTCAAAGGACAGACATTTGCTGCTAAAAAAGACTATAAAAAGGCTGCCGAAGCGTTCACAAACCTTATAGATTTTGAAAAAAAGATCTCAACCTCAAAGTACTCAAAAGAAGCACAGCCTATTTTAACCCAAATGATAAGCGATATATCAAATAAAGCTATTAAAATTTACAACGAAAGTAAAGACTACAAGCTTGCTGCTCAATACTTTTATTTAACCTATCAACTAAGCCCTACTGATACTTCTTTTGTTTACAATGCTGCTGTGGCTGCAACACAAGCTAATGATTACGACTTGGCTTTAAAGCACTACAAAGAGCTGAATAAACTAGGATATACTGGAATTGAAATCCAATATTGGGCAACCGAAAAGCTGAGTGGTGAGGCAAAAAGGTTTAACTCTAAACAAGAAAGAGACTTATTGGTAAAATCAAAGCAGTATATTAAGCCTGAGAATAAAAAATCAGAATCTAAAATGGCTACTATAGTTAAAAACATTGCGCTACTATTAAAAGAACAGGGCAAAACTGAGGAAGCTATAGTCGCTATGGCAGATGCTCGTAAGTCAAACCCAAAAGACTTAAATCTAATTTTAAATGAAGCCCAACTATATATTGAAATAAATCGCATGGACAAGTTTGGCGAACTGATGAAAGAGGCTGTTTCCTTAGACCCAAATAATCCTACCTTGTATTTCAACCTAGGAGTTGTTAACTACAATCAAGGAAGGATAGAGGAAGCGAGAGGTTACTACGAAAAAGCCATTAAACTAAAACCTGATTATGCCGATGCTTATATGAATTTATCTGTTTCAATTTTAGATAAAGACAAGGCAATTGTTGAGGAGATAAATCAAAACTTATCAAATTCTGAAAAATACGACGAACTGGCTTTAAAGCAAAAAGAGGTTTATAAAGAGGCTTTGCCTTATTTAGAAAAAGCCGATAGTATTAAAAGGAACTTAGATACAGTTAGAACTTTAATGAACATATATGAAGTTTTAGAGGTAGCTGACAAAGCAAACAAATACAGAGCCTTGTACAAGTCTATGAAATAAAAATATTTAACTCTAAACTCTAAGTATAAACAGCTAGAAACCCAAAGAAGTATTTATCTTTGGGTTTTTTTAATCTATACATTATCAGCCATAAAACCTTATTTTTTAAAATGTATTTACAACGGTGTTACACACCTTTTAATAGCACTTACAAATCAAATTTTTATTTTAAATTAATTTGAGCTAATTAACAAGTAGTTTACAGAATTACCTTTTTTGAATAAAAAACGAGAAGAAAGGAAAAAATAATACGTTATATTTCTCTTTTTTTAAGTAGTTGTATAAAAAGTAAAAGACCGTTCCCATTATCTAACCGGGGGTGAGTGTTTCGCTATTCAAATCGTTTGTGCGTAATCTAAAAAAATTTTTGATTTTAAGTGTAAATATTAATTAGCAATGTTATATAAGTTTTTATGTAGATACTACATACAAGCCTTTACGCAAAAGCTTTCTTTGGCATTGATAAAATTTACAACAACTTACCTAGCTTTAACCCTTATAAATTGCTCTAATTAAACTTGGTATTTAGCTTTAAGTAACCTAAAAATTCATTTTTAGTTTCTTTTTCTTTAAATTTGCCACCAAACTCTGCAGTTACCGTACTGCTTTCTATATCTTTTATGCCTCGCGAATTAACGCATAAGTGTTTTGCATCAACCACACAAGCAACATCTTTAGTCCTTAAAATTTCTTGCATAGCCTGAACTATTTGCATAGTTAAACGCTCTTGTACTTGTGGTCTTTTAGCAAAGTAATCTACTATTCTGTTCATTTTTGAAAGTCCTATTACTCTTTTGTTTGAAATATAAGCCACGTGTACCTTCCCTATAATTGGCAGTAAATGGTGTTCGCAAGTTGAATAGACTACTATGTTTTTTTCTACCAACATCTCCCCGTATTTATAGCTGTTTTCAAAAGTAGAGGTCTTGGGCATATTTGCAGGGTTTAAACCCATAAATAATTCGTTTACAAAAGCTTTAGCTACTCTTCTTGGAGTTCCTTTTAAACTGTCATCGGTTAAATCCATGCCCAAAATTTCTAAAATATTCTTGACATTTTGTTGAATTCTATCTATTTTTTCCTTGTCCGAAATATTAAAAGCACCTGTACGCAAAGGTGTTTTTGCCGAAGTACCTATATGGTTCTCCCCTATTTCATCAATTATATCATCACTCATTATAAGTATTTAGTTTGAACTTTATTTAAATAATATTAATTTTACAAAGATACTACAATCAATTACTTAATTTAATAAGTTAACTAATTCATTAATTGTCAGTAAGTCTGTATTGCCATTTTGCATATTTTTTACCTTAAACTTATCTTTTTCTATATCAGTAACAACAAATTTAATTTCTCGGCTAGTTGCGTATTTCCACTGCTTTTTTACGTGGTTGTTGCCAAGAGCAATATCAGGGTATAGTTCTGCTTTAATATTCTTGTTTATCAATATTTTAACAGCCTTTGCTTTTACTAGGCTTTCGGCCTTATTAAAGTGTAAAAAAAGCACTTTGGGTTTAGGTGTTTCTACCAATTTAAACAGCCCTAGTTTATCCATTACCAAATAGATTCTGTCAAAGCCAAAAGAAATTCCAATACCCGATACATTTTTTAATCCGAAAACACCAGTTAGATTATCATATCTGCCTCCTCCTCCAATAGAGCCTATATCAACCTGCTTTGGGGCTGTTACTTCAAATATAGAGCCCGTGTAATAATTCAATCCTCGTGCCAAAGTAATATCAAGTGTTAAGTCAGTGCTAGTTAAGCCTAATTCTGAAGTAGCATTAAAGATAAAACGCAATTCTTCTACTCCTTTAATGCCTTGTTCTGAAGACTTTAAAATACTTTCTAAGCTACAGAGTTTTTCTGTATTAGTACCGTTTAAGTTAAAAATAGGATTGAGTTTTTTTATAGCTTCTTTGCTTATTCCTCTTAAAAGCATTTCTTGTACAACTCCTTGCTTTCCAATTTTATCGAGCTTGTCTAAGGCTACCGTAAAATCTATTAGTTTATCTTTTGCTCCTATAAGTTCAGTTATTCCAAATAGTATTTTACGATGGTTGAGTTTTACAGTGTTTCCTTGCAACCCCAGTTTAGTAAACACATTGTCGTAGAGTTGAATAAGTTCAACTTCCTGCCACAAAGAGCTACTCCCTATAACATCGGCATCACATTGGTAAAACTCTCTAAATCTTCCCTTTTGAGGCCTGTCAGCTCTCCAAACAGTTTGTATTTGATAGCGCTTAAATGGAAAAGTTATTTCCGATTGATGTTGTGCTACAAAGCGAGCAAAAGGTACAGTTAAGTCGTAGCGCAAAGCTTTTTCTGATATTTCTCGTCCAATTTTCTGACTGTTTTTTTCGAGCAGTAACTCGTGGTTGAGCTTACTTAAAAAATCTCCTGAGTTTAATATCTTAAAAATAAGTTTATCGCCCTCTTCACCATACTTCCCCATCAAGGTTTCAGAATTTTCAAAGCTAGGTGTTTTAATAGGCTGAAAACCGAAATTTTCAAACACTTGTTTTACAGTTGAAAAAATATAACTCCTCCTTGCTGTTTGGCTTGGTAAAAAATCTCTAGTTCCTTTTGGTATCCTTGGTTTTATATTCATATTTCTGTATTGATAAGTAATAAATTAGCTAAGTAATAATCTTAAAATTTTAGCACCGTTTATTGTTTTTTTACTCGTTGTTGTTTTTGTGTTTTAACTAAGGAGATAACTGTCAAACTTAGCTTAGCCTTATAAGGCTTTTGGTTTTTGTTGATTTTTAGTGTTTCTAATGCAATTAAGTTAGTTTTTAGTTGGCAAATATCCGAATTAAGAATCAATTACAGAAGCTTTGTCTTTTCGTTTAAGTTGATAAATGCTAGCGTTTAGCTCAAAACCAAGAAGTAAGATAATAGAATTAAGCCAAACAAATAACATTAGTATAAGCAGGGTTCCAATAGAGCCGTATAATTGATTGTATTTGGCAAACTTAACTACATAAATTCCAAAAAGATAAAAAGAAAACATAGAAACAACAGTGGTTAAAACAGCACCTGGAGAAAAAAAGCGAATTTCTTTTCCCTGTTTGGTGCCATAGCGAAATAACAAGGACACTAGAGTAAAGAGCATACCTAGAAACAAAAAACCTCTTCCGTAGTAAAACAGGTTTAAATCTACAGTATTGAGCCATCCTCTTTCATTTATTTTGGTAAGCGCAATTTGATATAAAATAACAAGAACCACTGTTATAATCAAAAACAATGACATTAATAAGGATACTCCCAAAGATATAATATAGGCTTTTATAATACTTCTGTATTCTTTTACGTGATAAGAATATTCAAAGCCTCCAAAAACTGCATTTATGCCGTTGGTCATCAAAAAGATTGATGCTAAGAAACCAAAAGATAATAAACCTCCGTATTGATTGTTTAAAATATCGTGAAGCACGCTATCTACAGCCTCAAATGTTTTGGGAGGCAGTACTTCTTTTATTAAAGAAAATAGGCTTTCTTGAAATCCATCAATAGGAATATAGGGTATAAGGCTTAATATAAATAACAAAAACGGAAAGATCGACATAAAAAAACTAAAGGCAATGCCTCCTGCACGGGTGGTTAAGGCACCTTTTATAATGCCTAATATATACATTTCAAGTACATCAAATAACGACATACCTTGCAAGCCAGGAATCTTTATTTGTTTGATAAGCCCTACTAAACTATTTATCAGAGGAAATTTATCTAGCCTATCCGACATATGTATTTATACGCTTGTTATTTTAGGTAAAATTACAATTTTTCTTTAAAAGAATATTAAACCTTGTTCAATTTGATGTATATCTTAAAATAAACTAACTCACTAGATATAACTTAAAAGGCTTATGATCTGCAAATTAAACCCCAGTTAAAACTAATGATGTAAAATAATTTTTGAATTTTAATTAAAATTAAAGCAATCTTTTTAAACTAGCTATAATCAAGGGCTTTAAGGCTTAAATCCATATTATGTGCTGAATGAGTTAAGGCTCCAGAGGATATGTAATCTACTCCGCAGTCTGCATAATTGCGCAAGTTAGTTTCATCAATTTCTCCAGACGATTCGGTAAAGCACAAATCCCCTATCAATTCAACAGCCTTGCGAGTATCTGCATAATTAAAATTATCTAATAAAATTCTATATACACCTTTGTTCGACAAAATTTCATTAACTTCCTTTAAATTTCTCGCTTCAACAATTATTTTAATATCTAGTTTTTTTTGAGTTAAATACTGCTTGGTCTTATTTATTGCCTTTGTAATCCCTCCAGCAAAATCAATGTGATTGTCTTTAATCATAATCATATCGTAAAGGGCAAAGCGATGATTTTCTCCGCCTCCCAACCTAACAGCCCATTTTTCAATAGCTCTAAACCCAGGAGTTGTTTTACGGGTATCTAAAACTTTTGTTTTTGTACCTTTAAGCAGGTTGACAAAAGTTCGGGTTTTACTAGCTATGCCACTCATGCGCTGCATGGCGTTTAACACTATGCGCTCAACTTGGAGTATAGATCGGGAGCTTCCCGAAACATAAAAAACTGCATCACCCTGTTTAACTTGCTCTCCATCGTTAATTAAAGTACTTACTTGCAATTTTTTATCAATGTATTTAAATACTTTTTTAGCAAAGTCAACCCCTGCTATTACGCCTGCATCCTTAACTAAAAGCTTTGCTTTCCCATTTACTTGGGCAGGAATGCACGATATCGAACTGTGGTCGCCCTCCCCTATATCCTCTCTTATAGCATTGGAAATTATTAAGTCAACTTCCTTGTTAAACTGTTTAACCGAAATCATATAGCTTTAATTATTTTGGTAAAAGTATGAACTACTATCCATTTATAAAATCAAAACTTGCATAAAAAAGATGCTTTTAATTTAAACAAGTTTGGTTTTAGGTTTTTTGTTTTTTCTTTTTAGCAGCTGGAAATAAAACATTGTTTAAGATTAAGCGATAACCAGGTGATGTTGGGTGCAAATCTAGTTCAGTTTTAGGGTCTCCTACTTTATGTTGATAATCTTCAGGATCATGACCACCGTAAAAAGTAAACATTCCCTTTCCTTTAACTCCGTGTATATAGCGTGCTTCCCCGTTTATTTTGTTCTCTCCTAAAACTGTAATATTAGATTTAATGGTATTCCTGTCAAAAGAGGTGGTTTGCCCCATAAAGCCTTTTATTAGCAGGGTGTGATTTTGGGTTAACAGGGTAGGTATCTGATCCCATTTTGCTGAAAATTCTTTTAAGGCAAAGTAGTCTATTTGTTTGTCAATAACTCTTTTTCTTGTCATATCGATTGAAGAAAATTCATAAATTGTCGGGTTTATTATAAGCTCAAAGTCTTTAAAGGCAAAAGTTTTGCTAAAATCTATTTTAGATTGATAATTGGGTTCTGAAGGATCGCCGTCAAACATACTTTCGCATATATCAACCCCATCGGCTGCCAAGGCAATGTCAAAGCTGTCAGTAGCCGAACACATTGCAAACATAAAGCCTCCGCCTATTACATAATCTCTAATTTTTTTGGCAACAGCTCCTTTAGCAACCGAAACTTTATTAAATCCCAACTTTACAGCAGAGTTTTCTGCCTCTTGCTTTTGTTTTATATACCATGGCGCCGTTTTGTAAGCGTTGTAAAAACGCCCGTATTGCCCTGTAAAATCTTCGTGATGTAGGTGCAACCATTCGTATAGTAACAATTTGTCGTTAAGCACTTCTTGGTCGTAAACTATATCGAAAGGTATTTCGGCATAACTGAGTACTAGAGTTACGGCATCGTCCCAAGGCATTTTGTCTTTTGGAGAGTACACAGCTATTTTAGGCGCTTTTTCTAGTAAAACCACTTCTTGATTTTTAGAGGGCGAGGAAATTTGTTCTAAAATCAACTGAACTTTACTTTCAGATATTATTTGATAAGAAACATCTCTAATTATAAACTCTTTTTCTAGTTCTTGGTCGTTTTCTATTAAAAATGCCCCTCCATCGTAATTTAATAACCACTTTGCTTTAAATTCATTTTGTAAAGCATAATACACTATACCATATGCCTTTAAGTGATTTTTTTGATTATCATGACTCATAGGTACATAAATATAAGTCGCCCAAATTACAGGAGCAAGCAGCAAGGCTATCAGTGTAAATAAAGTTGTTTTCACGTAAATAAATTTGTATTAAACGTTAAATTTGCTATTTAGTTGTTGTTAATCGCTTTTTGTAGAGGTGGTTAACTAAGCTTTCAATTTCCCTTATAAGAGAGTTTTATTTAATGATTTTTATGGTTTTTAGCTACTGCGATTAATATATTAATTGACTTAGGTATTTAATAGCTAATATTATTATAAAGTGAGGCAGTTTTTTTTGTATTTTAAAACGATTTTGAAAGTCAAATAAAGATAAACTTTTAAATTTTTACTCTGTAATTTTACGGTTTAAAGCCTCCTAATTTACTTAATCTATTAATATTTGCAAAACACTTTACTGATATGTTAATTTAGTGATTTTATTAAATTCAAATAATTAAAAGCTTGTTAATTAGCTTATTAAAAATCAAAATTGTATTGATTTTAGCTTAAATTTTAGTTTAAAAAGGTAGGTCTTTGTCGTAGTTATCGTCAAAACCTTCACTTTTATCGTCTAAATCGAAAGAGTCTGCAGGATTCGTTTTCGAAATGGCACTTCTGTAATCCTGACCTACAGTAGGTGTATTCATACTTGACTGCAATAAGGCACTAGGCATGCCATCTTCTAAATCAGAAAATTTTGCCAGATGACCAATAAATTTTAAACGAATATTATCTAATCCTCCATTGCGGTGTTTTGCAATTATAAGTTCGCCTTGACCCTGACAGGGTGTATTATCATCGTCATCCCATTCATGAATTCCGTAGTATTCAGGTCTATAAATAAACGATACTATATCGGCATCTTGTTCAATTGCCCCCGATTCTCTGAGGTCGGATAGTAGGGGTCGCTTACTCCCCCCACGTGTTTCTACCGAACGCGACAATTGAGATAAGGCAATTACTGGTATGTTTAATTCTTTTGCCAGTGCTTTTAAGTTGCGAGATATGGTTGAAATTTCCTGTTCTCGATTTCCAACTCCTGTAGAGCCAGTAGTCATTAGCTGCAAATAGTCAATAATTAATATTTTAATATTGTGTTGCGATGCCAAGCGCCTAGCCTTTGCTCTTAAATCAAAAATTGATAAAGCAGGAGTATCGTCTATAAATATAGGTGCATCTGACAATTGTTTGACCTTAACATTTAACTGTTGCCACTCGTATGATTCAAGGCTGCCTTTGCGCAGTTTTTCGGAAGTCAGCCCAGTTTCAGATGAAATCATACGAGTAATTAACTGTACTGAAGACATTTCAAGCGAAAAAATAGCCACCGAATGATTAAAATTAATAGCCATATTTTTTGCCATTGAAATTACAAAGGCAGTTTTGCCCATACCTGGACGGGCTGCTATAATAATTAAATCGGTAGCTTGCCAGCCAGAGGTCAAAGCATCTAATTTGCTAAAACCTGTTGCTAAACCACTCATCCCTTGCTTGTTTGAAATTTCTAGTATCTTGTTAATTGACTGCTGTACTAAAGAGTCTGCTTTTTCAGTACCTTTTTTTAAATTCCCTTGCGAAACTTCAAATAGCTTGCTTTCGGCATAGTCTAAAAGATCAAAAACATCTAAAGTATCGTCATAAGACTTTTCAATAACTTCAGATGAAATGCTGATTAACTTTCTCTTAATAAATTTTTCAATTATAACCCTCGAGTGAAATTCTATATGTGCTGAAGAGCCTACTTTTTGAGTTAAATGTATCAAATAATATTCTCCACCTGTATTAGCTAACTCTGCTTCCTTTTCTAACTGGTTTATAACAGTAAGCAAATCAATAGGTTCTGAGTTTTGGAATAGATTGTAAATAGCCTGATAAATTAATTGATGGCGCTTGTCGTAAAACACCTCAGCGTGTAAAATATCAATAGCTGTATCAACCGCTTTTTTATCTATCATCATAGCACCTAAAACAGCCTCTTCAAAATCTAGTGCCTGTGGTGGTAGCTTGCCTTTTTCTAGATTAATTACTTTAGATTTGTCTATTTTTGTACCCCTTATTTTTTGAACTTTTTCCATAGGGCAAATTTATTTTTTAATCCTAAATATATAAAATAACTTATACATTTCTTTTTGAACAATATTTGTAAATAAAAATGTTATTAAATTGTTAGTAAAACGTTAACTTTATCATTTTAAAAGCAATATACTAAAAATATAACTTAATTACAAACAACGCAGAAATAAAACTTAAAAAGTGGGCAAAACAATTTTTAACAACTAAAATATTAAACGTTTAACCTAAATTTAGCCTATGATTAGCAGTGTAAAATCCCGAAATATAACTTTAATAATTGCTAGCTTATTGCCTTTTCAATACTTGTTGGTGCGATGGTTGAGCAAATATCCATCAACAGTTGAACAATATTACAGCAAGGGTGCTTATCCTTATATTTCTAAAGCCTTGAGATTGCTTTTTGGCTGGATACCTTTCTCAGTAGGTGAGGTTTTAGGATTGATCTTAATAGTTGCACTTGTAAAGAGTATATACGGGCTTTTTACTGGTAAATTTAAAAAGATCATTTCTGTATTATTGAATTTAATTGCAAGCATATCAATAATATACTTTTGTTTTTATGCCTTTTGGGGGCTAAATTATTTTAGGGAACCGCTAGCTAAAAATTTAAAACTAAAAACATCTAAATACACTAATATACAATTGTTTTTAACAAGTCAAAAGATAGTTGAGCTATTAAATCAAAGCCACTTTAATATCACACAAAACGATACAGTTAGGGTGGTTGTTCCTTATTCTTCAAAACAAATTTTCGCTTTAGCTTTAAAAGGCTTTACAGACTTGGCTAAAGAATACCCACAACTAGCTTATAGTACAAGTTCAATTAAAAACTCTGCTTTGAGTCTGTTTCAATCGTACAGTGGCACTTCGGGTTATTTAAACCCTATTAGCGGTGAGGCTCAAGTTAATTATCAAATCCCAAAAAACAGTTTCCCAGTAACTACATGCCATGAAATAGCCCATCAAATAGGTTGGGCTGCTGAAAATGATGCTAATTTTATAGGTTTTTTAGCTTCTATTTATCATGCAAATGCTTATTTTAGATATGCAGGATATAGGATGGCTTTTCAATATTGTATTAGTCAGCTGCAAAAACGCGATGCAATATTAGCTAAACAAATTAAAAGAAAAGTAAATAAAGGAATTTTTAAGGATTTCAATAACAGTTATTTACATTGGAAAAAATATGAGAATCCTATGGAGCCCTACTTTAAAAAAGCATACCACTCCTATTTAAAAGCTAACAAACAAAAAAAAGGTATAGACTCGTATGACTATGTGGTCGATTTGCTTATAGCTTATTTTAAAAATAAATAATTGCGTTAAATTAAAATTTAAGCAAAAGCATTTTATTTGTCAATTTTTTAAGCTTAACAGTTTCGGAGCTAAAATGCAAGCTAAAAGAAAGGACAGGTTACCATCATTTTTATATAGGTTTTTAAGGTTTTAGTTAAAAAAACTGGTTTTGAAATACAGTGACTATTGCTAATTTTGAGTCTTAAAACAAATACATGAACGAGCAACATATATTAAATCGCTTTGTTAGATATGCAAAAATAGACACGCAGAGCAATGCTGATAATTTAACTTTTCCAAGTACTAAAAAACAGTGGAATTTGGCAAAAGTTCTAGAGAAAGAACTAAAAGATATAGGTATGAAAGAAGTTAGGCTTGATAAAAACTGTTATTTAACAGCAAGCCTACCTAGTAATACGAATAAAGAAGTTCCTACTATTGGTTTTATCGCCCATATTGATACTAGCCCCGATTACACAGGATTCAATGTAAAACCTCAAGTTCACCCCAATTACAACGGGGGTGATATAGTGTTAAACAAACAGAGAAATCTTGTTTTATCTCCCGATGATTTTAAAGATTTACTACAGTATAAAGGTCAAACACTTATCACTACCGACGGCACAACGCTACTTGGAGCTGACAATAAAGCAGGGATTGCTGAAATAGTTTCGGCAATGGAATATCTTGTAAATAATCCCGAAATTAAACACGGCAAAATACGCATATGTTTTACTCCTGATGAAGAGATTGGCAGAGGTGCACACAGGTTTGATATTAAAAATTTTGGCGCTGATTGGGCCTATACTATAGATGGCAGTAAAATTGGTGAATTAGAATACGAAAATTTTAATGCTGCAAGTGCCGAAGTTAAAATAAACGGAAGGATAGTTCATCCTGGTTATGCAAAAGACAAAATGATTAACTCTATGCTAATTGCCACTGACTTTATCAGTGCTTTGCCCAAAGATGAGGTTCCAGAGAACACAAGTGCTTATCAAGGATTTTTTCACTTGCACAGTTTTAAAGGAAAAGTAGAATATACTGTTTTAGAGTACATTATCAGAGATCACGATGCAAAATTATTTAAAAAGCGCAAGCAAACTATGTTAGATTTGGCCATTGCAATTAATAAAAAAATAGGTAAAAATTTAATTGAAGTTAAAATAAAAGATCAGTATTACAATATGAGAGAAAAAATTATTCCAATAATGCATATAGTAGATACAGTGGCAGAGGTTATGAAAGATTTAAATATTAATCCTGTAGTAAAACCCATAAGAGGTGGTACAGATGGAGCTCAGCTAGCTTATAAGGGTTTGCCTTGTCCTAATATTTTTGCAGGCGGACACAATTTTCACAGCCCTTATGAATATCTGCCCCTTGAAAGCATGATAAAAGCATCAAAGCTAATAGTGTGCATAGCTCAAAGAGTGGTTAAAAAATATGCCAGATGATTAAAATAGTATTTGCACAAATGATTCGAGTAACAAAACCCACCTTATTGTGAATTCAAAATGGTCTTTTACCCTTTTTATACAACGTTCCGTTTTTCTCCTTGAGTTAAGGCTGTAGCTAGGAAGTTATATTTAACCTAATAAATATATGTTTAAGCTAAAAAATATAGCGCAATCCAATTTGCATTTGCCAGCGTGACAGTAAACTGCTGTTAGCACCAAAGGTTTCGCTTAAACTTGGATTAAAGCTATAAGTAGGACTTTGTGAATAATCTGGCAGATAAACCTCGGGATTGGGATCTGCATCGGGAAAGCTAACTCCTAAAGGCTGAACATTGTTAGGTTGCTTTACTACTCCCCAATTTGAATTAATTAGATTTCCAAGGTTTAAAATATCGACACTCAATTGAACCGTATTTTGTCTTTTATTTAACGTTTCAAAATTAAAATCTTGCAAAATTCTTACATCCCACTTTCCTGTCCAAGGTGCTAAAGCCCCGTATCTTTTAACATAACTACCTCTAATCGAACTTAAATATTTATCTTGTTGAATGTAATTTTCAAATGCCTCTTGTTCGGTTGCACTGCTAAACTGCATTTGATTTAATTCAGAAACTGTTGGTACATATAGCAAATCATTTACTGACGAGCCATCATTATTTATGTCGCCACCATAGGTGTAGCTAAACCTGCCTCCTTTTGCGTACTCAAAAAAGGCAGCAATAGTGGTGGCAAATTTTTCAGCTCCGTAGCTAAATTTTTTTGAAACAATGCCAATAATCCTATGTGTATCACCGTATTTTGAGTAGCTTAGCACATCGTTATTTGCATTTGCTGCCACAGGGTTAAAACCAAAAGCATCACCAGTAATTTCAGCTTCGATAGAATTTACATCTTTTGAGTTTAAATAACTGTAAGCCAAGGTTGTATACAAACCATTTTTAAAAGTTTTTTCCACCTTAAACGAAGTGTTAAAAATTCTTCCTTTATCAGAATTGGTAAACACATATGCATTGGTAAAACCACCAAACTGATCAACTGCCTTATCCGAGTTTGTGTAAATAGGTCTGTTATCACCTGGAGCATTTAAAAATCCGGAGGGTGGTTTTAATCCCCAGTTTTGAACATGAGGTCCATTTATGTCTTTTGCATAAGATATATCTGCTGTTAACACCAATCCTTTTTCAAGTTTTATATCGGTGCCAATACTCGATTTCCAAACCTGAGGGAACTTAAAATTTTGATCAACCGTTTGATAAAAGAAAAAGTCAACACCTTGCACCTGGTTTCCTAGCCAAACAAAAGGTAAACGCCCAGTAAATACTCCTGTACCACCTCTTATTTGAAGTCTTTTTTGACCTCTTATACTCCAGTTAAACCCGAGTCTTGGCGATAGCAACCATTTTTTATTAGGCAATCTTAGCGAATTTAAAGTTGTAGGCTGATTTTTAACAGGGTCAAAGTAAATATTATCGGGCTGATAAGTACCTTTTCTATCAATATTTTCCTGCACCTTTTCGCGAGTATCAAAAAACAAAGGCTTGTCAAACCTAAGTCCAAAACTAAATTTAAAATTGTTGTTTGCCTCCCATTCATCTTGAATATAAAAAGCCAATTGACCAACATTTGTTTCGGCTAAAGCCCAGCCTCCTTTAGCTCCTACTTCTAGTTTGTTACTATTGTTAAAAATTGTATTTGCTCCGTTTATCAAATTGTCTATCAATCCTCCGGGGTTTGCAAAGCTTAAAAATTCATCAACACTTGTAAAATTGCGATCGTCAGAAAAATTAAACGGAGTACCGTTGACATCAAAACCAAAAGTACCACCATAAGTTCCCAGGTTAAACGAGTTGTAGAACATAAACTTTTCAAACGAAAAGCCTACTGTAAAAGTGTGATCACCCTTGTAAAAGTTCATATTATTGGTTAGCTGAAACACTCTTTGCTCAAGTAAATTATTGATAGAAAAAGGCTCATGACCAGCTATAATATAATTGCTCCCACTTCCGTTTTCAATAATTATACTAGGTGCAGGTGATGATAGTGAATTTCTAAAATCATCAAAAAAAGTATAACCAATTTGCAATTTATTAGATGTTTTTTCATTGAAATTTGAATTTACTTCTAACAAAAACGAATCGATAAAATTATTTATCTCATAGCCCGAATTTTCAAACTGTAATATATTAGCATTAGGTCCTCTTAAACCCAAGGCTGTAGGGTGGGCAGGTTTTTCTTTTGAAGCTCTTAAAAAATTGTAAATTAAAGCTATTCGGTGTTTTTGAGTTATGTTCCAATCTAGCTTAAAAATTCCTTTAGTAGATTCTGATTGATAGGTAAAATCTCTATAAGCTCCTGAGTTATAGCCTAGGTTACTTAAAGCTGTACTTACAGCTATCATATCTGATTCTAATACTGATGATTCATTGACAGTTAAGATACCGTTGTTGTTATTTGGAATCCAACCATTAGTTCCTAAGTCCTCTCTGCTATCTTTTTCAAAATTTGCAAAGAAAAACAACTTGTCTTTTAAAATATGACCTCCTAGGCTAATACCATACTGGTTTTGGCTCAGCTTGGGTTTTATAACATTTTCTCCTTCTATCTTCCCTCCTGTTAAATCTTGATTTCTGTAAAATCCATAAACAGTTCCTGTAAATTGATTGGTTCCACTTTTAGTAACTGCATCTACCGAAGCACCTGTGAATCCTGATAGCGTTACATCGTAGGGCGCAACTGATACGGATATTTGTTCAATGGCATCGAGTGAAATGGGCTGTGAGTCAGTTTGTCCTCCAGGGGTTGCCGTATCTAAACCAAAAGGATTATTAAAAATAGAACCATCTAATGAAAAATTGTTAAACTGATCATTTCTTCCGCCAAATGAACCATTACTTGCTGTTGGCTCAAGCCTTGTAAAATCTGAAGCTGAACGAGAAATACTCGGCAGTGTTTTTAATTGTGTTGTGCTAATATTTGTTTGTGCTCCAGTTCTATCGCTATTAAAAGTTTTATTTGCCACACTCGAAATTACTATTTCTTCTAATTCTTCGCCTTGTTCTGAAAGAGCTCCATTTATAACTGTAGTTTCTCCAAGGGCTAAAAAAATATTATCAACCTTGTAGGTTTTAAAACCTACATAGCTCAATGTCACTTTATACGGACCGCCAACGCGTAAGTTCGCAACAGTATACCTGCCGTTTTCTTGTGAAATAGCTCCTGATAAAGTGCCTGATGGTAAGTGAATTACACTAATATTGGCTCCAAATAAAGGCTCGCCTAATTTATCGGTTACCAAACCTTTAATTTTAGAAGTAGTGATTTGCGAAAAAACAGAAAAATATCCTGACAGAAAAAAAAGCAGTAAAATCTTCTTCATTATTTAAGTATTTATTAATAAGTATTAAATTGTAGCATACAAAGTTACAAAATACTCTTACATTTTTTTTACATTTTATACAGACAAAATTATACTTAAATATTTACTCTAATGAGTCTCTTTGTTTGGATATTATCTAAGTCACAATGTTCCAATTCATCGATATTAGACTCTACTGCGATATATATTTATTTATCAAAGTTTTAAATATTTAATGCTTTTATGATGCTTTCAAAGTTTGCTTTGTTGCTCTGTTTTAGCTTTATTGGGCTTGTCTTTTTTTAGCATTGCCGAATTTGCATTTTCGAGTTTAAGTATGGCCTTATTGTCTTTATTCTAAAAGCCCTTGTCAAAACTCTAGTTCTTTACCTGATAGTTAAACAATACCTACTCACTTATGGACTTTAACAACCTAAGAGCATATTTCTTTTCCGCCATAAGGTAGTTGTTTACAATTAAGCCATGCTGGTTTGTTTCTGAACAATTACAAACAATACACTTGCTTTATTTAAAACAAGTTGAAATTTTATTTATCTACAACAAAGCAGCTAAGCTTTTTATAAATGCGCAAAATACTGCTTTAAAATAGTGTCATTGATATTGGTGGGAGTAAAAATTTCAAGAATTTTTGGCCTGCTTGACAGTTGGTAAAAATCGTTTAATGCTTTTGCTAATTCTGCACTATTATTTGCTGATCTGTACTCAAAACCATAAGTTTTTGCTAGGTTTTCGGCATTTAATTGATGTGGAGTTTCAAAATATTCTAAAGCTTTAGTAGATTGGGGACCCGATATGATTTTAAAAATACCACCTCCTGAATTATTTACAATTATTATTCTAAAACTTTTGGGTATATACATGTTCCACAATGCATTGCTGTCGTAGTAAAAACTGATATCGCCTGTAATAAGCACGGTTTGAACTTCTGATGATAGGGCAGCTCCCACAGCAGTACTGGTACAACCGTCAATACCGCTGGTGCCTCTATTGCAAAAAACTTTTAAAGTAGGCTTTAGCTTAAATAACTGTGCATAGCGCACCACCGTACTATTGCCTAACTGTAACTGACAATGCTCAGGAATACTTTGCAAAGTGCTTTGCATAACTTTTAAATCAGAAAACGCAATTTTTTTTAAATAGCTTTCATGCTTTGTTGATCTTTGTTTTTTTACAGATAGCCAGTAAGTTTTATAATTGCTTTTAATTTGCTTTATATGAGTTAAAAAATTAGTCATAAAATTTACAGGATCTTCTTTTATAGACTCAGATAAGCAAAAATAAGTATCTAAGGCGTTGCGCTTGTCTATATACCAGTGTTCGGCTGGTTGATATTTTCTAAAGAAAGCCTTAATTCTCTTTGAGATTATCAAACCACCTATGCTAAGCAAAATGTTTGGTCGGAGTTCTTTAAATTCTTTATCGCTTAGTGGAGTAATTAGCTGATCTATAGAGTTAATAAAGCAGCTGCCGTGTATATTTGAGGTGGTTTCGGTCAAGATCAAAACCGAAGCATCCTCGGCGTAAATTTTTATAACTTCCTCTAGTTTTGCTGATGGGTAATTAAGTCCGATTAATATTATTTTTTTCTTTGAGGCATTCCAAAGGTCAGCTAGTTTTTTATAATTGATAATTGGTTTGGTTTTTTGTTTAAAAACCTGTGCTGCTTTTTGATAAATTGAGTTAAAACTTTTAGTTATTTTAAGGTCAAGTGTATTAATTACTTGGTAAAGAGGCTCGTCAAAAGGTATATTAATATGTACTGGTTTGCTGTGAGTTATAGCATTGCTAAATGCTTGGCATACTAACTCGGCATTATGTGTACACATATCGGGAGTGTCAATTAAATTTGCCGAAAATAAAACATGTTTAGCAAATACATTTTGTTGTTTTATGGCTTGCCCTTCTCCTATATCAATTAAATGCTCAGGCCGATCAGCAGAAATAATAACAAGTGGAATATGACTGTAAAAAGCCTCAGCTATAGCAGGATAGTAATTTAATAAAGCTGTTCCTGAGGTACAAAGCAATATTACGGGCTTTTGCTTTTGTTGGGCTATGCCCAAGGCAAAAAAGGAGGCGCAACGCTCATCTACTATGCTGTAAGCATTTAATTTTGAACAACCTGTAAAACCAATAATTAAAGGAGCGTTTCTTGAACCTGGCGATATAACTGCCGTTTGTATTTTAAATTTATTGCAAGCCAACAGTATTAGCTGTGCCAACTTAGATTTTGGATACATTACTGTTATGTAAAACTTTGTGTTTTAGTAATTTTTATTGAATTTGCTCAATCGGTTAAGTTTTAGGGTTTGCTTTTTTGTGATCAGCTAAAAATTTTTCTAAGCCTATATCGGTCAATGGATGTTTTAATAAACTTTCAATTACACTTAAAGGGCAAGTAGCTACATCTGCACCAATAATGGCACTTTCTACAATGTGCATAGGATGACGCACCGAGGCAACTAATACTTGAGTATCAAATAAATAAGCATTAATAATTTTGTGTATATCGGAAATTAGTTTTAGTCCATTTGTTGAAATATCGTCTAATCTACCAACAAAAGGCGATATATAACGAGCACCTGCCTTAATAGCCAATAAGGCTTGTCCTACTGAAAAAACCAAAGTCATATTGATGCCAATTCCTCTGTCGCAAAAGTAACTACAAGCTTTTAATCCATCGGCTGTCATAGGAAGTTTTATTACTATATTGGGGCTTATATCGGCAAGAGAGCTTCCCTCTTTAATCATTCCATCAACATCCGTAGCAATAACCTCTGCCGATACGTCGCCTTCTACTAAATCGCAAATAGACTTGTAGTGATCTATAATATTTTGAGATCCACTAATACCTTCCTTTGCCATTAATGAGGGGTTGGTAGTAACGCCGTCTAAAATACCTAAAGCGTTGGCTTGTTTAATTTGTTCAAGATTGGCTGTATCGATAAAAAGTTTCATGTATTATTGATATTTATACTATAATTTATTTAATATTTACGCTTTAATTATTTAGCTTTAGTTTTAAAAATCCTTAAAGCTATACAAGGGCTAAATTACAATTTTTATTGATTTGCTAAGAATCTTTACTTCATTTATCAAATAAAATTTACTTTTAACATTTTAGCTTACAATACTGTTTCAATTTACTAACAAGGAGTTACATGTCTCTTTTTTTAACATTGTATAGAGTAAAAGGTTGCACTAACCTATCTAAATAGGACAAGACTCGTTGCTAATATAATTTGTGCACAGAGTCTGTAATACTCCCTCTAAAATATAGCGAATACAATATGATTAATATGTTAAAAACAATGGCTTTAGCTCAAATAATAAACAATAAATTCAATATATTCAATTCTTTTTTAACTGTAACAACATGTTAATTAATTAATGCTTTATAAGCTATTGTACAAAAGTTAATTTTATTGAAAACTTAAACCTAAAATTATTCGGAGAGAAGTATCCAAAAAAACAACAATTAGATGTTTTGTTATATACAAACAAATCAGCCTGTATTTTTGTGCTAATAAGCATAGAGTTATTGTCGTTTTAGAACAGCAAATACAGCATTAAAAAAAAGCACTAGCTAATTGAGGTATTTGCTAGTTGTAACTTACTTTTTTAGAAAAAAACAAACTCTATATTATAGTTTAAAATGATTCATCATAAGTTTTTGATATATCTTATCGGGTAATATTCTCTTTAAAACAATCGAAAATTTTTCTATAAAAGAACCTATTTTATAATGTATTTTATGATTTTTAGATTCTATTATTGAACAAATTAATTGAGCAATTAAAACAGGATCTTTACCGCGCTTAAGTTGTTTGTTCATCAAAGCTAGATTTGTTGAATACTTTTCTTTGTAAGCTGATTTTTCAAATACAGGCGTATGAAATCTGCTAGCGTCAATATTGGTAGCAAATTCACCGGGAGCAATTGTTAAACATTTTATTCCAAGACTTTTTAGCTCCATACTCAAAGCCTCTGTAACCAAGGCTAACGCACCTTTACTTGCCGAATATATTCCTCTAAAAGGCAAGCCAGTATACGATGCTATTGAAGTTATATTAATAATCAATCCATTTTGCTGCTTTCTCATAACAGGAAGAACTACCTTAATTAACTCGATAACTCCAAAAAAATTAGTTTCAAAGTTAACTCTCATTTCATCGATAGGTGTTTCCTCTATAGGTCCGGCAATTCCACGTCCTGCATTGTTGATTAAAACATCAATACTGGTTTGTTGTTGCTGTATTTTTTCAACAACTGACCTAATAGTTTTACTTTTGGTAAGATCTAAGGCTAGCATTGAAAAAGGTACCTTTACCTTATCTGGATTTCTAGAAGTTCCGTAAACTGTATAGTTCTTATTGTGCAGGTATAAGGCAACTTGTTTGCCAATTCCCGAGGAAGCTCCTGTGATTAATACAACTTTTGACATCTGTTGGTTTTTAATGCAAATATCTAAAAAGTTAATTTCAATAAAAAAAATGGATTAAATAATATTAAAAAACTTATCTTAGCTTCAATATTTTATCAATACCATGTTTACAAAATACATATTTACTGTTTTTCTGTTTTTTACATTATTTGTTGGCTTGGGACAAACAGCCTTATTTAAACACAGTAAAAATTTTACACGTCAGGATACTTTAAGAGGAAGCATAACCACTGAGAGAGCTTGGTGGGATTTGAGCTTTTATCACCTAAAGCTCAATGTAGATCCTGAACGTAAATACATCAAAGGTAAAAACATCATTCAGTATAGGGTTTTAAAACCGGCAACTATAATGCAAATTGATTTACAAAAACCTTTAAAAATAACAAAAGTAATTGAAGATGGCAAACAACTAAGTGTTTTCTCTCAGGGTAATGCACATTTTATTTTGTTAGAAAAAAAACAGAAAACAGGCAGTGTAAACACCGTAGAGGTTTACTATGAAGGGCATCCAAAGGAAGCTGTTTACGCCCCTTGGGACGGAGGTTTTTCTTGGGAAAAGGACAGCAAGGGCAATCACTTTGTAGCAACCTCTTGTCAGGGCTTAGGCGCAAGTGTTTGGTGGCCCAATAAGGATCATATGTACGATGAGGTTGATAGTATGGCTATTAGTGTAAGAGTTCCTCAAAATTTGATAAATGTATCAAATGGACGCTTGCGAAAAGTAGAGAAACATCCCGATAATACAAGTACCTTTCACTGGTTTGTAAGTAACCCTATAAACAATTACGGCGTTAATATTAATATTGCCAACTATGTTAGCTTTGCTGAAAAATATAATGGCGAAGGAGGACAATTAGATATGGTGTATTATGTACTGAGGGATAATCTAAGCAAAGCGAAAACACATTTTAAAGATGCTCCTAAAATGATGAAGGCTTTTGAACATTGGTTTGGCGAGTATCCTTTTTATAAAGATAGCTTTAAACTGGTTGAAGTTCCGTATTTAGGAATGGAGCATCAAAGTTCAGTTACTTATGGCAACCAGTATAAAAAAGGCTATTTAGGCACAGATTTATCGGGCACAGGTTGGGGTTTAAAGTTTGATTTTATTATTATTCACGAAGCGGGTCATGAGTGGTTTGCCAATAGTATTACTTATAAAGATATTGCCGATATGTGGATACACGAAAGTTTTACTGCCTATTCTGAGAGTTTGTTTTTAGATTATTATTTCGGTAAAAAAGCCTCATCAGAATATCTGATAGGCACTCGCAGTTTAATAAAAAACGATAAACCCATTATTGGACAATATCATGTAAATAACGAAGGCTCAGCAGATATGTACTACAAAGGTGCTAATATGCTGCACACTATACGTCAACTTATAAATAACGATAGTAAATGGCGCAGTATATTAAGAGGTTTAAACAGTACTTTTTATCACAAAACGGTTAACACACAGCAAATTGAAAATTATATTACAAAACAATCAGGTATAGAAGATTTATCAAAAGTATTTGACCAGTATTTGCGCAGTGTAAAAATTCCTGTTTTTGAATACAAAACACTAAATAACACACTAAAATACAGATGGAATAATGTTATTGAAGGGTTTAATATGCCTGTAAAAATCAAAATAAACAAAAAAGAATACCTGCTTAAACCAAATCAAAACTGGCAAAGTTTAGAGGTTGAGGCAAATGAACTAAGGCTTGACCCTAATTATTATGTCAGGTTAAAAAAAATAGTTTAATCTTTGTATTTCCTTAGGTTGTTTATTTAAAACAACTCAAAAAAAATTATAATTATTTAGTTTAGATGTGACTATCTGGTAAACACATATTCACTTTCTGACGATAAATTTTTGGAAAAGGCATATCCCTGTACATCAAAGCCTTTAAGTTGCTCAGCGCTATCTATATCGTTGTCAATTATATAGCGCAACATTAAACCTCTAGCCTTTTTGGCATAGGTCATAATAGTTTTGTATTGTCCATTTTTTAAATCTTTAAACACAGGAGTTAGCACAGGAACTCTTAGCGATTTTTTAGGAATGACCCTAAAGTACTCAGCACTTGCAAGATTAATAAGCAGTTGCTTACTGTTTAATTCCTCATTTAAGGACTCTGCCAATACGGTTCCCCAAAACTGATATAAATTATCAGCTCTTCCAACTTTGAGTTTAGTTCCCATTTCCAAGCGATAAGGCTGAATTAAATCTAAAGGTTTTAAAATACCGTATAAGCCCGATAAAATTCTAACTTTAGCTTGAAGTACAGAAATTTTTTGTTTGGAAAGTGAGGGCGTGTCTAAACCTCTAAAAACCTCACCTGTAAAGCTATACACTGCCTGTTTGGCGTTTTTTAAGGTAAAAGGAGTTTGCCATTGCTGGTTTCTTTGGTAATTTAAGTTTGCTAAATTTGCCGAGATATGCATCAATTGCGAAAGTTGTGTTACAGAGAGTGTTTTTAGCTTGTTGATTAACCTTTCCGAATAGTCTAAAAAACGGGCTTGACTGTATTTATCTGTATTAGCTTGGTTTTTAAAATCAAGAGATTTTGCTGGAGATATGATTACTTTCATAATAAACAATCTTAAGTTAAAAAAATAAAATATATTAAGATTATAAAAGTATACATTTTAGTGAACTATATAATTAGGAAAAGTTAGAAAAAATTTATTTGACTATTAAAAAAACTTATGTAATTTTTTAACAAGTAAAGCTAAGTCCGTCAAAAGCCAAAAAAACATTTTTAGGAAGTTCTTTTTCCACTTCTTCGTGAAAGCCCAAAAGCTCACTAATATGACTTAGGTAAGCTTTTTTAGGATTTATTTTTTTGATAAACGACAATGCTTCTTCAATATTAAAATGGTTGTCATGGGGTTCTTTGCGCAATCCTGTTACCGACAACACTTCTAAATTTTTAAGTTTATGTATCTCTTTTTCTGCAATTGTTTTAACATCAGTAATATATGCAAAATTGTTAAACCGAAAACCCAAAACAGGCAAGCTACCGTGCATCACTTCAACAGGAGTAACATTTAGCCCGTTTAGTTCAAACGATTTGTCGGCAGAAATTACAAAGGGCTTTACATTTGGAGCACCAGGGTATTTGTTTTTGGTTTTAAAAACATAGCTATACCTTTTTTTTAAGGTGTTTAAAACACTTTTTGTTGCGTAAATAGGCACTTGACCCATTTTAAAACTATACGGACGTATATCGTCAAGTCCAGCAATATGATCAGCGTGTTGATGAGTAAATAATATACCGTTTATTGACCTTACACTTTCTCTGAGCATTTGTTGACGGAAATCTGGTCCACAATCAATAATATAAGTTGCTTTATCCCAAGAAATCATAAGCGATGAACGCAACCTATTATCTTTTAAATCTTTTGAAAAAGATACAGGATGATCACTTGCTATCATAGGAACTCCCGTTGAAGTGCCTGTGCCAAGAAAAGTGATTTTTAACTGTTTTTTTTTGTGCATACTCAACGCAAAAGTACAATAAAAATTTACCCATTGCTGCTATTTTAAGTACTTTTGTTGCGCGTAATAAAAAGCGATAAAATGGCCATTATCTTAAAAGGAGATCAAAAAATTAACTCAGTACCCACAATTAAATCAAAGGCTTTAAAAATTAATCTGAACCCTCATATTTATGGAACTTTTGCCGAAATAGGTGCTGGACAAGAAACGGTTAGAAACTTTTTTAGGGCAGGAGGTGCTTCAGGTACCATAGCAAAAGCTATGAGTGCTTACGACAAAGATTTTTCGGATTCAATTTACGGTACTGAAAAGGATGGAAGATATGTAACTGAGCCTAGGTTAAAAAAAATGCTAAGGCTTGAAATGGAACTAATAGAAGAGCGTTTAGACAGGCAAAAACATCCTAATAAACTGTTTTTTAGTTATGCAAATACCGTAGCAACTATTAATTTTACTAAAAAGTTTAAAGGACATGGATGGGTTGGAATACGCTTTCAACTCGATCCTTTAGAAGGCTATAACGAAATTATACTCCACTTGCGCTTTAAGGAAAACAATGCCCGGCAACAGCAAGAAACCTTAGGAGTTTTAGGAGTAAACTTAATTTACGGCGCTTTTTATTTAAATGACAGTCCTAAAGAGCTTTTAAAGTCATTTTACGACAATATAGATAAAGACAGGTTAGAAATTGATATGATAAACTTTTCAGGCTCTCGCTTTATGTATGTTGACAATCGTTTGATGAGTTTGCAACTTGTTAAAAACGGAATGACTAATGCTGTAATGTTTGGACCCGATGGAAATAATTTGCTTCCTGCTCAAGTGCTTTACAAGCGCAATATATTGGCTTTAAGAGGCAGTTTCAGACCTGTTACCAAAGTTAATATGGATATGTTTGAGAAATCTAAAGAACTTTTTTTAACTGAAAAAAAAGTAGATCCTGAAAAAACTAAAATTATCTTTGAGATAACTCTCAGCAACCTAAAGGCAGAAGGCGAAATTAACGAGCGTGATTTTTTAGACAGAGCCGAATTGCTTTGTTCGTTAGGACAAAATGTAATGATTACTAATTATCAAGAGTATTTTAAACTAATTGAATACTTTAGTGAGTTTAGCCGTGAACGCATGGGATTGACCATAGGCGTTAACAATTTAATTCAAATTTTTGACGAAAAATATTACAGAAATCTAAGTGGCGGTATTCTCGAGGCCTTTGGCAAGTTGTTTTACAGAGACTTAAAAATATACTTATATCCCTACAAAAAAGAAGTAACTGACGAATATTTAAACAGTGAAAACCTCAAAGTACATCCGCGAATAAAAGAGTTGTATAAGTTTTTTAAAAATAATGGAAGGCTTGTTGATATTAAAGATTTTAACCCCGAGGTTCTTCACATTTTCTCTAGAAAAGTATTGCAAATGATAAAAAATAGCGAAAGTGGTTGGGAAGAAATGCTTCCTAAGGGAGTATCTGAAACTATTAAAGAAAAGCGCCTGTTTGGCTACTATAACAAAAGAAAGTTTTAGTCATTTAAAAGTAACTTTTAAATAATTCCTTGAATTCTATTAATAAATTACAAACTTTAAAAAACATTTGCTATAACCTCCTATAAAAGAAAATAAAAAATTTTATTTTTATTTTTTTATCTTTTAAACCAAAGATATTATTTTTATAGTTTCTATTTAAATTATTATTAATAATTTTGAAACACATATAGCTTGTGTTTCCATACCTAAAATACTCATTTAAACATATATAAATATTTAATTTAAATAAATATAATTAATCGTTTTAGTGTTTACACTGAAAAATTGTAGTTTAGCAAAGAGGTTATAATCTGCCAGTGATTTGAGCCTTAGTCAGATGCCAATTTAACATTATATACTACAGCAAATATCTTAATTAAATTAAAATAGGTAAATGAACTGTAAAAAAAACAACAAATGATTGCAAATAAAAATAATTGTATTAGTACATTTCTAATAGTTTATATAAAGAATACACTTATTAAATATACTTTTTTATTATTACTTGTATTTGGTGCTACTTTTAAAGTGTACTCTCAAGAGCAAATAAGCAAGTCAATTGATTCGAAAGAGCTAAAACAAAAAAGAAACATAAAAATTTATCTTCCTAAAAACTACAAAAACGATTTGACGGCTAATTATCCAGTTGTTGTAGTGTTAGGAGACCATTACTTATTTGACTTATGCGTTGGCAATGCTAAGCTTTTTGCAGGGGTTGACAAAGCCCCAAGACAAATTTTGGTAGGGATCGATATGGCGCAAAGCTATGACGAAGATACATCTGTTAAACCCGAATCAGACATACTCACCTTTAAAGCCTTGAGATTTTACAATTTTATCAAACACGAATTGCTTCCTTATTTAGAAACAAACTTTAAAACCTCGCCTTTTACAACAATAGTAGGAGAAGGTAAAGGAGCTAATTTTATTACTCATTTTTTAAAAGAACCTGAACTTATATTTAACGCCTATATTTGTGCTGCTCCAGAGTTTAACGAAGAAACATTTGAAAACATCAAGTCGTATTCGTTAAAAAGACTAGAACAGATTGACAACACTTATTTTATTTTTGCAGGCTACACAAAAAAATATACTGCCCAAACACTCTTTGATAGGTTTAAAGAAATAGGAGTTTATCTAAATTCTTTTAAAGCCAAAAATATACAGGTTATTTTTGATGAATTTAAGTTTTCGCCAAGCTTTTTGGCTACCCTAAGTGAAACTATTCCAAGGGCTTTTACTCAAATTTTTTCTTTATATCCTAAAATTTCAAAGTCTGAATACAAAAAAAACATTAAAGACCTAACACCTTTAGAGGCTATAAAATACCTAGAAAACAAGTATTTAGAAATACAATACCTCTATGGAGCAAATTTAAACATAAGGCTAGATGATATTTACGCTATTGAAAGTGTAGTGATGGATAAACAAAATGGCGATTACCTAAGGGTTTTAGGCGATTTTGTAAACATAAAACACCCTGATTTACATTTAGGCGATTATTATATAGGCAAGTATTACGAAATTGGGAATGACTATGAAAAAGCAAATTTTTATTACAAAGCAGCTTATGGTAAAATGAATCTTTCAAATCCAGAAACCCATACTTTTTACAAAAATATTGAGCGTGTAAACACTCTACTTGACAAGCAAAAATTACAACAAGAACAACAGCAAAAACAGTAAAAACAGAATTTTATATTATAAAGTATTAACCAAAAAAAATATTTATAACACGTACTTGTTTAACACTGAATAAAGACTTTTTAAAAATGCAAAAAAGCATCTTTGATATGAGTTATTAAATACTTTTTATTTTTAAAAAGCACCGCAATAATATCAAATCTAACTTCTAGGTTTAACTCTTTTTCTTCCATATACTCATTAGTAACTAACCTGAGTAATTTAATTTTTTTAGCACTTACAAAGTCTTGCGGATTTCCAAAGTAATCTGAACTTCTCGCTTTAACCTCAACAACTATTAAAGTATTTGACTTTTGAGCTATAATATCAATTTCAGCCTTATTGTATTTATAATTTTTACCGAGTATATCATATCCCTTTTTAATTAAAAACTCAACTGCTAATAACTCTGCTTTTCTTCCAAATTCATTGTGTAGAGCCATTAATTTTAAAATTCAAATTTTAGATCAGAATCGCCCTGTTTACGAATTGTCAATATTGCTGTTCTTCCCATAACCAAAGCCCTATTATCGGGATGATGCCCAGCTGGAAAACCAAATAACAGAGGTATATGCTTAGGAATAGCATCTGCAATAAGTTCCTCAATTGAACTGCCCCAAGGAGTTGTATTTTTTTTAATCTCATGCATGCTTCCTACCACAACTGCTTTAACTTTTTCAAAGTATCCAGCTCGTTTTAGACTTTGCAACATTCTATCGATGGCATATTTGTACTCTCCTATATCTTCGATAAATAATATTTTATCATCCACAGAAATTTGACTACTCGAGCCCAACAAAGAAGCCAGTATAGATATATTCCCACCTACAAGCACCGCTTTTGCTTTGCCAACTCGATTGTATTTTGACGAAGGAATAGTATAAGATAAAGCCTCTCCAAACAAAGCTTTTCTGAGTGTTTCAATGCTCTGCGCAATAACTTCTGTTTCTTTTTGCACACTGTTTCCCATCATAGCGTGCAAGGTTTCAGCCCCTAAATTGTGTATATGACTGTGAAAGGCTGTAATATCAGAATATCCTATTATCCATTTAGGATTCTTTTTAAAGGCAGTAAAATCTAACTTATCTAAAATCCTAACCGAGCCGTATCCACCCTTTGCGCACCAAATGGCTTTTACAAACCTATTGTTTAACGCATCTTGAAAGTCTCGATAGCGCTCATTATCAGTTCCTGCAAAATGATGATTTTGATTAAAAATATGCTTGCCGTATATCACTTTAAGCCCCCAACTTTCAGCCAAAGCCCTTGCATTAGCAATAACTTCTTGTTGATTTTTTAAAACACCCGCAGGTGCCACTATTGCAATAGTATCTCCTTTGCTTAAAAAAGGCGGTTTTACTAGCCTATTGTTTAAATTTTGACTGTTGAGCATTGCCTTTGTAAAAATCAGAATTAAAAAAAATAATTTTCTAGTCATTTTGTAACTTATTTTTTATTATAATTGAATACTAATGCTTTAACTACATTTTTTTAAGATAATCTAAAAATTATATTTTACAATATCAATTTGCTTAAGTTTAAGACTTGTATTTTAAAATCACAAAACAAGTATAACTTATTAAAAATCAATTTTAACTTTTAAACTTTAATTTATGCAGTAAATTGTTTTTTTAAAATAAATAAAACGCAAAGATATAAAAATATAAATTATTAATTTACAATGCTTTAATTATGAGTTTAATTTAATAAGTGTTCAGTTAATATTAGCCTTTTAAAATTTTGTCTAAACAAGAGCTACTGCGCAAAAAGCAATTTATTTTTTGTTTCGGTATAAAAAACAGCTTTTTTGTACTTTTACACTTTAATTTTTAGCGTTATATTAAATGAACAAACCCAAAAGATACACAATTACAGCTGCTTTACCCTATACTAATGGTCCAATTCACATAGGTCATTTAGCGGGAGTATATATTCCTTCAGACATTTATGCGAGATATTTACGTGCCACAGGCAAAGAGGTAGCGTTTATATGTGGATCAGACGAGCACGGAGTTGCTATAGCAATGCGCGCTAAAAAAGAAGGAATATCAATCCGAGAAATTATTGACAAATATCACAATCTTATCAAAAGTTCATTTGAAAACTTTGGCATTTCTTTTGATAATTATTCGCGTACCTCATCGGCACTACATCACAAAACAGCTTCAGATTTTTTTAAAAAACTACACAAAGAGGGCAAGTTTACTGAAGAGATAACAGAGCAGTTGTACGACTCAAAGGAAGAGCAATTTTTAGCCGATCGTTTTGTAATAGGCACTTGTCCTAAATGCGCTAATGAAGAAAGCTATGGCGACCAGTGCGAAAAATGCGGAATTAGTCATAATTCTACCGATTTAATTAATCCGAGGTCGGCTTTAACTGGCAATGTTCCTAGTTTAAAAAAGACTAAACACTGGTTTTTGCCTCTGCATAAATATCAAGATTTCCTTAAAGAATGGATCTTAGAAAAGCATAATCGCGATTGGAAACCCAATGTTTTAGGGCAGGTAAAATCGTGGATAGACGATGGTTTGCGCCCTCGAGCTGTAACACGCGACCTCAATTGGGGGATTCCAGTTCCTGTTAAAAATGCCTTAGGAAAAGTTTTATACGTATGGTTTGACGCTCCTATAGGATATATATCATCAACCAAAGAATGGGCAACAAGCAAAGGTAAAAAATGGGAAGATTATTGGCAAGATAAAGACACTCAATTAGTACATTTTATAGGCAAGGACAATATAGTATTTCACTGCATTATTTTTCCTGCTATGCTAAAGGCACATGGCAAATTTATTTTGCCTCAAAATGTACCCGCTAACGAGTTTTTAAACTTAGAGGGCAGCAAGCTATCAACCTCAAAAAACTGGGCAGTTTGGCTGCACGAATACCTAGAAGAATTCCCAAATAAACAAGACGTATTGCGTTATACCCTAACTGCTAATGCTCCAGAAAATAAGGATAGCGATTTTACTTGGAAAGATTTTCAGGCTAAAAACAACAATGAATTAGCAAATATTTATGGCAACTTTATAAACAGAGCAATAAGTTTAACTAATAACTACTACAAGGGCGAGGTACCCAAACCAATTAGTTTTTTACAATCAGATCGAGATGCTTTAAACAAAATAAAAGAATTTGCTGTTAGCATAGCACAATCTATTGAGCAATATCGCTTTAAAGAGGCATTGCAACAACTTATGAATTTGGCTCGTTTGGGCAACAAGTACTTAGCAGATGAAGAACCTTGGAAAATTGTTAAAAAAGACAAGCAGCGAGTAAAAAGCATAATGTATGTAGCCTTGCAAATTTCCACTAGTTTAGCAATACTATCGGAACCATTTATGCCCTTTACTGCAAATAAGTTAAAAAATATTTTAAAGATTAACCAAAGTGAGGAGCAACTAAACTGGAACGATATTAGTGCTAAATCCGCTTTGCTTAAATCGGGTCATGAAATTGAAACAAAAAAAACGAAATTGTTATTTACTAAAATTGAAGATTCAATTATTCAAAAGCAATTAGATAAATTAAAGGCAATTAAAAAAGCAAACGAAGCTGAAAATCAAGAAACAGCAATTTTAAAAGACACGATAAATTTTGATGACTTTTTAAGAATAGACCTCAGAGTTGGAAGCATTATTGATGCTGAAAGAGTAGCCAAAACTAAAAAACTATTAAAGCTAACAGTAAACACAGGTATTGATAGCCGAACCATTGTTTCGGGTATAGCTGAAAGTTATGAGCCTAAAGAGATTATAGGACAACAAGTGCTGGTGCTTTGCAATTTAGCATCGCGCAAACTATGCGGTATCCTGAGTCAAGGTATGATACTAATGGCTAAAACCCCCGATGGCAAATTGAGTTTTATACAACCTCGTTCAAAGGTAACTAACGGTTCACAAGTGTATTAGTTTAATTAGATTTAAATTTATATTTTAATTTTTTTTTAACAAAAAACAAATTTTTTAATTGTTTTGTTTTAACGGTAATAATGCAGATTATTCAGTTTGTATAACAAAGCTAGACTTTGAAGTTTTAAATTAATATGTTAAAAATAGCTTATCACAAAATATACAAGCATCCTTTGCCAGATAAACACAGGTTTCCAATGCAGGTTTACGAACTGTTAGCCGAGCAATTACTTTTTGAAGGAAGCTGTGTTAGTTCAAATTTCTTTATCCCAAGCATAGCGCATAAAAAACACTTTTTAAGAGTACACACTCTCGATTACTTCCAAGCACTTATCTGTAGAAATCTTTCTGAAAGAGAAGTGCGAAGAATTGGATTTCCATTAAGTCAACAACTCATAGATAGAGAAATGATCATTGCCGATGGAACCATAAAAGCAACTAATTATGCTCTTGAGTACGGAATTGCTATGAATATAGCGGGAGGCACTCATCACGCCTTTACTAACCGAGGCGAGGGGTTTTGTATGCTAAACGATCAAGCAGTAGCAGCTCGTTACGCACAAAAACAAAAAGGGGTGGGCAAAATTCTAATCCTAGACCTAGACGTACACCAAGGCAATGGCAGTGCTCAAATTTTTAAGGCAGATCCATCGGTGTTTACCTTTTCAATGCACGGAAAAAACAACTACCCATTTTTCAAAGAACAATCAGATCTCGATATTGAATTGCAAAACGGAATTAAAGACCAAGAATATCTAAGTATTTTAAAAGCCACCTTGCCTAAACTCATAAGCCAAGAGCAACCCAAACTCATTTTTTACCAATGTGGCGTTGATATTTTGCAGAGCGATGCACTAGGGAAACTATCGCTTAGCTTAAATGGCTGCAAAGAGCGTGACCGCATTGTTCTACAGAGTTGCTACAATAACAAAATACCTGTTGTATGCTGTATGGGTGGTGGTTATTCAAAAGATATTAAAATTATTGTCGAAGCTCATGCCAATACCTTTCGCTTGGCACAAGAAATATATTTTTAATCTTACTTTTAGTTGTTTATATCCTATAAGTTTAATTCAGCTTTAAAACTTGTTTTGTTTATATATTATTTAAAGTAAAGACAAAATTAATCTAAAGTTAAGTTTATCGAAAAAACATAAGTAACATTTACAGGCAAGTTCTTTATATTTCCCGGCTTTAAACTGGGTAGCTTAGCTAATATATCAGCTATTTCTTTGTTGAGTTTAGCACTTTTTTTTGCGCTAAATATTTCAATATTGTCTACTTTACCTTTTATAGATATATCAAACTTGATGCTGACCTTGCCAAATATTTCATCCTCAATTATATTTTCTGGATTAAAATACTTGTAAAAATGCTTTTCCATTTTGTTCTTAAAACATTTAGTGTTTATATCCTTACCCTTGTTTGAGCAACCTGGAAATAAAGGCACCTCATCAACTAGGTTAAAAAGTATAGTATTTGACTTCAATGTATTATTAGTGCGCGATAGCTCGGCAGTTATGCTGCTGGTTTGTAAATCATTGTTAATTAATATATCAGAATTTATATTATTAGGATGAGTCGTAAGTCTGCTAACTATTTTTTTTCTAGTACTCAACACAGTTTTAATTATTTTTCTCGAAGTGCTGCTGCTTTCTTTTTTTTCTTCCACCTCGCATTTGCTCAGGCTATTTGGATCTATAATTTCTTCCTCAGGACTATTGCAAAGCTCTTGACTAAAACTACTTAAATATATTAAAAAAACCAGCAAAAGTAAGGCACGTGTTTTCATGTAATTAGGTAAATTATTTTTTAATGATTTTAATTTGTTTTATATCTAAACAATAACTGAGGTGCAAATTTATATTATTTATTAAATTTTAGTTTTAATAAATTGTTATGTATATTTACTACTGTTATTTTTTTGTGTTAAAAATTTATGTTAAAAACGCATCATTGCAAAAAAATAAAGTAGCCAATTAATAAAACAACAACACACAATCAATTACGATTGTAATTACTGCACTAGTTATACATTATTTTACTCTTATAAATGGAGGCAGATCGCTATTGCGCATCAATTTTTTTGAAAAAAATAAGGTAAAACTTATTTGATTTCTTATTTTTACCTTATTTTTTAATAAATAAAAAACCAAAAGCTAAAAGCAGGAAAAAATTTGTCTTAGAGCAAAATTTTTAATTGCCAATTGTTGTAACCGAAATATAAAAACAAGAGTGAACGTATGAAAAGCACCTCCAAGCAGTACGATAAAATTGTTGATAAATGCAGAATGTTATTTGTAAAAAAAATAGCTGACTACGGCAGTGCTTGGCGAATTTTAAGACCTTCTTCTTTAACCGATCAGCTTTTTATAAAAGCCCAGCGAATTAGGCAACTTCAAGAAAACCCTGTCAGAAAGGTTGACGAGGGTGAAATATCCGAATTTAAAGGTATAATAAACTATGCCGTTATAGGCTTAATTCAATTAGAATTGGGCGTTGCAAATCAATCCGATTTAACTGCTGAGCAAGCAACTGCACTATACAACAAGCATATAGGTATTACCAGAGATCTAATGAAAAACAAAAATCACGACTATGGCGAAGCTTGGAGGAAAGTACGCATTTCGTCGCTTACAGACTTAATTTTACAAAAATTACTGAGAGTTAAACAGATTGAAAACAACAAAGGAAAAACTTTAATTTCAGAAGGCATTGACGCAAATTACCGAGATATGATTAATTATGCTATTTTTGCCCTAATTCATCATTCAGAAAAACAAGATTAACAAATTAAAAAACAACCTTGTTATGTTATTAAAAGCAGTAACCCAAATTTCAAGAGTATTAGTTGGTGTATTGTTTGTTTATGCAGGCTTTGTAAAATTGGTTGACCCTATAGGTTCTCAATATAAGTTTGAAGAATACTTTAGCAAAAGTGTTCTCAATATAGAATTTTTAACTCCTTATGCCTTAGCTTTTTCAATATTGCTAATAATTGCCGAGCTAGTACTTGGAATTATGTTATTAGTTGGTTATAAGCCTAAATTTACTGTGAGGAGTTTATTTTTTATTAATTTATTTTTTTTGTTTTTAACTTGGTACTCATATACCTATAACAAAGTTACCGACTGCGGTTGCTTTGGCGATGCCATTAAACTTAGCCCTGAGGAAACCTTTTACAAAAATCTCATTTTTATGGGGCTTATTGTAATTTTAATATGGGGTTTAAAGCATATAAAACCCATATTATCAGCTAGGCTTGCAGCTTGGGTATCCTTAATTGCGGTTGTTATTTCTTTGTTTATTGCTAATTATGTTTTAAAGCACTTGCCTTTTATTGATTTTAGGGCTTATGCAGTGGGCACAGATATTGCTGAAAATATGATTTATAAAGGTGATGGCGAAATACCTCCCATTCACGATTTTATGATTGAAACTGAACAGGGAGACCAATTAAACACTATGTTGTCAAAAAGCAAAGCCTTACTCATTGTTATGTATAGCTTTGAAAAAGCCAATAAAAAAGCTGTTAAGCCTATTGCTGAACTTGCTAAAAAGGCAAGCAACAAAGGCTATGAAATTTATATCTTAACAGCATCTTATATTGAAGATGTTGAAGCTGCCCAAAAAAAATACAGACTTCCTTACGCTTTTGGCTTTTGCGACGAAACTACCTTAAAAACCATGGTTAGGGCCAATCCGGGTATTATAACTGTTGAAAAGGGCATTATTGGTGGGAAGTGGAATTGGATAGATACCAAAAAAGTTATTTTAAAATAAACTTTTTACAAAAGAGTCCTGTTTTTTATTGCTACAAAAAATAAGACGCACTTATACCTCATTATGGTATATAAACCTCTAGCAATTCTGAATCTTGTTGGGAGCTTATATTAAATTCTTCTAAATCAGAAACAACCAATAAAGTTTGACCTACTCTTAATTGTTCTGTTTCATCTTGGGCTTTAAAATTTACTTTGCCCTCCACACACATATATATTTTAAAACTATCTGTACTATTGTTTACCCTAAAACTTCCTTTAACAGGCAGTATATTGGTAGTAAAATAAGGACAAGCAACCAACCTATTACGAGTATTTTGATTTTTAGTATATTCGGTACGATAGCTTTGAATTGCTTTGTAATTTATAGAACTAAGAGCTAGATCAGTGTGCAATTCTCTAGAGTTTCCTTGCTTGTCTTTCCTGTCCCAATCGTAAATTCTATAAGTTATATCTGAACTTTGTTGTATTTCTGCCAACATAACTCCAGCGCCAATGGCATGTACCCTTCCTGCAGGAATAAAATAAACATCACCTTTTTTAACCATATCGACATTTAGTATATCGAGCAGTTGCTTGTTGTTTAGCTTTTCTAAATACTGCTGTTTGTCAATATCTTTTTTAAACCCCACTATTAAATTAGCCTGTTTATCAGCCTGCATAACATACCACATTTCGGTTTTCCCTAATGAATTATGCCTCTTTAGTGCTAAATCATCCTGCGGATGCAACTGAATGCTCAGTGCCTCTTTAGCATCGATATACTTTATCAACAAAGGAAATTTGTTTTTAAAATGCCTATAAACCTTGTTTCCCACCAAACTGCCTTTATAAGTTTTAATCAATTCGCTTAATTTTTTACCCTTTAACTCACCATTGGCAACTACTGAAACACTGCCAGGCACATCTGAAATTTCCCAGCTTTCGCCTATATTTTTTTGGTTTGATGATTTCTGTAAATAATGTATTAACTTTTCTCCACCCCATATTTTTTCTTTTAAAATAGGGGCAAACTTTATAAAGGATTGCTTCACAACTAAAGTATTAGTTTAAACAAATTAATTATATAATTTGCAATTTAAATCAAAAATATTAATCTCCCGAATAACTCACAAAATTTCTAGGAGTTTCATATAAGGTAAGCTTTAACTCGTACTCTTTTTCAATAAGCACTCTCAAATTATTATAAGAAACTACAGCTATATTTTCAACCGTAGGATTTAGGTTTTTAAACGCCTCAACCTCCAAATTTAGATTCTTGTGATCAAAAGCCTCTTCAATTTCGGTTCTTATAAGTTCTTTTAGTTTAGACAAATCATATACATAGCCCGTTTGCTTATCTATATTACCTGTTAATGAAACTATTAATTCGTAATTATGACCATGGTAATTAGGATTGCTACACTTGCCAAAAACCTCAAAGTTTTTTTTATAACTCCAATCAGGATTAAACAATCTGTGTGCAGCGTTAAAATGGGCTTTTCTATGTATGGTTGCTCTTGGCATAGCTCAAGTAAATTTTAAAATTTTGCGATACGACTTTTTAAAGATAATTTTAAACCACTCAGTGTATAACTTTGGCTTATTTTTTAATTCATCTTTAATTTGCTTTAAGGTCATCCACTTATAAGCCTTCACTTCATTTGGGTTTAACTTAGGCTTTCCGTCAAAATTGCCTATCAAAACATAGTCGAGTTCGTGTTCGGTTAAACCATTGTCAAAATTAGCCTTGTATATAAAGCTAAAAGCCTCTTTTAACTGACAAGTAAAGCCCATTTCTTCTTGCAATCTTCTTTTGCCTGCTTCTATGTTGCTTTCGCCTTCTCGCTGATGCGAACAGCAAGTATTTGTCCAAAGTAAAGGTGAGTGGTATTTATGTTCGGCACGTTGCTGTAGTAATAATTGTCCTTTAGTGTTAAAAACAAAAACGGAAAAAGCTCTGTGGAGCAAAGCTCTTTTATGAGCTTCAATTTTTTCCATCACCCCTATTTGTCTGTCTTGTTTGTCAACTAAAATTACCTGTTCTTGCCCCATGTAAAAAAAATAAAAATTTTATTTAAAGCTTTGTAAAAAACAAACTTACAAAATTCAATTTATATTGAAATAGGCTTTAAACCTGATCACTGATCAATAGATGATGGTCAAACTACCTAAAAACCTAAACTACAAATATATCAAACTTTATTTATCTAATTTGTTATCTGTTTAAAATACAGCATAACCCAATAATTAATTAAAGTATTAAAAGTTGCTTTAAAACTAACAAAATTTGCACTTGCTAGTTGAATATACCCCGAGTATATTTTAAAAAGTTGAATTTAAGTGCTTATTTAAAAATGTTACCTTTGCAACTTTATATATATGGTTTTTTTAGAAGAAATACAGAAAAGACGCACTTTTGGCATTATATCACATCCCGATGCTGGAAAAACAACCTTGACTGAAAAACTGCTTTTATTTGGAGGTGCAATTCAGGAAGCTGGTGCTGTAAAAAGCAATAAAATAAAAAAAGGTGCAACCTCTGACTTTATGGAAATTGAACGCCAAAGAGGAATATCGGTAGCAACCTCAGTTTTAGCCTTTAATTATAAAGGCAAGAAAATAAATATTTTAGATACCCCAGGGCATAAAGATTTTGCAGAAGATACCTTTAGAACCCTAACAGCTGTAGATAGTGTTATTGTTGTAATTGACGTTGCCAAAGGTGTTGAAGAGCAAACTGAAAAACTGGTTGAAGTTTGCAGGATGCGCAAAATTCCTATAATTGTATTTGTAAATAAGCTTGACCGCGAGGGTAAAGATGCTTTTGATCTGCTTGACGAAGTTGAACAAAAATTAGGTTTAAAGGTCTCACCTATGAGTTTTCCTATTGGAATGGGCTACAACTTTAAAGGGATATTCAATATTTGGAATCAAAGTCTAAACCTATTTTCGGCAAATAACAAACAAAATATAACTAAAGGGACAACTTTTAACAATATTGAGGTACCTAAGCTTAAAAACCTAATAGGCAATGAGCTAACCCAAACTTTGATGGAAGAACTCGAGTTAATAAAAGAGGTGTATCCAGCTTATGACCAAACTAATTATATAGCTGGTGAATTGCAGCCTGTATTTTTTGGTTCGGCTTTAAACAATTTTGGCATCAAAGAGCTCTTAGACTGCTTTGTTGAAATAGCACCTAAACCTCAGCCAAAAATGTCGGACAGGCGTAGGGTTAACCCAAAAGAAGATGCATTGAGCGCTTTTGTTTTTAAGATTCATGCTAATATGGACCCTAAACACAGAAATCGCTTGGCTTTTGTAAAAGTAGTTTCGGGCACTTTTAAAAGAAATACCCCTTATTTACATGTCAGAGAGGGTAAAAGAATAAAATTTTCGAGCCCCAACACTTTTTTTGCTGAAAAGAAAGAAGTTGTCGACACCTCCTACCCAGGCGATATTGTAGGCTTGCACGATACAGGTAGTTTTAAAATAGGTGATACGCTAACAGAAGGTGAAATATTGAATTTTAAGGGAATACCTAGTTTTTCGCCTGAGCATTTTAGATATATAAACAATGCAGATCCTTTAAAAGCTAAACAACTTTACAAGGGTTTAGACCAATTAATGGATGAAGGAGTGGCTCAGCTTTTTACCTTGCAGTTTAATGGTCGTAAAATTATAGGCACAGTAGGAGCTCTGCAATATGAGGTAATACAGTATCGCTTAAAACACGAATACGGAGCTAGTTGTAATTATGAAAACATTGCTGTTTACAAGGCTTGTTGGGTAGCGCCAGAATCTTTAAAAAGTGAAGACTTTAAAGAATTTAAAAGAATTAAACAACGTTATTTAGCAAATGACAAACAAGGACGCTTAGTATTTTTGGCCGATTCGGCTTTTAGTATACAAATGACACAAAGTAAATTTCCAACAGTAAAATTGCATTTTACCAACGAATTTTAACTTGACAAATAAAAGTACTTTTTTATCAAAAAAATAAGTGAATAAAGGTAAATATACAATAAAACAATTTTTTAGTACTTTTTTGTGTTTGTTTTTTTTGACTGTTAGCAGCACTTATTCACAGCAAAAAGATAACAAATTAAAGAGCAGAGTGTTTGAAAATAAAATCAGACTTAATTTTATTTCTGTTAAAATGCCTTCTAAAAAGTATGTTGATCTAAAACTGAGGATGGGTTTAATGGGTTTGCACTACAAAGTATCACTAAATAATTGGCTATATGCAGGAGCAGGCATGTATACAGCGATAACTGGTGATCAAGGAGGTTTATTTGCACTTGGCATTGCCCTAGGAGCAACACAAAAATTGTATAAAAATCTGTACTTAGATGCTAATTTTAATTTTGGTGGTGGTGGTGGCTATCGTTATTTAGTAAACGACGGTGCTTATATCAATCCTAATGTAGGATTACAGTACAAGGCTGTAAACTACTCATTTGGAATGCAATTTAGTCGTTTTGACTTTTATTCTGGACAAATCAAAAGCAACTCTCTATCGTTTTTTGTGCAAATACCCAGTATTTTTAGGTTTTATAACCACAGCAAAGCACATCAAAGGTTTAAACATAAAAATTTAACTTTTGATAATTTAGAAAAACGTACTGCAAAAAAAAATGTACAACAATTGCGTTTTGATTTCTTTCAACCCATAGGTAATTCTAAAAAAGACAACGGTACTAAACTAAGTGAAACTCTATATGCTTTGGGTTTTGAGTTTCAAAAGTACACAGGAGAGAAAACCTTTCTTTTCATTCATACCGATGCTGTTTACAAGGGCTTAAGGGCTGGGTTTATGGATCTGTTTTTTGGTGTGGGATACCTAGCTTTTCAATCAAAATATTTCAATTTGTTTGGCAAGTTGGGCTTGGGTGCTGCAGGTGGAAGAATAGAACCTGAGGGGGGCTTAACGCTGTATCCATCCACAGGTTTAGATATAAAAGTATCCAATAAAATTGTATTGAGCACTCACTCTGGCTACTACAGAGCTGTAGCAGGAAATTTTGAAGCCTATACTTGGGGCTTTGGATTAAAGTATCAATCTTTAAACTTTAAAGAAGCTACTTTTAACAAGTATACATATATTAGTAAGGGTATTAGCCTAGGACTTGAAAATCAAAGTTATTTTAAAGTTGCCAAAACAGATAACTTAAATGCCGTGCTTTTAGTTGATTTGCAATTGCTTGCTCTTTTGTACAACTATGAATTGAATAAAAATGTATATTTAACAAGTGAGGCAGGGTTTGCTTATGCTGGAAAATCGGGTGGATATGCCCAAGGTTTAGTAGGTATAGGCTTTGCTAGCAGTTACCTAGCAAAGAATAAGGTTAGAGTTTTTATAAGTTTAACTGGAGGGGTAGCTGGAGGTGCTGGAGTTGATACTGGCGAGGGGCTAATTGTAAAACCTACTACAGGGTTTGATTACATTTTAGCTCAAAATTTTTCAATTAAAACTTCAGTTGGCAAATTATATGCCCCTTTTGGCAAAGTAAATTCGTATAATATAAATATAGGTATTAGCTTTAGTTTTGCTACTTTAAACATAATCAAATAGTTAAATGTATTTAAAAAATAAATATTATATATGGATAATGGAATTTATGCAAAGTTTAGTACCCCCAAGGGTGAGGTGCTAATCAACTTAGAATATGAAAAAACACCAGGAACAGTGGGAAATTTTGTTGCTTTGGCAGAAGGTAGTTTAAAAAACATGATTAAACCTTTGGGAATCCCTTACTATAATGGTTTAAAGTTTCACAGGGTTATAGCCGATTTTATGATTCAAGGTGGTTGCCCTTTGGGAATAGGAACAGGTAGCCCCGGATATAGTTTTGACGATGAAATACATCCTGAATTAAAACACAATGCCCCAGGCAGACTGTCAATGGCTAATGCAGGTCCAGGGACTAATGGTTCTCAGTTTTTTATAACCCACACAGCTACTCCGTGGCTTGACGGTAAGCACAGTGTTTTTGGAAGTGTGGTAAAAGGTCAAGAGGTAGTAAACAATATTGAACAGAATGACACTATGCAAGTGCAGATTATTCGCATAGGTACAAAGGCATTAAATTGGGATGCTGTTAAAGCGTTTAAAGCTTTTAATAAGCTGAATAACAATTAAACATACATGTATAAATAGCGCTTATACAAGTAGATGCGGGCTTTTATAAAAGGTATGTACTTTGCTAGTGATATTTTATAAAAAAATCGAGAACCTTCACTTACTAGCTGAAATTATGGGATATTTAAAATGCACTTAAAGAAATTCACGCTTGCTAAAAAGTTATAGATGACCATAAATTGTAAAGGTAAATTAATTGATTTGAGCTTTGGAAAAGTAATGGGGATTTTAAATTTAACTCCAGATTCTTTTTTTGATGGTGGGAAGTACACAGGTGCTGATGCTAGTCTTAAACAAGTTGAAAAAATGCTCCTCGAAGGGGCTGCTTTTATAGATATTGGAGGATATTCTTCACGTCCTAGAGCACAGCACGTTTCGCAAGAAGAGGAGCTAAAAAGAGTAATTTCAACTATTGAATTACTGCTTAAAAAATTTCCTGAAATAATTATCTCTGTCGATACTTTTAGAAGCAAAGTAGCTAGTGAGGCTATTGCAGCTGGAGCTGCCCTTGTAAACGATATATCTGGAGGCACTATGGATAAGCAAATGTTTTGCACAGTGGCAAAACTGCAAGTTCCATATATTGTAACTCATATGCAAGGAACACCTCAGAGCATGCAGTTAAATCCGCAATACAATGATATTGTCAAAGAAATTACTTATTTTTTTGCTCAACAACTGTACAAGCTAAGAGCCTTAAAGCTAAACGATATAATTGTAGATGTTGGCTTTGGTTTTGGAAAAACAATTGCCCACAACTTTGAATTACTGAAAAAACTAAAACTTTTTGAAAATTTAGAAGTGCCCATTTTGGTTGGAATTTCCAGAAAATCCATGCTTTACAACACCCTTGGCATAACTGCCGATAAAGCTCTAAATGCAACTACAGTGGCAAATACCTTTGCGCTGCTCAACGGAGCTAGCATTTTGCGAGTACACGATGTAAAACAAGCAGTTCAAATTCTTAAAGTTATCAAGCAATTGCTAATTTAAGACTATAAGAATTTGTAGGAACTAGATTAAAGGGCTAAACTGTGCATTTTTGTAAAAAAACTAAGTGAGCAATAAAACTACTTTAAAATTAAGTATTTTTACAAAAACAGGTAAATCGTATGAAAGTAGATTTTATTAATTTTTCCATTCTAGACCTATTAGATATTATATTAGTAGCAGCACTGCTTTATTATATATACAAGCTATTAAAAGGAACAGTTGCCATTAATATAGTTATTGGCATTGCTTTTATTTTTATTATTTGGAAAACTACCCAAGCTCTAAATATGGAGATGCTAAGTGGAATTTTGGGCTATTTACTATCGGGAGGAGTAATAGCCTTAATTATTGTTTTTCAACAGGAAATACGCAAATTTTTGTTAATTATTGGAACTGCAAATTTTTCAACACCAAGAAATTTTTTAAGGCAATTAAAGTTTTTAAAGTCAGAAATTAATTCAGAAATTGATACTGAAATTATTTTAAAAACCTGTAAAAGTTTGTCTAAAACAAAAACAGGTGCTATCATTGTTATAGAAAAGACTAATAATTTAGATTTTTTAGCAAAAACAGGTGATACCATGCACGCTTTGGTTAATCAGGCTATTATCGAAAGTATTTTTTACAAAAACAGTCCGCTTCACGACGGAGCTATTATTATAAGAGATAATTATATAGTTGCAACAAGGGTAATACTGCCAATTTCTGATAGCACACAATTGCCTTTGCACTTTGGCTTAAGACACAGGGCAGCTATTGGAGTTACTGAACGCACCGATGCTTTATGCTTAGTTGTATCGGAGGAAACCGGTGATATATCGTATATTAAAAATGGAGTTTTTGAACTTTACAATACATATAAAGAGTTGTCAAAAAAACTAAAACAAGAATTTATTGAATAAAAACCTGGTAGCTCTTTTATAGTATCAACTATAAAACCTTTATTTTTAAAAACATATTTGCTGTAAAGGCAGAAAAAATTAACCTTTTTTTATACAGAATTTAACTTGACTATTTGGCACTGGGTCAAATGTGTTGATGTTTTCCAAAAGTTACTGATTTGTAATAGTATTTTTCAATATACATTCTAATAACATTATCATGAATCTGTTCATTTTTAGAAAAGCAAATGGTCTTTCTATTAAGTCTTTTGATGTGTGTCCTAAAATTCAAATTCTTTCTCTTTATCTTCCATGTAAGGTCTTTCCCAATAGTGTGCATACCACTTGAGAGATGTTTGGAGTAAGCTCCCCAATCATCGATATAGCATCTACCAATAGGAGTATCTTTTAAGAGGTCTAGCAATTTAAGAAAGCTCTCATCTGTACGCTTTCCATTAACCCAAGCTAATATAATTCCTGATTGTTTGTCCATAGCATAACAAGTCCATCTTTGATTGGTTTTACTACCCATATAAAACCAAAACTCGTTTGCCTCTGCGGTATAATGAAAGCTTACTAATAAATGATCAAGATTTTGAAATTCTTCTTTATTTAGCAAATAAGGGTTCACTTGAAGCGTTTTTTTAAGTGAGATATTACTGTGTTTTTATTAATCCCTAAAACCCTAGCTGTATCTCGAACTCCCGAACTATTGAGAATTAATTTGTCAATTTGCTCCTTAATGCCAAGTTCTATAGTTTTATGGCTATAGCTAAGTTGAAAATTCTTTAAACAAGATTTGCAACGTCAGCATTGCGTTCCATTTTCACTGCGACCATTCTTCTGAAGTTCTGAACAATCACAATAAGGATATGTAATGATAGTATTGTGTTCCATACTCAAAAATAAGCATTTCAATGGATTTAAACCACTACCAAAAAAAGTTTCGATGTTATAACATATTATGTCATATCAGTCTCTTTAATACATGAGTTAACAGTAAATTTAATTTCCTTAAATAATCTCCTAATTTAAAAAAATCAGATTAGCTTCTTAGCGAAGTGTTTAATTTAAATAGTTTTTCACGACTAATTTTCCATCCATATTTTTTTGATAATACAAACAATATTAAAGGGTAAAGAACAAAAACAAGTAAAAACATTTCAAATCCTGCGGAGGGTTCAGAGGTATCTATAAATAGTGCGTCGGTTTTTAAAGCCGACCAACTTGTAGTTACAAAAAGTGAAGCTACTATATTATTGGCAGCATGCAAACCCAATGCTAATTCTGTTCCTTCATCTAATAGGGTTATAATCCCGAAAAACAAGCCTGTACCTATATAAAACACCATTGAAATAGCACCTAGCTTTTCAGCCTCCGGATTTGATCCGTGCAACAAGCCAAAAGCTAAGGAACTTGCCAATAGCGGAAACCATCGGTTTTTTACCAAAATACCGAGTCCTTGCATGGCATATCCTCTAAATAGTAATTCTTCAAAACTGGTTTGTAAGGGCAGATATAAAAATGATATGATTAACAATATAAAAAAAGACTCAGGATTAAAATTCCACTTATAATATTCAGGTTCTAATAAAATTCCAATACCTGTTAGGCATATTAAAATAAAGCCCCAAATAGTAAAGCCAAACCAAAATCGCTGCCAATCTATTTTTTTTCTACCACTTATAAGGCTTTTTACAGTTCTTTTGTGTATGTATTTTATTCCTATAAACACAAATAGCAATCCAATAGCAAACATGGTAATTATTAAAAACAAATACAAATTGTTGCTAATTTCTAAGCTTGTAAAGCTGTTTTCAGCTGCTTTTGCTAACTCAAATTTATCTTTTGCATAGGTAAATGCTACAATTAACAAAGGAATAGCCCCTAAAATTTGCCAGCCAAAAAACACTAATGCCAAAAAAGCTAAATAGTGATACCATTGGTTTTTTCCTTTGTGAGCTTGTTGTATATAATTCATAATTTTAAAAATTAAAATCCCATTTTTTACTGCTACTATAGTGTAAGCTTCCGTTTTTAAGTTCTAAGGGAGATTTAATATTGTTTGTAAACAAAGTTCCTGTACCTAAACCTTGCGCTATTGAATTGTTTAAGGTTTGCGTCCATTGAGCAATGGCATTTAAACCAATATTGCTTTCTAAAGCACTAGTTATCCAATATCCTATATGCTTATTTGTCGCCATTTTTATCCATTGCTCACTTGCTTTATAACCTCCAATTAAGCTAGGCTTTAGTATTATAAATTGAGGGTTAATTGTTTCGATACACTTCTGTTTTTCTTCTTTTAAATAAATTCCTATTAATTCTTCATCTAAGGCAATAGGCAAGGGACTTAGCTCGCATAACTGTGCCATTTCTTGCCACTGCCCTTGCTTGATGGGCTGTTCAATAGAATGCAATTGCAACTCAGACAGTCTTTTTAGCTTCTCTAAAGCATTTGCTGGATTAAAGGCACCGTTAGCATCAACTCTCAAAGCTATTTCATCTGCAGAAAATTCATCTCTGACAGCTTTTAATAAGGCTAGCTCAGTTTCAAAATTTATAGCTCCAATTTTTATTTTCAGAGTTGTAAATCCTTGTTGTAACTTTTCTTTAATTTGGCGTTGCATAAATTTTTTATCACCCATCCATATAAGTCCGTTTGTGGGAATGGCTTTTTTCCCTTGAGTAAATAGCGATGGAAACAAATGATGCGGATTGCTGCTACTGAGTGATAAAAAGGCTTGTTCTAGCCCAAATTGAATAGAAGGAAATTCTACTAGTTCATCTAATAATTTATTTTTTCCTAAGTTAATATGCTTGCAAACCCAGATGAGTTTTTCTGAGTAATCGGGTCTGTCATCTGCACTTAATCCTCTAAATAAGCCACACTCTCCAACTCCCTTTTTATTTCCTTGCAGCAGGGTTAAAAACCAAGTTTGCTTATTGTTTAATACTCCTCTTGAAGTAGCACTTGCTCGTTTAAATTGCAAAATATATTGTTTGTAACTGGCTTTTATCATAGTTGCTTATTTTTAAACAAGTTAGTATAAGTAATTTTTTAAATATTATACTGCATATTTACAATGTAATTGTTTCTTCAATTTTAAGTAATAGCAATTCTTTTTGTTTATCTGCAAATTGTTTTTTTGCCTGTTCTGTGTTAACTTCAATAGCTGGGAACGTGTTATAATGACAACCTATAATTCTATTACATTTAATAAAGTTGCTCGCAGTAATAGCATCTTCAACTCCCATAGTAAAACTACCTCCAATAGGCAAGATGGAAGCTGTTAGCTCAGTACTCATCGGAATTAATTGCATATCAATAGTAAGGGCAGTATCTCCAGCTATATAAACTGATTTATTTAGTCCTGATATTACAAAGCCTCCAGGTTGTCCTCCATAAGTTCCATCTGCAAAAGAAGAAGTGTGTATAGCATTTACATATTTTGCTGTAAAATTTTCAGACTTATAGCTTCCTCCGTGGTTCAGCGGATGCACTTTTAGCTTTTTTGCACCGTAATACATAGCTATTTCATAATTTGAAACAACAATTGCTCCTGTAGTTTTAGCTAATACTTCAACATCAAGCACATGGTCTTGGTGGGCGTGAGTAATTAAAATATAATCAGCTTTTATTTTTGCTAAATTAATTTTTGATGCTTTGGGATTTCCTGTAATAAAGGGATCTATTAACAAATAGGTATTGTCAATTTTAAACCCAAAGCACGAATGCCCGTAATAAGTTATTTTCATACTAATAAATTTAACATTTGATTTTTAATATTTTAATAAGCTTATCAAAGAATTGCTAAGCTCGATACTTATTGTTTATTACCTTTTTTGTGAGGATGATTAGCTGGGTTTGCTAAATACCTTTGTGAAGGTTTTATTAAATATAATTTAAGCATTAGTAAAATTACAAAATTTGCCCCAATGAGAAAAGCACAGCAAACAAAAAGGTGCTCATAGCTACTTTTTTAAGTTCGCCATTGAGTAGTATTTCGTTCTTATTTGTTGCAACAAAATGCAGGTGTTTAGCTAGTGGTATATATGTTAATAGAAATAAAAATTGAAATGTGCTTTTAAATTCAATTAGTGTGTATAGCAAGGCAAATAACAAGGATGCTGCAATTAAATAGTAATGATAGTATTTGGCAAATTCGACTCCAATTTTTACCACTAGGGTATTTTTTGCTGATAACTTGTCATTTTCTCTGTCGCGCATATTGTTTAGGTTTAGCACAGCAACACTGAGCAAACCAATGCTAAAAGAGGGAAGAAATACAGCAAATTTTAATTGTTTGGTGTATAAAAAATAAGTTCCTACTACTGCCAGTAAACCAAAAAATAAAAACACAAATACATCTCCAAAACCTTTATAACCATAAGCTTGCTTACCTACTGTGTATTTTATTGCTGCTGCAATGCAGGCTATTGCTAAGCCAAAATATAGCACTGTATACATTAAATTGTTTTTTTCAAAAGCAGTGTAAATAAGCAGTAGCGAAAAAAGTAAAGCTAAAATTGCACTTATAGCGATTGCTCTTTTGATCTGTTTGTAACTGATAGCTCCTGATGAAACCATGCGCAGCTCTACTTTGCGTTTACTGTCAGCTCCTTTTATTGCATCGCCGTAATCATTGGCAAAATTTGATAATATTTGAAAGCTAAGGGTTGTTAAAATGGATAAACAAAAAATAAATATTTCTCGTTGAAATTTTCCTTCTAAGCATATAGTACATATTTTGTGAGTGTGTTTAAACAAATTGTGCTCGTGTAAACTGAGTACACCAAGGGTAGCCCCAACTATAATTCCAGAAACCGATAGGGGAAGTGTGCGAAGTCTGGCAGCTTTTATATAATTTTTAATCATTTGTGTTTTTGCTAATTGCTAAAGCGCGTTCTATGCTCATTCTTTTGCCTTCTTTATAAGCTACTATAAAAGCATCTTTAATACCTAGTTTTAGTACTTGTTCTTTAAAACTTTTGGCTTGGTTGTAATTGTCAAACTCACCTATGTTATAGGTATAGGTTTGATTTTGATTGATAATTTTTTTAAAGCTTTTATTTAAATTGTTTGAATTGTTTATGTTTAGCTGTTTAAACACACCAATTTGAACTGCATAAATTACCTTATTATTAGTAATGTTTTTTTTTTTATTTTTTTTTACAGAAATACTGTCAATTGTTTTCTGTAAGTTGCCATTTTGAAATTCAGACTTAGGTTTTTTATTAAATTGAGTTAAGAAAAAAAGTGATGAAGCGCTTAAAAGCAACATTAAAACAAGCGATAGGTAAATATAGGTTTTTTTTTGCTTGGCAATTTTGTTGTTTTCTAATTTTAAATCAATATAGCCTTTTTTTAAATCTTTTTCTCTATTGCTTAGTAAGTCTATTTCTTCATATAATTTAACTAAATTGTCATTTTCTATGAAAGGCATAGGATTTTTTATTTTATAAATTATTGGCTTCGGCTATTAATTCAGCAATATCTTTTACTTGTATTTGGGTTTCCTTTTCTTTAAATTTTATCCCATCGGTCATCATAGTATTGCAATAAGGGCAGGCAGTTGCAATAATTTGAGGCTTGGTCTTAAGGGCATCTTCAGTTCTTAGTATATTAATATCCTTGTTCCCCTTTTCAGGTTCTTTAAACATTTGGGCACCTCCTGCTCCACAACACAGAGCTCTTGCTTTGTTGCGTTTCATCTCTGAGTTAATTACTCCTAGTTTGCGCAGTAATTCCCTCGGTGTTTCATATATGCTATTTGCTCTTCCCAAATAACAAGGGTCGTGGTAGGTTAAACGCTTGTTTTTTAGCTTTTCCCCTTTAATTGACAAACGCCCTTCGCTGAGTAGTTTGCCTATGTATTGAGTGTGATGAAACACTTTATAAATGCCTCCTAATTCGGGATATTCATTTTTTAAGGTGTTAAACGAGTGTGGGTCGCAGGTTACTATGGTTTTTATTTTATAAGCATTTAAAATTTCTATATTTGTAGTTGCCTGCATTTGGAATAGAAATTCATTACCTGCCCTTTTAGCAACGTCTCCAGTTGAGCTTTCTTCTGTACCTAAAACAGCAAAATCGACCTTAGCGTATAGTAAAATTTTAGCAAATGCTTTGGTAATTTTCTTTGCCCTATCGTCATAACTTCCAGCGGCACCTACCCAAAACAATACTTCGGGATATTTACCCTGTGCCGTCATATCTGCCATAGTTGGTACGTTCATTTAAAATATAATTTTTATATTACTCGTCTTTCCAATTTAGTCTATCCATTTGGCTGTACTGCCAAGGTGCTCCGTTGTTTTCTATATTGGTCATCATTATGTTTAACTCTTGTGGAGCAGCGGATTCTTCCATAACTAAATAACGACGCATTTCTATAATAATCGACAAGGGATCTATACTAACTGGGCATTCCTCCACACAGGCATTGCAGGTAGTACAAGCCCAGAGCTCTTCTCTAGTTATATAATTGTCTAACAATTGTTTACCATCAGATATAAAACTACCTTTATTAGTGTCAATATTTTTACCAACTTCTTCAAGCCTATCGCGGGTTTTCATCATAATAGCTCTAGGTGATAGTTCTTTACCTGTTAAATTTGCTGGGCATGCAGAGGTGCAACGCCCACATTCGGTACAAGTATAGGCGTTGAGTAGTTGTACCCAATTTAGGTCCATTACATCAGCTGCACCAAACTTTTCGGGTTCATTTTCATCTTCACTTGCATCTGCAGCAGCATAAGGATCGGATTGTGGGTCTAGCATCATCTTAACTTCTTTGCTAACCGATTCAAGATTATTTAATTGCCCTTTAGGTTTAAGACTGGCAAAAAAGGTGTTTGGAAAAGCCAATAATATGTGCAAGTGCTTTGAATAATATAAATAATTTAAAAATATTAAAACTCCTATTATATGTAGCCACCAAGCAACTCGCTCTATAACGTGTAATTCTTGTTCACTAAAACCCTTAAACCAAGGAGTTATAAATTGTGATACAATATTTCCAGCTCCTTGTTTTTGAAAGATGATATCGGTTGCATTCATAGTTAAAAACAACGACATAAGAACTATTTCAAAATACAAAATGATATTTCCGTCGTTTTTAGGCCAACCTTTCATTTCTTTATTTTGCAAACGCTTTACCTTTTTAATATTTCTGCGCAACCAAAATACAATAACTGAAAATAGCACTAATACAGCCAGTATTTCAAAGGTTCCAATTAAAAAGCCGTAAATTGCATTTCCAAGGGGTTTTTGAAAAACTCTATGCGTCCCTAATAAACCGTCAATAACAATTTCGAGCATTTCAATATTAATTATTAAAAAGCCAATATAAACTACTACGTGTAATATGCCTGAAATAGGACGACGAACCATTTTGTATTGCCCTAAAGCAATTTTTGCCATGTTTTTCCATCTTTGCGACTTTCTGTCGTTTCTGTCAATAGCTTTGCCTAGCTTAATGTTTCTGATAAGTTTTTGAACATTAGTTACAAAGTATCCTATGCCTGCAAATAATACAATTGCAAAAAAGATGTTTGTTATATATTTTTCCATGTATAATTTGCTGTTTTATAAGCGGCAAGCCTAAATAAAAGATACAATATTAATCCAACTTACTTTTCAATACTTGTCATCGTCTTCGCTTGGGTTATCTCGCCTTGTATAAGGTTTGGCTTTTTTGCCAAATAGAGAAAAATGTACAAACCGCTTGGGGTTTAACTTCATTTCTCTGAGTAATTCTTCCAATTCTTTAGTTGCATTGGCTAGGTTGTTGTATACTTTTTCATCGTTAAATAGCTTTCCTAGAGTGCCTTTACCGTTTTTTACTTCATCTAAAATTTGGTTTATCGCAGTTAGGGTTGTCTCAAGTTTTTTTACAGTATCTCCAAGTTTTGCTTTGTTTAAATCAGCAGATACTTTTGAAAAATCATCTGTAATTTTTTTTGTATTTAAAAGAGTTGCTTCAATTTTTGTTTTATTATCACTTAATATTGAATTTGCTGTAGCCCATGTTTTTCTAACATCGGCAAGGGTATTTTCTAAGTTTAAAATGCTTCTATTTAAGCTTTTTCTGGTTTTGTAATTTAAAATTTGATTAAAGCCTGCAAACAAAGAGTCAACTCCCAATAATGTGCGCTCAAGTTTAGGAATTAGTTTGTTGTTTAATGAGGCTATTGAATTTGTTTCAATCTCTCCTTTTAAAAAATCTCCTGACTTAGCCTGTTTGCCAACATAGCTAGGTATAATGGCTAGGTTTTGTCCTCCCATTAAGCCTGCTGAGTATATCTTGGCGATGCTGTTTTTTGAAAATTTAAAATTGTTTTCAAGTGCAATGGTAACAAGTAATTTCCCTCTTTTTTTAGGGTCTGTACTAAAGTCAATACTACTAACTTTACCTACTCTTAAACCGTTAATTGAAACAATGCTTGACGTGTTTAAACCGTTAATATTGTCGTATTCAATATAAAAATATCTGCTACTTGAGCTAAACAACTCTTGCCCCTTTAAAAAGTTGTAACCCCATATGAACAATGTAATTATAATAACAGCTATTATTCCTGTTTTTAACTCTTTTGACATAGTTGAAAATATTACAGGCGAAAATAACAATAATTTTATTACTTGCACAGCAAGAACAACTTTAAATTACTCTGAGCTAAGTGCCTCTTTTATTGAAATTTTCTTGCCATCTTTAAAAGCTACTATAAAAGCGTCAAAATATCCTGCCTGCCTTGCTTTGGTCTGTTTTCTTTTTACTTCTTGAAAATCAAGTGTATTGCCATAAAAATACTTGTAATAACCTCCTGTAAAAATCAACTCAACATCGGTGAGTTTTTTTAAAACAAACTTATCGCTCGACAGCTTATTTTTAAAGGCAGCTAATTGAACCCTAAATCTAATTCCTTTGTCAATATTTGTTTTACTTACTTTTGTTTTACTTATTTGCTCAGTTTTATCGGCAGTTTGCTTTTTATCTTCTAAACCCTTTTTATGTTTATTAACTGAGGTATTGGGTTTTGTATTGCTTGTTTTTGTAGTTTTGCTTGACTTGCTGTGCTGCTTTTTAGTGTTTGCTGCAACTGGTAATTTTTTTGAAGTGTTTACTTGTGTTTTCTTTTTATTTAATTCAACATATAATTCATTAACAGTATTTAGCTTAATTTGCTTTATATATTGTGCAATAGCTGTAGCTATGGCCTTTGCCATTTTTTGTTGCCCTGATTTTGAGTTTAAAAATTTACCCTCAGTTTGGTTTGATATAAAGCCAAGCTCAATTAACACACTTGGCATTACGGTTTCTCTAAGTACTAAAAAATTAGCTTGCTTTACCTTTCGATCTATTCTTTTAATTTGTTTAAAGTTTTTTTGTACTAAAGCGCCAAACGCCAAGCTGTTATCTAGATTTTCTTCCTGTAAAACGGATAGAGCAATAACTGTTTCGGGCGCATTAGGGTCGTAATCGTAATTGCTTTCGTAGTTATCTTCTAACAGTATTACTTCATTTTCTTTTTTTACTATTTCTAAATTATCTTTATTCCCCTTTAGTCCTAAAACATAGGTTTCGGCGCCTTGAGGTTTAGATAACATATTGGCATTACAGTGAATAGACACAAATAAATCGGCATTCTTTTCATTGGCTATCCTTGCTCTATTGTGCAACTCTACAAATACATCTTTTTTTCTAGTGTAAAAAACCCTTATATCTTTTTCATTTTTTAATATTTCTCCAGTTTTTAGAGCTAAGTTCAGGGCTATTTTTTTTTCTGTATATTTACCTCTTGAGGCACCGTAGTCTTTACCTCCATGCCCAGCATCTAATACTACTACATATTTTTTTTGTGCATTGAGTTTTGCTGTAAAGCACAAAAAACTAATAAAGATAAAAAAAATATAAGTTGATTTATTAAAGATATATTTGCTTAACTTTAAGATTGTCATCAATAAATTTTAAGTAATTTTGGTGCTTAAAATTTGTTAGTTCAAATAATAAACAGCATTTTATTAAACACAAAAATAGTATTTATAGTATTGCCAACAAATTTACGCCATATACTTTTAGCTACTTGCCTATTGTGCTTTGTTTTGGGATTTTCTCAAAATATTAGAACCCCTCAAATTGATACAACTAAGGTTAAACATACTAAACTACTAGTTAACGATACTGTTAACAAAAATGTTAATACATTAAAACAAGCTAAAGATTCCGTTATTGCTGACAGCCTTGCTATATCAAAAGAAGTTATCGAGGATATAATTAACCATGATGCTGAAGATTACACAATACAAGATGCTAAAAATAAAACTGTTATACTATACAACCAGGCTCATGTTACTTATACTGATTTAGATTTGAAAGCTGGTATTATTACAATAGACTACAAAAACAATACTGTTTATGCCAAGGGGATTAAAGATAGTTTATGTTATCATCAAAGTCCTCAGTTTAAGCAAGGAGGTCAGGAAAGTGAACAAGACTCTATTTTGTTTAATTTTAAAACAAAAAAAGCTTTAATTTACGGAGTAAAAACTGTTCAAAGCAGTATAATTACCTATGGAGAAAAAACCAAGCGAGTAAACGACTCAACCATTTATATGAGAAAACTCCGCTTTACAACTTCTCAAAAAAAAATACCCGACTACTATATTGCTACTGACAAGGCTAAATTAGTGCCAGGTGAAAAAATAATTGTAGGTGGAAGTTACTTAGTTTTAGCCGATGTTCCGACGCCTTTATTTTTGCCTTTTGCATACTTTCCGTTAACAAACAAACGCAGTTCGGGCTTTATAATTCCTACTTTTGGCGAAACCAATAGGCAAGGCTTTTTTTTACAAGGTGGCGGTTACTACCTTGTGCTTAACGACTATATGGATTTAACAGTTTTAGGAGATCTTTACACTAATAGTTCTTGGGGTTTTCAAGCAAACTCCAATTATTATGTTCGGTATAAGTTCAGCGGAGACTTTTCATTTCGCTACGAAAAAACCATCGAAGGAATAAGAGGTTTAAGTGGATATAGTAAATCGACAAATTTTAATTTAAGGTGGAATCACAGTCAGGATGCTAAGTTGAGTCCTAATTCAAGGTTTACATCCTCAGTAAACTTAGGTAGCAGTCAATATTACAATCAGTCTTTAAATCAAATAAATGTTTCGCAGCGATTAACTAACTCTTTTTTCTCGTCTGTTTCGTATTACAAAAAATTTTTAGGCACACCATTTAATATGACTGTAACAGGTAATCATCAACAAAACACTAACAACAACAGCATTTTAATTACTCTACCGTTATTGCAGTTAAACATGGATAGGATATATCCCTTTACAGGCAAGGGAGGTGTTAAAAAAAATCCAATCCAAAAAATGGGTTTAAGTTACAGCTCTAACGCTCAATATAGAATTAATACTACCGATGAAGAGTTTTTAACAGCTAAAATGTTTCGAACTGCTAAATCGGGTATACAGCACAATTTAAGTACAAATACCAATATAAAGCTTTTAAAGTTTTTTACTTTAGCTCCATCTGTAAGCTATAAAGATGTTTGGTATTTTAATAAAATTAACAAACGATACGATACAAGTATAGAAAATACTGACGGGAGTTTTGGCGCCGTTGTCAATGATACTATTAATGGCTTTAATCGTTTTAACGAGTACAATTTCAGCGCATCAATTTCAACTAGTATTTACGGCACTTTTAATTTTAAAAAAGGAAGGTTAAAGACTATAAGGCACACGTTTAGACCCTCTGTTTCATACGGATATAGACCCGATTTTGCTAAGGGACATAATTTACAAGTACAGCAAAGTGACGACCCTGCTGACTTGCTGAGTTACTCGCCCTTTGAGGGAGGAATTTACGGAACTCCAAGTGGTAGTACTTCAAACTCTATAGGAATATCTCTAAACAATGTTTTAGAGGCAAAGGTGGCTCCAAAAGACCCCGATAGTGATGAAGAAGTTGAAAAAATTAGCATATTGAACAACCTCAACTTTAATACCAGCTATAATATTACTGCTGATAGCTTGCGTTGGAGTCCTGTTACATCTAGCGCTGGCACACGTTTGTTTAAAGATAAGTTAGCCTTAAATATCAATGCTACACTTGACCCTTATCAAGTAAACAGCCAAGGACAGAAAATTAACGCTTTTAACCCAAATATATTTAGATTAACAAATGCCGGAATTACTGCAAACTACTCTTTTTCTAGCAAAGATTTTGAGGATAAGGACAAAAAAGATAAGGCTAATAAGGGAAACGGAGCCCAAAACACACCAGATATTTTTGGCGAAAACCTTCCTACTGCTAATGGCTTTGCCAATAATACTTTAAGCAATGAGGATGATAGTTTAAAAGCTAAGTATGCTGATTTATACAAGGCTAAGATACCTTGGTCATTAAACCTAGTGTATTCTGTTAACTACTCAAACACTGGTTTAAGCAGTAACATTGGGAATAACTCCTTAATGTTTAGCGGAAATGTTGAACTATCGCCTAAGTGGAAAGTAAACTTTTCTTCTGGCTATGATATTAAAAACAATGCTTTTACTTTTACTAGCTTAAATTTTTCGAGAGACTTAGATAGCTGGCGTCTAAACTTTAACTGGACTCCCTTTGGCAGGACTAGCTATTATTTTTTTATTGGGGTTAAATCGTCTGTAATGAGTCAATTAAAATGGGATAAGTACAAACCTTCTGACAGAAATCTTTTTTAAAAACTTACAAAGGTTACAGTGTTTAAGTATTTTTAGCTAAAGCAATTAAATATTATAATATAAAATAAAATACCCTAAAAAAATATTTCAACAGACTACTTACAGTTATATTTTAATAGAATATATAGAAATGAAGTTTATACATAAGCTTAATTATCAGTAAATTTTTTTATTTTCGAGCAGTATCTAAAACATTAATTTCAAGGTACTCGGTAATTTTTATATTGACAAAATTATCCAAATTAGTTTTTTTTAAGTAAAACTCCTTATTGTGTTTCATAAATTTTTGAAGTTTTTTATTCTTTTTCCAAAGCAGTGCTCTGCCATTTAAAACATTTGCTCCACAGTAGATAAGCATATGACCTAAAAATAAGTCTCTCTCCAATGGTTGAACTTGTAGAGAAAATTGTGAAAAGGATTTGTTTTTTTCACTGAATTCAGATATGAGGTAGTTCTCAGTTCTGCTAATTCTGCCAATACCTCTAAAATTTGTATTGTTAACTTTAAACTTTAACTCTCCTAACCCGTTTAACACCTCAAAAGAAATAGGTATTAAATAATTGTTTTTATCGAGATAGAAACCTAAATAATTACCTATCAAAAAGTTTATTATTTCAAGCCTATTAAACGAAACCGACAAATCAGAGTCTTTGTGAGGCAAAATTCCATCTACCTCTATTCTCTCAGAATACAGGTAGTTATGAAAAATAGGGTTTATTTTATTATTCCTTACCTTATCGTTTTGCTCATCGGCATTACCTACTTGTTCAAAGACCAATTTTCCAATAACAGGGTTGTTACTTCTGTCAAAGCCACAATATGCTCCTAACAAAACAGGCTTTGTTTGCATATTATTTCCGTAGAAAACATTAACAAAACACTCTTTATTTAAATTTGAATTTTCCTTGTTAAAATAAAACGATAAGGCATTTTCGCTGATAGGAACACATTTGCCAAAATAAGTATAAAATGTAGGTTCATGTCTTTTTTCCCAGTACAAAATTTCCCATGAGGCTGTTCTCATCTTATAAATGGTAAATTTAGACTTTATATAGTATTGCCTATCTTCAACATAGTACCCAACATAATAAAGAGCATAAGTATCATTAGATGTTTGATCAGATCCACTTCCTTCTTCTTTCCGAATATCTGCACTTATATAAGGAGAGTTGTTTAGATATTGATTGTAATTGTCATAGCCAGCGGCAAGAATTAAAAGCGATAAATAGTCTCTTCGCAATTTTGTATGCTTATTATTTCCCTTTTCTGTTTCCCTGATTTTATTGTACAGATATTTTCCATTTATCCATTGTCCAGTAACCTCTTTAATAAAACCTTTTAAGTTTGGACGACTTTCGTCATAATTTCCAAAACCATACAATTGAAACACGGTAAGTGTTTTTATTTCTATCAAATAATGCTTAGAGAATACGACCAAAAGCTCTTTGTGCAAACTGAGCATAAAACCATTTGAAATCTGAATTCCTCTAATATTCATTATAAAAATTTAACTATCCTAGCAAAAATAACGAAATTCCATTTTAATTCCTATTTTAAATAAATAATATTAAAGCAATAAGAATAATGAAATTAACAATATCCAATTTATAGATTTGCTCGACTAACACAAAAAATATTCGAAATGAAATACTTACTTTTAAATGTCTTAACAATTATTTACTTATCGGCTTTCGGACAATTAAAAAAAGATATTGGCGGAAAAATCACCGATAATTCTGGCAACCCCTTTTCTGGAGTAAACATTGTTGAAAAAAACAATCCCAACAATGGAGTTATTACAAATTTTAATGGAGAGTTTATCATCTCTGTCAATAAAGACTCTAAAGAATTGATAGTTTCTTTTTTAGGTTTTAAAACTAAAACTGTGCAAATTAAGGGAAACTATATAACTATTATCCTTAAAGAAGAAACTAATCAGTTAAAAGGTGTAACTGTTAAAGGGTTCATATCGGTTGCGAGTAAAGCACGTATAAGAACACAAGCCATTCAAAGTCTTCCAGAGACAACAGTGGCTATCAATGCCCAAAACATCGAGGCATCAGGGATTAATAATATTCAAACTTTTACCTCACAAATATCAAATGTGATTTTTAACGAAGCACAGCAGCCTGGTGTAAATTTTCTTTCTGTTCGTGGAATTTCTCAAATCAGAAATGCAGAAGCTCCTATTGCAGTTGTTATTGACGGAATGACATTGCCAGATGCAAGTGCAATTAACATGTCATTATATGACATTGAAATGTTAGAGTTCGTAAAAGGTCCTCAAGGAACGCTTTACGGTAAAAATGCAATTGCAGGTGCTGTAAACATTACAACAAAAGACCCTACAAACAACAATAAAGCTAAGCTACAGCTTTCAACTGGCAACGGTGGTTTATTTAGTGTCAAATCATCCTTGTCAGGAGCTATCAACAAAAACAAGTTTTACTATAGCTTTACGGGCAGATACAGCACTTTTGACGGTTTGATCAATAATACCTTTTTAAATAAAAAAGTTGATTTTTTAAAAGAGTACAATATAAGAGCAAAGCTAAAGTACAGATTTAGCCCAAGGTGGTCGGCAGTTTTTATTCAAGACAATTTTAAAATTGATGCGGGAGGGAATTATTATGTAACTAAAACAAATATTTTTGATGTTAACCTTGCTGTTTTAGCAGATGATGATTACTCCAATGAGCCATTTGGTGATACTCAAGGCGATTCCGAATTGTCTAATTCATTGAGCAGTTTTAAAATTGAGGGTTCGTTAAGCAAATTAAAAATACAATCTGTTACTTCTTATAATATTGTAAGAAGATATTATATAGGTGAGAATGACTATTCTCAATACGCTTTTAGTAAAGTATCACAACAATCTGACTCAGATACCTTTAGTCAAGAAATAAGATTGATATCAAAAAGCAATAAACACTCTAAATTAAATTATACATTTGGAACTTTGTATCAAAATAGTCAACGTTATTTAAATACGTCAACCTTTCTCAATAAAACCTTTTATGAAGGAGGCTTTGTCGATGCCTCGGCAGCTAACGCCAACTACAGTAATGAACCACTAATTGGAACGGATGACAATAATACAATTGAAACCTTGGCTGCTTTTGGGTTTATCGATTTTAAAATATCAACAAGGTTTACTATTTCGGCTGGAGTACGTGTCGATTATGATAGGCTTAAAAACAAAACTAAAATTACAAATACAACCAAAGATAATGATATAACTGTATGGCAACCAAAGTTTTCATTGGCATATAAAACATCTAAAGATATGCTGTTATACGCTAATTACGGACGCGGCTATAGGAGTGGCGGATTTAACACCGATAAAACCGTGAAATTTAAAAAAACTTATAAACCAGAGTTTACAAACAACTATGAGATGGGACTAAAAACAAGTTTTCTGAACAATAGAATTATTTTCAACAACTCATTTTACTATATAGATTTTAAAAATCAGCAACAATACACTTTTATTCCGTTAACGCCATCGATAGTAGGAATATATAATTTTGAAGAGTCAACTATCACTGGTTTTGAATCCGAAATAAAATTTAAAGCAACAAACAACCTCAATTTCTTTGCTAGCTTAGGAGTTAATAATGGTAAAATAAAAAAAGGAAATTACAACATACTCACCAACGCCGCTGCATTTGATTATAACGCACACAAAGAAGTAAATGTCAGCGGAAATAAATCACCTTATACCCTAAAAAGCACCTTGCAGGTGGGAGCAAACGCCAACTTCAAGTTAGCAGAAAAATCTAATTTAGGTTTTTATGTTAATATTGACAATAAAGGCACTCAATATTGGGATCCGCTAGAAGAGTACAAACAAGCCCCATATACATTAGTAAATGCCAGAATCAATTTGAAATTAAATAAAATTGGACTGACTTTATGGACTAATAATATTTTTAATACTAAATACAATACTGAGTTTTTCCCAACGGCAGAGTTTGGGTTTAACAATTTAAGATTCCCAAGCACACCTACAACAATAGGAATTAGCCTGTCATATAGGTTTTAAATTTATTGAAATAATTTACTTTAGTTTACCCTTCTCCCTCTAATTAAAAATAGAAAAGCAACTAAGCTATTAACAAATCACAAATAAACTTTTTTAAATGAACCAGCAAGCTAATACAATATCTGCCAATTTTAAGCATAAAAATGATAAATATTAAAACAAAATAAGATGAGAGTGGCAACTGACATAGGAGGAACTTTTACCGACCTTGTTTTTTTTAATTACAATAAAAATAAAAGGGAAGTAACAAATGTAAAAGTATCAAAATCTAGTACAACACCTGAAGAATTCGAAAAAGGAATTATAAACACCATAAAAAAAACCGACCTAAACTTAAGTGCTGTTGAGTTTTTTGCTCATGGAACCACAGTTGTAATTAATGCCATAACAGAAAGAAAAGGAGCTAAAACTGCATTGATAACTACTAAAGGTTTTAAAGATGTACTAGAAATTGCAAGAGGTACAAGACCAGATTTATACAATTTTAACTTTAAAAAAAAAGAGCCCTTTGTGGAGCGTTATTTAAGAAAAGAGGTTAAGGAACGTATTAATTATTTAGGCGAAATATTAACTCCCTTAGATGTAAATAATATTGAGAATTTAATGGAGTACTTTATATTGGAAAACGCAGAGTCAATTGCAATTTGCCTGTTGCATGCCTATAAAAACCCAATTCACGAAAAACAATTAAGTGATATAATAAAACACAAATACCCTAATCTGAAAGTTATTGCCTCCCACGAGGTAACACGGGAGTGGAGAGAATATGAGCGAACAAGTTCAACGGTACTCTCTGCATATGTTAAACCTATAGTTATCAAATACTTAAATAATCTAACTTATAATCTGCAAAAGTTGGGATATAAAAAAAATCTGTACATCATGCAATCAAATGGAGGGATTACCACTGTTGAAGACGTAAAGACCAATCCCATTACCTTGATAGAATCTGGTCCTGCTAGCGGAATACTTGGTGCTGTAGTTTTAGGCAAAACTATTGGCAAAGAAAATTTATTGGTATTAGATATTGGAGGTACAACTGCAAAGTGCTCCTTGATTGAAAACGGAACGCCTAAAATAGTAACCACCTATAATATTGAAAAAACAAAAACTCAAGCTGGTTTTCCAATACTTACACCAGTAATCGATATTGTTGAAATTGGCAATGGAGGAGGTAGTATTGCTTGGTTGGATGATGGTGGTAAAATGCGAGTTGGTCCAAAAAGTGCTGCTGCTAAGCCAGGGCCTTCTTCATATGGAAAAGGAGGCGTGAATTTCACAACAACAGATGCCAATGTTGTGTGTAATAGAATACACAAAGATTATTTTTTAGCAGGAGAGCTAAAGCCCGACTTTAACAGTTTGGAAAGAGCCGTAAAACCACTTTGCAAAAAATTGAACATGACCATAGCCGAAGTAGCGCGAGGTGTTATTCGAATAGCCAATTCAAATATGGTCAATGCCCTAAAAAGTGTATCGGTCAACAAAGGACATGACCCCAGAGATTTTTCATTAGTAGTAATTGGTGGAGGCGGACCTATGCACGGAGCCTATTTAGCGGAAGAGCTTCATATACCAGAGGTTATAGTGCCATTAAATGCAAGTGTATTTTCCGCATTTGGAATGTTGATGTCTGATTTGCGCAGAGACTATATCCGCACAAATGCAATAGGCTTAAGTGCAGAAAATTTTGCAGTTCTAATAACAGTCTTTAATGAGATGAAAAGAGAGGCAATAAAAGCATATGAAAGAGATTCTTATCAAAAAGAAGATATCTCTTTCGAGTATTATTTGGATTTGCGATATAGCGGTCAGGAGCACTCAGTAAAACTAAAACTGAACAATTTGAATAACATTAAGATAAATGAAATTGAAAAAGATTTTCACCAAATGCACAAAAAAACATATGCCTTTAATCTTGTAGGCACCAAAATAGAAATTGTCAATTACCATCTTGTTGCAGAAGTTATTGTAAACAAACCGGTAATTGCTAAGGCAAAGGTTAAAGGCAATTCAATTGAAAAAGCCATAATTGCCAGTGAAAAGGTAGATTTTGACGAATTGGGTATTCACAATAGCAACTTCTATGATAGGGATAAATTGGACTCTGGTATGACTATTCAAGGACCAGCAATCATTGTTGAAAAGTCTACATCTACTGTTATTCCTCCTAAATATCAATTCACAATTGATCAGTATGCCAATATTATCATAAGCAAAGCACAATAATTATGAGTTTAAATAAATTTACATCAGATATTATTCAAGATTCCTTAATCTCAATTGGTGAAGCCATGTTTGAAACCATTCAACGCACCAGCATGAGCCCTATCATATATGAAGCATTAGACTATGCAGTGGGCATTACTGACGGCAAAGGCAGATTATTAGCTCAAGGCAACGGCGTTATCACATTTTTAGCTGCCATAAGCCTTGTAGTTGAAGAAACGTTAAAACGTTTTAACAAAGACAATCCTTTAAAAAAAGGAGATGTTATAATTGCTAACACGCCTTATGTTGGAGGAGGAACACACCTGTCAGATATAGCCATTATCACTCCAATTTTTTACAATAAAGAGCGAGTTGCCTTTACTGTCAATAAAGCACATTGGACAGATATAGGAGGAACAAATCCAGGTTCAGTATCAACAGTATCAACTGAAATTTACCAAGAGGGTATTCATTTTCCTTTTGTAAAAATTAAAGAAGAAGGAAAGCTAAATAAAGCAATTGTACAAATATTAGAAGCTAATGTTCGTATTCCAAAAAGTACTTTGGGAGATTTATTTTCAGGTATTGCTGCTAATAAGGTGGGTGCAGTAAGAATAATAAAGCTCATAGATAAATATGGTTTAAAAGCTTATAAACAAGCTTCTAAAGAATTTATAGAATATGGGGAACGAATTAGTTTGAAGGAACTTCAAAAAATTCCTAATGGTGTATATGAGAATACAGGATGGATAGAAAATGATGGTTTTGGAAATGGTCCTTTTCCTTTAAAATTAAAAATTACCATCTCAAACAATAATATGATCTGTGATTTTACAGGATCTCATAAGCAGTTAAAAGGTCCATTAAATTTATCGAGAACAGGACTGGAAACTGCAGTAAGAGTAGCTTTTAAATCTATAACCACACCAATTTTACCCGCAAATAATGGGTCTTTTAAACATGTAAAATTAATATGTCCTGAAAATACAGTAGTTAGCGCCAATTCGCCTGCTCCAATTTCAGTGTATTATGAAATATTTTTGGCGGCTATTGATCTGTTAATGAAAACCTTAGGACCTATAGTTCCCAAAAAACTACCTGCTGGACATTTTAGATCTGTTTGTGTGACTTATATCTCAGGAATACATCCAGTTACCAAAGAATTTTATGTTCAAGCAGAACCGCTATCTGGCGGATGGGGGGCATGCGCATACCACGATGGAAACAAAGGGCAATTTTCCTATGCCCATGGCGAATCTTATAATATACCCACCGAGACTAGAGAACGAAAGTACGGGGTATTGGTCGAAGAATACACCTTCCATAATGAAGGTGGCGGATATGGTGAATTTCAAGGCGGAAATGGACAATATCTCACATTCAAAGTTTTATCTGAACAAGCGTATTTAACAGGAGCATTTTTAGGTTATTCAATTCCTACTTGGGGTCTTAACAAAGGAAAAGATGGCAGTTATAACTACTTCACTGTAATCAGAGCAGATGGCACAGAAGAGAAATACAATATTGTTACCAATGTAAAGGTCAAAAAAGGAGATAGGATAAAATTGGTTACCGCAACAGGAGGTGGTTATGGCAATCCTAAAAATCGACCAACAGAAAAGGTAAAAAAGGACATAAAAAATGGTTTTATAACCAAAGAACAGGCATTAAAACACTATAATGTTTCAGTAATTTAAGCAAATTATCAAGCAGTTAATCTGTAATTTTGATATTAGCTTTATATTTAATTTATAGTTTTGTAAAATTTAAACTTATAGAATTTAAACTGTTAAGTATTTAAAAGACTTTAGTAATTTTTATTGTTTTTCAATTTTAGCACAACCCTTTTGGTTTGGATAAACACAATTACAATTTATTTTGTTTAATAAATTTAAGAATTATTTTTGCCCTTTGATAGCAGTATCTTTTCTTTATTGCACAAACTTTATAATACAGTTTGTAAAATAGTTTGTTGTGTAAAACTTAAAGTTTATAAATTAAAACTGTAAATGGTAAGAATATTAACAGGAGTTCAAAGCACAGGAACTCCACATTTGGGGAATTTATTAGGAGCTATTCTACCTGCTATTGATTTAGCTAATAAACCAAATAATGAGTCCTTTATTTTTATAGCCGACATGCATTCGCTTACACAAATAAAAGACGGACAACAACTGCGCGAAAATACTTATAGTGTAGCTGCCACTTGGCTTGCTTGTGGCATTGACATTGATAAAACAGTTTTTTACCGTCAAAGCGATATTCCAGAAGTTGCCGAGTTGTGCTGGTATCTGAGTTGCTTTTTCCCTTACCAACGACTTACCCTTGCCCATAGCTTTAAAGATAAAGCTGACAGACTAGCCGATATAAATACAGGTTTATTTACCTACCCTATGTTAATGGCAGCAGACATTTTATTATACGATGCACAAATTGTGCCTGTAGGTAAAGATCAGTTGCAACACTTAGAAATTACGCGTTATGTAGCTAATAGGATTAACAGCAAAATAGGAGAGGTTTTTGTCCTCCCTGAGGCAAAAATTAATGAAGATACCCAGCTAATTCCAGGTACTGATGGGGATAAAATGAGCAAGTCAAAAAACAACTGTATTAATATTTTTTTATCTGACAAAAAACTGCGCAAACAAATTATGCAAATAAAAACCGATAGCACTGCCTTAAAAGATCCAAAAAACCCAGATACTGACACTGTTTTTGCCTTGTATAAATTAATAGCATCTACCAAACAAGCAGCTTTGATGAGAGCTAATTACTTAGGAAAAAATTACGGCTATGGCACTGCAAAGCAAGAATTATTTGATGTTTTACTCAAAAAGTTTAGCACCATTCGCAATAAATACAATTACTATATGACAAATCGCAGTGAAATAGATCGCGCTCTAGCCGTTGGTGCAACAAAAGCACGGGTGGTTGCCAAAAAAGTTTTAAATAGGGTTCGCAAAAAAGCAGGCTACTAAACTAAATAGCTTAATATAAAGGCAAATACATCTACTTAATTTGCTAATTATATTGTTGTTGACAAAAAAAATTGCTTATATTATTTGCAATACCTAGCCGTAGCATTTGCATAAATATTTTAAGAAAAATCAAAATTTGTAATTGCTCTATCTAATCTGCAATATGTTAAATAAAAAAATATTTATCTTTAATTAATATTAATTTATATATTTGTTTTTATAACTTCCAAATTTATATCAACTATGTTAATGTTGTATTGCGTTAAAAATCTTTTTAATCCCTTACTTGCTTTGTGCCGCTGTACTTTTTTGTTAGCTTCAACTCAAAATAAAACAGAAATTTACAGAAAAAATAAAAAATGTTCAAATTCTGAACAGTTACCCTTAGCAATTACTAATACTAAATATACAGATTTTAGTGTTTTTAACAAGCTAAATTCAAGTCACAAATGCAACTTTTCAGTAAAGATAAATATTTAACTAAACATATTATGCTAGTACAATTAATACCTTTTATAGGATTTATGCTTACCGTAGCTATAGTATCTTGGCGGCTTACAAGAAAAGAAAAACTTTATTCTAAGGATGGATATTTTTTAGGAGGAAGAAGTTTAACAGGATTATTTATAGCAGGCTCTTTGTTGCTTACCAATCTTTCCACCGAACATCTTGTTGGGCTTAACGGCAGTGCTTATACTTATGGCATGGAGGTTATGGCTTGGGAAACTTTAGCCGCATTGGCAATGGTTGCTATGGCTGTATACTTTTTACCCAAGTATCTAAAAATGGGACTAACAACTATTACTCAATTTTTAGAATTGCGTTTTGACAAACAAACAAGAATAGTAATTTCAGGGCTTTTCCTTTTACTCTACACAACAACCCTTCTGCCTATAGTTCTTTACACTGGTGCAATCAATTTAGAAAGCATATTTAATGTTTCTAAAATTTTAGGTACTACAACTTTTAACGCCACTGTATTGATGATATTTTTAATTGGTTTAACCGGCTCTCTTTACGCCATTTTTGGAGGCTTAAAGGCAGTAGCTGTATCAGATACTATTAACGGTATTGGACTTATAATAGGTGGGTTAGCAATTCCTATCATTGCCTTTTACCAAATAGGAGATGCTGATATTTTTGCAGGCATTAACAAGGTTTACAATACAGTTCCAGAGCATTTTAACGCAATTGGCGATAAGGACTCTGACCTGCCATTTGCCGTAATTTTTACAGGATTATTTATTCCACAAATATTTTATTGGACTATGAATCAGTCTATTATACAAAGAACTCTTGGAGCAAAAAATTTAGCAGAAGGTCAAAAAGGAGTGCTGATAGCAGCATTCGTTAAAATAGTAATTCCAGTTATAGTTGTCATACCTGGTATAATTGCTTATTATTATTTTAAAGGAGGCTTAGAAAATCAAGATTTAGCATATCCAGAGTTAATTAAAGCTGTACTGCCATCTAGCCTTACTGGTATTTTTGCTGCTATTATTGTTGGTGCTGTACTAAGCACCTTTAACAGCGCTTTAAACAGTGCGTCAACCTTGTTTAGTATAGATATCTACAAAGAGTATATAAATAAAGAGGCTAGCGAAACAAAAATTGTTAAAGTAGGTAAAATTTCAGCAGGTGCATTAGCCGTTGTTATAATTGCTATAGCTCCTTTAATAAGTCAAATGAAAAAGGGTCTTTACTATGTTTTACAAGAGTTAAGCAGCATATTTAACATGCCCATTTTAGCCGTAATTTTAGCTGGCTTATTGATAAAAAGCGTGTCTGCAAAGGGAGTCAAAATAGGCTTAGTATCTGGTGTAGCACTATACCTGCTATCTAAGTTTGGCTTGGAAGCTCTAGGTGTAGATTATCATTTTTTACACAGACTTGCATTTGCCTTTTTAATAACCATAGGAACTATGATAATTGCAAGTAAAAAATACCCTAGAAAGAATAATTTTATTATTAAAAACCAAGGCTATGTAAATGTTGAGAATTGGAAATATTTAAAACCCGTTAGCATAGCAGTAGTTATTTGTACTATTTTAGTTTATATATTGCTTAGTCCTATAGGAATACTCTCTGAAAAATAATATTAGTTGTTATTTGGTGACTGCTAGAAAACTCTATTTTTCAAAAAATATTTTACCACGTTGTTACATATACTCTTATTAATGGCACTTACAAATAAATTTTTACTTTAAGTTAACTTGAGCTAATTGACAAATTTATAAAGTTACTTTGGATGAGCATGATTCTAAACGTCTGTAGCGAACAATACGTGAGCAATTTTCTAGCTGCACAGCCTTAATTTAAAGAAAAACAGAGTTTTATAGACTTCTTTTAGATGCAATTACACAACTGACCTAAGTATTTTGTAAATAGTATCAGCCAAAAAAACCTTGTTTTTTAAAACATAATTTGCTGCGTATTACACACCCTTTAACAGCACTTATAAATTAGATTTTACTTTAAGGTCTTCAATTTTCTGAAATAAGGTAAATATAATACAATTAATACACTAAAAATAAGTATTTTAATTTAAATATCAAAAAATAAGTGTAATACATTAAACTGCTTTTTTAAATACAACACATTGATTAATAGTGCTATATGAATTTTAGTGTAGAGGCTATATGTATTTTATTACTTTTATTCAATTGTGATTTTATTTACCCCAGTGTAATTTAACCCAACATCTAAATATTAAACTTAATTTAAGACAACCACCCTTCTCTGTCTAAGCTTCTGTATTGTATAGCTTCCGAAATATGTTGGTTTTGTATACTTTCAGAGCCCGATAAATCTGCAATAGTTCTCGATACTTTAAGTATGCGGTCGTAGGCTCGAGCAGACAGCTTAAGTTTTTCCATAGCTGTTTTTAACAGGTTTTTGCTTTGATCAGACAGCTTGCAGTACTTACCAATGTGCTTTACATCCATTTGAGCATTGTAATGCAGCTTGTTATTAGCTTTAAACCTGATACCTTGTATTTCTCTTGCTTTGATAACTCTCTTTCTAATTTCTAAACTACTCTCGCCTTTTCTACAATCGGATAGCTTGTCAAAAGAAACAGGTGTAACCTCTATGTGTATATCAATCCTATCTAACAATGGACCCGATATTTTACTCAGATAGCGTTGTATTTCAGCGGGCGAGGATGATACAGGAGAATCATTATCTGAAAAATATCCTGAAGGACTAGGGTTCATACTCGCCACTAGCATAAAGCTACTTGGGTAATTTACTGTAAATTTGGCTCTCGATATACTTACCTCTCTATCCTCCAAAGGTTGGCGCATTACCTCTAAAACAGAGCGCTTAAATTCAGGAAGCTCATCTAAAAACAACACCCCATTGTGCGCTAGAGAAATTTCTCCAGGCTGAGGATACTGACCGCCGCCTACTAGAGCAACATCCGATATGGTATGATGTGGCGACCTAAAAGGTCTTTTAAAGATAAGTCCGCTGTTTTTAACCTTTCCAACGACTGAGTGTATCTTTGTGGTCTCAAGTGCTTCGTGAAGGGTAAGAGGTGGCAATACGGAAGGAAGTCGTTTTGCCAACATAGTTTTTCCTGCTCCTGGCGGACCTATAAGAATGATATTATGACCGCCCGCAGCAGCTATTTCCATACATCGCTTAATGCTTTCTTGGCCCTTTACATCGGCAAAGTCAAATTCGGTATACTCTGTATTTTTATAAAAAGCAAATTGTGCGTCAATCGATATTGGAACTATGCTTTCAGTGCCATTAAAATGATTAATTACTTCTGTAATATTACTGACCCCTAACACACTTATGCCACTAACTATGGCAGCTTCTTGGGCATTTTCTTTGGGCAGTATAAAGTGCGCAAAACCCTCTTGTTTGGCTTTTAGAGCAATGGGCAGGGCTCCGTTTATGGGTTGCAAACTACCATCTAAAGAAAGCTCACCCATAATCATATAATTTTCAATATTTTCCGACTTTATTTGATTAGAAGCTGCCAAAATACCAAGGGCGAGGGTAAGATCGTAAGCTGCTCCTTCTTTGCGGATATCGGCAGGTGCCATATTGATGATAATCTTTTTGCCTGGAAGCTTGTAATTATTGTTTTTAAGGGCGGCAGATATTCGATATGAACTCTCTCTAACTGCGTTGTCGGGCAGTCCAACAAGATGATAACCAATTCCCTTATCAATATTAACCTCTATGGTTATAGTAGTGGCATCAATTCCAAAAACTGCCGAGCCATGCACTTTTTTTAGCATAGGTTTTTGTTTTGGCTAAATGTATGGAAAATTATCTTATAAAAAGAAAAATTAAGCTTTCAAGAGTAATTATATTTTAATAGACAAAACTCCTAAAAACTTGCGGATTTTAGATGTTAAACAAAAGTAGTACGGATTATTTATAATTTCATATAAGGTGTTTAATAAATAAAATGAGCCGGAAATAATTAAAGGAAACCTCAATTATCGGCAGAGGTGCCATATTGATAATAATCTTTTTGTCTGAAAGCTTGTAATTATTGTTTTTAAGGGCGGCAGATATTCAATATGAACTCTCTCTAACTGCATTGTAAGACCGTTGCAAAACCCAACCTTATTTTTGTTTAGGTTTCGACCGTGATGCTTTTGAGCTAAATTTTATTCTACTTTACTATTTTTTGTTGATTTTTGGATGGATAATCGCACTTAATTAGGCTTATTATCTCTTAATTTTCACAATTAGACGCAATTATCCCTGGACTTCTATATAAATTGTAGCACATTGCTTCCAATAGGTTTTGTGTGTGCATTTTTCTAATACCTCTATATCTTGCAGTACCTCCATTAAACCATCTTTTTATGCCACCAAATGTGCGCTC
>JBKDZU010000005.1:0-91869 GCA_047971505.1 Tenacibaculum sp.
AGTTCTTTTGGCTTTCTTTCAATACCTAAGGCTGTTACCACTACCTCTTGTAGAGTATTGTTGCTAGTTAGCAGAACGTTGATAATGCTTGAGGTAGGGCTTACCCCCCCCCCCCCCCGATTTTCTTCTCGGCGGTTTTCATTCCAATATAGCTAAAAATCAAAACATCGCCTGCTTTGGCTTGTATAGCATAGTTTCCATTAAAGTCGGTTTCAGTGCCTTGGGTGGTTCCTTTTTTTAAAATTGTAACCCCTGGCAATGGTCCTGACTCATCAGAAACAGTGCCTGTAATTGTCCTTTGTTGTGCAAATACAAATTGCGCAAGCAAAATACAAAAGAGGCTAAAAATTGAGCAATTAGAGTTTTTCATCGTATAGTTATTTAGATTGATTTGCACAAAGATTAAAAAATAACTCGATGAAGATTAAATTTTAACAAAAAATTAACTACATATAAAAATAAAATATTAATGATCAATCATTTTTTTAAAAAATAAGCGATTTTAAAATGTTTATAAAAAATCATTTACTTGTCATTACTATATCAACTGTAAAAGGGGTTGAAAACAGCTCTTGTTCAATGACTAATTCAAACTCATCTTCGCAAGGCGAATATGTACCCTTACCACCTACCGCATATGAATCATTTGGAGGTACCTCATTTCCAACAACTTTCACGCTAAAATCTGGATTAATTGTAATAATCACAGGGTAGATAAATTTGCCGTTAAGGGCATTGTTTGCGGTAGCCCAACCTACAAAATTAGGACCCCAAATACTTGATATTTTAAACTGATTATCAGTTCCTGGAATAGGCATAAGTGTTTGAGTATGACTAGGAGCTTGATTGTTGTTAAGCAAAACTTTTACATCATAGTCAGATGCTATAACTATTGGACAATCATCGTCTTTTAGTATTATGGTTTGAGAAATATTATTGATGCCTCCTCCTGCAATTCCTATGGGTACAGAGCTTTCATTTGTCAATGTTATTTTTATTTCTAAATTGCCATCTACAATTTTATTATCAACCGACTTTATAATAATTTCTCCTTCAAACTCACCTTTAGGAATACTTAAAGAACCCTTTGTTTGATCGATATAGCGAGACGGATCATCGGAGGTTACAGTATATTTAACGGTAATACCTGAATCGTTTTTTTGATGACCTAATAGTACTTTTATTAAAAACTCTCCATCTTTTTCACTTAGCGTACCATTATCAGCTTTTTCTAGTTGAATAAATCCTTTCGGATTATCTAAAACTGGCAACTTATTTTCTGAACAGGAATTGAATATAAATATTAAAATAAAGGGGATAAATAGATATATTTTTATTAATGTAATTTTCATAATATTTTATGTTTATAAGTTTTTGTATATAATTTTATTTTGAAAACAAATATTTATTTAGCTAAAAGCTATTTGCTGTATAAAGAGTTTGATTATTTAAGTTAATAGCCAGGATTCTGAATTAATAAAGAATTAAAATCGAATTCTCTCAACGGTATAGGTAGGGTAAAACGATAATCTGAATTGCTTAGGCTACATGCATCAAATTGATTACAGTCAACTGCATCTCTATCTATACTTATTCCACCTTTTTGTCCTAAACGCTTTAGGTCAACCCATCTAAAGCCCTCAAGAGCAAGTTCTTTTCTTCTCTCACTAAGTAAAGCTTGATAGGCTTCATTTTCAGATGTAAAAATTGGAAGAGGTTGTTCAGAGCTATATCTATTGTCTTGTAATTGTTTTAATAATATGGCTGCTGATGTTAGGTTTCCGAGGGCTATTTGCGCTTCTGCTTTTAGCAATAACATTTCTGATATTCTAAAAATTTTAATATCATTCATTAAGGGTTGGTTTTCATGTCCGGGGTATTTCCTTATGAGTAAAATATCGTCTTCCTTAAAGTTCGGGTTAGTAGAATACAAGGAATCAATTTTAGAGGTCGGGTGTATTAGTCTAGATTTTCTAATATCCTCATCATCTATAATATTGTACAAGGATCTGCTGAGTTCCATATATGGCGCACCGTTGATATCACTGCCTTGAAAAGCGAATAGGTTTCCTACTCGTCCGGACTGACTATCATAAGAATCTCCAAAATTTCTTTCTAACTCAAATATAATTCCAGTGTCATCGGTATCTTCAAACATATCAAAAAATTGTTTGCTGGAAGGTATTGGGTATTTAGATAATAAGCTTGTTGTTAATTGATTAGCTAAAGAATAATTGTTGCGATAAGCCGCCATTCTAGCTCTAAACGCAGTAATAAAATCTTGGCTTATAAAAATCCTGTTTGATTGAGCAGTTATAAGTTTACTTGCCTCGTCTAAGTCTTGATTGATAAATTCAAATACCTCAGCATTAGTTTTTCTTGGTATATCTATTCTTGTTGATTGCGGAATAAAATCTAAAATTATTACACCTGTAGCATCATCTTTAGTTAGGTCTTCTGAAAAATAGGTTTGTAATTGAAAATGAGCATAAGCCCTTATGGCTAAAAATTGACCTCTAATATTATTGTAATCAACTTGTTGATCTGGGCTAATAATTAATTTTTTTCCTGCTTCAAGCAGCTTATTAACTAGGTTTATGGCAATATAGTATCTACTCCACAAATTATTAGAAATTCCAGTGGTTGGGGTTAGAGTAAGGCTATAAAGACTTAAATTTTGACCTCCGTTTTCAATACCTATTGATAATTCGTCTGTAAAAACTGCGTTAAATTGAATTTCATTCTTGTTGTCAAGAATATTGTAAATTCCTAACAAAGCCAAATTATAATCAGACACTGATTGTATTGCATTGTCAGAAATTAAAATTCCTGGTTGCTCTATATCTATAGCATCGCTACACGAGATGATAACTGTTAAAGCAAATAGTATGCTGTATATTTTTTTCATTTTATTAATTTTTAAAAATTTAGAAACCTATTTCAAATCCGAAAGCAAGAATTCTAGGGGTAGGATAGGTTCTTACTGTACTTGCAAAACCTTCCGCATCGAATCCCCTCCAGCCAGAAAGAGTAAAAATATTTTCTCCATTTACATATGTTTTTATTTTTGATAGCCTAAACTTTTTTACAATTTCTTTTGGGAAATTGTAACCAAAACTAACATACCTAAGCCTTAAATAATCGGCACTTTGAAGAAATCTGTCCGAGCTAATTTCTAGGTTAGTGGCTCTTAATGCAGGAATATCCGTTTCTCTATTTTCAGGAGTCCAATGCCTTAATATATCTGAAGACAGCCTAAAACTTCCAATACCTGTCGGGTCAATTGAAAGCGCGTAATTACCAGCAAATCTATCAACACCTATAACATAGGTAAAATTTGTGCTTAAAAAGAACCCTTTGTAATCTGCTTCAAAACCAAAACTGCCTTGATAATCTGGATATCTTGTTTTATTAGTAAATCTTCTATCACTATCCTCATTTGGGTTTTCGGTAATATTGTTATCTTTATCTAAAAACAAAAGGTTCCCAGTAGCTGGGTTTACTCCAACATAGTGTATTACATAATACTCTCCCAAAGGACCACCTTCTCTAATTGTTTGTTCATTAGCCCCAAATCTTTTTGATTTATTGTAGTTTCCGGCAAAATTTAAGGTAAGCTTAAAATCTTCTTTAAACGGACTATAATACAGTGTTAAATCAACTCCGTTATTGTTTAATTCACCATCGCTGTTAATAGCCAATGAGGTAGTGCCAAACAAAGAAGTTGTTGGCTGTACTGCAAAAAGATCAGTAGTTTTTCTATTATAAGCATCAATACTTCCCAATAACTTTTTATCAAATAACTCAAAATCTAGACCTATATTCCAGTCGGTTGTTGTTTCCCATTTCAATTCAGGGTTTGATGGAGTTCCTACAAAAATTGAATTTACCCCTGTATATCCGCTACCTGTATTGTATAAATCTAATGTATTTGTAGAAGCAACAAAGTACTGATTAACTCCTACACTGCTTAAAATATTTTGATTTCCTATCTTCCCATAGGAAAATCTTAATTTTAATAAATTAAGTTTATCGTTTTCTAAGAAAGGCTCTTGATCTAAATTCCACCTTCCTGATACAGACCAAAAGTTACCCCACTTATTGGTATTTCTAAACCTGTAAGAAGCATCTCTTCTAAGTGTAGCTCCAAAGCCATATTTTTTATTATAGTCGTAATCAGCACTTACAAAGACTGATAGCAAACCAGCATTGTTAATTGATGCATTAGCTTGATCTACAAAAAAATCATTATCCGAATTATCATCTATAAATCCAGAACCATCGCCGGGACTAAATGTTTTTATATCTAAACCTAATTGTTCGTATCCAAAATTTCTTCTATGCGCCTTAAAGTATTCCATATATAATCCAAAATCAATGGTGTGATTTTTAAATGAATTACTGTAAATTAAAGAGTTCAATACATTAATTGAAACTGTTCTGTTTGATTGTTGTAATTGAAAACCCGGAGTTTCATTGCCCTCCTCTGCAAAAAATTGTGCGTTAAAAGAATTAGGCGCTTCAGCACTTGTGAAGAAAATTGAAGTGTAATCTAACCCTAATCTTGAACCTGCTTTTAATCCTTTAAAAATTTCGTAATCAGCATTAAGCGAAATTATAGATTTTAATTCCTCAGTAAATCTATAAAAAGTATGTATTTTATCTAACAATACCAAGGGCGTGTTTGAAAAATTGGGAACAATATCCCCTCCTAGCCCTAAAGTGTATTCTGAAGGAGATATATATGGTAATGAAGCATTTGCACCAATAACAAAGTTTTGATTAACAGCACCACTTCCTATGCCGTTAGGTATATCGTTTTTTGAATAATTTAAAGATACTGAAACACCATAATTAAATTTTTCGTTTTTATTTTTCCCGTTAATCTTTGTGTCCAGATTAAACCTTTTTAAACCACTGTTTACTAATATTCCGTCAGTGTCAAAATAGCCTAAATTTATATTTGTATTAGTTTTATCTGAACCTGATGAAATTCTTAAATTATGAGATTGTGTTATTCCTGTTCTAAAGAAAACATCGAGCCATTCAGTATTTACTTTAGCTAAATCAGCAATTTCAGCATCGCTAAGTCCAGCTCCTTCTCCATTTCCATAAACCCGTTCTAGCTCAAGAACTCTTTTGGAGTCCATCAAATACAAATTATTTTTTTGTAGTGTTGAAAATGTAGTTAACGAACTGTATTCAATAGAGGTAGGCGTATTAAAATTTCCGCTTTTTGTCTTTATCACAACAACCCCGTTAGAGCCCCTGTTTCCATAAATTGCCTTTGCTCCTGCGTCTTTTAATATACTAATGCTTGCAATATTATTGGAATTTAAACTGCGGAAGTTATCTCCATCAACAGCCACCCCATCAATTATAAAAAGAGGCTCTGCATTTCCACTAATAGAACCTACTCCTCTTATAATTATTTCACTATTACTCCCAGGTTGTCCGCTACCTGTTGTAATAGAAACTCCCGGTGCTTGCCCTTGAAGTGTTTGAACTAAAGAAGCATTTGGTCTGCCTTCTATAGTTTCAGAATCAATACTAGTTATAGATGAATTTACAGTTGGCTTAGGTCTTTTAATATTATATGCAGACTCTATTATTATTTCATCTAGCGTATTATCACTAACTAATAAAACGTTGATAATGCTTGAGGTAGGGCTACCCCCCCCCCCCAATTTTCTTCTCGGCGGTTTTCATTCCAATATAACTAAAAATCAAAACATCGCCTGTTTTGGCTTGTATAGCATAGTTTCCATCAAAGTCGGTTTCAGTACCTTGGGTGGTTCCTTTTTTTAAAATTGTAACCCCTGGCAATGGTCCTGACTCGTCAGAAACAGTGCCTGTAATTGTCCTTTGTTGTGCAAATACAAATTGCGCAAGCAAAATACAAAAGAGGCTAAAAATTGTATAATTAGAGTTTTTGCTTTTCATTATTATAATTATTTAGATTGATTTACACAAAAATTAAAAAAGTAATATATCAGTTATCATAGTTCTACTAATTTTTTAAACTCGCATTAATGATAATTATCCTTAAAAGTATATCTGTATAGTCCTTATAGTAAAATTCAATTAATCAATATGTTAAACTTAAAAAAGAAAAGTATAAAATTACGGACAGCTTATAAGCGCAGTATTTAAAAGGGTTAAACTATAAAAATTTATCTGTCAAATACATAAATTACTCTAAATAAATTATTGTCGATGAAAACACAACTGCCCGTAATCAATACCTTATTATTATTTCATAATTAGTACACTTTCTTTAATTTATGCCTTTAAAGATTGACAAAAAATCAAAGTTTTTTAGGTTTGTTCAACATTATTGCTTAACTAAAGTCATGGTTCTATCAGTAAAAAAAGTTTCTACTGTATACTTAAGTACAATTGTTCCTGTATCTGAATCTACAGTTCCAGATCCAGATATTTCAAAACCAAAATCTTCTATAATACCAGTAGTAATAGTTATATTACTACATACATCGCTTATATTAAAAAGGAACTCTCCATCAAAAGCATTATCGGAACTTACACTATAGGTACCCGGACCAGTTTCAGTTATTTTAACATCACGCATTACCCCATCAATGTATTTATATTTTCCTGCTAAATTTGACGGGCATATTGCCTGCAAGGTAATTTCAGTTTTATTATTATCTGAAACTGTTTCACTTGACGAAACAATTTGCAGCACCAAGGTTTTTGGATCTAAGGCGTCTAAATTTTCGGACAGCACTTCTATTTGTGCATTAACACTTGTATCCCCTGCTTTTAAGGTAAAAGTTTTTCCAGAGGAAAATTTAAACTCAACTCCCTCTTTGGCTGTTGAAGTTGTATCCTTAGAAATTGTTATTTCGATATCTTTATCAATAGACTTGCCATTTCCTCCCAATATTGCTATCGGTATGTTATAAGTATAAATTGTATTGTCATCTGTTTGAAGGAAATTGCTGGTTATAGTTGTATTTTCAAACTGCACAACTACGGGTCCGCTACCATAGTCAATGACTTCATTGTCAAACAAACATGAACTAAACAGCAAAACAATTAGCAGGCTAACCATAAAGTAATTTTTAAATCTTGTCATAATATTAAAGTTTTATTTCCAAAAGGGATTTTGAGTAAAAGCATCTTGATTGGTTTGTGTGGGCACATTATCTGAGTTTCTAGCCCTTTCAGAGTTTGGATATAATAATCTTAATGGACGAACTCCTTTAGATTCTTTTGATATAGGTAAATCAGAAGGAAAATCGGTTCTTGTTTTTTCTATCCAAAGCTCAATGGATGAGGTGCCGTTAAGGGCTATCCATTTTTGTACTATAATGGCTTCCAGTTTATTGGATGAGTCATCCCAAGATACCTTATTAATAGACTGCGTATAATAGGTTTTCGCAGCGTTAGAAGCGTCTTCTACGCCTAGATAAATAAAGGAAGCCTCTATAGCTTTTTGATAGAGGTCTTTGGCTTTAGCCTCTCCTCCTGAGATATAGCCTCTATGCGCCGCTTCTGCTTGAAGCAGCAGTGCTTCTGACAGTGTCATTATAGCTTGATCCTGCTCTGAGCTTTTTAACAATCCTGGTCCTACCTTTGATAAATCATCTGAGGTAAAACCCACTCCAGGGAGTGTTGTTGTTTGTTCTGCACCTTTATAAATACCATCATTCTTAGATACAGCATAGAGTCGCTCTATTCTGTTGTCGTTGGTTTTTGTTAAATAATCAATAGTATAATCGGTAGCTACCGTAAAATCACCTCTATCGGTTTGACTACCCGTAGATGGATTCACAAAATAACCGTAAAATGGGCTTTGTTTCCTTGAATCGTCGCTGTAGCCAGGTTGTGCTACCACATCTTCTGTAATATAGCCCAACCCGTTGGCATCGATAAGAGCTATTTGCTCTTCAATATACTGGTTTTGTTCAGTATTGCTCATACGCACTAGCATACGCAACTTAATGGTATTTGCCCATTTTGCCCATTTGGTCATATCGCCGTTAAAGATAATATCCTGACTAGATGGATTTTCTGCATTATCAGGTAAGTTCAAAGCTAGGCTTACAACCTCGGTTAATTGCTGTATAACGCTTTTGTAAACTGTTTCTGCATCGTCATAAGCAGGAGTGGTATTTTCGCCTCGTTGATTAGCTTCCGTATAAGGTATATCTCCATAAATATCAACTAAATACTGGTATTGGAAGCCTTTTAATACTGCCGATATAACCTTATAGGCACTGTAATCTATATCGGGATCTGTAAAATTTTCTATATAAGTCAAGTCCTTGAAAATAAAAAGATAAGAGCTTTCAAATAAACTTGTATAAAAGGTAGAAGTAATATTGTATTTTATAAGGCCTTCATTGGCAGCCCAGTTTGAGGGGGTTGACCAGTTATAAGCCATAAACTGACCCAAATAGGTCATAGCCCTAGCATTTAGTGCCGCTAAGTTTTGCTGTGCAACTGGCAAGCTCAGGCTGGGAGTTGACTCTGGTGGGTTGTTTGGATTATTGTTTACATCTAAAAAGTCAGTACAACTCAGTAGGTTTATACCGATCGATAATGCTAAAATAATACTTATATATGGTTTAATTATTTTCATAATATTAAAGTTAAAATTTTAAAGTTAAATTAATCCCAAATTGCCTAGTAGGTGGAGTTTGTGCTTGTGTGCCATAACCTACTGCATTCCCACTGCTGAAGTTAAACTCAGGGTCTGTATAAACATTTTCTTTAGGTCTAAAGGTCAATACATTTCTACCAAAAATCCCCACCGACAAGTCTTCAAAGCCAAATTTTCTTAAATACTCACTATCAAATTCATAGCTTAACAATAACTCTCTAATTTTTAAAATAGTGGCATCTGTTACATAATTTTCTTTTATTCTACCATAGGCATTGCTCCAAAAGTCATTCCCACCACCAGATGTTAGCCTGTTTGTGTTAGCTATATAGCCTCCTTTGCCGTCAGAATAGGATGAGTTTGGGAATACAAAGGCTTTTCTTCCTGACTGTACACTTTGTTGGATTAATCCCGTAAATTCCAAAGCGTTAACTAAATCATTAAAGAAAACATGCCCAGTTCGGTAATCCATTACTGCATAAAAGTTAAAGCCTTTATAACTGAGATTAGTATTTAGCCCTAAAATATAATCGGGGGTTGTTTTGCCTTGTACTTTAAGTTTGCTATCTTCAATGGGGTCTCCATCATCTCCTACTATAACCCTGCCTTGTGGGTCTCTTGCATAGGCAGAGGTTTGAAGAAGAGGATAGGGTTGTCCTACTTTAGCTATAATGGGAGTGTTTGAAGCAATACCTAACTCTTCAACCCCTTTGGTTAAGGACAGTACCTTAGAATTATATGCTGAGTAAGTCAAACCTGTTTCCCAAGTAAAGTTGTCTTTTTTGATCAGGGTTCCAAACAAATCAATTTCCAAGCCTATGTTTTGAATTTCACCCACATTTATTACAGCAGAAGAGGCGCCAGAGGCAATAGACACATTAATAGGCACTATTTGATCGGTAGTATTAGTTTTATAGGCTGTAATATTGGTAGATAAGCGATCTTTAAAAAGGGAAAGCTCTAAACCCGCCTCAATAGAAGTGGTAAATTCGGGTTTTAAATTGGGTGAAGGTACTGTGTTAGATTGACTAAGCCCTGCCAATGAACCATAAGGAAATTTTCCGAGTGGTCCGTCTTGTGACAAAAAAGTTGCCTGTGTTACATATAAACCGGGGTCGTTACCCGTTTTAGTTATATTAAAATTGACTTTTAGATAGCTTAAACCCTTGTCAGACTTTATACTAGAAATAGCATCTGTAGCTATAAAAGACATGCCTACACCAGGGTAAAAAAATGAACGATTATCTTTAGGTAAGGTTGAAGACCAGTCGTTCCTGCCTGTAATATTTAAAAATAAATAATCATTAAACCCAAAGGTAAAATCAGCATATAACCCTATTTTCCTGTAGTTTAAAGTTATTTCACTCCCTGCTAACTCACCTGTTCGGGTCGATACATTGTAAAAATCAGGTATAATTAAATTGTTTCCGCTTACATTTATTAGCTTGGATGCTGTAAGCCTTACATTATGCCCTAAAATAAGTTTTACTTTAAATTTTTTAGAAATATCTTTATTTATATTGAGTATAAAATCACTGTTTACTCTAGTTTGGTTTTGAACTTGGTCAAGGGTTTTTGCACCGTACGGATCTATTTCAGAGTATGTATTTTTCAGGTTAAATGCATAGTTAAAGGCTTCAAATTCTCTTTTGAAATTTTGATAATTTCCTGTATATCCTACTCTTAATGTAGTGCTTATCCAATCTGCAATCTGATAGTTCAAATGCGCTAAAAAATTAAATTCTGTAAATTCTGTAAATTCTCTTTGAGTATCAATTATAAAGTAAGGGTTTTCGTAAAAACGAAAAAACGACACTTCATTTCTGGTAAATTTTCCTGTTTTCCAGTTTTTCATTTCTGAAAGAGGCACGTGAAGAGGCGTATTAAGTATATTCCAATAAACGGGTCTTCCCTGCCTTCCCGCTCGAATGCTTACTAAATTGGCACGAGACCTAAAAAAAGCCAAATTGCCTCCTACATCTAATTTGCCGTATTTTTTATTGGCTTTAAAACGAGCATTGGTTCTTTCGTAAACATCTTTAGGTACTATACCTGTTGCACTACTGTGATCTACAGAAAGCAAAAAACTTTCATCGTTATTACCTCCACTTAGCTCAACTCCATTGCGAATTAATGTTCCTGTATCAAAAAAGTTTTTGTTCCTATCTTTTATAGGCCAAAAGGGAACTTCCCATACTTCGCCATTGTCAAGTGTTTCGCTAATAGCTACCATACGACCGTCATAGCGAGGTCCCCAGTTAACATTCTCAAGGGGAAGTAAGGTGCCATCGGGGAATCCACCTACCCCAAACTCGGTTTGTAACTCGGGCAGATAGGCTACATTTTCCATTTGAAATGTTGAAGAATAATTAACGCTGAGCTTTCCCTTTCCTTTTTTGGTAGTAATTAAAATTACTCCGTTTGCTGCATCTGAACCATATAGTGACGAAGCATTTGCACCTTTTAAAATACTCATGCTTTCTATATCATTTGAATTAATACGGTCAAGTACGCCTCTTTCAGAAGGAAAGCCGTCAACTACAATTAAGGCTTGATTGTTGCCTAGCAAAGAGCGGTTGCCTCTTAAAGTGGCTCTAGTACTGGGATTAATGCCGTTGTTTATAGTGTTAATTTGCAAGCCTGAAACCTTGCCTATCATGGCGGTTGCTACATTAACTGCCTTGGTTTTTGTAACATCTTCGTTGCGCAGTTTAGATACTGAATAAGAAAGTTCTTTTGGCTTTCTTTCAATACCTAAGGCTGTTACCACTACCTCCTCCAATGTATTATCGCTAGACATAAAAACATTGATAACGTTTGAAGCTCCTACTGTTTTTTCAATAACCCTCATGCCTACATAGCTAAATAACAGCAAATCGCCTGCTTTGGCTTGTATAGCATAGTTTCCGTCAAAGTCGGTTTCAGTGCCTTGGGTGGTTCCTTTTTTTAAAATTGTAACCCCTGGCAATGGTCCTGACTCGTCAGAAACAGTGCCTGTAATTGTCCTTTGCTGTGCAAATACAAATTGCGCAAGCAAAATACAAAAGAGACTAAAAATTGTATAATAGTTTTTTTTCATCGTAATAGTAGTTTGAATTTTACTTAATTTTTAATTATAATTCTGTTAACTAACTCAATATTAGCTAATAACATTCTAATACAAAGCACCTTAGGTGTTGCTATTTCAAAAACAAAATACTTGTAAAGGTCGCCTAAAGAGCATGGAGCAATAAACTGTACAACAGCTACTTACTGTCCGAGTCAACTACCATAGCTTATCTTTAAAATTTAGATTATAGGCTTAACACTGTTTTTTAAACTTTTTTGAAAATTAAAGCATGCTGCGTTGCGCAAAGTGAACATATTTCTACTTACTAATCAGTGTAGTAAGCTACTGCTATTATATTCATATTCACTTTTACAAAAATGAATTCTTATCAGTGTTTTTAAAAAGTCCGTTAAATTTTGTTTTTACTCCGACTATTGTTTTGATTTTATGTTTTTAGTTTAATTCTTTGAATAAGTTAGCGAATGAAATATTTAGCGCCTTAGTTAGCTTATATGCAATGTTTAAAGAAACGTTTCTCGCTCCTTTTTCAATATCGTTAACATAAGTTCTATCTACTCCTGCCTCTAGGGCTAAGCTTTCTTGAGATAACTTAAGTTTTTTGCGTTCTTGTCTTATTTTATTTCCAAAGTAAACATTGATTGAGTTGTGCACCTAAACCCTATATTTATATTTTTTATGATATGTCATGTCACTGCTTAAAACTATACAAAGCCTATTTACAAGCTACATTCTACATTTGTTCAGAAAAAACATATAGTTTTCTATATTTTACTATTGCTATACATATAATATTTAAATTCTATACCTTTTTGTTAAATTTTACAAAGTATACCGCAAAAATTATTTAAGAATTGTTGCTTTATTTAATATTAAAAATTGTTTAAATAATTATTTAAAAGCTGTCTAAACTATTAAATTTTAATGGTTTAAACATACAAAACCACAGGGCTGTCTCAATAACTTATTCTAAATTAAAGCAAATATTGTTATTTGAATATAACCACACAACGGACTATTGTCTACATTTTACTTTAATAGCAATAAAAAATTAATTAATTATTATTTTTTACAAGTATTAGGCTTTTTTGTAGAGTTAATTTGCTTTTTAAAAAATTTAAACCAGCTAGTTGTAGATTAAGGTTTATCAGTAGTTTTAAAAACAATTATACTATTAAATGGCATAGACAAAAACTCTTTATTTGAAGATATTTACAATGTTTCCCTGTCAAAATTATTTAAAACTCCATTAACAAGTAATAAGGTTTTAGTGGTATTTTTGCAAAAAATCTTGGAATTATCAATTAACTGTTGATCAAAATTTGACAATATTTTTTGATTTTAATAAATATGACAGATATTCGCCTAATATTAACAGGCTTATTGAATATTGATTAAAATGATATATTTAGGTAAAGAAATAATATTTCCTCGGTATGAGGCTATTTCGGAGCAAGGCATTATTGCTTTGGGTGGAGATTTATCAGTAGAAAGATTGATATATGCCTATAAATTAGGAATTTTTCCTTGGTATAACTCAGGCGATCCTATTATTTGGCACTGCCCTAATTGGCGCATGGTTTTGTTCCCTGAAGAATTAAAAATATCTAACTCTATGAAGCAATTGCTGCGGACGAGCAGTTTTGTCATCACACAAAACAAAGCTTTTGCCGAGGTAATTTTTTATTGCAGTTCTATAAAAAGACCCAAGCAAAAAGGCACTTGGCTTAACAGTGATATGCAACAAGCCTACATAGAGCTTTACAAAAAAGGCTATGCAAAATCAATTGAAGTGTGGAAAGATGGTAAAATTGTTGGAGGTTTGTACGGAGTTGATCTAGGAAATGGCATTTTTTATGGCGAAAGCATGTTTAGTAAAAAGAGCAATACAAGTAAACTTGCTTTAATTTATCTGGTAAAAAATTTTGGGTACAAACTTATTGACTGTCAGGTTTACAACCAGCATTTGGCAAGCTTAGGAGCTAGAGAAATACCTAGAGAAATATTCTTAAAATTCTTATAATTTTGCTTTGGCTTAAACCTTAATAGTCTCAAAAAAATGACTTTATAACATTTAAGCTAGCCAATAACCTTATGGAATTATATTATTGTTAATTTTTCTTGTTCTTTATTTTTTGCGCAGGCAAAAAAAACTGAGCAAAAAGTTAAACTCTGGATTTTGCTTATATTTTTCTCACCATGGTAGAGGCTAGAGCTAAATTGCTCCCTTGTCTTATCAATATTTCAATGTCAATAAAAAATGCTAATAGAAAAAAGGTATCAGAACAACCTTTTACCTCATTATACAAAGCCCTAAAGGAATTATGATAAAAATTACCAATAAAACCGAAGTTTTTAATTTTACACATAGTTTATACAAACAATAGCATTGTGCTTTTCTATATTAATTGTTTTGCAAATTTTTTATTAAAAGTTTATACAGCGAAGTGGTTTACATCTAAAATTAGAACTCACAAGTTTTGAAATGCTTTTAAAAAAGTTTACTTTCGCATTATAAAACAAAGATAAAAATGGTTAAAGACTTGTTTGAAAGGATTAAAGGAAATAAAGGACCTTTGGGGAAATGGGCTGATAAGGCAGAAGGATATTACGTGTTCCCAAAATTGGAAGGGCCTATATCTAACAGAATGTTTTTCAATGGTAAAGAAGTGATAACTTGGAGTATAAACGATTATTTAGGGTTAGCAAATCATCCAGAGATATTAAAAATAGACGGGCAAGCTACCGCTGAACACGGCTTAGCTTACCCAATGGGAGCGCGTATGATGTCAGGACACACTAAATACCACGAACAGTTAGAGCAAGAATGCGCCGATTTTGTTGCTAAGCAGGCGGCGTATTTGGTAAATTTTGGTTATCAGGGTATGGTATCGGCAATTGACGCTTTGGTTTCAAAAGATGATATTATAGTTTACGATGTAGATGCCCATGCTTGCATCATAGACGGAGTTCGTTTGCATGCGGGTAAACGCTTTGTGTATAAATACAACGATATTGAAAGCTGCGAAAAAAACCTTATAAGAGCAAGTAAAATTGCTGAAAAAACAGGAGGAGGTATTTTGCTAATTTCAGAAGGTGTTTTTGGTATGCGAGGAGAACAAGGTTGCTTAGAAGAGATAGTAGCTTTAAAAGAAAAATACAAGTTTCGCATGCTAGTTGACGATGCCCACGGTTTTGGCACCTTGGGAGAAGGATGTAGAGGCACTGGCTTTGAACAGGGCGTACAGGACAAAATTGATATTTATTTTGCAACATTTGCCAAAGCTATGGCAGGCATTGGTGCCTTTTTTGCGGGAGATAAAGATGTAATTCAGTATTTGCAGTACAATATGCGCTCGCAAATATTTGCAAAATCACTTCCCGTACCCATGGTAAAAGGAGTCTTAAAACGCTTGGAAATTATTCGCAATACGGGACCTCTGTTACAAGAGATGCTTTGGGAGATTACCCGTTCGCTGCAATTGGGACTTATGAATGCTGGTTTTGACTTAGGAACAACTCAATCTTGTATTACCCCAGTGTACCTAAAGGGCGAAATACCAGAGGCTATGGCTATGGTTAAGGATTTGAGGGAAAACCACGGAGTTTTTTGTTCAATAGTAGTATATCCGGTAATACCAAAGGGATTGATCATTTTAAGACTCATACCTACATTACGCCATAGCTTTGTTGATGTTAACCAAACAATAAAAGCATTTACTGTTATTCGCGAAAAGCTGGAAAAAGGAATTTACAAAAAAGTAGCACAAATGCAAATAATAAATAATAATAACGGAAAGCTCTAAAAACTTTACTAAATAGAGCTAGGCTTTTTAATCTTTGCTCTGAATTTTACAACTTAAAACTTGTTATCTTACTGAATTTGTAAATATACGCAAGTTGATATATTCAATAATGTCCTTGATCGGATAATATAAAAACCGCCTCTACGGAGGCGGTTTTGCGTTTGTTTATTTTTTTAATAAATTAAGAGCTAGTTAAAAATATATCTTAAGCCAATTTGCATTTGCCATCTTGAAGAATATAGACCTGAATCATCTACATTAAAAATATCAGAATTAGGATTATAACTAAACTCAGGAGTTGTGCCTTCTCTTTCAGTTGTTAAAATTGAAGCTTTGCCAAAACCCGATACAAATTTTCTTGTTCCCCATTTTTTATTAAGCAAATTTGTGAGGTTAAAAATATCAAAAGTAGCTTGTAGAGTGTGCTTATTGCTTGCAAAATTTAAAGAAATATCCTGAATTAGTTTCATGTCTATTATATGACTCCAAGGAGCAAATTGTGCGTTCCTTTCTGCGTACTGACCGCGGCGCGTTCTTAAATAGGAGTCATTTTCAATATAGCTGTTAAGGGCTTCCCATTGTTCAGCAGCTGTTAAGCCATTAGCCCCCTCAACCAATACAATATCATCTGCATCTTTAGGCACATACATCAATGCATTATCCGTTGAATCGTCTCCCAACAAGTCTTTAACTTCGTTGTAAACATATGAAAAGGGCTGCCCTTGCTTAGCTTCATAAATAAGAGATAAAGAGGTTTTTAAATTTTTACTCCATTTGTGCTCGTATCCTATATTGGCGAGTATTCTATGCCCTTGGGCAAAGGTTGATCTTGACAGTTCTGCCTTATTTTTACCGTTAACAGTAATTATTTTTCTCCATTGACTCTTGTTTTGGGAGCTTGTTCCTTCAAAAATGCTTTTAGCGTCACCATAACTATAGGTAAGACTTCCATTAAACCCGAATACAGGAGTTTTTCTGAGAGTAAAAGAGGTATTCCACGAATAGCCTTGATCGGTATTTGAAGCTAAAATGATAAGTCCGTAATTGGAATCTATTTTTCCTGCACTCCTCCAATAAGGTCTGTTGTCTCCAGTTCCTGTTAGGGTTTGGGTAGGTTCCTTAAGATTGATATTTTGATAGTAAATTGCTTTTAGGTTTTTATTATACAAAAAGTCGGCATTTAAAATAAAGCCTCCAGGTAGTTTTTGATCAATTGCTAAATTGTATTTTACTACTTGAGGCAACTGAAATGAGGGTGCAAACAAGTCAATATCGCCTCCAAAGTTTTCAGATCCAGGAAGAACATCAGGGTCAACAGGCTGTTTGCTTATATCAGGGCTAAATGAACTAACTCCATCATTTGTGCGATAATTGCCAATGGTAACTCCATTATTACTATAAGTGCCTCCAGGCCATACTAAAGGCATTCTAGAGACAAATACTCCAAAGCCTCCCCTAATTTGTGTTTTCGATTCTCCTTTTACATTCCAGTTAAAGCCAAGTCTAGGAGATATATACAATCTTGTATTTACTCTTTTGCCAACTCTAGCACCTTGTAGCCTGCTTCCTAACAAAGCTACTGTTCTTGTATTAAAATCGCTGTTAGCAATACCATCTTCCCAAATAGGTATATCAAAACGCAAACCTGCTGTAAACTTAAGGTTATCTGTAATATCAACTTCATCTTGAGCGTAAAAGCCTAATTGACTGATATTAAACTCAGCTGCTCCGCTAGAGTCATCCCCAAAGCTATCGCTCAACAATGAATAACCTCTTTCATAGTCAGAAGGTGCTTCTCCATTTAAAAAATCATCTACAGAGTTATAAGTATAGTAACCAAAATTGTTCCCTATAAACAAGTTTTTGGCCGAGGTAAACTCATTGTGTGTTCCTAAGGTTATTTTATGTCTGCCTGCAAATAGCTCCAAATTATCTGTGATAGTTAATATGCTCGTATTTAATTGGTTAGCAGTTGAAAAACGTTGTGAACCAAAAAAAATTGTTGTGCCATTACCGTCAAAAATCCTGACATTTGGAAAAGGCATACCAAAGGGATCTCTATCATCATCAACTGAGGTATAGCCAATTACTAAATTGTTTGACAGTTTATCGTTAAAACTAGAGTTTAGCTCTAAAGAGGAAGAATTTGTAACAGAAGGAAAACTGACAGCTGTATTGTAAAAGTTTATCGTACGATTGTTCGAACGCCTCGCATCAATTTCACTAGCCTTTACATATGAATGTTTTACCGATAATTTGTGCTGTTCATTAATATTCCAATCTATTTTAGCAATAAACTTATCGCTTTTTAAACTGCTTGTATTATTGGTAAATCCACCTGTGTTATATCCGTAGGTATCTCTTAAAAAATCACTTAAAATAGCTAGGCTATCTGCTTTAGTATTACCTTGATAATTAGTTACTTCAAAAGGTTGTGGTGTTTGGTCGTCTTGCTTTTCAAAATTGACAAAGAAAAATAATTTGTCTTTTACTATGGCTCCTCCAAGCCTTGCTCCATAGGTTAAAGAGGTAAATTCGTCTAGTTTTTTTCTATTGGTTTCGCTAATGGCAAATGGAGTTTTGCCAGCGATATTTTGATTTCTAACAAAACCGTAAGCAGACCCTTGATAGTTGTTGGTTCCCGATCGGGTTATTGCACTGATAGCTCCTCCAGCAAACCCTGAAATTTTAACATCAAACGGAGCTAAGTTCACCTGAAAAGACTCTATAGCGTCTACCGAAAAGGGGTTTACACCTGTTTGACCTCCATTAGTTCCAGAATCTGCCAAGCCGTAAACATCATTGTTTACTGCTCCATCTATATATATGGCATTATATCTGTTATTTTGTCCTGCAATAGAGATAATATTGTCATCAGTAATTTGTACCTGAGGAGTTAATCTAACAAAATCTGTGATCCCTCTAGAAACAGAAGGTAACTTTTGAATTTCTTTTTGAGAAATTGTAGTTTCAGATCCTGTTTTATTTCCATCAAAAATATTGTTTCTGTCAGTTGTAATAACAACTTCCTGTAGAATATTACCTTCTTTTAGAATGGTCGAAACTTTAAATGTTTGACCTAAACCTAAAATTACTCCTTTCTTTTCAAAATTCTCAAAGCCTACAAACGAAATAATTACATTGTAAGGACCGCCAGGCTTCATATTAGCAATTCTGTAATAGCCCTCTAAATTAGCAGAGGTTCCGTATTTTGTTCCTGTTGGAATGTGTACAGCTACAATATTAGCCCCTGCTAAGGGTTCATTGTACTGATCTAAAACTCTACCTCCTAATGAAGATGTAGTAACTCCCTGCCCCAAAACAGCAGTGACTATAAATAGCATTGCTATTAGTAAAACATTTTTAAATTTTGTCATTTTCTATTTTAATTTATAGGTAGGCAAAATTCGATTATTCTTTTTATTCTTAAATTAACTTAATATTAAGTTTTTTTAATTATGTAAATTTAGTGTTTTGAAGTTTCTTTTTAGCTAACTCCTTGCCGAGTTCAACGCCAAACTGATCAAAGGAAAATATGTTCCACAGCACTCCTTGTACAAAAACTTTATGTTCGTACATCGAGAGAAGCATGCCTAAGGTTTCGGGGCTTAATTTATTTATAATTATGGTATTAGAAGGTTTATTGCCTGGAAAAACTTTATAGGGCAAAAGTGTTGCCATTTGGTTAAATTTGTCGTCGAGTTTTAAATCTAAGTGAGCTTCTTCTTTAGTTTTTCCAAAGGCTAAGGCTTCAAACTGAGCATAAAAGTTAGCCATTAGCTTGTTGTGATGGTCTTTATTTCCGTAAAGGGATTCTTTAAAGCCAATAAAATCAGCAGGAACTAGCTTGGTTCCTTGGTGAAGTAACTGCATAAATGAATGTTGCATATTGGTGCCCACGCCACCCCAAACTATACTCGCTGTTTGGTAGCTTACTTTTTGACCATTTCTATCAATTAATTTGCCATTACTCTCCATAAAAATTTGCTGCAGGTATTGAGGTAAATGTTTTAGGTAGTGCGAGTAAGCAAATACTGCCTCGGTTTCTGACTTAAAAAAATTATTATACCATATGCTGAGCAATGAAAGTAGTACGGGAATATTATATCTAAAGTCGGCTGTTCTAAAATGCTTGTCCATTTTTTCAGCTCCATTTAATAATTGCTTAAAATTTTTAAACCCTAACTGTAAAGATATTGAAAGCCCAACGGCCGACCAGAGCGAAAATCTGCCTCCTACCCAATCCCAGATAGGAAAAATGTTTTTTGTATCAATTCCAAATTCTACTGCCGCATCAATATTAGCCGTTACTGCCACAAAGTGCTTTGCTGGTGTAAAATATGCATCGGCTTTTAAAAATTGTCTTAGCAGGGTATGGGCATTGCTAATGGTTTCTTGGGTGGTAAATGTTTTAGATACTATTATAAAAAGTGTGGTTTCAGCTTTTATTTTTTTTAGAATTTCACTAAGGTGGTCTCCATCAACATTTGATATAAAATGAGTATTTAGCTTATTTTTGTAGTATTTTAAAGATTCTAATACCATGCTAGGTCCTAATTCTGAGCCTCCTATACCTATATTTACTATATCGGTTATGGGCTTGCCTGTATAGCCTTTCCACTTACCTGAGATAATATTTTCGCTAAAGCTTTTTATTTTATTTAATGTATTTGCAATTTGAGGTTTTACATTCTTGCCGTTTGCTAAAACAGATTGGTCAGTACTGTTTCTTAAAGCAGTGTGTAGTACGGCCTTGTTTTCGGTTATATTAAAGTTATTACCTGCAAAATACCTTTCAATAGCATATTTTAACTCAAAGTCTTTAGCTAGTAGTATTAAATAGCTCAGTGTTTTTTCGGTTACAAGATTTTTTGAGTAATCGAGTTCAAAGCTATCAAATTGAACTGAAAATCTTTCTTTTCTTTTTACATCTTTCTGAAACAGCTTTATAAGATGATAGTTCTTAGCTTGCTGATAGTGCTGCTTGAGGTTTTTCCAAGCCTGAGTTTGGGTGGGATTTAAGTTTTTTAATACCATTATTATTTAGTTAGTTGCTAGGTCTGGGTGTTTGTAAAAAATTGAATCTGTTTTTTCTGAGTAATAAATATTGTCTAACTGTTCCTTAAGTGGCTTTATGTATTTAAAATAACTTGGCTTTAAGCTGTCGTTTAGGGGCTTTGCTGGTGGCAATTTTTGATGTAAAGGATCTACCTGAACACCGTTTTTCCAAAACCGATAACATACATGTGGACCGCTTGTATTACCTGTCATACCCACCCAACCAATAACATCACCTTGCTCAACATAATCACCTACTTTTACCTTTCTTCTTTTCATGTGCAAATATTGAGTACTGTACTTGCTGTTGTGCTTTACTTTTACATAGTTGCCATTACCTCCTTTCCTTGCTGACTCTACAACTGTACCTGAGGCGGTAGTCATAATGGGAGTTCCGTAAGGTGCAGCAAAATCGGTTCCTCTATGGGGTCTTACTCTGTATTTGTAGTATTTAATTCTTCGTCTTAAATTAAATCGCGACGATATTCTGTATTGAAATTTTATCGGCGATTTTAAAAAGGTACTCCTCATTAAATTTGCCTTTTCATCATAGTATTCAGCAATACCTTTAAGAGTATCGGCAATAAAGCGATAGGCGTACAGTTCCTCTCCTTTGTGCTTAAAAAGAGCTGCTTTTATTTTTCCATAACCTACAAATAAGGTGTCATTTATATACTTTTCTTCGTAAATGAGTTTAAAGATGTCACCTTTTTGAAGTCGGTAAAAATCTAAGGTGGTAGCGTAAATATCTTCAACAGCATTAATCAATGAGTGTTGAAACCCTAAGCTGTCCATAGCTGTTGATAAATTAGCATTAATCTGTCCTACGGTTTCCTTTTCAACCAGCTTAATTTTCTCAATATGTTTCTGTGCCAAAATAACTGAGTCTTTAAAATCTATAACTGTTGCTTGTATTTTGTTGTGCTTATATATAAAAACCTGTGCTTGTTGCAGTGAATCTTTACTTGTTAATAAGGTGTAGGGCTTGCCTGTTTGTACTTTTCTTACATCAAATGTTTTTTTTACACTTGTGGCAATTTTATTTATTTTGGGGTATAGTACGTTGTATCTGTCTAAAATTAGCCCAAAGCTTTCTCCTTTTTTTATCGTATCGTCAACTACGTTATAATTGTTTATATTATACCCAAATAAAAATACAGGCGTGACTGCTTTAGGAACTTCAATAACTTTGGGTTTTTCTAATTCTGTTGCATCTCGTTTTTTACAACATATAATTAAGCATATAAAAAATAACAAATAAGTTGTTTTATTCACACCAATAAATTTAGATTAAAGGTTTAATTTTTAATAAGATTAGTAAAAAATCACTAAACCTGCTATTTATCATTTTATTCATTCTCTTTTTGTGTTGGCAATTAGCTCAGACATGCTAAATTCGCTCTAAAAGGGTTTTACCTGTTTATTTTTACTTTAGGGTATCGACAAAAACTGAGTTGACAAATAATATAAAACTAGCTGTGTTGAACTGTTTGTTTTGTTGTATAGTTTTTTATCTATAATAAAAAGCAAAAATACAAATATATAAATTTTGACAAACTTATAATAAATAACTATTTAACAATAATTTATAAATTAAGATTAAATCACACACCAAAACTTTAAACTGTAAGATTGTAAATAGGCAATAACTTTATTTATCTACTATAATTTCAAATGGATTTGCTAAACCTTTATATGCCTCTAATTCTGCTCTTAGAGACCCTACGGATAAAGCAGCTTTCATTTTTATTGGGATTTTATTGTTGTCATCTGAAATCCATATTGTAACGCTTTCCTTTGCCTTGAAAATTCGCCCAGACTGCACCATAGGTCTAAATTTTAATGTTCTAATTTTTCCAAATTTAGTTTTGAGTATTTCATAGCCTAAAAGCCTGAGTTTAAACAAATAATTTTTATCGTCAAGAAACATATTAACATTGATCTCTTCTCCTGCTTTCATGTTTTTGATATTGTGACTTCTTAAAAAATAAAAAGTAGAGATCATATCTTGAGGATCTTTAACTGAAATAATACTGTCTTTTTTCTTTATAAAATCCTCAACATAGGCCGTATTGTTTTCGTAATTAAAGCTTATATTTCTTTTCTTTACAAAACCTCCTTCGTAAATATCTCTTTTAAACAGATAGGGTTTAACATCATTGGGGTTAAAATAGCTTTCATAAGTGTCGTTAACCTTAAAAAACCAACTTATCATGCCTGAGGTTCGCCCTTTTCCAATTGCGTGAACCACTTTTTTATCTCCGAGCTTTTCTTCTTTTAATTCTAAAATTGCTGTGCCTGCACGCAAAAAACCACTAAAACTCATTTTGTATTTGAGCCATTCACCTGCTTTAAAGGCCTTTATATTTTCTTGAGACAATATTTTACAACTAATGCTTAGAAATATTAGCAAGATTATACTCTTTCTCATATACAAATTTTTATATGTTTGGTTATCAAATACATTTTTTAAAAAAGTGTAAAGTTTGTATATTAACATAGTACTTATTTTTATTTTATAGCAAATATAAAATATTGTCAAATTCGCTTTTATTGTATTTTGAAATATTGTTAAGATTTTTTTATTTACCAGCTAAAAGCTATAAAATATAATTAAAAAGTTCCCCAGTTATTTAGCTCTTGCTTAGTCCACAGATACGGAAAAAATATCCTGCGTTGATATTTAGGATGCAGGTATTTTTGCCAACTACTCCCTCCAGTAGCTTCTAAAGCTATGTCATCAGCAGATAAATATTTTTCGGCAGTATTATAATGTGCCATTACCCATTTTACATTTACTGTGTAGTCGTAGTGACGCATGGCGCTAATTAATTCTTTGTCTTCTTTGTCCATTTTAGGCAATTGCTTAAATTTTGAAGAAAGATTGCAGTTGTTGTAATATTTCATAAAATCAATAAAATCGCCCATATATTTCTTTTCAAACAAATGCAGCAGGGTTGTTTTTTGTCCTGTTGTATAGTTTTTGCCTGCAGCTTGCCAATACAGGTGGTGGTATGCATTGGTAAATGATGAGTCTTGATCAATGGTGCTTCTAAAACGGGCATCGATTAAATTAATTAATTCAGTAGATGCAAATTCAATTTTTCGATATTGAGCACTTTGAAATCCACTTGCTGGAGTTAAAGTGTTTCGGAACTTTAAATATTGTTCTAAATCCATTCCGTCTGCCATTACTGTAAATGAACTGCACAGCATATCAAAATAACGACTAATGCGAAAGAGGTGCTTAGAAAATTTTTCAGCAGTTATTTCAGATGATTTTGCAACCTGATCTATCTCCCATAAAACCATCTTAAACAACAATTCATTTACCTGATGATACATAATAAATACCATTTCATCGGGCTGAGTGGTTCTAGGTGTTTGCAAGCCTAAAAGAGCATCGGTTTGAATATAATCCCAATAAGTTATAGGCTTACTGTACAATAACCCCTCTAACATAGCATCTGCCGAAACACCTAGCTTGTCGTATTTATTTTCTATAGACTTTAAAATTTCTTCTCTATTCATTGTCAGTAAGTTTAACAACACAGTTGCGACTTTTTTTACTGTTTTGGTGTTGTTTTTGCCTCATTTGAGTTTTTAATGATCAATTGTATTTTTTTGTGCTTAAAAAATTTTACTGTATTTTATTTGTAAATTATAGGTGTACTTTGTCAATAAGGCAGTTAAAATCAACTTCTCCCCTCTATAAAAAAATTACACCAAAAGCAAAATAACTACCAAAGCCTAGTTGAATATGACGTTTTTATTAAACAAAGCTACACAAAAAACAAATATGTAAATATTTTTTAACTAAAACCAACAAAGTACAAGCTTATTAGGAATGTTAAAATTACAAACCACTATTCTTTCATTAAAAGAATCATTATGTTTTAAATACGCAAATTTTCAAAAATAAAATCAATTATAAATAAGTTTATTACCTATTATTGTTGCTCATGATAAAGCCAAAAGCTTTGCTGCTTGTTTTATCTGCTGCTTTTAATAATTTATTTCCACCATCAATTAAGTATAAACTAAATCATCCGCAGTGCCAAAAGTACTTATTTACCGTGTTCTCGAAAAAAACAATCACTATTGGTATATTAAATATTTAACATAAACAAATTATTTACAGTTAAATACTAATTTCAAAAAAAAATATAATTTTACTATGCACGCATAATATTATTTTATATATTTGACCCTGTATGGATAAAAATAAATCAATAGATCATCAACTCCGAGCCACTTGGCAGGCAGTTTCTAAAATGTACAACGAGCAGGCAACAAAACACAACAGCACTATGGCAACGGGCTTTGCTTTGCTAAATATAGATGCAGTTACAGGTACAGCGTCAACTTCGCTAGGACCTTTAATGGGAATGGAATCTACAAGCCTTTCGAGACTGTTAAAGAGCATGGAAGATAAAAATTTGATATACAGAGATAAAAACCCAAACGATGGCAGAAGCGTTATTATTAAACTCACCAGTTACGGCAAACAAATGCGTCAAGTTTCAAAAAGCTATGTTTACCAGTTTAACAACAGAGTAAGAGACTGTATAACTTCACAGGAATTAGAAACTTTTTTTAAAGTAATCGAAACTATTAATAAACTAATTGCAGATAAGTTGGTTTACAATAATACCAATAAAGAAGCTGTATAAAACAAATAAATAAATGACCAGAAGAATTAAAAAAGTTGCAATAATCGGATCTGGAATAATGGGTTCGGCTATTGCCTGTCATTTTGCTAATATTGGCGTTGAGGTACTACTGTTAGATATTGTACCCCAGAAACTTAACGACAAAGAAAAAGCAAAAGGATTAAACCTAGAAAACAAAAGTGTTCGCAACCGACTAGTAAACGATTCTTTAGCTAACTGCTTAAAGTCAAAGCCTTCACCTATTTACAGTCAAAAATTTGCCGACAGAATTACAACAGGAAACATTGAAGACAATTTACATCTTATAAAAGAGGCGGATTGGATTATGGAAGTTGTAGTAGAGCGCTTAGATATTAAGCAAAGTGTATTTGAAAAAATTGAAAAACACCGCAGTTTTGGCACTATTATTTCTTCTAATACTTCGGGAATTCCTATTAAATTCATGAATCAAGGGAGAAGTGAAGATTTTCGTCAGCACTTTGCAGTAACGCATTTTTTTAATCCGCCGCGCTATTTAAGACTGTTTGAAGTTGTGCCAGGACCTGACTGCAAACAAGAAATCACCGACTTTTTAATGGACTATGGTTCAAAGTTTTTAGGAAAAACCTCAGTGCTTGCAAAAGATACACCTGCATTTATAGGAAACAGAATAGGGATCTTTGGCATACAATCGCTATTTCATCAAGTAAAAGAATTAGGCTTAAGCGTTGAAGAAATTGACAAACTAACAGGTCCTGTGATAGGGCGTCCAAAATCGGCCACTTTTCGTACAGTAGATGTTGTTGGTTTAGATACTTTAGTACACGTAGCAAATGGCATTTATCAAAATTGCCCTGATGATCAAGCACATGAACTGTTTAAGTTGCCTAGCTTTATTCAAAAAATGGTCAGTAATAATTGGTTGGGAGAAAAGACCAAACAGGGTTTTTACAAAAAAACAACTAATGCAGAGGGCAAGCGAGAAATCTTAGTACTAGACTTAAACACTATGGAGTATCGTCCAAAAAAAAGCACAAAATTTGCCACCCTCGAACTCACAAAAAGCATAGATAAAACCCTAAGCCGCTTTAAAGTATTAACAAGCGGCGCAGATAAAGCAGGTGAATTTTATCGCAAAAGCTTTGCTACTACCTTTGCTTATATTCAAAATAAAATACCTGAAATATCTGACGAATTATACCGCATAGACGATGCTATGAAAGCAGGTTTTGGATGGGAAAACGGACCTTTTGAAATTTGGGACGCTCTAGGAATTGAAAAAGGAATAGAACTCATCAAAGCAGAAGGGCTTACACCTGCTCCGTGGGTTACTGAAATGCTAGCAAAGGGACAAAAATCTTTCTATACAGTTAAAAATGGTATTACCTATTACTACGATTTAAATTCAAAAGAACAAATAAAAAAACCAGGGCAAGAATCTTTTATTATTCTAAATAATATACGAAAAACCAAAGAGTTGTATAAAAACTCAGGAGTAGTTATTGAAGATTTAGGCGATGGAATTTTAAATTGCGAATTTCAAACTAAAATGAATACCATAGGAGGCGATGTAGTACTTGGTTTAAACAAAGCCCTTGACTTTGCAGAAAAAGATTTTCAAGGTTTAGTAATAGGCAATCAAGGAGCTAACTTTTCGGTTGGCGCAAACATCGGGATGATATTTATGCTGGCAACAGAACAAGAATACGATGAATTAAACGCAGCAGTTAAATACTTTCAAGATACCATGATGCGTTTGCGCTATTCTGCAATACCCACAGTAGCTGCTCCTCACGGACTGACCTTAGGAGGCGGATGCGAATTGTCAATGCATGCCGATAAAGTAGTAGCAGCTGCCGAAACCTATATAGGCTTAGTAGAATTTGGCGTTGGTCTTATACCAGGGGGCGGAGGCACCAAAGAAATGGCTTTAAGAGCCCAAGATCTTTTTCGCCAAGGCGACGTTCAACTAAACATAATGCAGGAGCACTTCTTAACTATAGGCATGGCAAAAGTAGCCACCTCGGCATATGAAGCCTATGATTTAAACATTTTACAAAAAGGAAAAGATATAGTTGTTGTTAACAAAGACCGCCAAATTGCCGAAGCCAAAAAACAAGTATTACTATTGGCTGAAGCAGGATATACCCAACCCGTAAAACGCAAAGATATACTAGTGTTAGGCAAACAAGTTTTAGGTATGTTTTTAGTTGGCGCAGACGCTATGAAAGCCTCTGAATACATTTCTGAGCACGATCAAAAAATTGCCAAAAAACTAGCCTATGTAATGGCAGGAGGCGACTTGTCAGAACCTAGTAAAGTTTCAGAGCAATACTTACTAGACCTAGAACGCGAAGCTTTTTTAAGTTTGAGTACCGAGCGAAAAACACTAGAGCGAATTCAACATATGCTAAAACAAGGTAAGCCACTGCGCAATTAAAACAATTAAATACGAAATTATAATATTATACTTAGTGATTTTAAATTTATTTACTTTATTAATTAGCATAATTGACAAAGAATAAAACACAAGCACACAAAAATGGAGTTAGCTGTAAAGTTTAAAAATTGTATTTTTTAGCAAAGTTTTAAATTTGAGTAATAAAAAACAGCACTTAATACTAAAACACTTAACATACAGCAAAATTAAATTAACAAATTATATATGACCAAATTATAAAAACAAGAATAAACACATGAAAACAGCATATATAGTAAAAGGATATAGAACAGCAGTAGGGAAATCAAAAAAAGGAGCGTTTAGGTTTAAAAGGGCCGATGAATTAGCTGCCGAAACCATTAAATACACCCTAGCTCAATTACCTGAGCTCAATATTAAACACATAGACGATGTTATAGTGGGCAATGCCATGCCTGAAGGCTCTCAAGGACTTAATATGGCACGCATTATTTCATTATTAGGTCTTAACTCAGTTGATGTACCCGGTGTAACTGTTAACCGTTTTTGCTCTTCAGGTTTAGAAACTATAGCCATGGCAGTTGCAAAAATTCAGTCAGGTATGGCTCAGTGTATAATAGCAGGAGGTACCGAAAGCATGAGTTCTGTTCCTATGACAGGCTTTAAACCCGAATTAAATTACGATTTGGTAAATTCAGGTCATGAAGATTATTATTGGGGGATGGGAAATACAGCAGAGGCTGTAGCGCAACAATACAAGGTATCGCGTGAAGATCAAGATAAGTTTGCCTACCATTCACATGTAAAAGCACTAAAAGCCTTAGACCAAAACCGCTTTCAAGATCAAATAGCACCCATTACTGTTGAAGAAACCTATATAGGAGAAAATAAAAAACGCACAACTAAAAAATACACAGTTACTAAAGACGAAGGTCCGCGCAGAGAAACCAGTATAGAAATCTTAGCTAAGTTAAAACCAGCCTTTGCAGCCAAAGGTTCAGTAACAGCAGGCAACTCTTCTCAAACCAGTGATGGAGCTGCCTTTGTAATAATTATGAGCGAAGACCTACTTAAAGAATTAAATATTGAGCCCTTAGCCCGATTGGTGAGTTATGCCACAGTAGGAGTGCCTCCGCGCATTATGGGAATTGGACCTGTAGAGGCTATTCCAAAAGCTCTGAAACAAGCTGGATTAAAGCAAAATAATATAGAATTAATTGAATTAAACGAAGCTTTTGCCTCTCAATCATTAGCTGTAATAAAAGAACTAGACCTAAACCCAGATATATTAAATGTAAACGGAGGAGCTATAGCCTTAGGTCATCCTCTCGGGTGTACTGGAGCCAAGCTATCAGTTCAATTATTCGATGAAATGCGAAAGCGCAATATGAAAAACAAACACGGAATGGTAAGCATGTGTGTAGGAACAGGTCAAGGAGCAGCAGGTATTTTTGAATTTCTCAATTAACGAAATAGATCTGTTAGCTTTAAAAATTATCAATTTATCAAAACAATAGTTAAACTATTTATTAACTAATAATTTTGTTTTTTGACAAAAAAAAGGATTAACACAACAAAAAATACTTGCAAACAATAAGCCTTGACAGCCTATTTTGCAATATCAATTTAGTATAAAAGCTATATTTAAATTTTTAACCTAAGAATATAAAAATTATGGCAGAAACAACAAACAAAAATACACTAAAAGGTGGCGAGTTTTTAATTAAAGAAACTCCATGCGAAGACGTTTTTACTCCTGAAGATTTTTCAGAAGAACAAAAAATGATGCGTGACTCTGTAAAGGAGTTTGTAGATAGAGAAATTTGGGCGTGTAAACCCAAATTTGAAGCAAAGGACTACGCTTTAACTGAACAAGTAATGCGCAAGGCAGGTAAGCTAGGCTTCTTAGGCGTTGCCGTTCCAGAACAATACGACGGTCTCAATATGGGCTTTGTGTCAACCATGTTAGTATGCGATTATATTTCAGGAGCAACAGGTTCAGTAGCAACAGCCTTTGGTGCTCATACAGGCATAGGCATAATGCCTATTATCTTATACGGCACTGAAGAACAAAAGAAAAAATACGTTCCTGCATTAGCAGTTGGCGAAAAATTTGGAGCCTACTGCTTGACCGAGCCAGGAGCGGGTTCAGATGCCAACTCAGGTAAAACTTCGGCAACTTTAACCGATGACGGAAAGTTTTACAAGATAAACGGGCAAAAAATGTGGATTTCTAATGCAGGATTTGCTGAAATATTTATAGTTTTTGCTCGTATTGAAGACGATAAAAACATAACAGGCTTTATAGTAGAGTACGATAAAAACAACCCCAATGGCATTAGCCTAGGCGAAGAAGAACACAAATTAGGCATCCGATCATCATCAACACGACAAATGTTTTTTAACGATACTGTAGTGCCTGTTGAAAACATGCTCTCTGAACGTGGCAATGGTTTTAAAATTGCCATGAATGCTTTAAACATCGGACGTATTAAATTAGCCGCTGCCTGTTTAGATGCCCAACGCAGAGTAATTTCAGAAAGCATTAAGTACGCCAATGAACGCGTGCAATTTAAAACACCCATTGCAAATTTTGGAGCTATTAAAGCAAAATTAGCTGAAATGGCAACGGCTTGTTATGTAGGAGAGGCAGCTGCCTATCGTGCAGCCAAAAACATAGAAGACCAAATAGCTGCTGGCAAAGCTGAGGGAAATCCCGATCAACAAGCAGAGTTAAAAGGGGTTGAAGAATACGCGGTAGAGTGTTCTATATTAAAAGTAAAAGTTTCTGAAGATATTCAAAATTGCACAGACGAGGGAATTCAAATATTTGGAGGCATGGGTTTTTCTGAGGAAGCTTTAATGGAAGCAGCCTGGAGAGATGCTCGTATTTCTCGTATTTACGAAGGAACCAACGAAATAAACAGAATGCTATCGGTGGGTATGTTGCTTAAAAAAGCAATGAAAGGTCATATTAACCTTCTAGAACCTGCTATGGCAGTTGCCGATGAACTACTTGGCATACCTTCATTTGAAACTCCTAATTTTAACGAATTACTTTCCGAAGAAAAAGCAATAATATCTAAACTAAAAAAAGTTTTCCTAATGCTAGCAGGTTCAGCACTTCAAAAACTAGGGGCAGAAATTGAGAAGCAACAACAGCTACTATTAGCAGCATCAGATATTTTAATTGAAATATACATGGCCGAAAGTGCAGTTTTAAGAACAGAAAAAAACGCTAAACGCTTTGGCGAGCAAGCCCAAGCCACACAAATTGCCATGGTTAAATTAAATTTATTTAACGCTGTTGAAATTATCACAACTAAAGCAAAAGAGGGCATAGCTTCCTTTGCCGAAGGCGATGAGCAACGTATGTTAATTACAGGTTTAAAACGCTTTACCAAGTATATAAATTTGCCTAACATAGTTGCCTTACGCAACCAAATAGCCGATAAATTAAACTCAGAAAAGAGCTATTGTTTTTAAATTGAGCAATGCGGTTTGTATTTGTAAATTTTTACAGTTGTTTTTCTTAAGTCGGAAACTCCATATCATAAGGTTTTAGTATTTAACTGAAAATTAGCATCCAAAACAAGCACAATTGACAATTTTTCTGCCTCACAGAGCAGTAGATATTGCAAAAACAAGTGTTTTAAAAATTTGTTAACTTAAAAACATAAATAGTATAGATGAGCCTTGTTTGTACAAAAAACAACAAAATTTGAATAAAAATACAATATAACATCAAAAGGCAAAGAACACTACTAATAACAATACCATTAAATTAAACTCGGTGTAAAAAGTGTGATTTTTTTGCCTTTTTAACAAATATGCCTTGCCGTTCTTTATCAATTTTGAAGCGTATAGTCAAAACTCTAGAAGGCTTTGACCTTTAAAGAATCAATAACTACTTAATTTATTGATTAAAAAAACATAAAACTAAAAAGGGGTGTGTTGCCTCATTTAAACTAATTATTTTAAATCATATCTATCGGCGTTCATTACCTTAACCCAAGCCTTTACAAAGTCTTTTACAAATTTCTCTTTATTATCATTTTGAGCGTAAAATTCTGAATAAGAACGCAATATAGAGTTTGAACCAAAAATAAGATCAACTCTTGTAGCCGTCCACTTAGTTTTTTTACTTTTTCTGTCAACAATATGGTATATATTATCTCCAACAGGCTTCCAAGTGTAGTTCATATCGGTTAAATTGACAAAAAAATCATTGCTTAAAACTCCCTCTTTTTCAGTAAAAACGCCGTGCTTGGTATTCCCGTAATTTGTGTTTAAAACACGCATGCCGCCAATTAAAACTGTCATCTCCGGAGCACTTAAACCCATTAATTGTGTTCTGTCGAGCAGCAACTCTTCAGGTTTTACAGCATATTTTTTCTTTTGCCAATTTCTATAGCCATCGTGTAAGGGTTCTAGCACTTCAAACGATTCTACATCGGTCATTTCTAAACTAGCATCGCCTCTGCCTGGGGTAAAGGGCACTTTAATAGATACTCCAGCTGTATTAGCAGCTTTTTCTACCGCAGCACTTCCCGCTAACACAATAAGATCGGCTATACTTATTTTTTTACTCAAATTAAATTGAATTTCAGTTAATTTATTTAAAACCCTTTGCAGTCTTTCAGGCTCATTTGCTTCCCAATCTTTTTGCGGAGCTAATCTAATTCTAGCACCATTAGCGCCTCCTCTAAAATCGGAGCTTCTAAAAGTTCTAGCACTATCCCAAGCAGTACTGATCAGTTCACTAGAACTTAGTCCGCTGTTGAGTATCTCATTTTTAATTTGCTCTATTTCAACTTCACTTAAAGTATAATCTACAGCAGGAATAGGGTCTTGCCAAATCAATACTTCCTTTGGAGCATCTGTCCCCAAATAGCGAGTATTAGGTCCTAAATCTCGGTGTGTTAATTTAAACCATGCACGAGCAAAAGTATCAGCAAAATAATCGGGGTCTTTATAAAACTTTTCTGATATTTTTCGGTATTCAGGGTCCATTTTCATTGCCATATCGGCATCGGTCATAATGGGATTTCTTTTGATATTTGGATTAAAAGCATCTGTCGGTTTATCTTGCTCTTTAATGCTAACTGGCTCCCATTGCCAAGCACCAGCAGGGCTCTTTTTTAATTCCCAATCGTGGTTGAGCAATAAGTGAAAATAAGTATTATTCCATCTATCAGGAGTGGTTGTCCAAGCACCTTCTAAACCACTGGTAACTGTATTTTCAGCATTCCCGTTTCCTTTCGGATTGCTCCAACCAAAGCCCTGCTCGTAAATTGCTGCACCTTCTGGGCTAGCACCTAAAGCATCTGCATCTGCATTTCCATGTGCCTTACCCAAAGTATGACCGCCTGCTGTAAGGGCAACGGTTTCTTCATCGTTCATAGCCATGCGTTTAAAGGTTAAGCGTACGTCTTTGGCTGTTTTTAATGGATTGGGCTTACCATCAACACCTTCAGGATTAACATAAATCAAGCCCATTTGAACAGCAGCAAGCGGATTTTGAAGTGATTCGCGGTCTTGATCATCCTCATATCTATTGCGTGTTTCGGCTAGCCACTTTTTCTCAGAACCCCAGTAAATATCTTTTTCTGGATGCCATATATCCTCACGACCTCCAGCAAAGCCAAAAGTTTTAAATCCTGCCGCTTCAAGAGCCATATTACCAGCTAAAATAATAAGATCGGCCCACGAAATTTTATTGCCGTATTTTCTTTTCAAAGGCCATAGCAAACGCCTTGCCTTGTCGAGGTTACCATTATCAGGCCAGCTATTTAGAGGAGCAAAACGCAGGTTTCCAGTATTGCTGCCTCCTCTACCATCGGCAACTCTATAAGTGCCCGCAGCGTGCCATGCCATCCTTATCATCAATCCACCGTAGTAGCCCCAATCTGCAGGCCACCAATCTTTACTATCGCGCATTAGCTCTTTTAAATCATTTTTAATAGCTTTAAGATCAAGACTTTTAAAATTTTCTGCATAATTAAAATCATTGCCAAAGGGCTTGGTTTTTGTATCGTGTTGATGAAGTATATCTAAATTTAAAGATTTAGGCCACCAATCAGTTACACTGCTTTGCGCTTCAGTATTTGCGCCATGATTAAATGGACATTTCCCATTTTTTCGGGCTAAATCCGGGTTAACATCTTTCATTTTAATTAATATTAGTTTTTGTGTTTGTGTTTAAGAAATAAATTAAAAGGGAGAGTTTTATAAAAAAAATAACGAGTTTTGTTTAAATATAAGTCTGATTTGTATTTGAGTGCTTACAAATATTGGTAAGAGCATTAACTTATTTTTGTTTTTTTTATTATTTTTAAATAAAATTTTATACTTACGTCAATATATTAAGCTTATTAAATATCTTAATAACTTATATAAGATAAAAGCTAGTATATTTGCTAAATTAATTATATTTGAACGTAACTATAATTAAAATTAAAAAGTTTTATAAATTTATTTACTATTTAATATATTTTTTAAGTTTATTTTATGAAAACAAATTGTAAGCTGCCATCTGCAAAAATTTTAAACCCTATGTTGAGGTATTATAGCTTGTTAAAAATAAAATTATGTTTACTGTGCTATTTAAGCATATTTGCACTTTGTTATGGTCAAAGCAAGCCAAATTTTGTACATATAAACCCAAGCTACAATAATAATATAGCCTATGTATATAAAATAGCACAAGATTCTTTAGGTTTGGTTTGGATGGCTACCAATAAAGGCATTTTAAAGTACAATGGCTATAGCTACTCATTTATTAGTGGAGAGGAAATTTTTAAAAATTTTGAATCTGCTGATAAGATAGACGATATAATTACAGATAGTAAACACAATATTTGGATTAAAACAAGCAAGGGTTTGCTGTGTAAATACGTGTGGAGTAAAGGGGTGTTTCACGATTTTTCTGACCAAATAAATCAAAGGGTAAGTAAAATAAAGTGCCGAGGTGATGAGCTTTGGATGGTAACACAAAAGGGTATTGTAAAAAGATACTTAAACAACATAATTGAAGACCTTGCAAAACTACCAAAAGACAAGCAGCACAGTGTAAATGTTTACAATATAGCCTTTGCATATAACAATCAGGTTTACTTTGGAACCACAAATGGAAATATTTACAACTATTCTATAGAACAAAAAAAACTGACAGAACTCAAAGGAGTGTTCACAAACTACCCCACCATATTGACACTTGAGGTTGATGCAAAAAATAGACTTTGGATAGGAACAGAAGCTCAAGGCTTACTCATTTACGATATTGAAAGTGCAAGCTATATAGAAAATGATTTTTTTAAAGGAGAAAAGCATAAAATAGACAAAGCAATATTTTTAGATCTGTTCCTAGACAGCAAGCAAAATATTTGGGCAGCAACCGACGGAAATGGCTTGTATAAAGTAAACACAACAAATGGTAAAGTTTCAGTGTATAAAAAAAACAATTTAAACCTTTTTTCACTCGAAAGCAACACACTAAGGTGTATAAGTGAAGACAACAGCCAAAATATTTGGATGATAACCAAAAATTTTAACATAAATGTGCTTCCTAAAACTAATGAATATATAAAATTTTACAACGGTAATGCAGACAAATTTCCGGCAAGAGTTCTCAGTATTTTTAAGGACGATGACAATTTGCTGTGGATAGGGTCTGACGGCGAGGGTTTAACTAGCATAAAAAACAATAAAGCGACGCAGTATTTTAATCAAACAGATAACAATTTTTATATTCAATCAATAACAGGCGATAATTTGTCAAATCTTTGGATAGGAACATATAAAAACGGACTTTGGCATTACGATAAAAAATCAAAAAAATTTAAAAAAATAAGAATTTTAAATAAACTAAACCAACTAGGCACTGATGTCAGAATAGTTTTTAAAGATTCTAAAGGCAGAATTTGGGCAGCCTCAAACGTTTCGATAAATATATATGACAGAAACAAAAAACTAATAGCAAGTTTTGACAATCAAGCTAATGGTTTAAGTGGGCTAATTGTAACTAGCATTGTTGAAGATAAAAAAGGCAATATTTGGCTTGGACAACAAAAAGGAGGACTGTATAAGTTTGCAGAAAACAGCGCAGATATTGATAAGTCCTTGTTTGTAAACTTTAATATACACGAAGAAGAACCAATTGTAACCTCTATGTGTCTTGGCAAGGACAATCAGCTTTGGATTTTGACAAGCAATAACAATATATTACTTTTTGATACTTTAGAAAAAAAGATTCAAAACTACAACCACCTAATTCCCAACAAAGATTTTTCTTTATTGTCATTGCTAAGGTCAGATTCTAGCAATATATGGATAGGTTCAAACCAAGGATTGATTCACTTTAACACCCAAAAACAAACAATCAGAACTTTTAATACCTCCGATGGGCTAAGGACTAACAAGTTTTTAAAAAGAAGTGCTTTTAAAGACAAACAAGGAGTGCTTTACTTTGGCAGTACTAAAGGGGTACATTTTTTCGATCCGAAAGAATTAAAAAAGAAAAAAACTAGAGTAAAACTAGCAATAATTAATGATATACAGGTACTTAACAAACCAGCAAAAGAAATTTTGCCAAAACAAATAACCTCCGATATATCTAATATTGAAAGGCTACAATTAAGCAATAATCAATCTTCTTTTTCAGTAAGGTTTTCGGCAATTGGCAATATTTTACATCCCAGTCATTACTACGAATATAGATTAAAAGGATTTGACAAACAGTGGAAAATGAGTTATTCTGAAGGCTTTGCCGAATACACCAATCTGCCTTCGGGCAACTATATTCTTGAAATAAAAGCAATTGATATTGACCATAAAAAACAAGTAGCTCAAAAAATATTATATATTTCAATTGCTCCTCCATTTTGGAATACTCCTTTGGCTTATATAATTTACATATTGCTTATTGTATTGCCAATATGGGGATTGATAAAGTGGTACTATCTAAAAAAGAAATTGTTAATTAACAAAATTAGCAGAAGAAAAGAAAAAGAATTGCACAAGTCAAAGATGAATTTTTTTACCAAAATGTCGCACGAAATACAAACCCCCATAACCTTAATATTAGGACCTATTGGCGATATGCTAAAGCAATCAGAATTAAATGGCAACATGCTACTCAAAGAACGCTTACGCATTATAGCTAACAATGCTAAACGACTCTCAGATATTGCGCGCGAATTAACTTTTTTGAGAAACAAAGAACTCAATAGGCTTAAATTAACAGTAAGTAAAATTAATTTATTTCAACATATATCATGTATATGTTTATCGTTTAAAGAGTTGGCACGTAGTAAAAAAATTGATTTTTCTGTTAATTGTCCTAAAAATTTAACACAAGCTTGGTACGACAAGGATAAGTTTGAACACGTAATTTACAATTTATTATCAAATGCATTTAAGCATGCACCTGTAGAGGGAAGTGTACAACTACAAGTTTTAGTTATCGACAAAAGCGATTTAATTAAAATAACAGTAACAGATTCGGGTTTGGGTATAAAAAAGGAAGAATTAAATAAAATTTTTAAAATTTTTTATCGAACTAAAGACAATTTAGTAAAAGGTACAGGCATAGGTTTAGCACTAACCAAAGAGCTAGTTTTGCTGCACAAAGGCAAGATAAAAGTAAGTAGTATCCCTAATGAGGGCACTACTTTTAGTGTGCAATTGCCCATATCTGAAAAATCTTATTGCGAATCAGAAAAAAAATTGTTGAGCAATAATAAAAAGCAACAATTACAATCAGTTAAAATAACAGCAAGTACTAAGGAGCAAAGTGAGCCTAGCAAAACCAATAAAAGTATTTTAATAGTAGAGGACAATTTTGAGTTACAAATGTTTTTAAAAAAACTATTAGAGAAAAAGTACAACTTATTGTTGGCAAATAACGGTAAAGAAGGATATTATCAAGCTAAAAACTACATACCTGACTTAATTATAAGTGATATAGTGATGCCTAAAATGGATGGAATAGAAATGTGTAAAGAATTAAATAAAAACAGTTTAACTAAGCATGTTCCTATAATTCTACTTACGGCTAAAAACTCAACACGCGCTAAAATTGAAGGACTTAAAACAGGAGCTATAGAATATCTGAACAAGCCCTTTAACACAAATGAACTCTTACTTAAAATTGCCAATATACTGTTGGCAAAAGAAAATATACTATCAAAATACAGAAAAGAACTTATTAAAAAGCCCAATATTAAAATAAGTAAGTCTCCAGACGAAGAGTTTTTAGAAAAACTTACCTCGCACATAAACAAAAGATTAGAAGATTCAAATTTTAAAGTAGACGAATTAGCCTATGTAATCAATATGAGTTATTCTAGTTTATACAGAAAATGCTTATCTTTAACTGGATATAATTTAATAGATTATATTAAGATTATCCGACTAAAAAAAGCAGCTATTTTGCTTGCAAAATACGGCTATAACATATCGGAAACAGCTTATCGGGTTGGGTTTAACAATCCTAAATATTTTTCAAAAAGTTTTAAAAAACAATTTCGCATAACTCCCAAAGAATTTAAAAGCAAAGCTTGCAATATAGAAGATATACAAGCCTTTTTAAAAATACACAGCTATCAAGCCTTGGTTGACAAAACTACTAATAAAATTTAGTGTTTCCTTTTAAAAAACAAATTATACAAAGTTTAATTTACATAGTGCCTGCCAGAAAACTATATTTTTAATATTATTTACCACTTGTTGCACACTTGTTGCACCCCCTTTAATAGCACTTACAAATCAATTTTTACTTTAAATTAATTTGAGCTAATTGACAAGTTTACAGAATTACTTTGGATGAGTTAGTATTCTAAACGGCCTTAGCGAGAAACGCTAAGCAATTTCATATCTACAGCCTCAAATTAAAGAAAAACAGAGTTTTTTATAGACCTCTTTTTTTAGGGTATTATACAAGGGATAAAAAGTCGTTCCGACTACCTAACGGAGGGGTTTTGTTACTCTAATCATTTACGCATAATATGAAAAAATTAAAATATTTTCTGAAATAAGGTAAATATAATACAACTAACACACTAAATACAAGGATTTAATTTAAATATCAAAAAATAAGTGTAGTACATTTAACTACTTTTTTAGTTGTAATATATTGATTAGTAATGCTATATGAGTTTTCTGGCAGACACTATTTAGGGCTGTAAATACTGCAAGGTATAATCATCTCTTCTAGAGAAATTCCTCCGTGCTGATAAGTATTTTTATAATAATTAACAAAATGATTATAGTTGTTAGGATAGGCAAAAAACACATTTTCTTTTGCAAATATAAACAAGCTATTTAGGTTAGTTGTTGGCAAAAAAATATCCCTTGGGTTTTTAACCGCATATACTTGATTAGCGTCATAACTCAGACTTTTGCCAGTTTTATATCTCAAATTAGAACTTATATACTTGTCTCCTATAACTTTAGTAGGAGTTTTACAGTTAATAGTTCCGTGGTCGGTGGTAATAATTAGCTTTTGATTTAACTTTTGTGCCTTTTGAATTATTTGATATAGCGGTGAGTTCTTAAACCAACTTAAAGTTAAAGACCTATAAGCCTTATCGTTGGCTGCCAACTCTTTAATTACTTCCATTTCAGTTTTTGCATGCGATAGCATATCTACAAAATTATACACTATAATTGTTAAATTGTTTTGTTTAGTTGTATTGTAATTTTCTGCTAAATACTTACCACTTTTTAAAGATAAAATTTTGTGATATTCGTACTTTATATCCAATCCCAAACGATTAATTTGAGCTGCTAAAAAATGAGATTCATACAAATTTTTACTACCCGATTCATAATCGTTTTTCCAGTATTCAGGAAATATCTTTTCCATTTCAGAGGGCATTAAACCCGAAAAAATGGCGTTGCGAGAATATTGAGTAGCCGTGGGCAATATGCTAAAGTAAGTTTGCTCGGCTTCTTTTTTAAAATAATTGTTTATAAGAGGCTCTATAGTCCTGTATTGATCAAAGCGCAAATTGTCAATAAGTATCATTAAAACTCCTTGGTTTTTAGACAGCGCAGGAGTCACGCAATCTTTAAACAAGGTATGCGAAAAAATGGGTTTGTCATTGCTAGTTAAGCAACTTTGATAGTTTTTTTTAATAAACTTAAAAAACTGGATATTTGCCTCAATTTTTTGCGATTCTAAAATCTCAAGCAAGCCTACATCGTTGATGTTTTCTAATTCTAATTCCCAATGAATCAATTTTTTGTACAAGGATATCCATCCTGAAAAAGAATTAACCATTGCCAAATCTAAAGCAATATTTCTAAACTCTTGCTGATAATTTAGGGTTGTTTTTTCAGATACCAATCTAGAGTGATCTAAACTCTTTTTTAAACACAACAGTATTTGATTAGGATTTACGGGCTTTATAAGATAATCGGCAATTTTTGAGCCAATAGCCTGTTCCATAATACACTCTTCTTCACTATTGGTAATCATTACAACAGGAAGGTTAACATTGTTTTGCTTTATTAATGTTAAGGCTTCTAAACCCGTTATGCCAGGCATGTTTTCATCTAAAAAAACTATATCAAAATTTTGTTTTTTTACCAAATCAACAGCGTCAATACCATTGGTACAAATGCTTACTTGATAGTTTTTTTTCTCTAAAAATAAAATATGAGGTTTTAATAAATCAATTTGGTCATCAACCCAAAGTATATCAATTTTTCGCATATAAATTTTTTGCTATTTGCTTAACAAGGGTTTAAATTTAACACAACTACACTGTAAAAAAGCAAAGAATATGTTAAAAACCAAGCTCAATAAAAGGGGGTCAAGCAAAGGTTAAGCTAAAATTTACTTGTATTTTTTAATTTATGCATTTAACTGATATTACTGTTTTAACAGGTTTTCAGTTATTTTTCTGACAACAGGCGCGAGTGAATAATAAAACGCAAGCCCAAAGGAATTTCGAGTGAAAAACTAGAGCCTCTGCCCTTAGTTATATCAACTGTTAAATGAGTGTGTTTCCAATACTTATACTGATCTTTATTCATATAAAAAGGAATCCCCACTAGGTTGCCCAGTAAAACGTCACTATCGTCGAGGTAAAAATCTTCTTTAGGAAGTATCATCGGGGCAGAACCATCACAACACCCTCCACTTTGGTGAAAAATCAAATCCCCGTGCTTTTCTTTAAGTTGTTTTACTATTTCGGAGGCTTTTTGTGTAATTGCAATTCGATTCATTTTGTGTTTAAAAAAATCCCAACTTATTTTTATCGTAAGAAATAAGCATGTTTTTGGTTTGACGGTAATGATTTAGCATCATTAAGTGAGTTTCTCTGCCAAAGCCTGATTTTTTATATCCCCCAAAGGGTGCATGAGCAGGGTAGGCGTGGTAACAGTTTACCCAAACACGACCAGCTTTGATAGCTCTTGGTACTTGATATAATTGATGTGCATCCCTTGTCCACACGCCAGCTCCTAAGCCGTAAAGCGTATCGTTGGCAATTTCTATGGCTTCAGCTTGATCTTTAAACTTGGTTAAGCAAACAACCGGACCAAATATCTCCTCTTGAAACACTCTCATTTTATTGTTCCCTTCTAAAATTGTAGGCTGTATAAAATAACCATTAGCCAAGTCTCCTGAATTATTAACATTACCTCCACACAGCACCTTTGCTCCTTCATCTATTCCTATTTTTATATACGATTTTATTTTTTCGTATTGATCATTTGAGGCTTGTGCTCCAAGCATAGTGGTTGGATCGTACGGATCGCCTTGAATTATAGCTTCTGTTCTTTCTATAACGCGCTTTACAAATTGGTCGTAAATGTCTTGCTGTACCAACATTCTCGATGGGCAGGTGCATACCTCTCCTTGGTTAAAAGCAAATAGCACAGCACCTTCTATGGCTTTATCTAAAAACTCATCGTCTGCATCCACAACACTGTTAAAGAAAATATTAGGCGATTTTCCTCCCAATTCCATAGTAACAGGATTTAAATTTTTCGAGGCATACTGCATAATTAATTGTCCTGTTGTGGTTTCGCCAGTAAATGCTACCTTGTTAACTTTTGAACTCGACGCTAGGGGCTTTCCTGCCTCTGGTCCAAAACCATGTACTATATTAAGCACTCCAGGCGGAAATACCTCCGCTATCTTTTCCATTAGCAAGCTAGCCGAACAAGGAGTTTGTTCTGCAGGCTTTAGCACTACGCAGTTACCTGTTGCTAGGGCTGGAGGCAACTTCCACGACAACATAAGTAAAGGAAAATTCCACGGTATTATTTGACCTACCACTCCCAAGGGCTCCTTTATATTCATCGATAAAGTGTTGGTATCAATTTCTGTAGCGCTGCCTTCCTCAGCTCTTATGCAGGCTGCAAAATAACGCCAATGGTCAACCGATAAAGGAATATCAGCATTTAGCGTTTCTCTTACTGGCTTTCCGTTGTCACAGGTTTCTACCAAGGCAAACTCCTCTAGGTTTTTTTCAATAATATCAGCTACCTTATTTAGCAAGGCTGCTCTGTGGCTTGCCGAAGTGTTAGCCCATGCCTGCTCTGCTGCACTGGCAGCTTCAAGTGCCAACTCAATATCTTCTTTCTGCGATTTAGGATACTTTGCTATCAAACTATTGTCAATTGGCGAGGTGTTTTCAAAATACTCCCCATTAACAGGTGGGGTAAACTTGCCATTGATAAAGTTATCGTACTTCTCTTTAAATAATGGTTTAGAATATTTCATAAGTATTTATTTTGAGGGTTTTTAAAATTATTTTTTTAATAATGACTACGCATTAAACAATATTTGTAAAGATATTTTATCATTTTTAAAATAAGTTGCACATATTTATTAATTTATTGAACATATGTATCATAATTGCTTTAATCTGCTTTTAATTTATTATTAGCAAAAACTTTAAACATAAAGTATTGCCTGTCAAACACCTCGCTTTAATAGTTTTTTGATATTGTAGCTTGATTTTAGGTTTTAAAACCAAAATATAGTTTAGTTTATTAGCTTCTTTAAAGCTAAGGATGATTAAAGGAGCGTATTCTCATTAAGCGTAACGCCCCGTTGCTATAAAAGACTTGTGCAAATTAAACACAATATCATGGTAAATAATTAAAAAATGTTGTGTGAAGATAAAAAAAACTAATCATTTCAATTATTCTATATTTTACACTTGCCAGTTGAATCTACCTAATTAAAAACAATGTTTATTAGCCTATATTTATAAGCATTAAACCTAAGCATAATTGTCATAGCTTATATTTTTAGTTTTAAAAATTTACACTGAAATAATCCGCTGTATTTTTGATAAACAAGTTATATGCAACTAAGCGATTTGCTCATTAATTTTATTATCCTGCTGTTATTTTGTAATATTGTATATGAATTTATTGCAGGATAAACATAAAAAAAACAGTGTTTATTTTAGTAAATACGCTGAATTAAAGACTTATGAAATTAAAAACTGCACTAAAAAAGTGTGTTTAAAGTTTAATTTCCCTATCATTATTAGTTCGATAAGAGGCAAGAATAATATTTATTTTAAAGATACTTCTTTTTTTGATTTTTTTTCGGGTCAATCAGTTGTTGTACCTAGTAATACCGAAGTGCTTTTAAACTTTCCTTTAGCAACTAAGAAAAATCCAAACCACTATTCAACTCTAGCCATATCAGAAGCTAAAATCAAAGAAATGGCTTACTTGTACTATAAAAAAAATACTTATGAAGATAAGGTCAAAAAATGGAATTTAAATGATAGTTATTTGCATTTGATTAACAACACTGAAATAAGCCAATTGATAAACAAATTAATAACTAGTTTTACTCAAGGAAATAAACGCGATAAACTACTTGTTGATATAATGATTCAAGAATTAATTATCCGACTTTTACAAACAAAAGCAAGTTCAATAATACTCCTTAAAACAAATACTACAACAACCGATACTAGAATAGAGCAAGCAATTAGGTTTATAAAGGAAAATATGACTCATAAAAATATTACTGTTGATATATTGGCTAAAAGGGCGTGTATGAGTATATCGCATTTTCACAAGCAGTTTAAAAAAACTATGGGGATGTCTCCGATATGTTATATAAATGCTGAGAGAATTAAATTTTCTAAAAAACTTATCAAAGAATCAAAAAACTCTAAAATGTTTGAAATAGCATTTAAGTCAGGATTTAACAGCACTAGTTATTTTAATCGTCAGTTTAAAAAAATTGAATTAACTAGTCCTAAGCAGTTTAAAAATTCATTCATTACTTAACAACTTAAATTTATATGCTTAATGTATTTGATGTTGTCAAAATTTGCTACTGAATATCAGCTTATTGTAATTTTATTTTTTTTTATTGCTCTACTGTATGCATCGGTTGGCTTTGGAGGAGGTTCAAGCTATTTAGCAGTACTGACTTTAACAAGCTTAGCTTTTACCCAAATTAGAGCTACTGCTTTGCTGTGTAATATTGTTGTGGTAAGTGGAAATACAATTATGTACATAAAGCGAAAAGATTGCGATTTTAAAAAAAATCTGCCCTTAGTGCTCTTTAGTATTCCTTGTGCTTTTGTTGGAGGCTACCTAAAAATAAGCCAAACTTTTTTTTACATTCTGTTGGGTTTTATCCTTTTACTCGCCTCAATTAGTATGTGGTTTTCGAGCAATACTGCCCTAACTAAAAATAAAAAACATTTCAGTGTTTACAAAAATGCTATTTATGGTGGTTTTATAGGCTTTATTTCGGGAATGGCAGGTGTAGGTGGCGGTATTTTCTTAGCTCCCTTTTTACATCTCACAAATTGGGATACCCCTAAAAAAATAGCAGCAACGGCAAGCCTGTTTATATGGGCAAACTCGATAAGTGGCTTAATAGGTCAGGGAATGGGTTGGAATTTTAAACTAAATTTAAAACTAGCCTTAGTTCTTTTGTTAGCAGTGTTTATAGGTGGTCAAATAGGAAACCGTTTGGGAAATAAGATATTTACTCTTTTGTATTTAAAAAAAGCTACAGCCGTTTTAATAGCCTTTGCGAGCTTGCGCATTTTGTGGAAATGTGTTTTATAAATGCAACAAGGCAGGTATTGAATCCTACCTTGTTGTCAGTGAGTAGTTGTTAGCGAGTAAAAAAATCAGTCTAACCAAGCGTTTAACATCCAAAGTGTTTTTTCTTGCTCGGTAATAAAATCGCTCATCATTGAGTTAGTACCCTCATCATCAGCTTGATCAGATAAGCCTAAAATTACACGCTCTATTTTTAGCAATTCAACTAAAGAGTTAACCACCAGCTTAACGGCTTGAACATCGTTAGATATATCTTTACCCACAGGAACCTTTGACAGTGATTCATAATCTGTAAATGTATGCAAAGGGGTAGCCTGCAGAGTTAATATTCTCTCGGCAATTAAATCTACCTTTTCCTGAGCATCGGTGTACAACTCTTCAAACTTTTCGTGTAACTCAAAAAATTGTCTGCCCTTAATATTCCAATGTAGCCCCCTTAAATTTTGGTAATATACCTGAAAGTTAGACAGAAGGCTGTTTAGTTCTTTAGCCAAAATTTCTGTTTTATCTTTGTCTAGTCCTAAAATCGAAATTCCCATAAGTTTATATTTTTATGTTATTGGTTTTTTCAGAAGCAAAAATAAGCCATATTAAGATATTTTTATTAATAACCTATAGTTTGTTTTAATATTTTTATCGAAAATTTTTATATAAATGACCATTGCGCAATTAAAATATGCTTTAGCTCTTGCTAAATACAAGAGTTTTACACTTGCTGCTAAAAATTGTTTTGTCACTCAACCCACTTTAAGTATGCAAGTTCAAAAATTAGAAGAAGAATTAAACATAGTAATTTTTAACCGATTAAAAAAACCTATTGAATTAACCCAAGCAGGTAAATATATTATTGAACAGGCTAAGGTTGTTGTTGAGGAAAGCAACAGAATTATCGATATAGTAAGCCAGCAAAAAGGATATATTGGCGGAAAATTTAAATTAGGGATTATACCAACCATAGCACCTACTCTTTTGCCTATGTTTTTAAAGATTTTTAACAAAAAATATCCAAAAGTTCAATTGATTATTAAAGAGCTTACCACACAGGCAATTGTAAAAAAATTAACCGACGGCTTTATTGATGTAGCCATTGCTGCTACCCCATTAGAGAATGAGGCTATTAAAGAAAAGGTGCTCTACTACGAGCCTTTTATAGGTTTGGTTCCTGAAGAACACAGGCTTTACAGCAAAACTAAACTCGAGGTAAACCAACTAAATATTGACGACTTACTTTTACTTGAGGATGGTCACTGCTTCAAAAATAGTGTGCTAAATCTTTGCAGGACAAACAAAATTACCAAAAAAAGACTTTTTCAGTTAGAAAGTGGCAGCTTTGATACCTTGGTTAAACTTTCAAAAGAAGGCTTGGGGATGACTCTACTTCCGTTTTTAAACACTTTAGATTTAAACCATGCTGACAAGAAATTGTTAAGAGAATTCAATCCTCCTTTACCTGCAAGAGAGGTTAGCTTGATATATCATAAATCGCAATTAAAAATACAGCTTGTTGAAGCCCTAAAAAAAACTATAGATAGTGTAGTAAGAGGCGCTATTGCCTTTAGTGATGTAAAAATTATAAGTCCATTGCGCAATAAATAAGACAAAGCTACACTGCAAATAAACTCCTTTAAAATAGATATTTAACTGTTTTTTTGCAATAAATTACCCTAGTAAATATATAAATTTTAACTAAAGGATTTTTATATTGAATCTTTATTAAATTTTATCTATCTTGGTTTTTTAAATTCTTTCATATGTCAGTAAGTAATCTAGAACCAAAAAAAGGTAGGCTACTAATAGCAGAACCTTCTATATTAAACGATAGTTTTTTTAAAAGAACTATAGTATTGCTAGCTGAACATGCCAAAGATAGTTCGGTGGGTTTTATTTTAAACAGACCTCTGAACTACACTCTCAGTGACTTAATGCCAAGCGTTGATTGTAATTTTACTGTTTATCAGGGCGGACCTGTTGATTGTAACAACTTGTATTTTGTTCATAAAATTCCAAACCTTCTGCCGAGCAGCCTAAAGATTAATCAAAACTTTTACTGGGGTGGTAATTTTGAGAATTTAAAAATATATTTAGGGAAAAAGCTAGTAAAACCAACCGATATTCGTTTTTTTTTAGGATATTCAGGCTGGGATATCAATCAATTAGAAGGTGAATTAAAAACAAATTCATGGTTTGTTTCAAAAAACATATATCCTAATATTTTTACATTAAACAATGAAACTCTTTGGAAAAATCAGCTGCTTAAAAGAGGTGGAAAATACAAAATTTGGGCTAATGCTCCTGGAGATATTCAGATGAACTAACTAAAAAGCTGTAATACTCAATAACTTTAAACTGTTTTTTAATTTATTAGCTACAACCGTTTGAAATACTTTTTTCTTGTAATTTGTAACCGATATCACACCTTGTATCGCGTTGGTTATAAACACCTCATCGGCTTTTTGAATTTCAAATGGCGAAATATTGGTTTCTTCAATACTAAAATCGGGATGTTTAACTGCTATTTCTATTATTTTTTTTCTAATAATTCCTCTTATACAGCCTTCCGTTAAAGCTGGTGTTTTTATTTCACTGCCTTTAACTATAAATATATTGCCATTAATTGCCTCAGCTACTCTTTTGTTTTCATTTAACAAAATACAATTGTCTAAGTTGTTTTCTTCTGCATAAATTGAGGCTAAAATATTTAACATTCTGTTGGTAGTTTTTACGCTTGATAGCAAACCTGAATAACTGTAAAATTCCTTGTATAAGTCAAGCGTATAAGTTTTTTTTTGACAAGGCTGTACAAGTGCTGTTTCAATCAAATAATCAATATGATTTGTCTTTGGTGCATACCTGCCTCCGTCTTTTCTGTAAACAGTAATTCTGGCACTAAACACACTGTGTTTTGTCTCTCCTTTTTCAAGGGTATTTAAAATCTGTTGTTTTAAAAACTCTAAGGTAAAAGCCATAGGAATTTTCATGCGCAACATCCTCATTGAAGCCATAAGCCTAAAATAATGATCTTCCAAAAACACTGTCCTGTTATTTTCTACGCGAATTGTTTCAAAAATTCCATCGCCATACTTAAAAGCTCTATTTTGAAACGATAAGGTAGCCTTGTCGGGCAATACTAAAGTTCCGTTAATATTTATCATCACTTTTTGTTTAAAATTTTGCCATTCAAATTGCACGCTAAACTAAGCCATTTTATCATCACTAGTCTAAAATGTAACAAATTTAGAATCTAAGTATAAGTCTTATAGCAATATACTTTAAAACTCAATCAACATTTGCTCCTTAGCTATGTTAAAATTATTGTTGATTACTGCTCTAAAGGCAGTCCCCGATTCGTTTAACAAAGGATTTGTGTGATTAAAGTGAATAAAGTATATTTTTTTCTTGTTTTTTGCAGATAAGCCAGAAAACAACTTCATGCTTTGCTCAACAAAAGGATGTGGCACTTCTGACATGGCTCTGCTTATTTCGCCATCCTTAAAAAAAGTAGCGTCTAAAAAAGCTATATCAACCTGTTTTATAAGATTCAGTATGCTTTGGTTCCATTTTTCCCATTTATCAATATCTGGAATAAACAGTGCTTTCTTTTTTTGATTTTTAATTAAATAGCCCACCGTTTCGGTATATTCATCTCTGTGTGGCACCAGTAGCGGGCGAACTGAAATACGCGGATTCAAAATTGTGCTCGAATCATTTGCCAACAATTTTAGACTGATGTTTTTATCCTTTACCAATTGACTCCAAGGACCGTTATTAGTCAGATAACTATGCATTTTCGGCATTGCATAAACTGGAATTTGATCAGCATTTACAGCCTCCTTGCCCAAATACATAAGCCCTGTGTAATGCCCAAGGTGTCCATGGGTTAAAAACACTCCATCTGGTAATTTTTTTTTTGGTGTATACTTTGAAAGCAATTTTGTTTGTAAAGTAAAATCGGGGGTAGCGTCAAAAATCCAACTCTTGTTAGTTAAAGGATCAACCAGAGCTATACAGCTTACCATTCGCCTTAGTGAAGGCTTTTGATAGGTTTTTTGACAGCAGTTTTTTTGGCAAGCTATCTGTGGATAACCAGCATCTTGAGCAACCCCAAGTACAACAAAAAACGGTTTTTTTGGTATAGTTTGCTGTTTATCTTCTAGTTGACAGCTCATTGCACTTATAAGGATTACTATAATAAAAATTGTTTTTGTCAGCATATTTTAACCGTAAATTTAATAAAATAAACATCAAATTTACAAAACAATAAGCAAGCAAGAGAAGAAGAGTTTAAAAAAATAGAGTAAAGTAATTTAACTAAATTTTGTTTTTCCTCATTCTCATATTTAACATTTCAACTATAAGTGAAAAGGTTATGGCAAAATAGAGATAGCCTTTAGGCACTGCACCAATTTTTTGACCAAATAGTTTAGCCCCCGACAAGTGTGCAGCCTCAGCAATAAGCATAAAGCCAATGAGAATTAAAAAAGCCAACCCTAACATCTGAATACTAGGATTTTTGTTTACAAACTTGCTCACAGGACTTGCAAATACCATCATAATAATCATAGATAAAATCACGGCACTAACCATGATAATTAATGCACCATTAACTCCGTTGGTCATCCCTACAGCAGTTAAAATAGAGTCGAACGAAAAAACTATGTTAATTAGCGTTATTTGCACTATGGCTTGTTTAAGACCATATTTTTTGGGCTTTTTATCGTTTAAATGCTCATAAGAGCCTTCAACTTTATTATGCACCTCCTTTGTGCTTTTATAAAGGAGAAACAAACCACCTGCAAATAAAATTAGGCTTTGCCCTGTAAGTCCAGCGTTAAACCATGATAAATTTAATTTAAACAAAGTAGTGTTCATAGCTATTAGTAAAGAAATGCCAAAAAGCAAGGCTATTCGCAGTAACATTGCTAAAAACAAACCTATATTGGTTGCTTTTTTTCGATTATCCTCACTTAGTTTATCAGCAGCAATTGATATAAATATAATATTATCTATCCCTAAAACAATTTCTAAAAAGGTTAGGGTAAGCAAGGCTCCCCATGTATCTGCCTGAAAAAAAATTTCCATAATTTATTTTGCTTTATAAACGGTTCCTTTTTGTTTAAAATTTGAGCGTCCAATTTTGGCAGTAAACATATACCAGCTATCGCTCACTTTGTTTATTTGCACAAAAATAGGTTCTTTATCCAAGTCTGTTTTAGGGTTTTTCATCCGCAGAGTATAAGCAAAATTATTTTTCCATGTAATATACAAGGTGTCAATTTGTATTTTTCCTTTTCCATAAGTTAAACTATCAACTGAAATACTTATATTTTTACTGTATTTTTCAATTTGAAAACTATCAGTTCGAGTAATTACAGTTTTTCCGTATAACTCACTTGCTGGAATTACAAATTCCCCCTTTTTAAACCAGGTAGTATTGCTTTGTTTTTCTGATAAACAAGCCCCAAGTACAAATATTAAAATCACTACAACATAGCTTTTAAAATACAAAAAGTTATTAATTGTCATGTGTTTATTGTTAATTTTATAAAGTGATTTTATATAGTATATTAGCTGTAGCCATTCTGCTAAACTTTAAAATTACTTATAAAACAGTTTATAGTTGTTTTAATACAGTTTTAAATATTTTTAGCAAAAAATAAGCTATATAAAAATGCTAAATTAGTGATAATTTTAACTATCAAAGCACAAAAACTATGATAAAATAATGCGGTAGCCAACTAGCAAATGTAACTTCGGCGCACCAAAAATTTACCATCTCACTACTTAACTTTTTGTATAAACAATGTAGGGGTCAGAAAACTTTATTTTTTAAAACATATAAACTCTTTTAGGCACTAACTAAACTTTAATCAGCTAAGCATATCGACAAAAAATATTAGCAAAAACTTTTGCGCACTAATAAAAAAGCTGTTTACCTTTTCCTCCTTGCTCTTTGTTGGGCAGCTTGTTGCTCTTGCGCCTGCTTCATGGCAACGTCCAATCGTTCGCGGAATTTACTCTTTTTAATAGGTTTCTTTTTGTTCTCCTGAATTTGAGCGTGAATTTTTTCCTCATCAATAACAAAATTTTTAATAACAAACATAATGGCAAGGGTAAGCAAGTTTGATATAAAGTAATACAAACTCAATCCGCTGGCATAATTGTTAAAGAAAAGCAGCATCATAATAGGCGAAAAATACAGCATCCACTTCATCATCTTACTTAAATCAGGCATACCTTCTTGAGTAGGCATCTGCATGTTTGATTGCTGACTTTGATTCATTTTCATGTAAAAGAAGATGGCGACCGAAGCCAAAATAGGAAATAAACTCACATGATTGCCGTAAAAGGGTATATCAAAGGGCAGATTAAAGATAGTATCGTAAGATGATAAGTCATTTGCCCATAAAAAGCTTTTTTGTCTAAAATCTATATTAGTAGGAAAAAACTTAAACAAAGCAAAGAATACAGGCATTTGCAATAGGGCAGGAATACAACCCGACATCATACTAACTCCTGCTTTTTGCTGAACAGTCATAACTTCTTGCTGACGCTTTATAGCATTTTCTTTACCAGGATACTTTTTGTTGATTTGCTCTATTTCTGGTCTAATTACTTTCATTTTAGCACTCGATAAATACGACTTATAAAGTATAGGCGACATAATAATACGCACCACTATGGTCATTAAAATTATAATTAAGCCATAATTGCCAATAAACCCTTTTAAAATATTAAATACAGGGTAAAAAATATAGCGATTTAAGCTACCAAAAATACCCCAACCCAAATCGGCAGTTTCATCTAAGTCGGTTTTTTTAAAGGTTTTTAGCAAATTGTAATCTGTTGGACCATAAAACCACTGCATCGGATAGTTTAGTTCACCATTGTTTAAAGTCAAAGGAGTTTTTAGCTGGTATTCCTTTGTAAATACAGTGTCTTTTTCCTCTTCCTTAACTAAGTTAGTCGAGCTAAGACTTGCCTTGTCAAAAGGAATATCACTTATTAAAGCAGACGAAAAAAAGTGTTGTTTAAACGATACCCAATTTAGGTTGTCAACTATCTCTGTATCATCTTGGCTTAAATAATCAACATCCTTATCGGCTTTATAATAATATGATGAGTACATTGAATTTTCTGTTTCTATGCTCTTTTCTTGTCTGTACGCCTTTAATTTCCAGTCTAAATTTATTTGCTGAGAACTGTTAATTATATTGCTCAAACCTTCAGACCTGACCGTAAAATCAACCCTGTAATCATTGCCCTTAATTTGATAGCGGTATTCTAAAAACTTGTCTTCTGCCGCTTTTAACTTTAACGAAAGTGTTTGAGTATCTCCATTTTTACTAAAACTTGGAGAGAATAATAAGTTTTTAGTATTTAAAATACGACCGTCGGTGGTTTCAAAATTAATGCTAAACGAGGCATTGTTGTTTTTTATCAAAAATAAAGGCTTAGAATTGTAAGTTTTATAGTTTTTAACAAGTACTTGAGTAATTTGTCCTCCCCTATTGCTGATGTGTAATTTTACCAAATTGTTTTCTAAAACTGTAGTTTTATCTTCTGCAGTAAAGGCTCCAAAGGCAAATTCTCCTAACTCATTTACAAGGGCAGCTTGCTTTAGCGAATCCTTATCTTTGGCAATTGCCCTTTGTTTGTCTACAACTATAGGTTTAGCTTTTTGCTCTGTTTTAGTGTTGTTAAGCGTTTCAGAGTCTGCTTGTGGTTGCTTTGTAGTGTTGAGCCACCAAAGTAAAATACCTGCTAGTAAAAGCATCCCTATAAACGAATTAACATCAAATTTTTTTTGTTCCATCAGTAAATTTTATAAATACGAAGCCACCAAAACTCTAATTAACTCAATACTTAGCTATGACCAAAGCATGTTAACCTGCTAGCTTATTATTGAGCTAATCGCTTTTTGCCAAGACTTTATTTTTTTTAAAAACCACGCAAAGATAGTAAAACCCTTATTTAGTTTTTGTTTTGCTGCTTTATCATTTTTTTATTTTTGTTACAAGCTTTTAGCTTAAAAGTATCATTAATTAAATAAAAATCTTTTAATTTGTTTTAGAGACCTCGCTTTTGTAATGTATTAAGGCAGCTTTAACAAAATCTACAAACAAGGGATGCGGGTTTAAAACAGTGCTTTTACATTCGGGATGATACTGAACTCCAACAAACCAAGGATGCGACGGTATTTCAATTATTTCAACCAAACCTGTTTTAGAATTTTTGCCAGTAGACCTCATCCCAGCAACTTCTAACTGCTCTATATAACTGTTATTAAGTTCGTAACGATGGCGGTGTCGTTCACTAATCAGTTCATTTTTATATATCTCAAATATCTTTGAATCTTTACTCAGACAACAATCCCAGGCACCTAAGCGCATAGTTCCACCTTTTTTTGTAACCGCCTTTTGCTCTTCCATTAAACAAATTATCGGATGAGCAGTTTGGCTATCCATCTCAGTTGAATTTGCCTCTTTTAAGCCTATAACATTTCTTGCAAACTCAACCACTGCCATTTGCATTCCCAAACAAATTCCCAAAAAAGGTATGCTGTTTTCCCTTACGTATTGTACAGCACAAATTTTACCCTCAACTCCTCTATCTCCAAATCCTGGAGCAACTAAAACTCCATTTAAACCTGCAAGTTTGCAGGCAATATTTTTTGAATTTAGCTCTTCGGAGTGAATCCAACGGATATTTACCTTGGTTTTATTTGTAGCTCCTGCATGAATAAAAGCCTCATTTATAGACTTATAAGAATCATGCAATTCAACATATTTGCCTACTAAGCCAATTTCAACAACCCAGGTAGGGTTTTTGTGTCGAATTAAAAATTTATTCCATTCTTTTAGTTCGGGTTGCTTACCTATCTCTAAGTTCAGTTTATTCAACACAACATAATCTAAGCCTTCTTGAAGCATTAGGTTAGGGACATCGTAAATTGTTTCGGCATCTAAAGATTGAATAACATCCTGCTGCTTTACATTGCAAAACAAAGCTAGTTTGCATCTAATATTTTGGCTAATTTCACGTTCAGATCTGCAAACTAATATATCGGGGCTTACTCCGCTTTGCATTAACATCTTTACCGAATGCTGAGTAGGCTTGGTTTTTAACTCGCCTGTGGCAACCAAGTAAGGGATAAGTGTTAAGTGTATAACTATGGCATTTTCGTTGCCTAGATCCCATTGCAACTGCCTTACTGCCTCTACATAGGGCAGCGATTCTATATCGCCAATAGTACCTCCAATTTCGGTAATTACTAAATCAAACTCTCCAGTATTTCCTAAAATTTTAATGCGGTATTTAATCTCGTCAGTAATATGAGGAATTACCTGAACTGTTTTGCCCAAAAACTCCCCTTTGCGTTCCTTGTCAATAACCGATTGATAAATTCTGCCAGTGGTAACATTGTTAGCTCGAGAGGTTGGAATATTTAAAAAACGTTCATAATGACCTAAGTCTAAGTCAGTTTCGGCACCATCATCCGTAACATAACACTCTCCGTGTTCATAAGGATTTAAGGTTCCTGGATCTATATTAATATAAGGGTCTAGCTTTTGTATGGTTACAGAATAACCTCTTTCCTGCACGAGTTTAGCAAGCGAGGCTGCTATAATTCCTTTTCCAAGCGATGAAGTTACGCCACCAGTTACAAAAACATATTTTGTATTATCCATGGTTGTGTTAGGTTTGCCCAAAAGTAATAAGTATGGCAAACATCGCAAACAAAAAACATATAAAAAGATATTTTTTTACAACTTAGCCTAAAAAACAAAAATTGGATTTGTCAAACACAAAAACTATCGTATATTTGCCTGCGCTTTTATCGAGCGGAACTTTGCAAAAGTTAACTAAAGAAGATATTTAAGCTGTATTGAAATGAGTAAAAGAACTTATCAACCCTCGAAACGCAAGAGAAGGAACAAACACGGTTTCAGAGAGAGAATGGCTTCTGCTAATGGTCGTAAAGTATTGGCTGCAAGGAGAGCAAAAGGCAGAAAGAAATTAACTGTTTCGTCAGAAGCAAAACCGAAAAAATGATTTATGTTTAGCGATTATTTTTCATAAAGGTGTTACTTTATAAGTAGCACCTTTTTTTTATATCTAAACCTTTTTTAATTTTATACAAAACACACTAAAGCAAGTATAATGCCTAAGCGTAAAGACCTAAAATCTGTATTAATTATCGGGTCAGGTCCCATAGTAATTGGACAGGCTTGTGAGTTTGACTACTCGGGTTCGCAAGCCTTGCGTTCGTTGCGAGAAGACAATATCGAGACTGTCTTAATAAATTCGAACCCAGCTACAATTATGACCGACCCTTCAATGACCGACCATGTTTATCTGCTTCCTTTAAACACAAAATCGCTTGTTAAAATTTTAAAAGAACAGCCACAAATAAACGCAGTACTACCTACCATGGGCGGACAAACTGCCTTAAACCTTTGTATAGAGGCATATGAAAAGGGCATTTGGGATGATTTTAATATAGAAATTATTGGTGTTGATATAAAGTCAATTAGCATTACCGAAGACCGCGAAAAATTTAGAGAACTGATGTTGAAAATCAACATCCCTATGGCATCACAAGCTAGGGCAACTTCTTATCTAAAGGGGAAAGAAATTGCTCAAGACTTTGGTTTCCCACTAGTAATTAGGGCATCTTTTACCTTGGGTGGAGCAGGAGCTTCATTTGTGCATAAAGAAGAAGATTTTGACAAATTATTAACTAGAGGCTTAGAAGTTTCGCCCATTCACGAGGTAATGATAGATAAAGCCTTGCTAGGATGGAAAGAATTTGAACTTGAGCTTTTAAGAGACAACAACGACAATGTGGTTATTATATGCTCAATTGAGAATATGGACCCTATGGGCATTCACACGGGAGATTCTATAACAGTTGCTCCAGCTATGACCTTATCGGATAAAACCTATCAAAAAATGAGAGATATGGCAATACATATGATGCGCTCAATAGGTAATTTTGCTGGAGGCTGTAATGTTCAATTTGCCGTTTCGCCCGATGAAAAAGAGCAGATTATAGCTATTGAAATCAACCCTCGTGTATCGCGTTCGTCAGCTTTGGCTAGTAAGGCAACAGGTTATCCAATTGCAAAAATTGCAACCAAGCTAGCTATAGGCTACACCTTAGATGAATTGGACAATCAAATAACAAAATCAACCTCTGCCTTTTTTGAACCCGCCCTTGACTATGTTATTGTGAAGATTCCTCGGTGGAACTTTGACAAGTTTGAAGGCTCTGACAGAAAACTGGGACTGCAAATGAAATCAGTGGGGGAGGTTATGGGTATAGGTCGTTCATTTCAGGAGGCTTTACACAAGGCAACTCAATCTTTAGAAATAAAGAGAAACGGCATAGGTGCCGATGGCAAAAGCTATACAGACTACAAGCAAATTAAAGAAAAGCTAAAATCGGCATCTTGGGATAGGGTGTTTGCCATTTACGATGCCATTAAGTTAGGCATGCCCTTGAGCAAAATACACGAAATTACCAAAATTGATTTTTGGTTTTTAAAACAATACGAAGAACTGTACAAAATTGAAAAAGAAATATCAAAATTTACAATTGATACCCTGACTAAAGACCTACTGCTTGAGGCTAAGCAAAAGGGATATGGCGACAGACAAATAGCTCATATGCTAGGATGCCTTGAAAGTCAGGTTTACAACAAACGCGAAATATTAGGCGTTAAGCGTATCTATAAACTGGTTGATACTTGTGCTGCCGAATTTGCCGCAAAAACTCCTTATTATTACTCAACTTTTGAAAGTGAAATTGAAACGGTAGCAGGTAACAAAATAATAGCAAACGAAAGTGTAGTTAGCAACAATAAAAAAATTGTAGTTTTAGGCTCAGGACCTAACAGAATTGGACAAGGAATTGAGTTTGACTACTGCTGTGTGCACGGTGTTTTGGCAACTGCCGAATGCGGTTACGAAACCATAATGATCAACTGTAATCCAGAAACAGTATCGACTGACTTTGACATTGCCGATAAACTGTATTTTGAACCTGTTTTTTGGGAACATATTTACGATATTATTAAACATGAAAAACCTGAAGGAGTAATAGTTCAACTAGGAGGGCAAACTGCGTTAAAATTAGCCGAAAAACTTTATAGATACAAAATTCCTATTATTGGAACCAGCTTTAAAGCCTTAGATTTAGCTGAAGACAGAGGTAGTTTTTCAGACTTGCTAAAAGAGTATAATATACCCTACCCTAAATTTGGAGTGGCTCAAACGGCAGATGATGCTTTAATTTTGGCAGATAAGTTAGACTTCCCAATCTTAGTACGACCCTCCTATGTATTGGGCGGACAGGGTATGAAAATTGTAATTAACAAAGAGGAATTACTTGAACATGTTGTTAATTTATTGAGAAAAATACCTAACAACAAGCTGCTGTTAGATCATTATCTAGAAGGTGCTATTGAAGCAGAGGCAGATGCTATATGCGATGGTAAAAATGTGTATATTATAGGAATTATGGAACATATTGAACCCTGTGGTATTCACTCTGGAGACTCAAATGCTAGCTTGCCTCCATTTAACCTCGGAGAACTTGTTTTAGAGCAAATACGAGAGTACACAAAAACCATTGCCCTAGCCTTAAATACAGTTGGTTTAATAAATATACAATTTGCAGTAAAAGACGACAAGGTTTATGTTATTGAAGCAAACCCAAGAGCTTCTCGCACCGTGCCTTTTATAGCAAAGGCATATAAAGAACCCTATGTGAATTACGCTACTAAAGTGATGCTTGGCAAAAAAAAACTCAGCGACTTTAATTTTAAACCTCAATTAAATGGCTTTGCTATTAAACAACCTGTTTTTTCGTTCAACAAATTTCCTAATGTAAATAAAAAACTAGGTCCTGAGATGAAAAGCACAGGCGAGAGCATATTGTTTATCGATAGTTTAAGAGATGATAGCTTTTACGAGTTATACGCTCGTCGCAAAATGTATTTAAGCAAATAATTTGTTTTGTTTTATATATTTAAGCTTTTCTATCTAAAAAAAGCAATCTAATTAAATTGATAATTTACTTGGATGCTTGCGTAAATATTTCCTTGTGAAGCTTGTATGCTTTTTAGTTTTTTGCTGTAATAATTAAGTGCATATCCGAAATTAAACCTATTATAGGTAAAGCGAACTCCCAATTTAGCAATAAAAACTAAGGGGATAAGCGAAAAAGTTTTCGGACTTCCGGGGTTTAAAAAACTACCTTGAATTGTGGCGTCATAAACAACATATTTAACAGCAGAACTAATATATAAAAACGATTCTGCCTTATTGCTGTAATGGGTTTGAGAGTTGTTAAGGTTGCTGTTAAAAGCTATTGAATTTGCTAACTTTTGCAGAGGCTTAAGCCCTATTCTCGCAAAAATACCTGTTGAAATATTTGTGTTTACAGTACCTACCTTAGCTTGGTTTATCCAAGTAAAGTCAATGGTATTCAACTTGTTTTTAAGGTTTTTAGCATACTTTATGGCAAAATTTAAGGCAAGTGCATTTTTTATTTGATATTTCCAACCATAAGTGTTTTTAAAACCTGTTATATTGTGTATAAAGTTTTGAACTTCTTCAGCAAAAGAATCTGAACCAATTACTCCAACTTTAAGATATGTTTTTAAAAACGTAGCGTTACTAAAAAATTTATTAATCCCAAAACTGCTGTATAAATACCCTGCAAAAGGTCTGTCGTGCTGTTCAACAGGAATGGGCTCGACTATAGTAGATGGGGTATAAATTTTTTGACCAATTTGTATTTCAAAAATTTTTTTTTCAATATTAATTTTATCACTTCTCCCTAAGTATCTATAGGTGAGAAATATTCCATTTGTATAATATCTGTCTTGAAGAAAATAAAAATACAAATCATTGTCGCTAACAAAGCTAAATTCTTTGGAAAAACTCCTTTGCGATAAACAAAATTGAGTAACCACAACAAATAAAAAGAATAAAATTGCTCTAGGTTTTGCCATATAGCAAATATCATTTTTAATTTAGTGAAATAAATGTTAAATTTGCTGTAATTACACTTGCTTTACAGATAAAGAATCGAAGTTTAATCATACTCCCCCCTAAACTTTAAAAACATTAAAAATAAAACTGAACTGATTATACTGATTAATATTAATGAGAAAGCAATATTTTTTGAAAAAATAAAAATAAGTTAAGGCTGCTTCAAATTAAAACTTGACTTGAATTAATAAAATTGCATCAAAATAATAAAAACCAAGAGTATTGAGCCTTTAAAAGTAATTTTTTGTAACTAAACTAAGCTCTTAGATGTTTTTTTGTGTTTCAGAACTTAAATAAAGTTTAAAAGTTAAAATATAAATGTTATTTACTCAACCTTGTTCTTTTGTAAGTTACTTGCTTGCTCCTTCCAATTATCTCTTACTATCCTTCCTGGAAAAAACTGGATAAGACTGGTTACTGCTTCTATTTCTTCTTTAGATAGCTTGCTTATTTGACTATAGGTATAAATACCAATATTGTTTAGTTTTTTTTCTACAACACTACCAATTCCATTTATTTGGGTCAAGTCATCTTTATTTTCGGGTTTTGCAATCCCTATATTGTCAAAAGTTAACTCTCTAGGGTGTTTTACTTCTATACCTCCGCGTTCAACAGTTTTTATGGCTTTGATGACATGTTGTTTATCTATTTCTAAATGAGAATCTAATTGATTATTTTTTTTTACTTTAATCGGTTGCTTTTTATTGTTTCTCAACTTTAGCCAAGAAAATAAATAGCCTATTAAAAAAGAACCAAACATCCAAAAAAACAATTCTAAAAAGGTTAGTTTTTCAACTAAATATAAAAATATCATAATTTAAAAATATACTAATTAATTATTATTTCAATTCTTCTGTTTTCTGTCTTTTTTTTGCTGTTATTTGACAAGGGTTTGATTTCTGCTTTTAACTCCTTAGTCAGTTTAGCTTTCTGAAGTCCATTTTTTATTAAATATTCGACTATTGTTTTAGCTTTAGTCAATTCTCTATCTTTTGAGGCTTGGGCTTTTAAAATATCGTAGGCGTATTGAGCAACTGTAACTTTTTTTGCAGGATGCTTAGCTAAGTAATGCTTTAATTGAAACAAATAAGCTGTCAAGGCTCTGTTAGGCTTAAAACTATTGCCTTTAAAATAAGGAGTTAGTGATTTAGGGGTTAGTTCTTTTTCAATTTGCTCAAGTTTTTGCTTAGTTATTTCTCTGTAAGCTAGTTTTATTCCTTCGGCGTAATAGCCTTCATTGTCATAAGTATACTTTGCAATACTATCTTTAACAAGTATTCTGCTAGCCAATGCTCCGTATTTTACTAATTGATTTTTTAAATGCTCAGCACGGGCTAAGCCATAAGTGCTTCCATTGGGCAGAGTTTCAGAAGCTGTGTACAAAGCTGTAATAGTAATTTCCTTACTTGGATTGTTGTTTAAAAAATTAAAAATAGAATCTTTAAAATAAAAAAAGTTAGGAGCAAATAAAACTCTAGTATGACTATTGTTAGTAATAAATTTATGTGTAAAATTTAAGGGAGTGTCAGTAGTTTTAGTTTTGTTAGTTATTCTATTTAGGTTACTGATGGCAGCTTTGTCTTTTATTTTGCTCTTATCAATGTACTCTATATTTAAAAGTTCTTCTAGCTGAGTTATACTTCCTATATAGCCTTTTTGGCTAAATTCTTTGTGCAAATCACTTAATGTAATTTTATTTTTGGCAATATGCTCTTTAAACGATCTGATATCTTCTTTATAACCCTTGGCTTTAACTGCCTTGTACACTTTTTCGATTATAAGATTTGCAGACCGGTTTTCAATTGCAACATTTTTTGTTGCTAAGTCATTGTAAATAAAATAATTATATACAACATAAGCAGTAGCAAACCAGCACAAAAAAACAATAAACGCTTTAAAAAAGTTAGTCATAATAAGTTATAAATTAATAATTATTGCTTGTTTTGGGTTTAAATTTATAAAAAAAAACTTATTAGACAAATATTTGCTTTATTTTCACGTATTTATTCAAATATTTGTTTTTGCTGAGCAATGCTAAAATACTTTAAAACTATATGATTCTTACATAAAAACTTATAAAATGCTGCTATTTTTTGATATTTAAATTAAATCCTTATCTTTAATGAATTAATGTGTATTACATTGACTTTATTTCGGAAGTTTTTTTATTTTTCCAAATTATACACGAATGATTCAAGTATCAAAACCTACCTTTAAGCAGTTTTAAAACAACCTTTTACCTCTTTATACAACGTCTTAAAAATAGGGGTGTAATGCTCTTTTTTCTGCTTAAGTTTACAGGCTGTAGACAGGAAATTGCTAAGGCGTTCATCTCTACAGCCATTTATAATCCTATTTCTGCGAGTTAATTCTATAAACTTGCTAATTAGCTCAAATTAACTTAAAGTAAAAGTTTATTTGTAAGTGCTATTGTGGTATATACACGTGATAAATATTTTGAAAAATATGGTTTTTTAGTTGCTAATATGTAATACAGTACGGTTTTATTCTAAAAAATTTACTTTATCAACTGATAACTTCGTTTGATGAATTTAGTTAATTCCTTGCCATGCAATAGGTTTTGAGATAACTTAGCCAAATCAAAGGCTTGAGAAATTAATTTGCCTTGTTCTTTTTGATCGGCTTGTAAAATATCAGAAATTAAAGTGTGATTAGTATTTACTATTAAATTGTACATTTCGGGAAAATTATTCATGCCCATCATAGACCCACCAGTTGCATTCATTTCTTTCATACGTCGCATAAATTCAGGAACTGTAATTAAAAAAGGTGAGGCGTCAGAGTCCATATCCTGCAACTGAACAGTGTATTTTTCCTTTGGAACTGCTTGTTCAATAATTGGTTTTAACTCGTCTTTTTGCTTATCGGTTAGCTTAGAGATAACTGTATCGTCTTTTTTAATTAGGTTGTCAATTTGATCGGCATCAACACGTGCAAATTGCACCTTGGCATCTCCGCTAGAAGTTTCTAGTTTTTGCATCAAATGAGAAACTATAGGAGAGTCGAGCAATAGCACCTTGTAACCTTTTGCCTCAGCGGTTTCTATATAACTGTGCTGAGCTTCTTTGTCAGAGGCGTATAGCAATATATGCTTTGAATCTTTATCTATTTGAGTATCCTTAGTTTTTTCTATTAGCTCGTCAAATGTAAAATACCCTTGATTTACTGTTGGATATAGGGCAAAATTCTTAGCTTTGTCAAAAAACTTTTCATCGGAAAGCATACCGTATTCGATGATAATTTTTATATCGTTCCATTTTTTTTCAAAATCTTCACGATTATTCTTAAACAAAGAGTTTAACTTATCGGCTACTTTTTTGCTGATATAACCCGAAATTTTCTTTACAGCTCCATCGGCCTGTAAATAAGACCGGGAAACATTTAAAGGTATATCTGGAGAATCAATTACCCCCTTGAGCATTTGCAAAAAGTCGGGAACAATTCCTTCAACATTATCGGTTACAAAAACTTGATTTTGATATAATTGAATTCTATCCTTTTGTATGTCTAGGTTTTGACTTAATTTGGGGAAGAAAAGTATTCCTGTTAAGTTAAATGGATAGTCAACATTTAAATGAATATGAAACAAGGATTCTTCAAACTGCATAGGATACAACTCTCTGTAAAAATCTTTATAATCTTCAGGCTTTAGATCAACAGGTTTTTTTGTCCAAGCAGGCTCTGTATTGTTAATAATATTGTCAACCTCTATTTGTTTATGAGGTTCTTTGGTTTCTTTGCCATCTTTGTCAACAATGGTCTGCGGCTCAAAATCGGGATCGTTTATTTGCTTGGTGCCAAATTTAATCGGAATTTGATTAAAGCGATTGTATTTGTTTAAAAGTTCTTTTATTTTACTTTCTTCTAAAAATTCTGCAGAGTCATCAGCCAAGTGTAAAATAACCTCTGTGCCCCTTTCAGCTTTGCTGTGCTCTGTCAAATTGTACTGAGGCGATCCATCGCAAACCCAATGTACTGCAGGCTGGTCTTTAAACGATTTTGTAATGAGTTCTACCTTATCTGCCACCATAAATGCAGCGTAAAAACCTAAACCAAAATGACCTATAACTCCTGTTTCATTTTTGTCGTCCTTGTATTTTTCTAAAAATTCTTCAGCTCCAGAAAAAGCAACCTCGTTTATATAGCGCTTTACCTCATCGCCTGTCATTCCTATTCCTTGGTCTGAAATAGTTAAGGTCTTATTTTTTTTGTCAATTTTTACCTCAATGTTAGGTTTTCCATAGTCAACTTTTGCCTCTCCTATTGATATTAAATGTTTTAGTTTAGTAGTTGCATCAGTTGCATTAGATATTAACTCACGTAAAAAAATTTCATGATCAGAGTACAAAAACTTTTTAATTAGCGGGAAAATATTTTCTATCGATACATTAATATTACCTTTACTCATAAATTTTATATTTTGATTGCTGTTATTTTCTAATTAAGAAGTCTTCACAAAAAAAATACCAAAAAATTGCAGATGACAATATGACATATATAACCTATACAGTAAAAATTAAACTATATTTATCTTTATAAATAATAATTATGAGTTTTTAAGATTTATCAGATATTTCAAAGTTGTATTAAACCCAAAACCACAAATTGTATTTACTTAACAAAGAGTTATTAACTGTTGCAGTTATTTACTTATAAATAGAGTTTTATAAGGGTTAGAATAGCATATTGATACTATCTTTTTATAAAAATCTTATAATTTTAAGCAGATTGACAGCAGTTAAGGCAATACTTTCTGAAATAAGAATGCTCATCAGGGGCCGCAATATTAAAATCAGATAAATTATATGTAGCTAAGGGCTTAGCTGAATATATTTTTATTTAACTAGCTTTATTTTGTTTTTTATTAGCATTTTACTGTTGGTTTAGCAATTAAAAATTGCTATTTTTGAAAGTCAAAAACTTTAAATAAATAAAAAAATAACATAAAAATTATGTATAGTTCAAAAATTATTGGATTAGGCTCTTACTTACCTGACAATGTGGTTAAAAACAGTGAATTAACCCAGCTAATGGATACTAGTGATGAATGGATTCAAGAAAGAACTGGAATTAAAGAGCGCCGTTGGATAGACCCAAAAAGCGGTGACACAACGTCTTCTATGGGAGCCAAGGCTGCTGAAATAGCTATAAAAAGAGCAGGATTAACCAAAAATGACATAGACTTTATAGTTTTTGCTACCTTGAGTCCTGATATGTATTTCCCAGGTGGTGGGGTTCGTGTACAGGATATTTTAGATATGCCTAATATTGGTGCCTTAGATATTCGCAATCAATGTTCTGGTTTTATTTATTCTTTGGCTGTAGCCGATCAATTTATAAAGACAGGAATGTACAAAAATATTTTAGTTATAGGCTCTGAAAACCATTCTGGAGGCTTAGAAAAATCAACCCGAGGCAGGGCAGTTACTGTAATTTTTGGCGATGGTGCAGGTGCTGCAGTTTTATCACAATGCAAGCAAAAAGGAAAGGGTATTCTTTCATCTCATTTACACGCCGAAGGAAAACACGCCAAAGAGTTAGCTTTAGAAGGACCTTCAACTAATCGTTGGGTGCCAGAAATTTTAAAGGCAAACAACCCTGATGATGTTTCGTATTTTCCTTATATGAACGGACAATTTGTTTTTAAGCACGCAATAGCACGCTTTTCTGAAACTATACTTGAAGGTTTAAAAGCCAATAACTTGCAAAAAGAAGATATTGACTTGCTAATTCCGCATCAAGCAAATTTACGCATAGCTCAATTTGTTCAAAACAAGTTTAAACTGCCAAACCACAAAATATTTAACAATATTCAAAAGTATGGTAATACCACAGCAGCCTCTATAATTATTGCTTTAACAGAGGCGTGGGAAGAAGGCAAAGTTAAAGATGGAAACCTAGTACTACTAGCTGCCTTTGGCAGTGGGTTTACTTGGGGTTCGGTTGTAATTCGTTGGTAAAATAGTATTTGCCAAAAAACTCTATTTTTTAAGATTATTTATTACCTGTTACATGCTCTTTAATAGCGCTTACAAATCAATTTTACTTTAAATTAATTTAAGCTAATTAACAAGCCTATATAATTACTTTATATAAATGGGATTCTAAACGGCTTTAGCTAGAAACGCTAAGCAATTTCATATCTGCAGCCTCAACTTGAAGAAAAACATAGTTTTATAGACCTCTTTTTTAGGATGTTATACAGGAGATAAGAAGTCGTTCCGATTACCTAACGCATAGATTTTGTCATTCAAGTCGTTTATGCATAATCTAAAAAAAATTAAAAAAATTTCCAAAATAAGGTAGATATAATACAATTAACACACTAAATACAAGGATATAATTTAAATATCAAAAAATAAGTGTAGTACATTTAACTACTTTTTAATCATAATATATTTATTAGTAGTGTTTATAGGTTTCCGCGCAGGCACTAAATATCAATATACTACTACCTTTAAAATACCGATATTGCTTAAACTTTAAAAAACAATAATATAACCATAGTAAATTCTGTTTAAACAGACAACAGTTTTTGACTAAAAAATACTAGTGCTCAGTCTTTTACTGAGGTTTGTTGCTCATTTCAAAAATTAATTCGCCTCCTTGGGCTATATCGTCATGTGAAAGTAATAGGCTGCTTAATTTTTTTCCGTTAATTGTTACATTTTTTACATATACGTTATTCTTGCTTTGATTTTTAGCAATAATTTTTAAAACTTTACCATTTTCAAGATAAATAAGAGCTTCTTTAATATTAGGACTACCTAACGCATAATAAGGTGAACCAGGAGTAACAGGATAAAAGCCTAAGCTACTGAAAATATACCAGGCACTCATTTGCCCCGCATCGTCATTACCGCACAAGCCATCAACGGTAGGTGCATACATGCTATTTACTATCATACGTACTCGTTCTTGTGTTTTTTCAGGATGACCTGTCCAATTGTATAAATAAGGTATATGATGACCAGGTTCATTTCCGTGAACGTAATTTCCTATAATTCCGTCACGGGTAATATCTTCGTGTTTTTCAATATACTTATCTTCAATTTCCAAAGTAAACAGCTTGTCTAACTGTTGGGTAAATTTTTCTTTGCCTCCCATCATACTTACCATATGTTCAATATTTTGAGGTATATACAACCCGTAATTCCAAGCGTTTCCTTCAATAAAACCTTGACCATGAGTATCCATAGGATCAAAGTTTTTTCTAAAACTTCCATCTGAAAGCTTAGGGCGCATAAAGCCTATACTAGGGTCGTAAACATTATTGTAATAGCTTGCTCTTGCAGTGTATTCTTTCTCAATTTTAAAACTTGCTGTTTTTTTAGCAATTTGAGCAATACACCAATCATTGTATGCGTATTCTAGTGTTTTTGATACCGATGAGTGACTTTTGTCATCTGGCACGTATTTATAATCTATATAATCGCCCAAACCGTCAAAATACTTCACTGTCGACGTATTTACTGATGCTTTTAACGCGTGCTTGATATCAAAATCGCCTATATTTTTAACATAGGCATCGGCTATAACAGAGGTTGCGTGATAACCGATCATACACCAGTTTTCATTGGCGTAATGACTCCATATAGGAAGCATTTTATGCACACTTTGATCATGGTGAGCTAGCATTGACTTTATCATATCGTTATTTCGCTTTTGTTGAATTATATTGTACAAAGGATGAAGAGCTCTGTAGGTATCCCAAAGCGAAAAAATAGTGTAATTTACAAAGCCATCTGAAGTGTAAATATTTTGGTCTAAGCCTCTGTATTTTCCGTCGACATCCTCATATATAATAGGAGATAGGCTCGTGTGATACAAGGCCGTGTAAAAAGTTGTTTTATCTTCTTCAGAAATAGTTTTTACTTCAATTTTATTCAGTTCTTCATTCCATTTTCGCTGGGTTTCACTTTTAACAGCCTCAAAGTTCCAATGAGGTATTTCGGCTTTGAGATTTTTTAGGGCACCATTGGTGCTCACTGCTGACAAGGCAAACTTTATTTTAATTTTCTCACCTTCTTCTGTATTGAAATTAAAATAAGTGCGCAGGTTTTTTCCCGCCATTTCTGGAAAGTTTTGTTCTTGGTCAAATCGTCTGTAAAAACCATCATAAGTTTCTTTGTCGTATTTTTTGTGTCCATAACTCTTAAAAGGCTTAGAAAACTGCATGGCAAAAAATACTTTTTTTGTTCTTGCCCAGCCTTTGGTTTGTCTGTATCCTGTAACTAAAGAGTCGTTTTCAACACGAATAAAAGTCCAAACATTTTTATTGTTGTGGTGATACACGTTGTAAATTAAATCTAAAACTATATGTGCTTGATTTGACTCTGGGAAAGTGTATTGATGAAAGCCTACTCGTTCACTAGCTGTTAATTCGGCTTTAATGTTGTAGCTATCTAAATTTACTTTATAATATCCGGGAGTTGCTAACTCTGTGTTATGCGAAAAACTAGAGTAAAAACCCTTGCTGTTGGTTTTAGTTTTTAGGGGTTCTAAAACGAGTTCCCCAGTGGTGGGCATTAGTAAAAAATCGCCTAAATCAGAATGCCCTGTGCCACTAAAATTAGTGTGTGCAAAGCCTATAATTGTACTGTCTTTATATTGATAGCCCGCACAGTATTGGTAGGTGTCTTTGTTGTAACTGCCATCTTTGTTAAACATAACTTGAAAGTTTGTTTGCGGACTTAGCTGTACCATTCCAAAAGGTGCTGTTGCTCCTGGAAAAACATGTCCCATTTTGCTGGTGCCAATCAGTGGGTTTACATATTTAGTTAAATTGTTTTTTACTGCCTTTTTTGCAGTTTTATTTTTTAAATTACTTGCTTCTTGCTTACAACTTATCGCTGAATTAAGCAGTATAAAAATCAATAGGCATACTGTAGATTTTAGCATATATCATTCAAGTTAAAAATTAATCATAAATATATTTATTTTTTTATTAAACTATAAAATTACAATAATATATAGTTATTATCTTTTTATATATCTAACACTTTTTGCTTTGTTGTGCCAATAAATTAGTTTTATATTACCTTTAATTAGTTTTGCAGTATTTGTGCTTGCCTTCCTTTAAGATAATTTTTAAAAAACCTCGTAAAAATAGTGTATTAATTTGTAATAAACAGTAATAATAGAAAAATTGAATTATCAGAAACAAACAAAAAAGCTTACTAGTCAAAAACCTTGTGTTGTATTTCAAATAATACTTTTTTGTTTCTAGGTCTTTCCACCGTTTAATTCAGCTTGCCATTTTGCTAGCTCTTCCCACTTTCCTTCATAGGCGAGTTGAGCTTGCTTGGGCCAAGTTTTTGGTTGGTGCATTTTAAAACTACTGCCTCCACTGTTTAGTATTTCTCGACATTTTTCTACAGAAGTTTCTGAAAGACTTTTCCAAGTTTTAATATTAAAATTGTGGAAAAGTTCTTCTATTTTTAAGCCAATTCCTTCAACTATTTTTAAGTCGTTTTGTTTTATCTTCTTCCCAAATATGGTCATAGCTGTTGAGGCATCAAATGAAGTTTCTTCAGAACTTTTTATATTTGACAACTTTGACTCTAAGTGTAGGTTTGATTGTTTACAGTTTTTTAATTCGACCTCTAATTTTTTAATTTCGTCATTTAGATTGGCTTTTAAGGTCTTATCATTTAATAGCTTTCCAATTAAAAAACCGAAAAATGCACAAATTAAACCAACTGCTATTAGGATTAAATAATAAAGTGTAGGGATTGCTAAGTGTATCATAATTATTTGTTTTTAGGTATATGTTAATTCATAGTTGTTAAAAAATTATATGTAGTTTATTTGTTTGATTCTGTAAAAAGTAATTTTAATTATTTGACATCAGCACTTAACTAAATACAATTTGCTCAATCAAAAAATAGCTGTTTTTATCATTATTTTTATCACAATTACCAAATGCACTTGTTTTATAATTGGTTAGCTTTATAAATAAAATATGTCGACATCCTCTTTGTTTGTCACATAAAAACAAACAGACACTAGCATACTCAGTTGAGCATTATGCTTTTTGATTTCTACTAATTTTATTAAAAAAATGAAAATCAAATATTTAATCCAAGTTTATTGATATCAAAAACCAATAGTACAGCTAGTAAAATGACTAGGTATATGTGCTTTTTTGTTCATTTTGGTTAAGCTCTTAATCGGTTGTTAAGATACGAGAATTTTGTTAACTAACAAAGTTTTTTATCAGATAACAGCTAAACAATGCTAATAAATTGTTAAGAACTAAAATAACTTGTAACATTTAGTGTTTTTACTAGTCTTTGATAGTAAGAACAGTTTTAAATAATACATATCATGAAAAAACTTTTTTTAAGCACTTTAATTGTTATTTTATCCTCAGTTTCTGCACAGGCATCAAAGGGCAGTGAAAATTTAGTAAACAAATCAATTGCTACTAGAGAAATTAGTACTTTTTGTAAAATGATAAGATCAGGGAATTACGAAAATGTAAAAGCACTTATAAATAATGGCACTGATATTAACAGAAAGTCGTTAGGTTTAACTCCACTAATGTATGCTGCGAGGTACAACAGAGTTGATATACTCAAACTTTTAATTAAAAAGGGGGCTAGGTTAAGCACAAAGTCTAAACAAGGGCATACTGCTTTAGACTACGCAAAAATGTCGAAAGCAACCGAGGCTTACGATATTATAAAAAATTCACTAGAAAAATAATTTGTTTTAAGTAGTTATTTAGATTTTAGGCTACCTGTAAAAGGGTAGCCTTTTTTGATTTTGTAGAATACAATATTTAGTGCCCACCATAATAAAACTCTATTTTTTAAGATTACTTATCACTTGTTACATATCCTTTTTACTTTAAATTAATTCGAGCTAATTATAACAAGTTTATAGAATTACCTTGCAGAAGTAGGGTTATAAACGGCTGTAACGAGAAATAGTGAGCAAAAGGCTGGAAGTGCTGCGCAAAGAACAAAGTGTAAAAGCGTGAAAGCTAGCAGTAAGTGAGTAATTACATATCTGCAGCCTCAAATTTTTGCTTTATTTTTTACCCGCGTAAAAAATTAAGACAAGGGGAAACAGAGTTTTATAGATCTCTTTTTTAAGACGTTGTACAAGGATTAAAAAATCATATCAATTCACTAATACGAATGCGTTTCGTCACTCGAGTCGTTTACGCATAATCTAAAAAACTTCTGAAAATAAGGTAAATATAATATACAACTAACACAATAAATACAAGGATTTAATTTAAATATCAAAAAATAAGTGTAGTACATTTAACTACTTTTTTAAGTTCAATATATTGATTAATAACGCTATATGAGTTTTAGTACAGAAACTATTTAGTTTATTGGTCATAATTACTAGTATTTTTTGACTAAATAAAAAATGAAGAATAATAAAAGTAAATTAAAGATTTTTTGTCAATTGATAAACAGCAGGCAAATTTCTTCCATAACCGTTGTAATCAAGCCCATAGCCTACAATAAATGCATCTGGTATGCTTTTCCCTGTATAGTGAATAGGTAGTTGTTTTTTGTAAACATTGGGCTTAAAAAATAGTGAAACTATTTTAAGTTCTTTTAGGGTTTTAGTTTTAAGTATTTTATACACTTCGCATAAGGTAGTTCCTGTATCGATAATATCTTCTAAAACAATGACGGTTCTATTAGTAAGATTTTCATTAATACCTATAAGTTTTTTTATTTTTTCAGTAGATTTTGTATTTTGATAAGAAGCTAATTTTACAAAAGAAATTTCACAATTTCCTCTGTACTCTCTAATAAAATCAGACACAAACACAAAGCAGCCATTTAGTATTCCTACAAATATCGGCACTTCATTTTCTGGCAAATCGCTTTTAACTTGCAAAGCCAATTTCTTAACTATACTAGCTATTTCGTTTTTTGAAATAAGTTTTTTAAAGTATAAATCATGAAGTTTTACAATTTCCATCTCATTAAAATTTACGACAAGCTATTTGTAGAAATAGTAATTTTAGTATTAAATACAACTGGCTAAATTTTTTTTATTTTTAGTATAAAAACCGTTATTTAGACTTGTTTTTTTCTTTGCTTTTTACTGTGTCAAACATAATAGGAGTGGCTACATACAAAGATGAATATGTGCCCACAACAACTCCTATAATTAAGGCAAACATAAAGCCCTTAATACTATCGCCACCGAAGAAAAATATGGCAAGCATTACCAGCAAAGTTGTTAAAGAGGTGTTGATGGTTCTGCCTAAGGTACTGCTCAAAGCTTTGTTAATCAGATTAACTGTAAACGATTTGCTATTGTTTGCATACTCTCTAATTCTGTCAAAAATAACAACAGTATCGTTTAAAGAATAACCTACCACGGTTAGAATAGATGCTATAAAAGATTGACCAATTTCCATATCAAAAGGCATTATTTTGTAGAAAATAGAGAAAACTCCCAATACCACCAATACGTCGTGAAATACAGCAGCTACTGCACCGATAGAGAAGGCCATTTTTCTAAAACGCAACAAAATGTATAAGAATACAACAATTAATGAACCTAATACGGCAAATAAAGCAGCCTGTTTAATATCATCGGCAATGGTAGGGTCTACTTTCATATAACTCATAATTCCGCCGCTGTTATTTATTTTTTCAAATCCAGGTTTAAAATTTTCGTAACTAAGATTGCCTAAATAAGGTTTAAGACCTTCGTATAAGGCACTTTGCACCTGTTCATCTACTTCTTCGCTTTTATCGTCTATTTTAAATACTGTGGTAATTTTTAATTGATTTTCAGCTCCATAAGTCTTTACCTCGGGTGCTGTACCCAATACATTTTTTAAGGCATTTGCTACTTGATTGGCTTTCATGGGCTTGTCAAAGCGAACTACATATGAGCGTCCTCCTTTAAAATCAACACCTTGTTTTAAGCCCAAGGTAAGCATCGAAATTAAGCCTGTAGCAATTAGAGCACCCGAAATTATATAAGCTAATTTACGTTTATTTAAAAATTTAAAACTTATATTTTTAAACCAATTTTTAGAAATATTTGTATTAAAGCTAAGGTTTAATTTTTTTTCAACTGCTTTGTCAATAAACAAACGCGTAATAAATACGGCGGTAAACAAAGAGGTTGCGATACCAATCATCAAGGTTAAGGCAAATCCTTTAATTGGACCTGTTCCAAAAGAGTACAAAATAATTCCTGTTAATAGGGTGGTGGTGTTGGCATCGATAATTGCCGACAATGCTCCTTTAATACTAAAGCCTTGGTTAACGGCTGTTGCAAGTCCTTTTCCTTCTTGTAAACCCTCTTTTATTCTTTCAAAAATAATAACATTAGCATCAACTGACATGCCAATGGTTAGTATTATCCCTGCTATACCTGGTAGAGTTAGCACAGAGTTAAACGATGCTAAAATTCCGAAAATAAACAATATATTTACTAGCAGAGCAATATTTGCATAAATACCTGCCTTGCCGTAATACAATATCATCCAAGCTAAGACTAGTAAAATAGCCAACGCGAAAGACAAGGTGCTCGCGCGTATTGATTCCTTACCTAGTGAAGGACCAACAACCTCAGCCTCAATCATCCTTGCTGGTGCAGGTAGCTTGCCAGCTTTTAAAACAGTAGCGATGTCTTTTGCTTCATTAACGGTCATGTTTCCTCCTGAAATTTGTGTACTCCCGCTGGTTATAGGCTCATTTACTGACGGGGCTGTATAAACATAATTGTCAAGTACCACTGCTACAAACTTGCCTGCATTTTCAGTGGTCATTTTTCCCCACAACTTTGTACCAACAGGGTTCATTTGCATGTTAACAACTGGTTGATTGACTCTTGTTGGATTAAAATCCTGCTTGGCATCGGCAATAACATCTCCTTCTATGGGGGCTTTCCCTTTTCGGTTTGACTTAATTGCGTATAAGCTAATCATATCTGCTAAGCTAGTATTTTCTTCGGATGCTTGAGCAGTTTTATTAGGTGTAAAGGGTTTGTAGTCCCACAAAAACTTGGCGTATTTTAAATTGCTTGGCAATAGAGCTCTTATTGATTTATTAGCTAATAAATTGTTTACAATTGCAGTATCTTGAAGTTTGGCATAGCCTATTACTGAACTAACTTGTTCAATGCTCGGTATCAAGTAACTAAATAGGGACTTTTGAGTTTTTGGTTTTATCGAATCGGTGGGTTGTCCTAAAAGGTCGTCAATGCTGTCTTCTTGATTTATGGTATCTTTAGTCTCTTTGGTTTCTTCAGATGATTTGTCTTTGAGCAGTTCAACAGACTTAGCGTTTGCTGATTGAAAAAATGGCAGTATATCAGCATTGGTAAACACTTCCCAAAATTGCAGTTCTGCAGTACTTTGCAGTAGTTTTTGCACTCGCTCTATGTCTTTAGCTCCTGGTAGTTCAACCTGAATTCTTCCCGAATTTCCAATGCGTTGGATATTGGGCTGCACAACACCAAATTTATCAATACGACTGCGCAACACCTCAAAAGTAGTATTTATTGAAACGTCTATTTCTTGCTGTAAAGTCGATTTTACTTGCTCGTTTGTTTTGCTAAAATTAATTTTGTCGCGCAGCGATTTGGTCGCCCCAAAAATACTTGGATCGCTCAGTTTAACACTGCCCTTGCTCAAATTAACAAAGGCATCGTAGAACAAGTCTAAATAATTGTCTTGACTACTCTTTTGTTTCTCATCGGCCTTTGTCAGAGCCTGAATAAATACAGTATTTTTTGAATCGTTTGACAATCCGATTAATATATCTTTTACAGAAACCTGTAAAATTGCGTTAATGCCACCTTTTAAGTCTAAACCAAGGTTCATCTCCTTATCTCTAATACTGCTATAGGTAAATTTTGCAACTCCTATATTTACAACTTCTTTATTTGCTACACTGTCTAGATACTTTCTTTCAAGCCTAGCTAGCTCTCTGCCGCTATTATTATCAACATTCCGTTTAGCATATTCCTTAGCCTTGCTTTCTACCTTATTGGCAAAAAATGTAAATGAAAGTTGGTATATACTTATTATTCCAAAAAGAATAGCAAATAACTTAATTAAACCTTTGTTTTGCATTGTTAATTATTTGAATCGACTTTACTTTAAAACGTGCAAATATAGTATTTCAAAAAAAAAATACCAATGTTTTAATATTTGTATTTTACAAAAACTATCTAAGTTGTACACACTTATATATTTTGACTTTTATATTGAAAATAAATAGCTAGGTATTTTAAAATTCTATCAATTTTTGTCGGTTTTACCTTTAGTGTTTGTATATATTTGTTTATATGCTTATTTTTGATTAACTCGGGATACAATAACAACCTAAATTTAAAATATGAATCAAAGTTTTAAGGTTAAAAAGTTTGGCTTAACAGATATTGAAATTGCTCAGGCAAAAAAAATACAACCTATTAAACAAATAGCCAAAAAATTGCATATAAATGAAGATGATTTAGAGCTATATGGCAGTTATAAAGCCAAGTTGCCTTTGCATTTGATTGACCAAAAAAAAGTTGATCAAAATCACCTTGTTTTAGTTACAGCTTTAACTCCTACTCCTGCTGGCGAGGGAAAAACTACTGTTTCAATTGGCTTAGTTGAGGGTCTTAACAAAATAGGAAAACAAGCTGTGGCAGTTTTACGTGAACCTTCGTTAGGTCCAGTTTTTGGTATAAAAGGAGGAGCTACAGGTGGTGGTTATTCGCAAGTGGTTCCGATGGAAGATATAAACCTGCATTTTACAGGCGATTTTAACGCTGTTGAAAAAGCAAATAATTTATTATCTGCCTTGATTGACAATAACTTACAAAGTTCAATTAACAATCTGAATATTGACCCTAGAACTATTTTGTGGAAACGAGTTATTGATATTAACGATCGTTCATTGCGTCAAATAACCATAGGATTAGGTGGTACTGCTAATGGTATTCCTCGCGAGGACGGTTTTCATATTACTCCAGCATCTGAAGTAATGGCTATTTTGTGTATGGCTACTAGTTTTGACAACTTAAAGGAACGATTGGGAAATATTTTAATAGGTTTTACTTTTGATAAAAAACCTGTTTTTGCCCGCAATTTAAAAGCTCAAGAGGCTATGGCCATTTTGTTAAAAGATGCTATTAAGCCAAATTTAGTACAAACCCTAGAAGAGAATCCAGCGATTATTCACGGAGGACCTTTTGCCAATATAGCCCAAGGTACTAATAGTATTTTGGCAACTAAGATGGGTTTATCTCTGTCAAACTACGCAGTTACTGAGGCGGGTTTTGGTGCTGATTTAGGTGCCGAAAAATTTTTAAATATAAAATCTGTATATGCAGGATTAAACCCTAAATGTGTGGTATTAGTTGTAACTATTAGAGCTTTGCGCCATCATGGAGGCTCGCCTGCTGAGCAGTATAATAGCCCTAGTTTAGATCGTGTTAAAAAAGGCTTTGAAAATCTTGAAAAACACATTGAAAACATTCGCAAATTTAATATTACCCCTGTAGTAGCTATTAATTATTTTGCTTATGATTCTGCTGAAGAAATTTCTTATGTCGTTAAAAACTGCGCAAGCTTAGGTATCAGTGCTGTGGTTTCAGAAGGATGGGCTAAAGGAGGTAACGGAACAGTAAATTTGGCAAAAACTGTTGTAGATATAGTTGAAAGTAAGGCTAGTCAATATAAAGCTTTATATCAATTAAACAGTACTGTAAAAGAAAAAATTGAAACCATAGCTAAAGAGATATACGGGGCTATTGGGGTTACCTATGATAAAAAAGCAGAGTTGAATTTGCGAAGAATTAAACGTTTGGGCTTTGAAAACTTTGCAATATGTATGGCTAAAACTCAAAAGTCTTTTTCAGACAATGAAAAATTGATCGGCAAACCAAAAGGTTTTACTGTAAATGTACGCGAAATTGAAATAGCTGCTGGGGCAGAATTTGTAATCCCTGTTTTAGGTAAAATAATGCGCATGCCAGGTTTACCTGCCGTACCTGCTTCTGAAAATATGACTCTTGATAAGTATGGAAAAATTGACGGATTATCCTGAACTTTTTTGTTTTTATAGCAACCTCTAAAAAGTAAGAAAGCAAATATTTTTACGCTTTAAAAAATCGGTTATTTATGTGTCTCTTTCAATAGCATAGAGCTCGTAATTGCGTTTAAGAAAAACTGCTAACTTTGAAAATCTAAAATGTTAAAGTCCGATTAATAGGAGGCTAAGCAAGTATATTGAGAAATACTATTATGAATCAAGAACTTTTGGAAAACATCAACACATTTGACCTAGTATCCTATTTAATAAAACATCAAAACTAAGTAGAATTAAACCCAAATATTTTAGTAAATTAATTATCAAGCCTATGTTTTTGCTTATCGTTTTGTTTTAAAAACAAAATATTTCGTTTTAATCCTGAAAATTTAGTTCTTTTTACAGCCGATTTTTTAAAAACCTTGCTAAAAGTTTCCTGAGTTAGCTCCTGCCAATCTGCTTTGGTCATTTCCAACAAATCTTCAGAAGGATTAAACAAAGGCTCAGCATGAGGTTTTGAAAAGCGATTCCAAGGGCAAACATCCTGACATATATCGCAGCCAAAAATCCAGTTTTGTGTCATATCTTTAAAATCATCGGGTATAGCATCCTTTAACTCAATTGTCAAATAAGAGATACATTTACTTCCATCAACAGTATTATTAGGTAAAAGAGCCTGAGTAGGACAAGCATCTATACAGCGTGTGCAATTACCACAATGGTCAGTAGGGTAAGGAAAGTCATAATCCAATTCTAAATCAACAATCAACTCAGCCAAAAAGAAAAAAGAACCCTGCCCTTTCTGAATTAACAATGAATTTTTTCCTCTCCAACCCAAACCCGATTTCTCAGCCCATGAACGCTCCATAACAGGAGCCGAATCAACAAAGCAACGCCCCGATATCTCTCCTATTTGCTGGCGAATCTGCTTTAAAAGCTCCCTCAACTTTCCTTTAATTACATGATGATAATCCTCTCCATAAGCATACTTAGATATTTTATATCCTCCCCCCTGTTGAGTTGTATCTGGAAAATAATTGTAGGAAAGCGATATAACTGATTTTGCTCCTTCAACCAACAGCCTAGGGTCAAGGCGTTTATCAAAGTAATTTTCCATATAAGCCATCCCCCCGTGATGGTGATTCTTTAACCATGATTCTAAGCCAAGCGCCTCATTTTCTAAAAACTCAGCCTTTGCAATACCGCAACTGGTAAAACCCAATTGCTTTGCTAGGCTTTTAATTAAAGTTGTATTTTGTTCTTTAACCCGTCTCATTGTTAAACAAATTTTTAAACACAAAAATATCAAAACTTGCGTTTGCTGTTTGAATTTGCCACTATAATTTTTTAACTATTTTTTTTGCAAATAAATATTGATATTTGTTTAATTTTTGCTTGTTTATTCAATTTGCCTAAACACTAAGTAATCAAAGGTAAAAACAAACAAGTACTGTATATGTAAAAATATTTAAAATACTGATTAGCAAATATTAAAAAATTAAAAAGATGAAGAAATTTTACAAAATAATTTTGAGTATAGTTTTATTGATTTTTGTACTTTTAATTAGCATACCGCTTTTATTTGAAGATAAAATTATAGATATGCTAAAACAAACCATTAATGATAATGCCAATGCACAGGTAAACTTTAACGATGTAAACCTCAGCTTACTTCGTAACTTCCCTAATGCATCGTTAAAACTATCGGATATTGCAATAATTAACCACAGCCCTTTTAAAGGCGATACATTGTTGTATGCTCAAAGTGTAAATCTAAAACTAAGGCTTAGCGATTTGTTTAAAAGTTCAACAAGTCAATTCAAGGTAAAATCAATAGGCATTGATAACTCAAAAGTAAATGTATTGATAAACAAGCAAGGCAAAGCAAATTACGATATAACAAAACCCCCAATTGAGCCTTCGCCAAACAAGCAAAACAAGTCGTCTAAAAACTTCGGGCTTTTAATAAACAGCTATGCAATTACTAATACTACTTTAATTTATAATGATAAAAAAGGAAATATTAACTTGTTGTTAAATAACTTTAATCACCGTGGAAGTGGCGATTTTTCAAAGTCAAATACCGAGCTAAAAACAAAAACAAGTGCTGAGGTTTCGTTAGACATAAATGGCACTTCTTACGCCAATAAACAAAAAATTTCACTAGATGCCAACTTAGCAATTGACATGCTTAACAAAAAATTTTCATTCCTTAAAAACCAAGCCCAATTAAACAAATTAGCCTTAGTATTTGACGGATTTATTAAAGTAAACGAAAACAATCAACAAGTTTCTATTAGTTTTAGCACCCCTAAATCAAGCTTTAAAAACTTTTTAGATCTTACTCCGCAAGCATATGCTAAAGATATAAGCAAGGTAAAGACCACAGGGAGTTTTAATATAGAAGGAGAAATAAACGGTATTGCAGATAACGAACATATTCCAAAAATAAACATAGCTATAAAAGCTCAAAACGCATCCTTTAAGTATCCCAGCTTAGCAAAAAGCGTTGAAAATATCAATATCAATACACATATAAAAAATACCACAGGGAAGCCCAAAAATACCTTTGTAACAGTTGATAATTTATCATTTAAAATAGATCAAGACAGTTTCACTGGCAAAGCAAGCATATACAATTTAACTAGTAACCCTTTAATTAACGCCAATTTAAACGGAACTATAAATTTAGCAAATATAAGTGAGGTTTATCCGCTAAGCGCAGATAAAAAGTTGAGTGGTATAGTAAAAACAAAATTAAGCACTCAATTTGATATAGATGCCATTAAAAAAAATATAGTTGAACGCATAAAAAACAGCGGAACAATCAAGGTAAACAATCTAGTTTATAAATCAAACGATTTTGCAAATGCCATCAATATTAAAAATATGGATATTGACTTTAACCCAAAAACTGTACTGCTCTCAAAATTTAATGCCGAAACAGGAAAAACAGATATAAAGGCAAGTGGTAAAATAAACAACCTATTGGGGTTTTTGCTTTCCGATAAAAAATTACAAGGAAACTTTAATATTGAATCGAATAATTTTTACCTAAATGATTTTACACAAAACCCCCAAGGAAATAAAAAATCAGAAGAAAAACAAACTAAACAAACCCAAAATGAAGAAGCAATTAAAATTCCTGCCTTTTTAAACTGTAAAATAACAGCAGCAGCCAAAACAGTTTATTACGACAATTTAATACTAAAAAATGTAAAAAGCACCTTATGGCTAAAAGACGAAAAAGCTAACTTACAAAATATGACAGCTGATATTTTTAATGGTCAAATATCATTAAACGGCGAGGTTAGCACTAAAGACAAACAGCCTAGCTTTGCTGTAAACTTAGGCATTAATTCTTTTGACATTTCACAATCGTTTAACAGCATGAATTTATTGCAATCTTTAAGTCCTATTGCCCAAGCTATGGATGGTAAATTAAACTCTGACATTTCACTGTCAGGAAACCTAAACAACAACTTTACACCTAAACTAGAAACTATTTCGGGCAAAGCACTAGCCCAATTGTTAAGTGCTGAGATTAATCCTGAAAAAAACAAAGCATTGAGTTTACTAAACAACAAGCTAGCTTTTATTGATTTGTCAAAACTCAATTTAAAAAACATAAAAACCCAGCTAGCTTTTAAGGATGGAGGTGTAGAAGTTAAGCCCTTTAAGGTTAACTACAAAGATATAGGGATTAATATAGGCGGAAGTCATAGTTTTAATCAAAATGTAAATTACGATATCGTTTTTGATGTTCCTGCCAAATATCTAGGAAGTGAAGTATCTGGATTATTAGCCAAACTAAATGCAAAGAATCAAAATATTACGGTACCCGTTACAGCAACAATTAAAGGCGCTTTAAGTTCGCCTAAAATTCAAACCGACTTGGCATCTTCAGCTACTAAGTTAAGCCAAAAACTCATCGAACAGCAAAAAAACAATTTAGTAAACAACACCCTGAACAATTTTTTTGGCAATTCAAAAAAAGATTCAGCCCAAAATTCAAATAATAAAGATGATATAGTAAAAAAAGCAAGCGGTATTTTAGGAGGATTATTAGGAAAGAAGAAAAAGAAAGAGAACAACAAAAAATAACAAATCCCATATTTTGAGCAAAGGCAAATAAAATTCCATTTTAAAACCAAGCCTAATTTGCTAAAAAACTATTTCGGTTTCAATTTGTGTATTAAATTAATTTTTAAAACTTTAATAACTGTGATACTAAAAAATAAAGCTAAAAAAACATTATTTTTATTAAATGTTGTAATTTTACGCCCATTCTTTCCTCTAAAAAGAAAAGTATAATATGGACAAGTTTTCATTCTTAAACACAGTACACACAAGTTTTATAGGCAATTTGTATGAACAATATCAAAAATACCCCGATACTGTTGAGCCGAGTTGGAGAAGTTTTTTCCAAGGATACGACTTTGCAAATGAAGCTTACAGGCAAACAAAAGAAGTTTTAACAAAAGACATATCAGAAAACTCAATTGAGGTTCCTCAAGAGGTGCGCAAAGAGTTTTTAGTGATCGACTTAATTAATGGCTACCGAACTAGAGGTCATTTGTTTACCAAAACCAATCCAGTAAGAAAAAGGAGAAAATACACCCCAAGCCTAGACCTACATAATTTTGGGCTAAGTCAAAACGATTTACCAACAGTTTTTAGAGCTGGTGAAATATTAGGTATTGGACCTCAAACCTTGTCAAATATCATTGAGCACCTTAAAACAATTTACTGCGACAGCATAGGTGTTGAATATATGTATTTGAGAACCCCTGAAGAATTAAAGTGGTGGCAAAATCGCTTAAATCAAAACGACAATCACCCAAATTATTCAAAGGAAACCAAAAAGTACATACTCTCAAAGCTAAACCAAGCTGTAGTTTTTGAGAGTTTTCTTCAAACAAAATACGTAGGTCAAAAGCGATTTTCTATTGAAGGAGGCGAAACACTAATACCAGGAATTAGTATGGCACTTAGAGATGCCGCCGAGCTGTACAATGTAAAAGAGTGCGTTTTAGGAATGGCACACAGGGGTCGTTTAAACACACTTGTCAATATTTTTAGAAAACCCGTAAAAGACCTGTTTAGTGAGTTTGAGGGGAAAGACTTTGAAGACCAAGAAATTGATGGAGATGTTAAATACCACTTAGGTTTAACACTAAGCAAAACCTATAAAGATGGCAGAGAAATTAAGATGAACCTAGTTCCCAACCCCTCGCATTTAGAAGCCGTCAATGCAGTTGCCCAAGGGATAGTACGTGCAAAAATCGACAATGAATACCAGGGCGACAGCAGTAAAATACTACCCATTTTAGTACATGGCGATGCCGCAATAGCAGGGCAGGGCGCAATTTATGAAGTTGTGCAAATGGCCAAATTAAACGGTTATAAAACAGGTGGCACTATACATATAGTTGTAAACAATCAAATTGGCTTTACCACTAACTACTTAGATGGTCGTTCTAGCACCTATTGTACTGACATAGCTAAGGTTACCTTATCGCCCGTTTTACATGTTAATGCTGATGATACAGAAGCAGTATGCCATGCAATGCAATTAGCAGTTGAATTTAGAATGAAATTTAAACGCGATGTATTTATCGACCTTTTGGGATACAGAAAATACGGACACAATGAGGGCGACGAACCTAGCTTTACCCAACCTAGTCTTTATAAGGCAATTGCAAAGCACAAAAATCCTAAAATAATATATTCAGAAAAGTTAATTAAAGAAAATTCACTAAACCCTAGCTTTGTAAAGCAGATTACTGATGAGTTTAAAGAAATGCTCGAGGAAGAGTTTCAAGAATCAAAAAAACAAAATACCTCGCGCTTAAATGAATTTATGCCGCTAGTGTGGCAAGGTTTTGAACGCAGGCAGTTAAAAGCAATGCTAGAGTCAGTAAACACTACATATAACTTGAACAAACTAAAAGAAATAGCTAAGGTTATATCTACAAGCCCTAAGGGAGTTAAATTTGTCAGAAAAGCCGAAAGACTTTTAAAAGACAGAGCAAAAAGAACTTTAGAAACTAATAACTTAGATTGGGGAACGGCAGAAAACCTAGCTTATGGAACCTTGTTAGAGGAAGGGTTTAATGTAAGAATTTCGGGCGAAGATGTAGAAAGAGGAACATTTGCTCATCGTCATGCTATATTGCGTGATGAGTTATCTGAAGAAAGGATAAACCTTTTAAACACCAACAAAAACAACAAAGGTGTAATGACTATTTACAACTCGCATCTTTCCGAGTATGGAGTTCTTGGATTTGATTACGGATACGCAATGGCAGCACCCAACACCCTCACTATATGGGAAGCACAGTTTGGCGATTTTGCCAATGGCGCACAAATTATGTTTGATCAATATATTTCATCAGCAGAAGACAAGTGGAAACTACAAAATGGCTTGGTAATGTTACTGCCCCACGGATATGAAGGACAAGGACCTGAACATTCATCAGCAAGAATTGAGCGTTTTTTACAATCATCAGCCATTGACAATTGGACAATTGCCAACTGTAGTACCCCAGCAAATATGTACCATATTTTACGCCGTCAAATGAAACGCAACTTCAGAAAGCCGTTAGTTGTATTTACCCCCAAAAGTTTACTGCGCTTAACAAGGGCTGTGAGTACTATGATTGAACTAGCCAACGGAACTTTTCAAGAAGTAATTGACGATAATGTCGATAAAACTAAAGTTGATAAAATGGTTTTCTGTACAGGTAAATTTTATTACGATTTGCTTGAAAAACGAGAACAAACAGCAAGGAGTGATATTGCTTTAATTAGAATAGAACAGCTTTTTCCGCTTCACGAACAAAAAATTAAAGAAGTAATTGATAGCTATCCAAAAGTTAAAAGCTATGTTTGGGCACAAGAAGAACCTAAAAATATGGGGGCTTGGGCTTATATATTAGAGCGGTTTAACTTAGCCGAGTTAGAGTGTGCATCACAAAATTATCATTCAGCACCTGCAGCAGGTTCAAATGCTCGTTTTAAGCGACGTCATGAAGCAGTAATAAATAAAGTATTTGACTAGTGAAACTTAAAAATAAAATTAAAAAATAAAAGCAAATTCAAACGAATAAAATTTTGAACGAATGGTTTTAGAGATGAAAGTTCCTTCTCCAGGAGAATCGATTACCGAGGTAGAAATAGCAACTTGGTTAGTTGAAAATGGTGATTATGTTGAAAAGGATCAGCCCATTGCCGAGGTAGATTCCGATAAAGCAACACTAGAATTACCTGCCGAAGAAAGCGGAATAATTACCCTAAAAGCTGAGGAAGGAGACGCAGTGGCAGTTGGAGCGGTAGTGTGCTTGATAGATATAGATGCTGTTAAGCCTAAAAATAATGTATTAAAAGAAGAAACACCACTTAAGGAACAAAACAAACAAGTGACTAAGGTTGAATCTGCAAAAGTGAACTATGCCACAGGAGTAGCTTCGCCAGCAGCTAAAAAAATATTGACAGAAAAGGGAATAAATGCCTCTGAGTTAAAAGGTACTGGAAAGGACGGCAGAATTACAAAAGACGATGCCGTTAAGGCTGTACCTGCTATGGGAACACCAGGGAGTGGATCTCGAAGTACCGAACGCAAAAAACTTTCTATGTTGAGAAGAAAGGTAGCCGAGCGTTTAGTGGTCGTTAAAAATAAAACAGCCATGCTAACTACTTTTAACGAGGTTAATATGCAGGTAATATTTAATTTAAGAAAAGAGTATAAAGAGCTATTTAAGGAAAAACACGGGGTAAACCTTGGGTTTATGTCGTTCTTTACCTTAGCTGTAGTTAGGGCTTTAAAATTATATCCTGATGTAAATTCTGCAATAGATGGCGATTATAAAATAAGCCATAATTTTCAGGATATTTCAATAGCAGTATCTGGACCCAAGGGCTTAATGGTGCCTGTAATAAGAAATGCTGAAAATCTGTCGTTTAGAGGTGTTGAAAACGAAGTTAAACGCTTAGCATTACGAGCACGAGAAGGACAAATAACTGTTGATGAAATGACAGGCGGCACCTTTACCATTACCAATGGTGGCGTATTTGGTTCTATGCTGTCAACTCCTATTATCAATCCACCTCAAAGTGCTATATTAGGGATGCACAATATAGTAAATCGACCTGTTGCAGAAAACGGACAAATACTCATAAGACCAGTAATGTACTTAGCCTTGTCTTACGACCACAGAATTATTGATGGAAAAGAGTCAGTAGGATTTTTAGTAGCTGTTAAAGAAGCCATAGAAAATCCAGTCGAATTTTTGATGAACAACAACCCAATAGCATCTTTAGAACTATAATTACAATAAGGTTAAGCTTGTAAATGCTGTTAGCTTTAAATAAAGCTTATACTTTTTTATGGGTGAAAATTTAAAAATAACTCATACATATTCACAGTTTAATTTAAAATAAGCTTGACAAAAAAATTAACTCATAGCAGAATAACGTTTGTAAACTACTGATAAGTTTTAAAAACAAATAATTTATACGTGTAAAACAAATCGCATTAAAATTATCAATATATAAAAAGCAATAAATATAAGTGCATAAAACCCTCAGAAGAACTTTAGCAACCCAATAGCAAACTAAATTAATCATCTACGGGTAATGAATAAAATAACAAATAGCCAGGATTAGTGATTTTTTTACTAGCCTTATAAAAAATTTTAAAAATAAAATGTTTAACCTAAATTTATTCATGTGAAAAAAATATTTTTAATAATTGTGTTGTGTAATAGCGTTTTTGTAAAAGCACAGCAAGAAGTTAAAATTGATATTGCTGATGCAATTGTATTAAAAAGTCTAGAATTTTACTATGAGTACTACATTTCCGAACAGTCTTCATTAGGGATATCTGCCATGTTTAACTTTGAAAAAAAAAACTCTGACCTAAGGTACAACGAAAAGAAACTATTCGCGCCTTATTTCCGCCATTATTTCACAAGCAATTACAATTGGAATCATTTTGGAGAGGTTTTTTTAGGACTAAATACTGGAGAAAAGGAAATTGAAAACAGCTCTGGCAACTCAGTTTTTAAAAAATATACCGATGCTGCTTTGGGCATAGCTGTAGGAACCAAATACATATCAAATGGAGGCTTTGTATTAGAAGCGTATTTGGGCTTGGGCAGAAATATGTTTTCACCAAACTCCTACGCAATTATACCAAGACTAGGTATTAATATAGGTTATAGGTTTCAGTAATGGAAAAGGAGCATTAAACACTACTGGTAGTGTAAAAGAAGTTTATTCTGAAGGTTTACCTATTTTGTACAACGTCCTAAAAGAAATTGTAACACCCTTGCTAGGAAATTAAAACAGAAAAATTGTAAAAATAATAGCCAAAAGCAAATGTGCAATTCTATTAATAGGGTTTTAAAACGTTTAGCAAACTATAAAGTACTTTGCTAAAAAACACAATCAATCAATTTAATGATTACAAGTCCACAAAATTAAGTTAAACCCAATAGTTTTTTGTACCAAGGCTTTTTAAGTTCGCTACTATCTGCTCCATAGCCATAACCATAGCCGTAACCATAGCCATAGCCATAGCCTCTTTTTATATCAGTATCGTTAAGTACAATAGCTAAATTAGGTATTTTTTTATCCTTGTATAGGGTTTCGGGCACTATTAACATTCTTTTATCTAGATAATTAGCTCTAGCAACATATAATACTAAGTCTGCTTTTTTTGAAACTAGCAGGGTATCTGTAACCAAATTTATAGGAGCAGTATCAACAATAATATAATCGTATTCTTTTTCTAGCTCATCGAACATTTGATCAACTCTCTGGTTCATTAAAAGTTCGGCAGGGTTTGGAGGTACAGCTCCTGAGGAAATTATATCGAGCTTTGGAATTTCAGGGATAGAAAATTTTAGCGAATGCAAACTAATTTGTTCATTTGCTATAAAATTGACAACTCCTTTTCGGTTTGGAATTTCTAAATACTCAATTATTTTAGGGGCTCTTAAATCCATCCCAACTAAAATTACTCGTTTGCCTGACAGCGATAAGGATGCCGATAGGTTGATAGAAATAAATGACTTCCCTTCACCGCTAGTTGTTGAAGTAATAAAGATTATTTTACTTTGATTGTTGCTTTTGTTTGGTAACATAAAGTCTAAATTAGTTCTTATTAGCCTAAATGCTTCTGCTACACTTGATCTTGCGCTGGCGTTGATTACAATTTTTTCTTTTAATTCAGAATGAGGTATATCTCCAAGAAAAGGAATAGAACTCAGTTCTTCAACGTCTTTTTTAGTACGCACTTTGGTATCGAGCATATTTTGCAGGTATATAACAATAAAAGGAATAATTAAACCTAATGATAAGGCCGCTAAATAAATAATCTTTTTTTTGGGGCTTACGGGTTTATCTAAGCTGTATGCCAAATCAATTATTTTGGCATTGGGCACTGCGGTTGCTGTTAAAGAGATGGCTGTTTCCTCTTTCTTTCTAAGTAAGTAGATATATAAGCCTGCTATGATTTCTCGCTGACGAAAAATATCTAAAAAATCTCTTTCTTTGCTAGGTATGGAAGATATCTTATAAGAATAGCGACTGGCTTCTTTTTGTAAATCATTAAGATTGATTTCTAATAATTTCTCTCTGTTTAATAGGCTTTTTTTCAAAGATGTTTGTAGGTTGTTGATATTTTCTTCAACCTGTATTAAAACAGTATTTTTTTTGCCAGCACTTTTTAACAATCTTGCTTTTTGAGTAATTAAACTATTGTATTGAGTAATTGACTTTGATATATTGGGATCTTCCAATCCGAGATTTGCAGGTAATAATTCTTTGCTAGATTCTATTTCCTTGCTCAAGGCCTTTACCATATTGAGTTCTGTGCTGGCTTTAATCAATTTTTCTCTGTTTGCCATATGAGTTTGCAACATGAGCTGTGCCTCAGATTCAATATCTGTAATCTTATTTAAATCTTTAAAATTCTTAACCTTATCATCTAGTGTTGCTAAATCTTCTCCTACATTTTTTAAGCGCTCTGAAATAAAAGTACTGGTTTTTTCAGAAACCAATTTTTTGTCTTCAATAACATCATTGTTGTATTGTGTTACGAGTTCATTTAAAATATCTTCAGCTTTTTCCTTAACAGCTAGCTCTAGAGTAAGTTTTAAAACACTGGCCTTTTTACTAATAGGCAGAACATCAATTTTTTCTTGATAATATTCAATAACTTTGTTTTTGTCAAAAATGGCTACTTTTATAGTGTTCTCAATTTCTAAATCGCTTTCAAAAAATGTTTTATCAATGGTTAAGCCTTTTATTTCTGAGTTTTTAACTTCTTGACCAAAAATGTTTTCAGAAACCTTATTGTTATCCGAATCAAAAAGGCTGTACTTTGTGTCAGACAATATTTTAACTGAAAAAACAGTGTCTAATTTTTTATACTGATTGAGCAAACTTACCGAAATAGGGCTTGTTTTGTAAATTTCAGTATCTTTAATCCTACCTGAAATATAATAGCTAACATCTAAGTTTAGCTTGTTTATAACCTCTAAAATAAGTTTTCTGGATTTTAGTATTTCAATTTCATTTTCTATATTTTTACTTGAACCGCCTACTATACCCAAATCTTCAAAAGCTGCAAATTCTTCAGATAAACCACCTTGCTTATCGTTTTTTATTAAAATGATGGTTGTTGCACTGTATTTTGGAGTTGCATATCTTAAATATAAAAAAGCTATGACAATAGTAGTAAAAATACCTAGTACAAACCATCTCCAGTGAACTAAGTATTTTTCTAATTCAATTCTTATATTGATAGTGTCGTTGTTTTGTGCTTGAAAAGAGTGTTGTTCTTTTTCCATCATGTGTTTATCTTGTTAAAACTGCTATTAAGCTTACTAAAATAGAGCCTACTGAAATAAATAAACCCGTGTTACTGTTATGGGCGGCATCCTGATATGAAGATTTATTGGGCTTTACATAAACAATATCGTTTTGTTGAAGGTAATACACAGGAGAGGTAAATATTTTTTTTGATCTCAGGTCTAGTTTATATATTCTTTTCTCCGATTTTTCTTCGCGTATAACCTCTATGTTTCTCACTCCTGAAATATTGAGATCTTTAGCTAAGCCTATGGCTTCTAACACTGTAATTCTTTCATTAGGGATAGTGTAGGTGCCTGGTTGTTTAACATCTCCTAAAACTGTTACGGTAAAATTTAATATCTTTATGTTAATACTCGGATTTTTTACATAATCGGGATTTAACTTCTCTTTTAACAGCGCAATGGTTTGCTGCCTTGACAATCCGCCAATTTTTAGTTTCCCAAGAATTGGAAAATTGATAAAACCTTGATTATCTATTAAATAAGCTTGTTGTTGAGGTGTTCCTACGGCAGCATTTGTAGTGGTGGCATAGGCAACTGCTGGAAGATTAAAAGGTTTAACAGTTTCTAACTCTAAGGCAGAGATACTTATTTGTAATAAATCATCTGGTTTAAAAACTGTATTATAAGCGTTTGATACTTCACCTTGTTCAATTTCATCATTTTGAAAATAAATAATGCTTTTTTTTGACACGCAAGATAACGCTAGTATTGTTATTAAGCTAATAAGAATATAATTTGGCATTGTTTAAGTTTTTTTGTGAAACTGAAAGTTTAATTTTTAATTGTAGCATCGTATTTTTCGTATATAGAATTTTTTGAAACATACTCAGGTACAATGGCTTTTAGTAACTGAACAATTTGCCAATTGTTAAGTTCATCATTTTTTTTACAAAGCGTTGTTATTTTATTATTTACTTGATCAAAGCATATTTCTTGGTTTTTTAATATCATAATTTTATCGTGATAGGTAGGTATGGTATTTTCTCCATTAGCAAGTAACTCTTCATAAAGCTTCTCGCCAGGTCTAAGTCCAGTAATTACAATATTTATATCCTCAGGAAAGTTTAACCCCGATAAGTGAATCATGCGTTTGGCTATATCGTAAATTTTTACAGATTTGCCCATGTTAAAAATATAAATTTCACCACCCTTACCCATAGTGCCTGCCTCAAGTACTAATCTGCACGCTTCGGGAATTGTCATAAAATAACGGGTAATTTCCTTATGTGTTACCGTTAGCGGACCTCCGTTTTCTATTTGTTTTCTAAAAAGAGGTATAACCGAACCGCTTGAACCTAAAACATTTCCAAAGCGAGTAATGGTAAACTTTGTAGTGTGGTTTTTTAAATTACTCAAACAACTGATATATATCTCTGCAACACGTTTGGTAGCTCCCATAACGTTGGTTGGGTTTACGGCCTTATCGGTAGAAATTAAAACAAAGCGCTCAACATTGTTTTTAATAGACAAATCAGCAATATTTTTAGTGCCTGCAACATTTATTTTAACAGCTTCATAAGGGTTTAGCTCCATTAAAGGAACATGCTTATATGCCGCTGCATGAAAAACTTTATTTGGCAAATAGGTCTTAAAAATAGTGTGCATTCTTGAATTGTCTCTAACATCGGCAACTATTGCCGTAAAATTTTCTATATTGTTTTGTATTAGCTCTTGTTGAAGATTGTAAAGGGAAGATTCGGCCTGATCAACCAAAATAAGGTACTTGTAATTACAAGCACTTATCTGTCTTGAAATTTCCGATCCTATAGAACCTGCTGCACCTGTAATTAAAATTACCTTGTTGTTAACCTCTCTTTTTACAATAGGATTGTCTATTGAAATAGGCTTTCTGTCTAGTAAGTCTTCAATTTTAACTTGCTTTATTTGATGAGCTTCTAAGTCTCCATCTATCCATTTTGATATGGGAGGCACAATTTTAACCTTAACATTTAAAAGCAATAATTTATCGGTAAGATAAAGTAACTTATCTGATTTTATATTTTGAATAGATATAATTATTTCATCTATTTCCTTTTTTAAAATAAATTCTTTATCAATTTTATTGGCTTCGTAAATTTTTATTCGATTGATTTTTTTGTCAATCTTATTTATATCATCATCTATAAAGCCTACTACTTGATACTTATTTTTAACATCCTTATTTAAAACTCCGTAAGTTATTAAACCAGAATTTCCAGCCCCGTAAATAAGCACATTGGTAATATCGTTTAACTCAGAAGAAATAATTTCGTAAAAAGTTTTAAAAATATAGCGACTTATTATCAAAACTAAAATTGTAATTAAATAGTGAATGATAATTATTGATTTAGGGATGGTAAACCCAGGAACTATTTTAAAGGCATGATTAAACAAAACTGTGAAGATTGTTATCATTGACAACAAGGTAACTCCCACAAAAACGTTAAACGCATCTCGGGTATCTGTGTGCCTTATAATACCTCGGTAAGAACCAACAGTTAAAAAACTAACTAATGAAACAAAAGCAATAAAAGGCAATTGCGTATAAAGCTTGTTTAAATCAAAGTTAAGACTTGCATCAAAACGAACAAAACAGGCTAAAACAAAGGAAATACAAACAAGGACAATATCAACCGTTAATATAGTCCACTCCGATGCATATTTATCAATTAGTTTAAGAAAAAGGTTTTTAACCATTAAGTATTTGTAATTTTTAAAGGTGCAAATTTATTTGAGAACAATTTTTCACAAAAAAATTAAATTTTACTCATTTGCTTTTTCATCATTTGTATCTGCTCTTTAAGCATTCCGTGTTTGTCTAGTTTTTTAGCTTCTGTTATAAGTGCTATAGCTTCGCGTTTCCGTCTTTTCACCATGGCAATTCCAGCTAATTGTAATTTAGCCATTGCTAGGTCGTGTTTCATAGAAAGCCCTAACTTAATTGCTTTTTTTAAATATTTTTCGGCCTGACTTATATTGCTTTGCGACAATATAATACCGTGCAGGTAATTGTAATAACCTTCCTGTTTTTGCGTTAACGCCACACTGGGATTTTTAATGTAGCCCAACCACTTTTGAGTGGCTTTAAAATTTTGTTTTCTGAGTTGTAAAAAAGCCAGTAAGATAAACTCATTCTTAAAATATAAAAACACAAAAATACCTGCTAAAAAGAGAATTGCTATTCCGTTGCCTATATGTCCTTGTGTAAATTCGTAAACTGACCACACAAGTATTAGGGTTGACACAATTAATTTAATGTTTTTGTTAAACATAATTTCTTTTTTTAAAAGACTTACAAAATTAAAGTTTTATATCTATTTTAGATATTATTTTTTGTAAAACTTTCTGTTTTTAAACCATGCCAACCCCCCAATTACAGTTACAAAGCCAATAGAGTAATAAACAGATAGCGGTGTAATTACCTTATCTCCACTGGCATAAGAGTGCAAGCCCGACAAATAAAAGTTAACTCCAAAATAAGTCATCATTATAGAAGCAAAGGCAATTACAGCCCATAAATTAAAGGTAAACTTACCTCTTAATCCCGGAATCAGCCTAAGGTGCAAAACAAAAGCGTAAACCATAATCGATATCAGTGCCCAAGTTTCTTTAGGATCCCAGCCCCAATACCTGCCCCAACTTTCGTTGGCCCACATGCCTCCTAAAAAGTTTCCTATAATTAGCATAGCCAAACCTACGGTTAAAGCCATTTCATTAATTAGGCTTAGTTCACTTAGATGGGCACTCATTTTATTTTTGTTTTTTTCGGTAGTAAAAAGCATTAAAATTAAGGCGAGAATTCCTAAAATCATTCCAAGAGCAAAGGGCCCATAACTTGCCGAAATAATAGATACATGAACGTATAGCCACCACGAATTTAATACAGGTACTAGGTTGGCAATTTCAGGATCAAGCCAATTTTGGTGTGCAAAAAACAATATAACAGAGGTTAAAAAAGTACTTGCAGCTATGGTAAGAGATGATTTTCTGCCCAATAGCAAGCCAAATAGCATAGTAGCCATCCCTACAAAAATAATAGATTCATAAGCATTGCTCCAAGGAGCATTGCCACTGATATACCATCGGGCAAGCAAACCTAATATATGCATAAAAAATAATATCAACACAATAGCAATAAAAACTTTAATTACATAAGCAAGCCAAAGTTTATTGTTGAATATTTGAAAAAATACTAAAAATA
>JBKDZU010000006.1:0-80286 GCA_047971505.1 Tenacibaculum sp.
AAATTATTGGAGACAGTATTGGAGTTTATTTCTCTTATAACTTTAATAAGCCAACTGATATTGAGGTAAAAATAGGAGTTTCTTATGTAAGTATAGAAAATGCTCGTGAAAATTTACAAAAGGAGGTTTTAGGCTTAGACTTTGACGCGATAAAAGACAAAGCAAAGCAGCAGTGGAACAAATTGCTATCTAGAGTGGAGGTAGAAGGCGGAACAGAAAGTGATAAAACTATATTTTACACCGCATTGTACCACACATTAATTCATCCCAATATTTTTAATGACATAAATGGTGAATACCCTAAAATGAAAACCAGAGAAACTTTAAAAACAAAAGGAACTCGCTTTACGGTATTTTCACTTTGGGATACCTACAGAAACCTTCATCAATTAATGTCGTTAATTTATCCCGAACAGCAATCAAATATGATAAAAAGTATGATAAGCATTTATAAAGAATCTGGGTGGTTGCCAAAATGGGAACTAAATGCAACTGAAACTACTACTATGGTTGGAGACCCAGCAGCAATAGTAATTGCAGACGCCTATTTAAGAGGAATTCAGGATTTCAATGTAGAATTGGCTTATAAGGCTATGATAAAAAGTGCTACTCAAATTGAAAATAATCCATTAAGACCAGGGATAAAAGAATACCTAAAAAAAGGGTATTTAACTACAGCTTCAACAAAAAGCGGTTCTGTTTCTACTACTCAAGAATATAATATTTCCGACTTTGCTATATCTCAATTAGCAAGGGTTTTAAACAAGAATACCGATTGTGATAAATACAGAAAACAATCTTTGTCTTACAGAAAATTATTTGATAAAGAACTCAATTTACTTAGACCTAAAAGAGCAGATAATTCTTGGGTATCTCCTTTTAACCCTAAAACAGGTGCAAATTTTCAAAAAAATTTAGGATTTATAGAAGGAAATTCGTGGCAATATACATTTATGGTATCGCACGATATAAAAGAGTTAATTAAAATGATGGGAGGAGAGAGTAACTTTGTAAATCAATTAGAAAAAGTATTTGAACTACATCAATACGATATGGCTAATGAGCCAGATATAGGATATCCATTTTTATTTAATTATATAAAGGGGGAAGAGTGGAGAAGTCAAAAAAAAGTTAGATTGTTGATAGAAAAACATTTTCAAAACAAACCAGAGGGATTGCCAGGAAATGACGATACTGGCACAATGTCTGCTTGGTTAATACACGCTATGATGGGAATATATCCTATATCTCCTGCAGAGCCAATTTATACAATTACCACACCAATGTTCAATAAGATTACTATTAGGTTGAATCCTAAATATTACAAAAACAAAAAGTTAACAATAACGCGTAACGGTCCTAAAGAAGGAAAAATTCACGCTATACAGTTAAAAGGCAAAAAGTTAAATAAATTTTTTGTTTCACATCGAGAATTAACCAATTCATCAAGCATTAAAATCCAAACAAAATAAAAATTAAAATAAATAATTATAATACTCAAAATCAGCATCATTACTTATGGTTAAAAAATACAGTAAACACTTAATCAAAAAAAAATCAATTTGAGTTTTTAAAACAAAGCTAGCCATTAAAACATTTAGATAATTGATAATTAACTATTAAAAGATAATATTTTGAAATTGTTAATTATTTACTATTTTTAAACTTTGTAAAAAGCTCTTTTTTTAGAATAGCAATCACTGGTAATTAACCAAAAAATCAAAAACCGATAATAAAAAATATTTGTTAAAAAATTACAAATTTATAGCAAATAAAAAGTCTAAGTAGTTTAACTTCTTTAATTTGTGTTATGAACTTTAGTTTAGAAGCTGACTTTAAACCCACTGGCGATCAGCCTCAAGCAATAAATCAATTAGTTACAGGCATACAAGCCAATGAAAAGTACCAAACCTTGCTCGGGGTTACAGGCTCGGGCAAAACATTTTCAATTGCCAATGTGGTAAACCAAGTAAACAAGCCCACCTTAGTTTTGGCTCATAACAAAACACTAGCAGCTCAGTTATACTCCGAATTTAAGCATTTCTTTCCTAACAATGCCATAGAGTATTTCGTTTCTTATTACGATTATTATCAGCCAGAAGCCTATATACCTGTAACGGGCACTTATATAGAAAAAGACCTATCAATTAACGACGAAATTGAAAAACTGAGGATAAGTACATCTTCCTCTTTGCTATCAGGAAGAAGAGATGTTTTAGTAGTAGCTTCAGTTTCCTGCCTATACGGTATTGGAAACCCCACCGAATTTAAAAAAAATACTATTGCGATTAAAGTAAATCAACAAATATCTAGAACAAAATTTTTGCACCTATTAGTAAGTGCCTTATATGCCCGCACTGAAACTGAAATTAAAAGCGGAAGCTTTAAAGTTAAAGGAGATTTGGTCACCATTTATCCATCCTATGGCAATAGTGCCTATAAAGTACATTTTTTTGGAGATGAAATTGAAGAAATAGAATCTTTTGATATTGAGAGCAGTCAAAAAATAAGTGAATTAGATAAACTAAATATTTATCCTGCAAACTTATTTGTAACTTCATCCGATGTTTTAAACAATGCAATTCGTCAAATTCAAGACGATCTGCTGGCGCAATACCAGTATTTTATTGATTCAAGTAAGCCTTTAGAGGCAAAACGTCTTAAAGAACGCACTGAGTTCGACTTAGAAATGATTCGCGAGCTAGGATACTGCTCAGGCATAGAAAACTACTCAAGGTATTTGGACGGACGTAGGGCTGGCACTCGCCCTTTTTGCTTATTAGACTATTTTCCAGACGATTATTTAATGGTAATAGATGAAAGTCATGTAACATTGCCGCAAGTGCACGCCATGTATGGAGGAGACAAAAGCAGAAAGCTAAATTTAGTAGAATACGGATTTCGCTTACCTGCTGCCTTAGATAACAGGCCTTTAAAATTTGATGAATTTGAGGCACTTCAAAATCAAGTGATATATATATCTGCCACCCCAGCAGAATATGAACTAGAAAAAACAGAAGGAATTTTTATAGAACAACTCATTCGCCCTACTGGTCTTTTAGATCCTGAAATTGAAATAAGACCCAGCAAAAATCAAATTGACGATCTTATTGAAGAAATTCAAACAAGAGTTGAAAAAAGCGAAAGAACACTAGTGACAACACTGACCAAACGCATGGCAGAAGAATTAGCTAAGTACCTTACCAGAATACAAATTAAATGCCGATATATACATTCAGATATAGACACCTTAGAAAGAGTAGAAATAATGCAAGGCTTAAGAAAAGGCTTATTTGATGTTTTAATAGGAGTTAACTTACTGCGAGAAGGATTAGACTTACCAGAGGTATCTTTAGTTGCCATTTTAGATGCCGACAAGGAAGGTTTTTTGCGTAGCCATCGCTCTTTAACCCAAACTGTGGGGCGCGCTGCTCGAAATATAAACGGCAAAGCACTTATGTATGCCGATAGTATTACCAATAGTATGCAAAGCACCATAAATGAAACTAAGCGCAGAAGAGAAAAACAAATACTTTACAATACTGCTAACAATATAATTCCCACCCAAATAAATAAAAAGATAGACAGTAAATTATCAAAAAAATCACTAACCGCCTATCAATACAATAATGCTATTCAAAAAGTAGCTGAGCAAGAGCTAGAATATTTGTCAAAAGAAGCTATAGAGAAGCAAATTAAAGAAAAGCGCAAACAAATGGAACAAGCAGCAAAAGCCCTAGATTTTATGATTGCAGCGCAGTTAAGAGATGAAATTTCTTTATTAAAACAAAAAATTTCAGACTAAAAAACTGTAAATTGCACTTTTACAAACATTCTTATTTCTAAATTTATCTAAAATAAGCTATTTAAACCAACTTATTGCTATAAATTAAACGATTAGTTATATCAATTAATTATTTTGCTACAAAACAGGTTCTATAAACTTTTCTAAATCTTTTTCGTTAATTTGATTTACTTTGTCCCAATTCATACTCTTTGAAGGATAAGCCGCTCCACGCCTAATACTCAAAAATTTTTTGCTTTTGCTTATAAGATAAGTTGTTGGATAATCTAATTTATGAAAAAAACCATACGACTCTGTATATGCCTTATTTTCAAATTTCTTTGTTGAGGGAATTAAATTAATTCTCGAGTCTAATTTTTCTTGCATTCTCTGGATGCCATCTAAGTCATCCCAAAAAACCATAAGAAAAGTTATTTTATTACTGTATTTCTCAACCATTTTATTAATAGCAGGAATATCTCCCCAACAAGGTGCCGACCTTGTTGAAGTTGCAATTAATACTATAGGCTTTTTAAGCTTATCTGTACTGATTTTTTTTCCATCGATGGTTATAAAATCATAGTTTAACAAATAAGAACCAATAAGACAATTATTGATTAGTGCATCAACAGTTTTTTCGTCACAATTATTAACGGCAAAATTGTAATATACTTTTTCTTGAGCTAAAAAACTTGTTGAAAATAAAAAACTTAAAACGAATGCTATTTTCCTCATATACTTTGGGTAATTAAGGGGTTTATTGATATTATGCTTTGTATTCTTTTACAGCGTCAACAAAAGCTTTTGCGTTTTCAATAGGAACATTAGGCAAAATGCCATGCCCTAGGTTAACGATGTATTTATCTTTACCAAACTCATTTATCATTTGGTGTACCATTTTTTTTATCTCACTTGGTGCAGATAGCAGTCGAGCTGGATCTAAATTACCTTGCAAGGTAATATTTTTTCCTGTTAAAGAGCGTGCTTTTGCAGCAGGACAAGTCCAATCTACTCCCAAGGCAGATGCACTTGATTTTGCCATATTGCTCAGGGCAAACCAGCAACCCTTAGCAAAGACAATTACTGGAACTATATCCTTTAACGATTCTATTATTGTATTGATATACTGCCATGAAAATTCTCGATAATCTGTTGGGGATAGCAAACCACCCCAAGAGTCAAAAATTTGCACAACATTCACACCTGCCTCTACCTTTGCTTTTAAATATGCTATGGTGGTTAATGTTATTTTAGAAAGCAATTCGTGTGCCAAAACTGTTTGGCTAAAACAAAATTTTTTTGCTATATCAAAATTTTTAGACCCCTGACCTTGTACCATATAGCATAAAACTGTCCAAGGAGAGCCAGCAAAGCCAATTAGCGGAATTTCATTGTTTAATTTTTCTTTGGTAACCTTTACAGCTTCCATTACATATCCTAGTTTTTGACTTATATCGGGCACTTGTACTTGAGCTAGGCTTCTTTTATCTCTTATAGGATTTGGTAAATAGGGTCCTAAATTGGGCTTCATTTCAACTTTCATGTTCATAGCTTGAGGAACAACCAAGATATCTGAAAATAAAATAGCTGCATCTAATTGATACCTTTTTATAGGTTGCAGGCTTATTTCAGATGCCAATTCAGGCTGTTTACAACGTGTAAAAAAGTCATACTTTTCGCGCAGTTTTCTGTACTCTGGCAAATATCTGCCTGCTTGGCGCATCATCCAAACAGGTGGTCGCTTTACAGTTTCGCCTTTTAAGGCTCTTAAAAATAAATTGTTTTTTATCATCTTTAGTTTAAGTGCTCTATTAATATGCTAAAGTATTTACTTTTATGCAATTTTAAAATTTTTTATTTTTTGTGGTTTTTAGCTAGCATTTCCATAGATTTTTCAATTGCTATGGCTATTTTCTTTATATCGTTTTCTGAAATAGCAGATGATAAAAACCAGGCTTCAAACTGCGATGGAGGTATAAATACACCGTGTTTTATCATCTCCCAAAAAAAACTTGTAAACATTTTACTGTTTGAACTTTGTGCCTCTTTAAAATTTGTCACTTCTTTATTTGAAAAAAAAGGGCTTAACATTGAGCCAAAGTGATTAACATTAACTGCAATATCGTATTTTTTAGCATATTCCGATAAAAACACCTTTATAATTTTACCTAATTCGTCAAGTTTTTTATACGGGTTTTGCCTTTTAAGTTCTGTTAAGGTTGATATACCAGCAGCCATTGCTATTGGGTTTCCACTTAAAGTTCCTGCCTGATACATATCGCCCACTGGTGCTACTTGGTCCATAATTTCAGTTCTGCCTCCGTAGGCACCTACTGGAAATCCTCCTCCTATTACCTTTCCTAAACAAGTTATATCGGCTTTAACTTTAAATAGGTCTTGAACTCCTCCAAATTTTGACCTAAAGCCTGTCATTACTTCATCGACAATCAACAAAGCACCTTTTGAGTTAACATATTTTTTAAGCTTTTTTAAAAAGTCATTTTGTGGGATAACAACACCCATATTGCCTGCTACAGGTTCTATAATAACTCCTGCTATATCGCTATGTATTTCAAAATGAGTTTTTACGCTTTCTAAATCATTGTAATTAGCTATCAGTGTGTTTTTTACTGCTTCTTCAGGAACTCCTTTGGTTCCAGGGAGGCTAAGAGTTGCCAATCCTGAACCAGCTGCCACTAGAAGAGCATCTTGATGCCCGTGATAGCAGCCCGAAAATTTTATAATCTTGTTTTTACCTGTAAATGCTCTTGCCAAACGAATTGCACTCAAAACGGCTTCTGTTCCTGAATTTACAAAACGCAATTTATCTATCGATGTAAAAGCACTGCAAATGATTTCAGCTAGTTTTATTTCACTTTTGTTTGAAGCTCCAAATGAATAACCATTTTTTAAAGCACTTATTATTGATTTTTGTACTTTTTTGTGACGATGTCCTAAAATCATAGGACCGTAAGATAAAACTAAATCTATATATGAATTATCGTCTGCATCAATTATTCTACTCCCTTTGGCTTTTTTTATAAATATAGGGTTTCCGCCAACTGAGGTAAAAGCACGCACAGGTGAATTAACTGAACCAACTAAGCATTGAAGTCCGTTTAAATATAGTTTTTTTGATTTTTTAAACTTCATATATTCTTTATGTGTATAAACCTCTGACTTTAATATTATAGCTACAGCTTTTTAAGTTTTTAATTATCGCTAGTGATGCTTTAAACTGAGATAAATTCGTGCAAAAGTAAAAATACTTTGATATAATTGTTTTGTTTTATATCTGTTTTTTTACTTCATGTTTGTTCAATATGCGGGCAGCCTGTTTTGCGAAATATGTAATTATAATATCGGCTCCAGCTCGTTTCATTGACAGTAAGCTTTCTATCATTACTTGTTTGCCGTCAATCCAAGCTTTTTCTGCAGCAGCTTTTATCATGGCGTATTCACCACTTACATTGTAGCAAGCTACGGGTAAATTAAATTTGTTTTTTAAATCCCTAATTATATCTAAATACAGCAGGGCAGGTTTAACCATTAAAATGTCAACTCCCTCTTGGCTGTCAAACAAAGCTTTGCGCAAACCTTCGTTTCTGTTTGATGGATCTATTTGATGACTTTTTCTATGTCCAAATAAAGGTTCTGCGTCAACAGCCTCTCTAAACGGACCATAAAGTGCGGAGGAGTATTTTACTGAATATCCCATAATTGGGAGGTTGTAAAAACCTGAACTGTCTAGTGCTTTGCGCATATTTAAAACAGTTCCATCCATCATGCCAGATGGTGCTAGCATATCCGCCCCTGCTTTAGCATGCGATAGTGCTTGTTTGGCAATATTCACTAAGGTTGCGTCGTTGTCAATATCGTTGTCTTTAACAACCCCACAGTAACCGTAAGTTGTGTATTCGCAAAAGCAAACATCTGTAATAATATATAAGTTTGGGTAGTTTTTTTTAATAAATTGTATGGCTTGTTGAATAATTCCTTTGTCGTTCCAAGTTTCTGTTCCAAGATGATCTTTTGTGGCAGGAACTCCAAAAAGAAGTACCGCTTGAATATTTAAAGCTGTTATTTCGTTTAATTCTTTTGAGAGTTTGTCTAAAGAATATTTCTTTATTCCAGGCATTGATTGAATTTCTGTTTCTATTCCTTTCCCTTCTTGTATAAACAAAGGATAAATTAAGTCATCTACAGAAAGTTTGTTTTCTCTTACCAGCCTGCGAATATTTTCTGTTTTTCTAAGTCTTCTAGTTCTGTACATAATGTAGCTGTATTTAAAATTTTACTAAAAGATATTTGCCAAGCTTGCTTTTAAATTTATCAGTTATATAGTTTGTCAATTACTTACTCTAATTAATATCTTTACAGTTATTTTCGTGTTTTTTTGCAAAATGCAATGCTACTTTTTTAAGCAAACTTTCAACACTTGGCATTTTTGCAGTATGTACTGTTTTAAAATGTTTTTGTGCTTCTTTTGCTGTGGTATCGCCTATGCAAAAAGCTGTAGTATTAGCTTGGTTTTGTTGCATAAAACTCTTTACTGCCGACGGACTGTAAAAAAGAACTCCGTTTGCATTGCTTTTTATTTTTACAGGACTGTATATGGTTTTATAGGATTCTATTTCTTTTACATTAATTTGCTTTGAGCTCAGTATGCTAGTTAAGGTATCTAACCTAATATTACTGCAAAAATAGGTTACCTCTTTTTTTTTTAGGTTTTCACTGAGGTATATTGCTAATTTTTCTATCTTATTTTCTGAGTGGGTAACTTTTCCTATTTTTTGTTCAATTAATTTTTTTGTTCTTCTGCCAACACAGTAAATGTTTTTAAAATTTATTTGCTCTTTAACAAAATTATACAGCAAGGATTCAACTCCGTTTTTACTTGTAATAACCACGTTTTCAATTGGTTTTTTTACCTCTGAGGGCGCAATTCGATTAAATCGAATTTTTATAAAATCGTTGTCTTCTAATTTTACCGTGCTGGGCAATATTTTTTTTTGAATTTCAGATATTTTTTTAGTAGAGTAAATTAAAAATTGCTTTTCGGTACTTTGTTCTTTTGCCATCAGCAATTTAGCGCCTTTTTCTAGCATTTGTTGGGCACAGTCTTTTGCTAGGTATTTCCAAGAGTTTAAATTGGCTTTTTTTGATACTTCAATTTTTTTTCGTCCATCTTTACTCAGTAAAATACCTTTAAACCGGATTTGTTTTGCTGTTTTATCTAGAGTTGCCAAGGCACCAATGGGTGCTGTACAACCTCCTTCTAAGCGATTTAAAAATTCTCTTTCTATCTCAGTGCAAATCTCAGTGTTTTTATCGTTTAACTCTATGCATGCTTCCTTTAAAAAAGTGTTTTTTTCTAAAGCTGTAAGCATTATTGCTCCTTGTGCTGGTGCTGGTATCATCCAAGGCAAGGTAATGATTTCTTTGGGTTTTTTACCTATACGTTCTAAACCTGCTACAGCAAAAATAGCTCCGTTCCAAGGGTTGTTATTTAATTTTTTTAAACGAGTTATAACATTACCTCGTAAATTAACCACCTGATGGGTTGGGTATCTGTTTAACCACTGTGCCTTTCTTCTTAAACTACCAGTTGCAACAATACCTTGTTTTTGACCCATAAATTCCTCAGTGCTTTTTAAAACTAAAACATCCAGATAGTTAGCTCTTTTTAGTACTGCTACTTGTGCAATTCCTTTTGGCAAAATAGTGGGTACGTCTTTCATTGAATGCACGGCGAGATCTATATGTCCTTCTAACAGTGCAAAATCTAATTTTTTGGTAAATATACCTGTAATGCCAAATTCGTAAAGAGGTTTATCGGGAACTAAGTCACCTTCAGACTTAATGGGGACTAATTGAGTTTGGTATCCTTTTTTTTTGAGTAACCTTTCTACTTCTTTAGCTTGCCAAAGGGCTAGCTCGCTTTGACGGGTACCTATTTTAATAATCTTTTGCATTTACTGATTCTAAGTCGTTTGCAAAAACCTTTAACATTACTTCAATGCTTTGATTAATGGAAGTTTTTTCGTTTTTTAAGTGCTTTGCAAACTGTGTGGTTATTTTTTGAATGAATCTGGATGTAAGTGCTTCTGCTTGTTCCTGGTTAAAGTCATCTGTTTTTTTGCGATAAAAAGCTATTTCGTCTTTTTGCATGCTCAGCAGCGATTGCTTTAAGGCGTTTATAGCTGGGGTAAATTTTCTGTGATTAAGCCACTGGTTAAAATCAGCTTTATGTATATCTATAATAACCTCTGCTAGAGGAATTTCTCTTTGTCTTATTGCAAGGGTTTTATGAGTTATTTTTGAAAGTTGGTCAATATTTACTACATCTACTTTTTTTAATTCGGCGGTGTTTTCGGCCACGTTGGCAGGCATGGACAAATCTAAGATTAGCAGTTTTTTGTCGGGCAAAATACAATCTTTAGTAATTATTGGCTCGTCTGCTCCAGTTGAAACAATTAGCACATCAGCAAGGGCTATTTCTTGTTTTAAGTTTTTGTATTTAGCCTGCCTAACAAAAGGGTGTGTTTTTGCAAATTCTTCTGTTTTTTGATGAGTTCTATTAATCAAGCAAAGTGTTCTGTTTTGAGTGTATTGACTTATATTTTTGCAAGTGTGCTTACCTATTTTGCCCAAACCTAAAATCAATATTTTTTTTAAATTATAGTTTGGCAACTTGTTAATTAGGTATTGTACTGCCGCATAAGATACCGAAGTGGTGCCCGAACTTAATTTAGTTTCATTTTTTACTTGTTTGCTCGCCTGCATTACACTATTAAACAAGCGCTCTAAATAGGCATTAGTTGTTTGATTTTTTTTAGCCTGTTTAAAGGCTTGCTTAAGTTGTCCTACTATTTCGTAGTCTCCTAAAATTTGACTGTCTAGACCTGTTGCTATTCTAAATAGATGATTAATGGCTGCTTGTTCTTTATTTATGTATGACACCTTTGCAAATTCCTTAAGTGTACCCTTGGTGTACTTACACAATAGGCTTATCAGTTTAAAGGGATTATTAGTATATCCTGTTATTTCTGTCCTGTTACAAGTTGATAAAACAAAAATACCTTCTACACCCTTTTCTTTAGATTCTTGTAACAGAGCAAGTTGATTTTCTTTTGACAATGAAAACTTAGCACGTGTTTTAACATCGGCTTTTTTATAACTCAATCCAATATTGTATAACTTAGGTGTATTGTTTTTGTACATTGATAATTTTTTCCAAAAATCATTCAAAAGTATAAAGTTTAATTTATTAAAAGTATCGCTAAAAGAACTTTTTATAACGCTTTAGGTTTTTGTGCATTCTAAATTTTAAAGCAAACTAAAAATGTGTACTTTTGCAGTAAAATCAGATGCTTATTAAAAAATAATACAGAATTATTCTAAATAAGCATTGAAGTTAAATTCCGAATTTATGTTAAAAAATGTCGCAGAAAGTGCTTTTACAGAAGTAAGGTTTGAAAAGGGTTTTTCGGTGCTTATATTTTACAATAGCAAGCAATATATTGAATACTATAAGCGCGATGTTGATAGCTCATTTATACAAATACATTACTGTGTTGAAGGCAGTTGTAAATTTCACTTTAACAATAAAGCTTATACTTTTACGGTTTTAGATAAGCATTCTGTTTTAATGTACAATCCTCAGCAAAAACTACCCATAAATATGGAAATTTTACCCAAAACTAGGGTAATTTCAATTTTGATTTCTATCAAAATTTTTCATTTTTTATTTTCTAAAGAAGCAGGCTATATACCTTTTTTAAGCGATGACAATATAAACCGAAAGTACTACGACAATACACCCATTAAAAACGAAGTGCTAGAAGTTCTCGAACAAATATTTAGCATAAATTTACACGATTCTGTAAAAGATTTGTATTTAAGAGGTAAAACTTATGAGCTGTTAAGTTTGCACTTTAATAGCAACGAAAATTCAAATGATAAAAACTGTCCTTTTTTGGTTGATGACAAAGAGATTTTAAAGATAAGAAATGCCAAAGACCTTATTATATTAAAAATGAGCGAGCCACCTAGTTTACAAGATTTAGCTAATTCAGTGGGGCTGAATATTAGAAAATTAAAAGAAGGGTTTAAGCAAATTTACGGAGATACGGTTTACAGCTTTTTGTTTAATTACAAAATGGAACATGCAAGAAAGATGTTGGAAACCAAACAGTTTAATGTAAATGAGGTGGGTTTGCAGATTGGATATAGCACTTCGAGTCATTTTATTGTTGCCTTTAAAAAAAAATTTGGCGTCACACCTAAGCAGTATACTATCAGCTTAGATAAGTAACCTGCCGAGAGATGTTCTAGTAAAAATGCAATTTATCTTTACTTTTGGTTTTTACGTGTTGTTTAAATTTTTATCGATAGAAAAATACAATTTGTAAAACCGTTTGCTTCTTTATTTGACATATACAATAACTAAAAAAACTCAGTAAACTAGTTTTTGCAACACTGTTAATCATTAATATTAATTTAACAAATTTTTAACACGAGTTTATATTTTTTTATTTATTATTTCAATTTTAGATTAAATTAATCTACTTAAATGGTTTGTTTTTTATTAACATTCTTATAAAAGATGAGATTAAAATTTTTAATAAGCTTTAGCGTTTTTGCTATTGCTGCAGTTCTATTTTTTAACACAAACTCAATAAACAGTTCAAAATTAAATTTTGATTTAGCTAGTTTAATAGTTGTTAATACCGCTAACGCTGAATGCGATGGAGTGTATAATAATGGCGACAATGACTCGTGGTTTGGCGATGGATGGGACTTTATTGAAGTATCGGGAGAAAAAATTGGCTGTGTGGGAGGAAATGGCTCTTGTTGTGAAAGGCTTTGTGAAAACGGAGCTAGTTTATTCTAATTTCAAATGAAACATCCACACCTAATTTTTAGACGCACAGTGGGGTAATTGTAAATTCGTAAATAACTGTTTTTTAAGTATTTATAAACTATAAACATATAAAACCAATAATTTTTATACTATTTATTTTTATTTCCTGCAATAAAAATAACAGCAAGGGAGAAGTAAAAGAGTACATGTAAAATTTTACAACAAAAAAATGCTTTGTTTACTCCATTGAAGATTAAAAACTTTTTTTTATACGCTAATTTATTTTTACTTATAAGAGCTACTTATAAAGATTTTTTTGTCAATTATCTAAATTCTGAAGTTATAAGGCGGTTTGATTTAAAAAAACACGATTCTCCCGTTCGATAAGGCTTTGTTGAATATGTCAATTTGGCTAAAAACATAGGCAAAGACGCTAACCCAATAATTTATTTTTTTAAACTAAAAGACGTTGAAAATTAAAAATATTTTATATTATATTGCTAGTTTTTTATTTTTATCGTTTGGTAAATGCAATGATAAACTTAATGAATTAGAAAAACTAAAAGATAAGATTAATTTATAAAAAAAGAGGTCTATAAAACTCTGTTTTTCTTCAAGTTGAGGCTGCAGCTAGGAAATTGCTCACTATCTTCTAGCTACAGCCGTTTAGAATCCTGCTTATCCAAAGCAATTCTATAAACTTGCCAATTAAACTCAAATTCACTTAAAGTGAAAATTTACCCTATAAGTGATATTTAAGGGGTGTTAACACGTGGTATATGCTTTAAAAAATAGAGTTTTTTGGCTGACATTAACTAAGGACCTAAAAGTGGTTTTATATTTATGCTGAATTAGTTTTGTTTTGCCCACCACAAAGGAGTTAATACAGAATCTGATCCTCCTAGCAAACCAACTGCCTGTGAATATCCGTTAGGAACATTATTTTCAAACGAAGATGGATATTTTAAACGCTGTGGGAAAAAGTCAACTCTATTTGTTGTATAATTGCTAGTAGTTAGTGCTGGTAAGTCTACAATAGGGTTTTCAACTGCTGGATTTTCAAAAAATGGCAAACCTAATCTTCTGTGATCACTCCACGCTTCTAGTGGTAACCAAGGTGTTTGTGCAATGAATTTTTGTGTAATAATTTTATTTAAAAAGTCGTTTTTAACAGCTCCGTTCTTGTAAATTGTATTGTCAGCATATTTAAAATTAAATGTCCCTGCTGTATCGGTATATCCATCTGTGTAATTCATGGTTACTGTAGAGGGAGGCTCAGCAGTGTGAGTCCAACTGACAGAAGTTCCAGCCCTATTGTAGTCAGTAGAATTTATATAAGTTGTGGTGTATTGAGATACTCCAGTATATGAAAAGCTCTCCACAATTCCTTTTTCATACGCTTCTTGTCCACTCATTGGAACAGTCCATCCTCTTACGGCTGCTTCAGCTATTAAAAAATAAGATTCCCAAGGAGCAAAAAATATACGCTTATTCTCCCCTAGCCTGTATTTGTTTACTAATCTAGGTGTTGTTGATGGGTAGGATAATTTGTTGTTTTCTCCAGTTTTCCCCCAAATACCAATAGATAGTGCATTCCATGTAAAAGCTCCATCTATATTCTTTAATGCTGATCCATCATCTTTTAAAAGAGATCTGACCGTATTGTGAGTTTGCTCAATGTTCAATAAAGGATAGCTATTGAATTGTGGATTATCAAAATCACCAGGAATAGCAAAGTTAGCATATGCTCTCGGATCAATTGCATAGTGTAATCCGTCAAACCAAAAACCTTTTGATGGGTTATTTGTGTATTTAGTAAAGTGATTTTCATACTTTACTCCCATGTAATCAGCAGCTTTAATATAGTTGTGCTTTTCAGATGACAATTGATCTGAAGATTTTACTCCTCCTAAGCCAATCATCAAGTTATTTAAGGTTGGCGACAAGTACTGATTATTCCATTCTCTTGTCATCACACCCGTAAAATCATTCCATCCACTGCCTTCTTGTACTTGAAAAGTTTCATCTAACGATGCTATGTATCCAGTTGCAACAGCCTCTTCAAACTCTTGTTTTGCCTTAGCTTGATCTACTTCCGACAATCGCATAGCCAATCGCATTCTAAGAGAATTTCCGTATTTCTTCCACTTAGAGTAATCGTACCCAAATGCTGGATCTAAATTGATATTTGGCTTTTCTTGCTCCGATTCATCAATGGCATTTGTAGCTTGCTTTAATTCTTGCAGCATATGATAATACACATCTTTAACGCTATTGTAATCAGGGTTTTTACCTTCAAATCCTGCAATTGGAATTGGACCAAAATTATCTGTCATTTCACTCATAATATAAACTCTCCATATTCTCGCTATTTGCTTTACATTATTAGTATACGCTTTATCTTTCCCTGAAGCAATATGTTTATCTGCTATTAAAATTGCATTTGTAACATCTTTTAACCAAGTAGATACATATCCATTATAGTAATCACTTGACCAAGAATCACTTGAATATCCTATTGGCAAGGAATTAATTTTGTCCATTCTTGCAGCTGCTTTCCAATATAATACAAATACTCTTTCGGCTATATGAGGATTTTGTTGTGCTCCCCCAATAGAACGGTTTATAAAGTACTCTACTTGCACTTGATCTTCTGACGATGCTAAGGGATCTACATTAATTTCTTCAAAGTCTGAGCAAGAAAAAAACAAAACTCCCAATAAAATCAATATATTGTTTTTTATTATTTTCATAATTATTGGTTTTTATTATTAAAAATTTAAAGATGCATTAAAAAATATTGTACGTGTTGTAGGAGATGACAAAAATTCAAATCCAGTTGCGTTTGTTCCTGTAGCAAATACAGACTCGGGATCTACTCCGTTTAAATGGCTTACAATCATCCAAACATTATTAGCTGAAATTCCTAATTTAGCTTTCTTAATAAAAGTTTTATCAAGCCATTGTGTTGGTAGTTTATAACTTATATTGATATTTCTTAAGCGAACATTAGTAGCGTCGTAAATATTCTCTTCTGCTATGCCTAAATTACCAGAACTTGCAGTTATTTGTACCCATAGTAATTGTGGTGAAACTGCAGTAGTATTAGGAGTGTATCCTTCTCCATTTTCATTCTCGACAACTCCTTCAAAAACTATACCCTCTCTTGCACCATTAATGACGGTTTTAGCCGCACTTCCTGATGACTGCAAAACCATATTAGTTCCTGAAAAAATTTCTCCTCCTATTCTTGCATCAATTAAGAAGCTTAAAGAAAGGTTTTTATAAGTAAAACTGTTTGTAAATCCAATTAGGGCATCTGGTTGCTGAGAACCTAAAGTGTAGTTAGAATCTTCTACACCAGAAGGCAAGCCATTTGCACCCACGATAATCTGATTGTAATAAGGGCTATTTGGGTCGTCTACTCTGTTGTACTTTGTTCCTCTAATTTCACCGTATTGACCTCCAGCAATTGCCAATATCGCCAAGTTATCAAAACCTCCTAACCTAAACTGAGTAACCTCGTCTGCTAGCTGTTCAATTGTGTTTTTATTTGCAGAATAATTTAAGCTTGAGTTCCATGAAAATCCTTTGTTATTCTTTAAAATATCTGCAGATACGACCAGTTCAAAACCTTTATTTTGGATATCTCCTACATTGATTTTTTTTGCATTAAAACCACTAAAAGGATCTAGTGGTATGTCTAGTATTTGATTAGTGGCATTAGACTTATACCAGGTAAAATCAATTCCTATTCTGTTGTTTAAAAAACGCCCTTCAAATCCAAATTCTAATGACTTTATAAGCTCATTTTTAATATTCGGATTGTATAAAACATTTCCAGTAGTAGCAGTTGTGTTTCCATTAGGATCTTTCCCTATTGAATATACATTGTACAGCTGGTACGGGCTTAAATCATTACCTACTGTAGCATAAGAAGCTCTTATTTTTCCAAAACTTAACCATTGCGGTAAACTACCTCCATTTTTCTTTATCATATCAGTAAAAACCAAAGAAGTACTAAAAGATGGGTAGAAAAACGATCTGTTTGACTTACTCAAAGCTGATGACCAATCATTTCTTCCTGTAATATCTAAAAAAAAGTAATCGTTATAGTTTAACTGAAGCATCCCATATACAGAGTTTATTTTTTTTTCAGAAAAGGCTTGAGTTACCGATGGACTTGTTACTCCATTGTTTAACTTAAACAAATCTGGAACTTCCAATTGTCCTGCACTTGAACTAATACTACTTCTTCGCTGATGCATTAGGTTAGCTCCAAGTGAAACTGTACCTCCAAGTTTTCCAAACAACTCGTCTTTTGAAGCTACAACTAAAGCACTAAAGTTTTTTTCAATAAATGTGTTTTTCCCTAAACTATAAGTGCCATTTGGATTAGAACGACTTCCTGAATACAATTTGTTTTCTATATTATTGGTGTACAAATCTGCTCCTCCTTTTGCTTCAACACTCAACCAGTTGTTTATTTGATTTTTTAAAGATGCGTTTAACAAAAAACGATCTCTAGTTCCTATTCTTATATTTTTTTGTTCTGCCCAATAAGGATTAATAGCATTGCTACTGGGCAAATACCATATCATTTTTCCGTTTTCATCTGTGTTATCTTTCAAGCTATTTATATCTACTGTTCTGGGTAAGCTTATAATATTTCCAAAAACATTATTTAAATTACTGCCATTTAAAGGTCTGTTTTTAGCTTTTGTATTTATATATTGAACTTTTGCATCGGTAGTCCAGTTTTTATTAGCTCCAAATTTTGCTACTGCTCTTGTCAATAGGTTTAATTTTTCTAATGTTGCTCCAGGAATATTGCTGTTGTCATCTACAAAACCTGCTGATGAATACATAGACATATTGTCACTTACTTGCTGCTGAAAAGAAATATTGTGAATTTGGCTAATCCCTCCTTTAAAATAATTTTCAATATTATTGCGAGCAGCATATGGCTCATTTATTCCCTGCCAGTTTTCGAGAATTTGACCTTCAATTTTTGGCCCCCAACTTAAAGCAGTCTCTTTATTGTAAACTCCTTCACTTCCTTGTCCAAAAGAATTTTGTAATTCAGGTGTGATAAAAATGTTTTGTATTCCTGTAGTAACTGAATACGCAATTCCTAGTCCGCTTTGATTTTTTCCTGTTTTAGTAGTAATAAGAATAACTCCATTACCAGCTCTGGAGCCGTATAGGGCAGCTGCTGAAGCTCCTTTTAGCACCGACATGCTCTGAATATCTTCCGGATTTAAATCTGCTAATCCGTTTCCTAAATCCTCTGATGGATTAAAAAAATCATTATTAGATGCTCCTGTGAAATTATTTATAGGAATTCCATCAACAACAATTAAAGGTTGATTGTCTCCAGTAAGTGAATTGTTACCTCTTAATACAATTTTAGAAGATCCCGCAGGTCCGTTACTGCCTCTTATAATTTGCACTCCTGCAACTTTTCCTGACAAAGCATTACTAATATTAGTTTCTCCTGTTTCTGCTATAGAAACCCCTTTGATCTCTTGAACTGAGTACCCTAACGCTTTCCTTTCTCTTTTAATTCCTAAAGCAGTTACTACTATTTCATTTAATGTTTCGCTGCTTTCGGCTATAGAAACATCTATTGTGCTTCTACCTTGTACAGAAACCCGCTTAGTTTCATACCCTAAATAAGAAAATTGTAATACAGCATTTTTTGAAGAAACACTAATACTGTATTTACCATTAATATCTGTAAGTGTTCCATTTGAAACCAGCCCTCCTCCTTTCTCTAATATATTAACACCAGGAAGCAAACTACCATCTTTTTGATTGGTAACCGTTCCTCTTATTACTATTTTTTGAGCATATATACTTTGGACAGTAAAAACCAAAGTTATAAAAAAAAGGTTTAGTATTTTTTGAATCATATAAAATTATATTTTTAATTTAATTTTTAAAGAAAGAAAAAAAATGTTTTTCAAATGAATAATTTCGACGTATAGCTATTTTGTTGAGATGTTGGCAATTATCTAATTAAATTATAAATAGTTTCAGCTAAAAAAAATTTATTTTTCAAAACATATTTATTGTTACATATTTGTTGTTGTAAAGGTAAAAAAATATTTTTTTATACTAATTTAACTTTTTAGTCTCAGTGTTTTTACTTTTCAATTATACATGGCATTGTGCTTTATTAAAATTTTGACTTTTTCTGTATATACAAAAAACCTACCTTTACATTAAATTGTGAAATAATAAAGGTGCGTTTAAACAGCAAGGGTATTTATAAAGAGTAAAAAGAATGGTTTAATCATCTTTTTTTGTGAGGTTTAATATTTCAATTTAATTAGCACAATGAGTTATGTTGATATATTGATGGTGTAGTTTGAAAAATCAAGGCTTTTTAAAATAAAAATGTAGTTTAATCACAGTACAAGTATTTAGCATAAACAAATTACATGTAGCTAAGCTGTTGTATTGTTAAAATTTTTAAGTTAAATATATTCAAATGAATAAGTTAATTAGTACTGTATTGTTTTTTGCACTGTTTTCTTGCAAGTGCGATACAGAACAGGTTTCAGTAAAAAAACAGGAAAAACCCAAACAAAGTGAGTTTGCAATTGTTATTCATGGGGGTGCAGGTACCATATCAAAAGAAAATATGACTTTAGAGCTTGAAAAACTTTACCGAAACAAGTTAGAGGAAGCTATTAGAGCAGGATATATAGTATTGAAAAGTGGAGGTTCAAGTACTGAAGCAGTTGAAGCTTCAATTTGTATAATGGAAGATTCTCCTCTTTTTAATGCAGGCAAGGGCGCTGTTTTTACCAATGAAGGCACCAATGAATTGGACGCTTCAGTAATGGAGGGAAAAAAACTTAATGCTGGTGCTGTGGCTGGGGTTAAAACTATTAAAAACCCGATAAAAGCCGCTATTGAGGTGATGAATAACTCAAATCATGTGCTGCTATCGGGTGCAGGTGCCGACCGCTTTGCTGATGAAAGAGGTTTAGAAACGGTAAACCCTAGTTATTTTTATACTAAAAGACGTTTTAACTCTTTGCAAAAGTTAAAAGATAGCAAAAAGCCAAGTGTGAAGTCTGGTAAAAAATCAGCCTATTACAGCACTTATAAAAACAACAATAAGTTTGGAACGGTTGGCTGTGTTGCGCTAGACAAAAAAGGAAATATAAGTGCAGGTACTTCAACAGGAGGCATGACTAACAAAAGGTGGAACAGAATTGGAGACTCTCCAATTATAGGCGCTGGAACTTATGCCAATAACAATAGCTGTGGAGTGTCAGCAACGGGCTGGGGAGAGTATTTTATCAGAGGAGTAATTGCCCACGATATTGCTGCTCAAATAGAATATAAAAATATTTCATTAAAAGAAGCTGCTTATAATGTAATACAAAACAAACTCACAAAACTAGGCGGTAAAGGCGGTATTATTGCTATTGATAAATATGGAAATACAGTTTTTGAATTTAATACTACAGGCATGTACAGAGCTTCTATGAACGATAAGGGCAAATTAAACCTTGAAATTTTTAAATAATAAACTTTTAACAAATATTATAGCTAAATTTTCCCTTTCCCTCCCCTAGCCTACCTAAGCTTTTTTACAAGCTTGTTGTATTTTATATGATTAACACAGTCAGGTGAGCATTCCTCCATCAACTACTAGAGTTTGTCCAGTTATATAGCTAGACATATCCGAGGCTAAAAACACACAAGCATGGGCTATATCTTGTGGCGAACCCCATTTTTTTAACGGAATGTTTTTGCTGTATTCCTCTATTAACTTTTCGTTCAATTGTGAAGTCATTTCTGTAGCTATAAAGCCCGGAGCAACAACATTGCTTCTTATGTTCCTAGATCCTAACTCTATAGCTACTGATTTTGAGAAACCTATAATACCTGCTTTAGAAGCTGAATAGTTTGCCTGCCCCGAATTTCCCTTTAAACCAACTACTGAACTTATGTTGATTATAGATCCCTTACGCTGCTTAATCATAGGACGAATTACCGCTTTTGTTAAATTAAACACAGATTTTAAATTCACTTCAATTACTTTATCAAAGTCCTCTTCTGATATGCGCATTAACAAATTGTCTTTAGTAATACCTGCATTATTTACTAAAATATCAAGGTTTTTAAACTCTTTCAAACTATCGCTTACCAAGTTTTGTGCTGCGCTAAAATTAGCTGCATTTGATTGATAAGCTTTTGCTTTAATGCCTAAGTCTGCTAATTTTTGCTCTAATTCCTTTGCAGCTTCTGCAGAAGAGTTATACGTAAAAGCAATATTACAGCCCTGCTTGGCAAACTCTAAAGCAATGCCTTTGCCTATACCTCTAGTTGCACCTGTTATAATTGCTGTTTTATTTTCTAAAAGCCTCATAAAATTATTCTTAATTTTTATACTTGGTTTATATTTAATTTACAATCAACAAATACGTTAAATTGCGAAATTCATTTACACGCAATTAATATTTATACAATAATTTATCTGACAAAGACTAAAGTTTTAGCTTTTAATATATTGATTCTATAAAGTACAATACACTACATAAATAGTTAAAAAAGTTGAATTAATTTACTTTTTAAAAAATATTCAAATTATTGTTTAATTTCTTTTTTAACAGTATCATTAAACAAATAATCAACATCTAGTTCAGTGATTTTACCGAGTTTTTTAAGAGAATTTAAATCTAGGTCTTTCTTATTGCCAATAACTGCAACATTATAGCTTTCTCCTTTTATGTTTTTGTCAAAGAACTGTTTTAGGTCTTTAACAGTCATGCTTTTAATTTTATTGTATATTTCTTCGCGGTGGTCGTGATCTATGCCTAATTTTTTTAATGTTTCATAGGTCCAAAAAATATTTGATTTGGTAATGCGCTGTGACGCTAGCTTTTTTAAAGTAGCTTCTTTTGCTGCATTGAATTGTTTTTCAGCTTCGGGCATATTATTCATTAAATACATCATAGCATCAACTGCTTGAGCTAATTTATTGGCTTGGGTTCCTATATAAGCTAAAACATAATTTGATCTGTCCTTTTTACTAGCGTCGTCATAAACTGCAAAGGCCGAATAGGCTAGTGATTTACTTTCTCTAATCTCTTGAAAAACTATAGATGACAACCCGCTTCCAAAATAAGTATTAAATAAACTTGAGGCAGCTAAAGTACTGGCATCGAACAACTCTCCTTTTGCCATAAACAGCATTTCGGCCTGAACCATATCGTAGTTAGTAAAATACACATTTCCTCCTGTTTCAATTTCTTTGTATTTTTTCGGCTCGGGGTAATCCTTTAAATTATTGTTTACTTTATGATGAGTGTTAAGTGCTGCAACGACCGCGTCAATATCCTTGCCATAATAGAAAATGCGCTGCTTATAGTTTTTCATATCCTTTATTAAGCTTATCAATTCATCTGGATTAATAACCTTTAATTCATCTATTTGCATAATATTTCTTAGTCGAGAGTTTTTACCATATATACCGTAATTCATCAAACCTCTCCAAAGAATATTGCCTTTTTGTGTTTTGCTGTCTTGACGACCCTTGTATATTTTCTGCACATACTTGTCGTAAGCCTCCTGATCTGCCTTAGCATTATCCCACAAGTGTTCAAGTAACTCAAGCCCTTGAGGTAAATTTTCTTTTAATCCTCTTATCCCTACATAGGTTTTATCGTTTTGAGCACTCACGTAATAATCAATACCTAATTTATAGAATTCTTTTTTTATTTCTTCCGCCGAGTATTTATCGGTTCCTATGTATTGCAAGTAACCAGCAGCTAAACTCAATTTTTTATTGTGATCTTTCCCCATATCAAAAATGATATTTAAATCAAACAGATCGTTTTTTTCATTTAAAATATAAGAAATGTCAACTCCATTATCGGTCTTAGTTTTTTTGATAGACTTTTTGTAATCAATAAACTTAGGCTGTATGGCTTCAGATTGAATTTTATTAAACACCGCAATGTATTCTGAGCTTTTACCTCTGTTTAAGTTTACAGGTGTAATTCCAGGATTTGCAACTTTTACTACATTTTTATCTTCTCCTTTTCTTTTATAAGTTAATACATAGTTGTTTTTATAAAATGTATTGGCAAAGTCAACTAGTTCCTGTTTGCTTATCTTTTTTAGATCATCTATAAATTTTACTTTGTTTTCCCAGCTTTCGCGGTGAATAAAGGCATTGTAATAAGCACTAGCCAATGCAGTACTGTTTTCGTACTGTCGGGTTTGACTCAATTTTAAATCATTTACCACTGCCTTAATCATACATTGGTCAAACTCCCCTTTTTTTAGCTTTTCAATTTGTTCTAACAGCAAGTCTTTCACTTCATCTAAGCTTTGTCCAACTTTGGGGGTTCCAGTAAAACTGTGGTAACCGTAGTCGTTTAAAAAAGTGGGCGAGCAACTTGCTCTTTGCACTCTTTGTTTTTGATTCAGGTTTAAATCTAATAAACCAGCATTGCCATTTGCTAATATCATATCGCATAGGGTAACGTACTTTTGTTGTTCTGTGCTTACACCTTTTGAGCGGAATGCAATTGAAATGCTTTCAGAAGTAGGTCCGAAAACCTCCTTGACAATTGGTTGTGTAATAGGCTTTTCTTTTGGCAGTTCAGGATGGTTCAATTCTTTTTTTTCAAATTTTCCAAAAGTTTCACTTACTAATTGAATAGTTTTTTCAAAATTTATATCTCCTACCAAAACTACAGCCATATTATTGGGCACGTAATACTTGTTAAAATAGTTGTGAATATCAACCATTGAGGGGTTTTTTAAATGCTCGCCTTTACCAATGGTTGTTTGTTGTCCGTAGGGATGGTTTGGAAACAAGCCATCTAGCATAGCGGCGTATTGCTTTCTAAAGTCGTTGTCTTGTGTTCTGTTAAACTCTTCAAAAACCGCCTCTAATTCGGTGTGAAAAAGTCGTAAAACCAAGGTGCTAAAGCGTTCTGCCTCTAGAGTTAACCACTTGTTTAGTTCATTGACAGGTATTTTATTTTTATACACTGTTTCTTCAAACCAAGTGTGTGCATTGGTTCCGCTAGCTCCTAATGAAGAAGTCATTTTGTCATACTCATTTGCCACTGCATACTGTGAAGCTTCTAACGAAGTTTTATCTATTTTTTTATAAATTTCCTTTTTCTTTTCAAGGTCTTTTTCAGCTCTGTGTTGTTGGTATAGCGCTGAAATTTTTTCTAAATACTCTTTCTCTTTTTCCCAATTTAATGTGCCTATTTTATGAGTTCCTTTAAAAACCATATGTTCTAGGTAATGAGCTAGCCCAGTTGAATTTTTAGGATCGTAATTTGAACCAGCTCTTACAGCTATATAGGTTTGAATTTTAGGCTCGTCTGTATTTTTGCTCAAATACACTTTTAGTCCATTATCAAGGGTATATAGTCGTAAACCTGTTGGGTCGTTTGTTACTATTTCGTATGAAAAACCTTTAGCATCGGTTTTTTTCTCTGTTTTAACATAAGTGTTTGACGATTGCTTACAGCTAGCAACAAATGTTAAGTTTGTAAGTAAAAATAATAGTTTGATTTTATTCATGCTTAAATAATGTTTGATAATATATATGATATATTAATGTAAATAATTTAATTAAAAATAACGATGTATTAAGTATATTAACTTAACGTATTACAATAAGATAAAGTGTGTAAATTTAATATTTATTTTACATTATACAAAGTTTTTAAGCAAGTACTTTAGCTATGGCTTCTCCAATTTTTGCTGGCGATTGAACTACGTGTATTCCGTTTTTGTCAAGTATTTCCATTTTGGCTTGAGCAGTGTCGTCTGCGCCACCTACTATGGCTCCAGCATGGCCCATAGTTCTGCCAGCAGGAGCTGTTTGACCTGCTATAAAACCTACTACAGGCTTTCTATTGCCATCGGCCTTAATCCAACGAGCAGCTTCGGCTTCTAAATTTCCGCCTATTTCCCCTATCATTACTATAGCTTCGGTTTCACTGTCATTCATGAGCAGTTCAACAGCTTCTTTGGTGCTAGTACCAATAATTGGATCTCCACCTATTCCTATAGCTGTAGTAATTCCAAAGCCTTGTTTTACAACTTGGTCGGCAGCTTCATAGGTTAGAGTACCTGATTTAGAAACTATACCTACTTTGCCTTTTTTAAATATAAATCCAGGCATAATACCTACCTTAGCCTCATCTGGGCTAATAACTCCAGGACAGTTAGGACCGATTAACGTGCAGTCCTTTTTGGCATCGATATAGTTTTTTACTTTTATCATGTCGGAAGTTGGTATGCCTTCTGTTATGCATATAATTACTTTGATGCCAGCTTCGGCAGATTCCAAAATAGCATCCGCAGCAAAGGCAGGTGGCACAAAGATGATAGAGGTATTGGCATTGACTTTTTGAACAGCCTCTTCAACAGTATTAAATACGGGCTTACTCAAATGTACCTGTCCTCCTTTGCCTGGAGTGACTCCTCCTACAATATTAGTGCCGTATTCAATCATTTGACTAGCGTGGAAAGTTCCTTCACTGCCTGTAAAGCCTTGTACTATAATTTTTGAATCTTTGTTTACTAAAACACTCATTGGTTTGCTTTTAAATATTTTTTAAAGTTGCACAAATATAACTTTTTGTCAGAAGTTTTTTACAATTAATTTTACTTTAGTTTTTACCTTTTTGAATTGCGTTTTTTAAGTAAATAACCTCTCTTAAGGTTTGTTTGTATTCTCTTTGCGGAGTGCCGTAGTAAGTTCCTTTTTTTAAAGACTTTGATACTCCAGTTTGAGCCATTAAAACTGTGCCTTTTTCTATGATTAATCCGCTTGTAATTCCTACTTGCCCCCAAATGGTAACCTCATCTTCAATTTTAGTGCATCCTGCAATTCCTGTTTGAGCTGCTATTAAACATTTGTTGCCTATAGATGCATCGTGCCCTATGTGTACTTGATTGTCTATTTTGGTTCCTTGTCTTATTGTAGTATCGCCTGAAACTCCTCTGTCAATAGTGCAAGAGGCTCCCAACTCTACATTGTTTTCAATTATCACTCTTCCGCCAGAAATTAACCTGTCAAACCTGTCGGATCTGTTTTTGTAGTAAAAAGCATCGCTCCCCAATACGGTGTTTGATTGAATTATAATATTATCGCCCAATATGCAGTTGTTATTTATTACAACGTTTGCATGAATTATACAGTTTTTACCTATTATTACATTTTCTCCAATAAATACATTTGGTTGAATTATTGTGCCTTTTCCTATAATTGCTGTTTTAGAAATATTTTCTTTTGAAGCTATAAAAGGATTAAAATGCTTAGTTATCTTATTAAAATCTCTAAAAGGGTCGTCGGATATCAAAAGTGCTTTGTTTTTTGGGCATTCGACAATTTTATTTATAAGTACAGTGCTAGCTTTTGAGTTTAGTGCTTTATTGTAATACTTTGGATGATCGACAAAAACAATTTCGCCCGATTCAACAACATGTATTTCATTTATGCCCGTAATAGGAAAGTTTTCATCGCCTATAAATTTAATCCCCAACAGGGTTGCAATTTGCTTTAGTGTTTGGACTTGCTTGAATTTCAAATAAATAATTTTAGGTTAAACATTCTATATTTTAAAAGGTTAATAGTATTGACAAAAAAACAACTAAATATGCTTGCTATTTTATTTATCACCTTTTTCGGAAATGATTATATTCAACCTATTTGTCAACTATCTAAACAGTTATTTTGTCAAGTGATTTTTAAGTGGTTGTTAATCTTTGATGCGCTCGGTGTATATTCCTTTTTCTGTATCGATTTTTATTTTATCATCTTGATTTATAAACAAGGGAACATTAATCCTAGCACCAGTTTCAACCGTTGCGGGTTTTGTAGCATTTGTAGCTGTGTTACCTTTTATTCCAGGCTCGGTATGTATTACTTTTAATACAACATGTGTAGGCATCTCGACAGATAAAGGAGAGCCATCTTCAACATTTATTAGCACAGTTACAACCTGCTCCTCTTTTAACAATTCTGGAGCTTCTAATGCTGATTTTTGTAAAATTATTTGATTGTAATCCTGAGTGTTCATAAAGTGAAAATCGGTTCCTTCTGCATATAAAAATTGAAATTTATGAGTTTCTACTATCACATTGTCAATTTTGTGTCCTGCTGAAAAAGTGTTGTCTATTACTTTTCCAGTAGTTAGGCTTTTTAGTTTGGTTCTTACAAAAGCAGGACCTTTTCCAGGTTTAACGTGTAAAAACTCAACAATTTTAAAAATATCGTGGTTATACCTTATGCACAATCCTTTTCTTATATCTGATGTTGTTGTCATTTTATATATTTAGTTTGTTTTAAAATATCCTTTCATAATCCCTCTGTGAGAATCTTTTACAAATTGCAAAATTTCATCTCTCTCTGGGGTAGCCTCCATTTCTGCCTCTATAATTTCTACTGCCTGAGTGTTATTGTAATTTCTTTGATATAGAATTCTGTAAATTTCTTGAATTTCTCTTATTTTTTTAGATGAGAAGCCTCTTCTTCGCAAGCCTACCGAGTTAATACCAACATACGATAGCGGTTCTCTGGCGGCTTTTACATAAGGAGGAACATCTTTGCGCACTAAGGATCCTCCTGTTACAAATGCGTGATTACCCACTGAAGCAAATTGATGAACAGCTACCATACCTGCCAAAACTGCATTATTGCCAATATTAACATGTCCGGCCAATGTGGTATTGTTTGAAAAAATGCAATTATTGCCAACTTTGCAATCGTGCGCTATATGACTGTATGCCATTATTAAACAATTACTCCCTATTGTTGTTTTTAGTCTATCGGTAGTTCCTCGGTTAATGGTTACACATTCTCTGATGGTTACATTATTGCCAATAATTGCTATTGTGTCTTCGTCGTTAAACTTTAGGTCTTGTGGTATGGCAGAAACTACAGATCCTGGAAAAATTCTACAATTATTGCCTATACGGGCTCCTTCCATGATAGTTACATTTGAGCCTATCCATGTGCCCGAGCCAATTTCTACATTGGAATGTATGGTGGTAAAGGGCTCAATTACTACATTTCTGGCTATTTTAGCTTGTGGATGTACGTAAGCTAAAGGTTGATTCATATTAACTATTTTACTTTTGAAATTTGAGCCATTAGTTCTGCCTCACAAACAAGCTTTCCGTTTGCATAGGCATAGGCTTGCATGTGGGCAATTCCTCGCCTTATGGGAGTAATTAGTTCGCTTTTAAATATTAACGTATCACCGGGTAGTACTTTTTGCTTAAACTTAACATTGTCTATTTTCATGAAATAGGTTAAGTAGTTTTCTGGATCAGAAACAGTACTTAGCACTAGGATCCCACCGCATTGGGCCATTGCTTCAATTTGCAAAACGCCAGGCATTACAGGGGCTTTTGGAAAATGACCTATAAAAAAACTTTCGTTCATACTAACGTTTTTCATGCCTACCACGTGCTTTTTTGATAATTCTAAAATTCTGTCGATCAACAAAAAAGGAGGGCGATGAGGAAGGATACTCATTATTTTTTGAATATCCATTAAGGGTTCTTGATTAAGGTCAAATACAGGAACATTGCCTCTTTTTTCTTGCTTTATAATTTTGGCTAGTTTTTTGGCAAATAAAGTGTTTATAGAATGCCCCGGTTTATTGGCTATTACTTTTCCTCTGATTTTAACTCCTACAAGAGCCAAATCGCCAATTACATCTAAGAGTTTATGCCTTGCTGCTTCATTGGCCCAATGCAAGGTTAAGTTGTCTAGTATACCATTGGGTTTTATAGAAATATTTTCTTTTTTAAAGGCTTTTTTTAATTTTTCTACAGTACTGTCAGATAGCTCTTTATCTACATAAACTATGGCGTTGTTTAAATCTCCTCCTTTTATTAAATCATTTTCTAGCAACATTTCTATCTCGTGTAAAAAACTAAAGGTTCTAGCTGCAGAAATTTCTTTTTTAAAATCTGAAATTGAGTTTAAGGTAGCGTTTTGTGTTCCTAAAATTTTTGTGCCAAAATCTACCATAGTGGTAATTTGATACGAATCGGCTGGCATTAAAATAATTTCGCTTCCTGTTTTTTCATCCTCACAACTTATAATTTCCTTTACTATATACTCCTCAGCTTGAGCTTGTTGTTCAATTATTTCTGTTTTTTCTAAAGCTTCGACAAAAAATTTTGACGAGCCGTCCATTATTGGAGGCTCAGAGGAGTTTATTTCGATTATAAGATTGTCAATTCCTAAACCAACTGCTGCTGCAAGCACGTGTTCTGAGGTTTGAATTTGCACTCCATTTTTTTGTAAATTAGTACCTCTTTGAGTGTTTACAACATAATCTGCTTTAGCTTCAATAATAGGTTTGCCTTCTAGGTCAACGCGCACAAAGGCATAGCCGTTATTTATCGGTGCTGGCTTAAAGGTCATGGTTACTTCATTGCCCGTGTGTAAACCTACACCCGATAGTGATATTTCGCTCTTAATTGTTGTTTGTTTTTTACTCATTTTTACTTTTGTGAGCACGTAACTCTTTCTCGATTTTATTAATTGAAGTTACTATGTTTGGTAAATTTTTAAAATGCACATATGATTTGTTGTAATTAGGATAGTCAAAAGCTGGTGTGCCTTGAACTACAGCATTGTCTTTTAAGCTTTTACCTACGCCTGACTGTGCCTGAATTTGAACATAATTGCCTATGGTTATATGTCCTACAATTCCTACTTGGCCTCCAATTTTACAATGCTCGCCAATTTTTGTTGAACCGGCAATACCTGTTTGAGAGGCAATTACTGTATGCTTGCCTATTTCAACGTTATGAGCAATTTGAATTTGATTGTCTAACTTGACTCCCTCTCTAATAATTGTCGATCCTAGAGTTGCCCTATCAATAGTGCAATTTGATCCAATATCAACATTGTTTTCAACAATGACGTTCCCAATTTGAGGGATAGCATTATACTTGCCTTTTTCGTCAGGTGTAAAACCAAAACCATCAGCTCCTATAACACTTCCAGAGTGAATTTCGCAATTGCTGCCTACTTGGGTTTCGGAGTATATTTTTACCCCAGCAAATAAGATGCAGTTATCGGCAATACTGACATTATCGCCTATGTATGAGTTTGGATATATTTTAACATTGTTTCCGATATTTACATTCTCGCCTATATATGAAAAAGCACCTATGTACTCATCGCTTCCTATTTTTGCCGATTTTGAAATAAAGCAAGGGGATTCTCTTCCTGTTTTATTGCCTTTTACACTGCAGTAAAATTCTAACAGCTTAGAAAATGACTTGTATGCATCATCTACCTTTATCAGGGTTGTTTTTACTTTTTTTTCTAAAACCAGCCCTTTGTTTACTATGGTAACACTTGCTTTTGTATTGTATATAAAAGGAGTGTATTTTGGGTTTGACAAAAAAGTTAATGAGCCTGTGCTTCCTTCCTCTATTTTAGATAATTTTAATACCTCAGCCTCTGGGTTCCCAATTATATCTCCATTTAAAATTTTGGCTATTTGTTTTGCTGTAAATTTCATCAAGACAAAAGTAATTAATTTTGTTCAATACTTTTTTAAATGTTAATTTTTTGCTTATTAATAAAACTGGTGGCATCTAAAAAAATACATTGTTTAGCAGTATTTTAATTTGTAATAATTTTTAATTTTACGTTATGTTGCTTGTTTAGCTTAGTGTGATTTGCAGTTTTAACTAAAATAAAAAAAACCTAGATAATTTTTAGTGCAAAGTTAAAAGGTTTTAACAAGTGTTGTGTTTGTTTTTTTAATACAACTAGCATTATTTTAAATAAAAAAGTAGTAGAGCACAAATTTTAGAGAAATTCTTTTTTTGATGCTTTACACAAAATTAAATAACGAGGATAATAACACAATTATTTTTTAAATCTAATTTTATTGTTGAGATAATCGGGCAGATTTGGGTTTTCTGGGTCGTTAAAGTCATTTCTTGGATCATTATCTTTGTTTCTGTCTTCATCTCTAGTCAATACAGAGTCGTTGTCGTCATCACGGTCTAAAAAATTTAACGTATTGTCGTTGTCAGTATCGTCATTCCAAGGTCTTCCATCCTGATCAATATCCTCGTAAATTGAGGGAATATTGTCTGAATCGTGGTCAGTATCTTTTATAAAATCATACAAATTTACATAGTAAAGTAGTATTGTATTAGGTAGTGGTCCTCCATTTCTGTAGGCTAAACCTGAAGGCAAAATAAAAAATCCTTCGCCGCCCATCTCGTAGCGTATAGGCTCGTCGTTATTTTCTACTATATTGCCGCCTTTAAAGTGAGTAAAGGCATAAATCCAACCTCTTACAGCTGGAATTATATTTATTGGGTCAAACCAAACTGGGTTAATTATCTCTTCAACTGTCTCTACTTCACTTGTGTTGTTTAAAGTTTTTAGCTTATAAACTGCTAAAATAGAATCCATTACTGTAGGAAATCCCTTATCATTAGCGGGTTCCTCTTGTTCTTTGACAAAACAATAGTAGGTGTAATTTACATCAAACTCATTTATTTCTCTGGTTAACAGCCTACTATCTTCAAATAAAGGTAGTTTGCCAGATTCAAGAGGTTTTATCGAATCGGCAGTTTTATCAAAATAGTGATTTTTTAAAAATTTGACAATCGAATCATTGTCTTTTATGGCTTGTGCACTGTGATCAAAGTTATCAACTATTTGGTTTGTGTCGTTATCGCCACACGAATAAACAATAAGCCCTAATATCAAGGCTTGTATAAAGTACTTGAATTTTAACATTTAAAAAAAAATAATGCGCAATATAGTATTTTTATACCTTTGTATAAAATGATTTTATCAATTTTAACTATTAACAAGTAAATTAGCAAAGTGTGGAAATAATAAATAAGAACACGGAGTTAGTTTTATATAGGTTAGCTTTTTTAAACTCACACTAATAAAGCATTATGATTAATCAGAGAAGCACTATTCTCAACAAAACACAAATAGAACAAAAAATAAAGAGAATAGCTTACCAAATATACGAAGCTAATAGTAGCGAAAAAGAAATTGTGTTGGCAGGTATTTTAAAAAATGGTTTTATCTTGACTCAAAAACTAGCTGAAGTATTGGCTGAAATTTGCAATATAGAACTTAGGCTTTGTGAGGTTTTTATCGATAAAAAAAGTCCAATAAATTCGGTTTCAAGTTCTTTATTGGCAAATGAATACAAAGATAAAGCACTGGTTTTGATCGATGATGTGCTAAACTCTGGAACAACTCTTATTTACGGGGTTAAACATTTTTTAAACGTGCCTTTGAGCAGGTTTAAAACCGCTGTTTTGGTTGACAGAAGTCATAAAAAATATCCTGTAAAAGCTGATTTTAAAGGCATATCTCTTTCTACCTCAATTAAAGAGCAGGTAGTTGTTGAGTTTAATTCCTCAGGAGCTGTGGCTTATTTGCGTTAATCAAGGTGTATATTTCTTTGCAAATAACATTAACTCTTTTATAATCAACGTTTAATGTATAAGTTGCTTGATTGTAGTAAACACTGCGTTCAAAAAGGTGCTTGGATACAAATTTGACCATAGAAGTATTACTTATATTTGCTAGCAAAGGTCTTTTGCCTTTTTGCTTTACTAGCCTGTTTGCTAAGGTGCTTACCTTTGCCCTTAAATATACCGATACGGTTTGTTTGTTGTTTTTTATTAGCTCCAAGTTACCTGCATAACAGGGAGTTCCTCCACCTAAAGATAAAACAAAGCTATTGTTTGAGTTTATAAGTTCCTTTAAATAACAGCTTTCTCTTTTTCTAAAATATATTTCACCTTTTTCTTTAAAAATATCAACTACGCTCCTACCCTCTTGTTTTTCTGTGTAAATATCTAAGTCGATAAAAGGTAAATCGTATTTTTTTGCTATATATTTTCCGATAATTGATTTGCCACTTGCCATGTAGCCTAACAAAATTATTTTCATGATTTTATTTTATAATTTATCAACTATATAGCCCTCTAAATATAACTGCATCTAATTTTAAGTTTTAACCTAAGGGCCTACTTTATTTGTTTAAATTTTATACTTGGCATATTGCTCAAAAACAGTGCATACTTAACATAATTAAGACTTGTAATTTTAGTTTAAAAAACTAACAATAAAATATATAGATACAAATATTGCTAAAGTTTTTTTAAATTTTAAAAAAATATTGTATAATTGCAACCGCATTTTTTAAATTTAGCACATATGGCGGAATTGGTAGACGCGCAGGCTTGAGGGGCTTGTTTCCTACGGAAGTGCAGGTTCGACTCCTGTTATGTGCACAATATAATTGCTAATCTGCTAACTTTAAATATCTTTTTTATTTAGTGATAGTTTTTTTGCAAAGCACTTACTTGTTGTAAATTTACTTTTTTGACAAGTTATTAACTAAATTTTATTGTTTAAACTGTCAACAGCATCCTGAGTTCGATTTACACGTGTTTTGACCCAAGGCTGACATGTTATTTTTTGGCTTTTTATTGATTGAAATTACGCATTTGTCTTCAGCTAAACAGGCAGTTTTTTTGCTGATTAAAATAAATTTCCCTCTTTTAAAATCTAAGCTGTATTTCCCAATGGTATGGGTTTGATATTCTACTTCAATTTCTAGATCTTCTAATTTTAATTGCTCTTCAGATAGCCTTATAATGCTAATTAGCTTTTCGGGTTTTAACCTATGTTTATAATCATCTTTAACCCACAATTGAAAACTGATAAATTTTTCATTTCTGAGTGCTCCTCCGCAGTCTATAAATTTTTTATATGTTGTTCCTACTTCCGTTAGATGAAAATGGGAAGGCACAAGGATGCCGTCTGCTAATTCAAAGTCAATATTATTGAGTTTTGCTAAAATGTTTTTTAATTCTGAAAGTTTCATATATTTATAATTTACAATTACTTAAAAACCAGTAATTTGCGAATTTACAATCATTCCGCTGTGTGTTTAAAAATTAGGCGTAGATGTTTCATTTGTTGTTTTACTTACTTTTTAACATCGATAAAACGCAAATACAGTTCGGTAGCTATTAACACGCTTGTTTCAGCGTATTTTTGATTTTCGAGCGCTGCTGTATTATCATATTTTTTTGGATCTTCATACGTCAAAGTTATTTTAGTGTCAGCACCTAAAACCAATGGACACTCTTCATTTGCCTGTGAGCAAGTCACAATAGCAATAAAGTTTGATTTTGGATTAAAATTGTGAAAAAACTCTTTTGAAAAAGCAATAATACCTTCACGGTTTTCTTCGTATTTTACAGCGTAAACCTCAGAGCTAATATTGGTTATTTTAATTGTTTTAAAGCCCTGACTATCTAGAGTTTTAAGCACAGGCTTTGCAATTTTTGTGCTTTGTGTTCCTCCAGAAAAACAAAAAATACTATTTATTTTAAAATGATAAACAAGTGTTTGCATCCATATTTGTGCTAAATGGCTTCTATGCGAGTTGTGAGTACAAATAAAATTTAGATTTGCAAAGCCGTCTTTGCGTAATTTGACTTTTATAGCAGATGCAAAGCTTTTTAAAAACTCTTTTCTTTGTTTAGAAATAAATGAAATATCTATGCTGTTAATGAACTTACTAAGTATTGTATTGATGAATTGCTGCCAAATACTACAATTGTTAAATTTTTGTTTTAGGGGAATAGTTTAGCAAATTTACTTAATTTTTCTTTTGCTTTTATATCTATTTCATCCGTCTTAGAATTAAATCAAGCATGCACATTTCCTAGGTAGTTCATCTTTAAATAACTCGCAGTTGCTTTAAATGACGCAGTAAACTCCTTTTTTAAGTCCGTTTTTAGCAGAATTGCTGATAATAGCCATGTTTTTGCCTCTCAACTGTTTTGCTAACTCTTTATTTTGATACAGTAAATCAGAAAGTCTATCAAAAAAAACCTTTAAAATTCCGCTCATATTATACCAGTAAACAGGACTAGCAAAAATAAAAGTATTGTACTTTATGATAATTTGATGAATCAAAAGAATAAAATCATCACAGCGGTTTTTAAACTCATAGTCAAAGTGACCTATGTTTTTTGTTTTTAAATCTACAATATCAAATCCTTTAGCAATATTAAAATACTCAATTACTTTCCTTGTGTTTCCAAAACTTCTTGAACTGCCTTGAATTATAACGACTTTCATTTTTTGTGTTTATCCTTAATTTTGCAAGTATACTTTAATAATTTTGTAAAAAAACTCAGTAAAAGTTTATTTGTTAGATGCTAAAAGAATATTTAACACTTTACAAATATGCTTTAAAAAATAAGGCATTTTGGCTGGCACTATTTAATTTTTTTAAAAACTTGTTTTAAGTGTACAGATCCTCAGCCCCATGGGTTAGTCTTTTAAGGGGTTTTAATAAGGCGAGAACTAGCAATCCGAAAAGGGTGCAAAATACAGCTATTCCAGTAAACACTTGAAAATCTCCTGCTCCTTCTGATAATTCACCTACCAAGCCCGCTACTTTATTGCCCAATCCAGTGGCAGCAAAATAAGCACCCATCATAAAAGAAGCGTATTTAACAGGTGATAATTTGGTAATAAATGACAGTGCAACAGGTGAAGCACACAACTCGCCAATAGTGTGAAATAAATAAGCCAGTACAAGCCAAATCATCGCCGATTTTTTAACAATTTCATCGCCATTACTTACTACTTCAGTGCTGGCTTTACTCATAAAAAAGAAACCTAAGGCCATAATAATAACTCCTAGGGCCATTTTAAAAAGTGAAGAAGATTCTTTGCCTTTTCTTCCCCATTTATACCAAAAACTACCTACTGCAGTGCCAAATACAATGATAAAAAAAGAATTGATCGATTGAAATACTGCTGCTGGAATTTCATTTCCGATAAAAGGAAGAGCAAACGAAAGTATTCTGTTTGTTTTCTGCTCGGCATATAAATTCATCAAACCACCAGCCTGTTCAAAAGCGCCAAAAAACACAATGATAATCAAAAAAGATAAAAGCATTACAGTTACTCTATCTTTTTCTATTTGAGTCAAAGGCTTGTTTATCAAATTATTATTTAGCGAGCTTTCTTTCCCTAAAAAATCTCCAACACCTTTTAAATGCTTTAAGCCAAATATATATATCAATTGACCTAATACCATGCCAATACCTGCTAAACCAAAACCATAGTGCCATCCGTATTTAGCTGCTGTAGCTCCAACAATAAGTGCACCAAAAAAAGCACCTAAATTAATGCCTATATAAAAAATATAAAAGCCTTTATCTCTTCTGCCATCGCCTTTTTTGTACAAACCTCCTACCATAGTAGAAATATTGGGCTTTAAAAAACCTACTCCTAATACTACCAAAATTAAACCTGTAAAAAAGGCAGTTTGTTCATTAATAGCTAAAATGCCGTGACCTGCACACAGCAATAAGCCTCCTAACATTACAGCGTTTTTTTGTCCAATAAATTTATCGGCAACCAAGCCTCCAAGTATTGAAGTTAGGTAAACAAACATGGTGTAAGTGCCGTAAAATGAAATAGCTTCGGCATTAGTCCATCCATAGCCCGATTGCGGATCTTCAAAAATAATAGGCGCTGCCAAAAAAAGAGTTAAAATAGCTCGCATCCCGTAATAAGAAAAGCGCTCCCACATTTCAACAAAAAATAAAATATACAAACCTAGCGGATGCCCTAAAATATTTTTGTCGTTATTGAGTTTAGTTTCTATTGTATTATTCATAAAAAAGGAGTTACAGATTGTTTTTAATAAAGTTTGTCATTTTAGTATATAAATGCAAGCGCGTAAATGTGCCGTAAATATGGTGGTTTTTATCAGGATATATAGCCCATTCAAATTGTTTGCTTGCCTGTATGAGTGCCTCTACCATTTTGTAAGTATTTTGAACATGTACATTGTCATCAGCAGAGCCGTGTACTAATAAGTATTTACCTTTTAGCAATTTGGCAAAGTTCAAAGGCGAATTGTTATCGTAACCCGATGCGTTTTCTTTTGGGGTTCTCATATAACGTTCTGTGTAAATGCTATCGTAAAAACGCCAAGTTGTAACTGGAGCAACAGCAATAGCGGCAGCAAAAACCTCATTCCCTTTTAGCAAGCAGTTAGTGCTCATAAAGCCACCGTATGACCAACCCCAAATTCCTATTCTACCAGCATCTATATACGAGCGTTTGGCTAATTTTTTAGCTACAGCAATTTGATCTTCTACCTCGTACTTCCCTAAATTGAGATAGGTTATTTTTTTAAAGTCGCGTCCTTTAAAGCCAGTACCTCTGCCATCAACACAAACTATAATATAGCCTTGTTGAGCTAGTAACTGATGCCAATAATCATTGGTGTTATTCCAGCGATTTGACACTTGCTGAGAGCCTGGACCAGAATATTGATACATTAAAACAGGATATTTTTTGCTAGCATCAAAATTTAAAGGTTTTATCATATACATATTTAAATTGTTGCCATTTACTTCAATGTTTGAAAATTCTTTTTTGCTCAGTTTATAATCTGCTAAATTATTTTTAATTATTGAGTTGTTTAACAGAGTTTTTAACAGCTCTCCATTTGCCTTTCGCAAGGTGTAAACATAAGGAGTATCAGTATTTGAAAAAGTGTTGATAAAGTAATTTAAATTGTTGCTGAATGTAGCATTATTGGTACCTGTTTTTTCGCTCAACAATTGCTTTTCTGTTCCATTTAGTGAAATGCTGTAAACCCCTCGGTTTATCGAGCCATTTTCTGTTGATTGATAGTAAATGGTCTTTTTAGCCTCGTTGTAGCCGTAATAAGCACTTACATCCCAATTCCCTTTGGTAATTTGAGCTAGTAATTTACCTTTTTTGTCGTAGTGATACAGATGATTAAATCCATCTTTTTCACTAGTGAGTATAAAACTGTTGTCGGTTAAAAAGCTCAAATTATCTGTAATATCAACATAAGCTGAATCTGTTTGGTTTAACACCAATTTACTTTTAAAATCACTGGCATTTACAAAGTATAACTTTAAGCTATTTTGATGGCGATTTAAAGTTTGCACAGCCAATAAATTAGCATCTTTAGTCCAACTAATCCTCGGAATATATTGATACTCTCCAACACTAATTGTAGCTGTTTTTTTTGTGTTTAACGAAAAAATATGCAAACTTACTTTCGCATTATCTTCGCCTGCTTTTGGGTATTTAAATACTTGCTGAGAAGGATATATTTTATTTCTGTAAATATCCATAGAAAAAGTTTTTACCTGACTTTCATCAAAACGCAAATAGGCTAGTTTATCACTGTCAGCACTCCACTCAAAGGCCTTTACAAAGCCAAATTCTTCTTCGTAAACCCAATCAGTAATTCCGTTTATAATTGCATTTTTTTTACCGCTACTTGTTATTTGAAAAACTGTTTCATTATCTGAAAGGTTTTTAATATATAGATTGTTATCTTTAGCATAGGCAATTTTTTTGCTGTCGGGCGAAAATGTTGGTTCTTGTATATTTTTACCAATTAACGATAGCCTTTTTGAAGTTATATCGTAAAGATAAAAAGTTCCTAAAAATGAATGTCGATATATAAATATAAAGTTAGTTCCTAAAATCAGTTTGGTTTCATCATCGCTAAAAGCATAAGAATTAATGTGTTGTATTTCATTCAGATCCTTGCTGTGAACAAGGGTAGCTACTTTTTTTTGAGTTTCATAACTGTACTTTTCAATTGCAGTGCCTTGACTATCTTTTTTTAACAAGGAATAAAAATTACCACTCATTGATTTTAGAGCGTTTATACGCTCTGTTTTAAAAGTCCTTTTTATCCAAATATCCTCTAAAGTAATTGCTCTTTGCTGCGCTTGCGCTAGGCTGACAAAAAGGATAAAAAAAATTAATGATTTTTTCACACTAATAAATTTAAGTTAAACATTTAATTTTTAATATTTTATATATTTATTTGAGATCTGTCAAATGCTTTTATGTTCAAAATAAGTTTTAAGTTTCGTTTTTATGCAGATAAACTTTTGTTTACCAAGCATTGCTAATTTGCTAATCAACTTGCGTTTAGACTAAAGGGTTTGCAAATTTTACAAAAAAAAATCAATAAAACTAGATGTAAAACCTAAAAAAATTACATATTAAGTTTAGCTACATATTTACCTATTACATCAAACTCTATATTTACCTTATTGCCAGGTTTTACTTTGCTAAAGGTAGTGTGTTTTAATGTATGTGGAATAAGTGCTACGTTAAACCTATTTTTTGTTGAGTTTACTACTGTTAGACTAACTCCGTTTAAAGTTATAGAACCTTTTTCAACAACAAGATAATTCTTATCTGCGGGATAAGAAAAAGTAAAAACCTTACTGCCTTGAGCGTCTTCTATTTTTTCGCAAACTCCTGTATTGTCAACATGCCCTTGTACTATATGTCCGTCAAGCCTATCGCCTAACCTCACACATCTTTCTAAGTTAATTTGCTCTCCTTTTTTTAAATTGCCAATATTTGTTTTGTCGAAAGTTTCTTTTATTGCCGTAACTCTGTACAACTTATCTTTAATTTTGTCAACAGTTAAACAAACGCCATTGTGCGCTACACTTTGATCAATTCTTAACTCATCAACAAAACTGCACTCAATCCATAAATGTGAATTTTGCTTTTGCTTTTCAATATCTGCTATAAAACCTAGACCTTCGATAATTCCAGTAAACATTTTTTTAATTTTAATTACTTTTGCTTAAGTTTTAAAAATACAATATTACAAAAATGTAAGCTATGTGTAAATTAAATAAAATTATAGTTGGTATTTCAATAGGCGATATAAATGGTGTTGGTATTGAGGTAATTTTAAAAACCTTTGAAGATAAACGCATGTTCGATTTTTGCACTCCTGTTATTTTTGCTTCGCACAAAGTGATTTCGTATCACAAAAAAATATTAAATCTCAACAATAATATACAAGTAATTTCAGAACTTAAAAAAACTAGCCCAGGAAAGTTAAACCTAATTAATATTTGGAGTGAAGAGCCTAACTTTGAATTGGGAAAGCCAACTGAAACAGCAGGTATCTATGCTTTAAAGTCGTTACAAGCCGCTGTAGGTGCACTAAAAGAAGATCAGATACAGGTTTTGGTTACAGCTCCAATTAACAAAGCTAGTGTTTATTCTGAAAAATTTAATTTTAGAGGTCATACCGAATATTTAGAGAGCCAATTAAAAGGACAAAGCTTAATGATTTTGATGACTGAAAACTTAAGGATAGGCTTAATCACGGGTCATATACCTTTATCTGAAGTAGCTAAAAATATAAGTTGTGAGTTGATTAAAACCAAAGTAGAAACTATGTACTTGTGCCTTGTACAGGACTTTAATATAAACAAGCCTAAAATTGCAGTTTTAGGATTAAACCCTCACTGTGGCGACAACGGGCTTATTGGAAAGGAAGATATACAAATTATACGTCCTGCAATTAAAGAAATTCAACAAAGCGGAAAGCTTGTTTATGGTCCATATGCTGCTGATGGCTTTTTTGGTTCAAAAACCTACGAACAGTTTGATGGAGTATTGGCAATGTATCACGACCAAGGCTTGGCTCCGTTTAAAGCACTATCTTTTGGAAAGGGAGTTAACTTTACAGCAGGGCTTGATAAAATACGAACTTCACCTGACCACGGAACTGGATTTGATATTGCTGGTAAAAATATAGCCCAGTTTTTTTCTTTTAAAGAAGCCTTGTTTAACTCTCTAAACATATATAAAAACAGACTTGAGTATCAAAATCTTACAAAAACAAATTAAAAATTAAACTTAAAAACAAAGCAAGATATAGTTTTAAAAACATTTTTTATAACTTTGTGCTTTTATATTTTTTTTTCGATAAATGAAAGACTTAAAAAGTTTTAGCATAGCTTTTAAAGGATTAAAGCAAGGAAAACATGTATTTAAATTTTACATTGACAAAAAACTATTTGATGCTTATGGCTTTGATGAATTTAAAGACTGCGAAGTCACAGCTATTGTTATTTTATTAAAAAGCAGCACATTTTTTGAATTAGCTTTTAAACTTAAAGGTAGTGTATGTATTCCCTGCGACTTGAGTAATGAGTTGTTTAATCAACAAATAAGTGGTAATTTGAATCTTACAGTAAAATTTGGAAAGGAATATCAGGAACAAGGAGAAATTATTGTGCTACCTTATGATACTCATCAAATTAACATATCGCAATACCTATACGAATCAATAATACTATCGGTTCCTAAAAAGCGAGTTCACCCAAAGGTGTTAAACGGAACTATGAAATCAAAGGTGCTTGCAAAATTAAACGAATTAAAAGTAGAGCAAATTAACTCAAATCAAGAGCGAAATTCAACTGACCCTAGATGGGATAAATTAAAAGAATTACTAACAGATAAATAAGTTACAAAATGGCACATCCAAAGAGGAAAATATCTAAAACTAGAAGAGATAAAAGAAGAACACACTACAAGGCTACTGTTCCTCAAACTGCTGTTGACCCAACTACTGGAGAGGCTCACCTATATCACAGAGCTCATTGGCACTTAGGAAAACTTTACTACAAAGGTCAGGTAGTTCTAGACTCTGGAGTTGAAGATGCAGATGTAGATGAATAAATTTAAGGTTTTTAAAAAATATATAAGTTCTCAAAAAGAGGGTCTTAAATTCTTTGAAACTTGGTATTACAACAAAACAAATAACTATGGCTAAAACATCTGCAGCTATAACAGCAGTAGGGAAATACATCCCTGAGTACACTTTGACCAACAAAGAACTCGAAACTATGGTAGACACTAACGACGAGTGGATTACCACAAGAACAGGAATCAAAGAAAGGAGAATTTTAAAAGAAAACGGAGCAGGATCATCTTACTTAGCTATAAGAGCAGCTAAAAATTTATTGGAAAAATCGGGGGTTGATGCCTCTGAAATTGATATGCTAATACTCGCTACTGCTACGCCCGATATGCCAGTGGCTTCTACAGCAGCTTATACAGCTACAAAAATAGGTGCTCATAATGCCTTTTCATACGACTTGCAAGCAGCCTGTTCGAGTTTTCTATTTGGTATGTCGACCGCTGCAAGATATATAGAAAGCGGCAGATACAAGAAAGTTATGCTTGTTGGAGCCGATAAAATGTCTTCAATTATAGATTATACTGACCGAACTACTTGTATAATTTTTGGCGATGGAGCAGGAGCTGTTCTATTTGAACCTACTACAGAAGATACAGGCTTGCAAGACGAGTTTCTGCGCAGTGATGGCATAGGTAGAGAGTATTTAAAAATTGATGCAGGTGGTTCAATATTACCTTCGTCAATAAATACAGTTAAAAACAAACAACATTTTGTTTATCAAGAAGGCAAAACAGTTTTTAAGTTTGCTGTTTCAAACATGTCTGAGGTTGTTAAAAAAATAATGATACGCAATAATTTAAACGAAAACAACATTCAGTGGTTGGTTGCACATCAAGCAAATAAAAGAATTGTTGAGGCAACTGCTAACAGAATTGGCTTGGAAGATGACAAAGTAATGATAAACATTCACAAGTACGGAAACACAACTTCTGCAACTTTACCTTTGCTACTTGCAGATTATGAAAAAGACTTAAAAAAGGGCGACAACCTAATTTTTGCAGCCTTTGGAGGTGGTTTTGCCTGGGGAGCCATCTATTTAAAATGGGCGTATTGTTTATAAACCAAACAACTTAAATATATAAAAATGGATATTAGAGAAATTCAAAGTCTTATAAAATTTGTAGCTAAATCGGGTGCAAGCGAAGTGAAATTAGAGATGGAAAGTATAAAAATTACCATTAAAACAGGAAGCTCAACACCCGAAGCATCTATTCACATACCAGCCCCTGTTGCTCCTGCTCCACAAGTAGTTGCCCCTGCTGCTATAGTTTCACCCGCTACTGATTCGACCCCTAAAAAAAAACCTGCCAACAACGATTCAAAATACCTAACCATAAAATCGCCAATGATTGGAACTTTTTACAGAAAACCGTCGCCCGACAAACCTGTATTTGTCGAAGTAGGAAGCCAAGTAAAAGTTGGTGATACTGTTTGCATTATTGAAGCCATGAAATTATTTAATGAAATAGAGTCTGAGGTATCTGGTAAAATAATCAAAGTGTTAATTGATGATTCTTCACCAGTAGAATTTGATCAAGCCCTGTTTCTAGTTGACCCGTCGTAGTGTTTTATATTATTAAAATACAGGTGCACAAAACTATCTGACTTTTTTAAATTTACGCTCTGCACAAACCCTAACTTTTAAATTATGTTTAAAAAAATACTAATTGCCAACAGAGGTGAGATAGCTCTGCGTGTTATCAGAACTTGCAAAGAAATGTCGATAAAAACAGTAGCTGTTTACTCAAAGGCAGATGCCGAAAGTTTGCACGTCCGTTTTGCTGATGAAGCTGTTTGTATAGGACCTGCACCTAGTGTTGATTCTTACCTAAAAATGGCAAATATAATTGCTGCAGCTGAAATTACAAATGCCGATGCAATTCATCCTGGTTACGGTTTTTTAGCTGAAAATGCCAAATTTTCAAAATTATGTGAAGAACACGGCATAAAATTTATAGGAGCTACAGCTGAAATGATCGATAAAATGGGTGATAAAGCAACTGCCAAAGAAACTATGATTGCTGCTGGAGTTCCGTGCATTCCGGGATCTGAAGGCATACTAAACTCTTATGAACAAGCCGAAAAACTGGCTGTTAAAATGGAAACTCCTATAATGCTAAAAGCTACTGCTGGAGGCGGTGGTAAAGGGATGCGCGCAGTTTGGAAACTCGAAGACTTGCGCAACTCATGGGATTCGGCTCGTTTAGAAGCAAAAGCTGCCTTTGGAAATGACGGTATGTATATGGAAAAATTAATTGAAGAACCACGTCATATTGAAATTCAAATAATAGGCGATGCTTATGGAAAAGCATGCCACCTGTCAGAAAGAGATTGTTCAGTACAAAGGCGTCATCAAAAGTTAACAGAAGAAACCCCGTCGCCTTTTATGACTGAACAACTGCGCAATGCCATGGGAGAGGCTGCTGTTAAAGCTGCTGAATACATTAAATACGAAGGCGTTGGCACAGTTGAATTTTTAGTAGATAAGCATCGCAAATTCTATTTTATGGAAATGAACACTCGTATTCAGGTAGAGCATCCTATTACTGAAGAAGTTGTTGACTATGATTTAATTCGCGAACAAATTTTAGTAGCTGCCGGTGTGCCTGTTTCAGGTAAAAACTACATACCTCAGTTACATTCTATTGAATGCAGAATTAATGCAGAAGATCCTTACAATGCTTTTAGACCCTCTCCCGGAAAAATAGCCTCTTATCACGCACCAGGCGGACATGGAGTTCGCATTGATACACACGCATATGCAGGATATGTGATTCCTCCAAACTACGACTCAATGATTGCCAAGCTAATTGTATCTGCCCAAACAAGAGAGGAAGCCATCAATAAAATGAAGCGTGCCTTAGATGAGTATGTTATCGAGGGTGTAAAAACAACTATCCCTTTTCACAGACAATTAATGGACCACCCTGATTATGTTGCTGGAAATTACACAACTAAGTTTATGGAAAATTTTAAAATAAAACCTATATAACGGTTTAACTTTTGACAAATTACCTTAACTGAAACATTGAATTTTAGTTTTTTAAATTAGCACTTAGCAACATATAATTTTTTTTTATGCAAAACACTAGGCATTTTTACCACTCTTTTTAATTGAATTTAAGTATTAGTTTGTAAACTCTTTCAATTTATTGTCTTTATCACTGTACAGTAGTATTACTTTTAATTCTGGATATTTTTGTAAAAAGAGTTTAGTTTTTTCAAATCCCATAGCAAGAAAGGCTGTAGCATAAGCATCAGCATTTGCACAATCTCCTTTTAAAAGCACCGAAACACTGAGCAAATTATTTTCGTATGCCAAGCCTGTTTTAGGATTAATTGTATGAACAATTTTCTGACCTTTATTATTTAGTTTATATTTTCTATAATTCCCCGATGTTGCCATAGATTCATCGTTTAATTCAATTATTTTGTGAATTGAGCGAGTTCCATCTTCATTGGGTTTTTCAACAGCCACTTTCCATGAATTGTTGTTCTTGTTGCCTCTAGCTCTAATTTCGCCACCTATTTCAACCAAATAGTTAAAAATATTTTTATTCTCTAAAAAACGTCCTATTATATCAACACCATAACCCTTAGCAAAGGCATTTACATTAAGTTCAATATTCGGATTTTGACGATATACTTTATTTTTTTTGAGCATAACTTTGTCAAAACCCATAGCTTGCCTTAGCTTAAAAATATCCATTTCTGATAAGTCAACTCTCTTCTTCCCCGAACCAAATCCATAAGCGTCAATTAACTTGCCCATTGTAGGGTCAAAATATCCATCGGTTTGCTTGTAAATTTTTTTAGCCTTTTTAAAAACTTCAACAAAAAAAGCATCAACTACTACTGTAGTATCGCCTCGGTTTATTTTAGAAATATCCGATGTAGGTATATAAGTAGAAAGTGATTTATTTATTAAAGCAAACAAACTATCTATTGGTTTTTGATAATTTACCTCATTAAAGTATTTTATTTGATAGCTAGTACCAAATACTGACCCCTTTAATACTGTTAAAGCATTATTGCCTTGCTTTGTTTTGCAAGAAAAAAAAACAAATGCGATACAAATGTTTAAAACTTTAAAATAACTTTTCATCATCTTTTACAATCTTTTATAATTTTGTTAGTCACTAAAAATTAGTAATTTATATATTTATCGCCTAACCCCACAAATATGTAGTTTCTTATTTTTACACTAAGCTAAAGGCTTATACTATGAATTAATAATTTTATTGAATTTAATATAGTTTGTTTCTAAATCGTATCCTTAACAAATCAAGGGTTTTAACTAATGTTTTTATAACTAATATTTTAATGCAGTGCCTTGTGATCTATTGCAGTTTTTACAACAATTATTAAACCAAAAATACAAGTTTTATTGTTCATAAAAGATTGTTAATTATCATTTTTATATTTTTATTTTTATAAATTTGTTTTATCATTGCTATTAATTAATCATTTGAAAAATATATTTTACCATGAAAAGAGGGATCTTACTAATTACAATAACACTGTTAATTGCTTCTTGTGCTTCAGTTAAAGAATTAGAAGCGGTTAAAGCAGAACATCAAAAAACTAAAGATGAGCTGCTTGCCACCAAAAATAACCTAACTAAATGTCTGGTTGAAAAAGAGCGTTTTGAAGAAAAAGCGGTCTTGCTTGAAACCACTGTTGAAGATTTGCGCAAAGACAAAGACGAAACTTTAAAGCAGGTTGGCAACCTAACCGTGCTTACTCAAGGAGCTAATGACAATATTAAAGAAACACTTTCTCAGCTTAGCAAAAAAGACAAATACATTAATAAAATAAGAGCGGCTGCCTCTAAAAAAGATTCACTAAACTTAGTTGTTGCTTTTCACTTAAAGAAAGAGTTACAAGATGGTATAGATGATCAAGACATAGAGGTTAATGTTGAAAAAACCGTTGTGTTTATTTCTATTTCTGACAAATTGCTATTTAAAAGCGGCAGCTATACTATAACAAAAAAAGCCTCAAAGGTTTTGCAAAAAGTAGCCACAGTGGTTAATTCGCAACCTGAAATGGACGTAATGATTGAAGGACATACCGATGACACTCCTGTTAGCAGTGGTTCTGTATTAAAAGACAACTGGGATTTGAGCGTAAAACGATCAACGGCTATAGTTCGCGAGCTACAAAACAAACACAATGTTGCTCCTGAAAGATTAATTGCTGCAGGAAGAAGTAGTTACATACCTTTGGTTGAAAACAGCAGTGTTGCAAATAAGGCTAAAAACAGACGAACAAAAATTATTATACTTCCTCGCTTAAACCAGTTTTTCGATTTATTAGACCAAAAAGTAGAATAATCAATCAATAAACTAAAAATCTATAAAAGGAATTACTTTTGGAGTAATTCCTTTTTTTAATACACTTTAACAAATATAATCCCCAAAACGAATTGAACCAAAACACACACTACCTCAAGTCAAAGTTTTATTGTTATATTCTAACTTTTAACAGTGTAATAACATTGATGCACTTGTTATAAATAACTACTTTGCATTAATAAAATCCATTTAAAATTTTATCAAATAAGTTTATTGGGTTATTGTCATAAAACAGATTAGTATAAGTAGTATTGTTAAAATATACTTTTATTAATTTTTTAATATTAAGTTAAATATTGCAGCAAACAAATTAACAACAATCAAACACAAGCAATAAAAACACGTAAAAACACTACTGTAAACTAAAATTTTGTCAGCTATAAACATGTTTAATTTGCTACCATCAATTATGTATTGATAAGTACCTAACTTCAAAGTTTTTGTTATTGAATACTTTAAAAATATTTTCTTAAAAAGACTTATTCGCTAAAATTAAAATAACTACATTTATACTAAATATATATTAATAATATGGAATTATGCCCAAATTGTTCATGTGAAAAGTTTATAAAAGCAGGTATTATTGGAGGTAAACAACGTTATAAGTGTAAAAAATGCAACTATCATTTCACGGTTAATAAACTAGGAAAAAAAATTGATGATTACTATGTTAACAAAGCACTACAACTTTATTTAGAAGGACTTACATATAGAGATATTGAAAGAATTTTAGGCATATCGCACGTTTCAATTATGAATTGGGTAAAAAAATACAACGTAAAACGACCTTACAAAACGGACTACCATCCTACTTATAAAATTTTAAGCCATTCCGAGCTTCAAAAGTTTATTCAAAACATGAACAATATAAAAGGTGCAGGAGTAGTCATAACTGAATTGGGCGATAAGTTTATGCTTATAAAATGGGAACGTTTTAAAAATTAATATTTTTATACCAATTCTACACAATTTGCCAATATACTGTTTTATAAATTTCGAAAATCTTCAAAATTTTTAAGTATTCAATAAGTACTGTCAACTAGTAATAATATAATCTTTAAAAAAGAATATAAATAATAATTCTCAAAAACACCGGTTAGTTTATCAAAATACTATCATTTGTGCTTTACACAAGGTAAATAAAACAGGGAATAAACTTTGCTCCAATTAAATTTAAAAATTTCTAAAATTGAGTGTTAAAAATTAAAGTTAATTCTGTAAATTTACAACTCATATCAATTTATCAGTATTTAATTTACTGCTTTTTAGCTAGTTTTACTTTTGCTATGCATTAGAAAAGCATAAGAGTTAAACTATAAGCAGTTCAATTTTATTTGTTGATTATAATGATTAATCAATTAAAAATAAAATTTTTAATTCAAATCACATCTATGAAAAAAATTTTAATATTAAGCATATTACTTTTTTATATATCCCTTAGTGTCAATTCACAAGGAAACGCATCATATACTGGAGGATACAAAATCAAATTTAACGAAAGTGGCTCAAAATACTTGCGTATTATTGCTTGGGGACAGTTTTGGGCAAATTACAACAGCAAAGTTAACGGCAATACAGCCAAGTTAAACTTAAGTGTAAGAAGAGCTCGAATACTTAGCTTTACACAGCTTAATAGCAAATTTTTGCTGCTAACTCACTTTGGACTAAATAGTTTGAGTGGAGCCAATCAAAGTCCTTTAGGCAAGGACGAAGGGTCGCAGTTATTTTTTCATGGCTTCTATGGTCAGTGGAGCATTTACGACCAAATATCTGTAGGTGCAGGCTTGCATTATTGGAATGGTATTTCGCGTTTAAACAATCAAAGCACCTTAAATATGCTGAGTTTAGACAACAATAGACAGTCGTGGGCAACCCTTGGTTTATCAGATCAATTTGCAAGGCATATAGGAGTTTATATCAAAGGCAAAATCAAAAAACTGCAGTACAGGCTTGCTGTTAACGAGGCTGGAAAAAATACCATTGACAATAGAGACCCAACCACTACTGGTTTAACAGTTTACGCAGGTAGGCAAATTTTGGGCTCAGCTAAAGCTGGAAAAGTATTTCAAGGATATTTTGACTATAATTTTTTAGATCAAGAATCTAATCTTCTGCCCTATAAAGTAGGTACTTACCTAGGCAGCAAAAAAATATTTAATATAGGAGCAGGATTTTTTAGCCACCCTAATGGAGTAGTTAAAGCAAACGGTAAAGGCGATAATGTAAATATTTTTGCAATAGATGCCTTTTACGATGCACCCCTTAGTGAAAAAGGCTCAGCACTTACTGCCTATGGAGTATTTCAAAGCAATAATTACGGCGAAAATTACAATTACAATGCTTATGCGTCAGGGCTTATGCTATATGGACACTTAGGATATTTAATTTCAGGACAAAAAGACAAAACTAGATTTCAACCCTATGTATCTCTCCAAACACGCTCAATTAAAGCCACTAACAGCAATGCAAGCAAATTGGGGATAGGAACAAATATTTTTATGACAGGTCATCATTCAAAGCTAACCGTTGAATACTCTAGGGCAAAAGAAAGTGACAAAAGCCTCAACAATACACTAACCCTACAAGCCATGATTTACTTGTAAATAAATAATATTGATCAATACAAATTTTAACGTCAATCAAAAAAAACTATTTTTTAAATAATTTATAGTATATTTTAAATAAATTCAAATATTATGACAGAAAAACAACAAAAGGCAACTTCCTATTGGGAGCACAACCTGAGATATTTAGCCATATTATTAACAATTTGGTTTTTAGTATCATACGGAGCGGGCATTTTATTTAAAGATGCCTTAAACACAATCAGATTAGGAGGATTTAAACTAGGATTTTGGTTTGCTCAACAAGGATCCATATATGTATTTGTAATTTTAATATTTATCTATGTCAGACTGATGAATAGACTAGATAAAAAATTTGGATATGACGAAAATTAATTAACTGAAATTAAAATATTAAATTAAAAATTATGAGTGTACAAACTTGGACTTATATATTAGTATTCTTAACTTTTGGAATTTATATCGCTATAGCGATATGGTCTAAAGCTGCATCTACCAAAGAGTTTTATGTAGCTGGAGCAGGAGTTTCTCCTTTGGCAAACGGAATGGCTACAGCTGCCGACTGGATGTCAGCAGCGTCGTTTATTTCAATGGCAGGCATTATTTCGTTTGCGGGTTATGACGGAGCAGTATATCTAATGGGCTGGACAGGAGGCTATGTTTTGCTGGCCTTGTTACTGGCACCATACTTGAGAAAATTCGGAAAATACACCGTACCTGACTTTATAGGAGAAAGATATTATTCAAAAACCGCACGAGTAGTTGCAGTTTTATGTGCCCTAATAGTTTCGTTTACTTATGTAGCTGGGCAAATGAGAGGCGTAGGCATAGTGTTTTCCAGGTTTTTAGAAGTTAATATAAACACAGGGGTTATTATAGGGATGATTATTGTTTTGTTTTATGCCGTTTTAGGTGGAATGAAAGGTATAACCTATACTCAAGTAGCGCAATACTGTATTTTAATATTTGCCTTTATGGTTCCTGCTATTTTTATCTCTATACAAATGACAGGAAACCCAATTCCTCAGCTAGGAATGGCAGGAATATTGTCAGATGGAAGCTATCTGCTAGATAAGCTCGACGGGCTTTCAGTTGAACTTGGCTTTGCAGAATACACTAATGGATCTAAAAAAATGATAGATGTATTTGCCATTACCCTTGCCTTAATGATAGGTACTGCCGGTTTACCTCATGTTATTGTTAGGTTTTTTACCGTAAAAAGAGTGCGAGATGCTAGAAAATCAGCAGGATTAGCTCTGCTTTTTATAGCAATTTTATACACAACTGCACCTGCAGTGGCTGTTTTTGCAAGAACCAATCTAATAGAAACAGTAAGCGACAAACAATACAACGATATGCCAAACTGGTTTAAAAAATGGGAAACCACAGGCTTGTTAAAATTTGAAGATAAAAATAAAGACGGAAAAATTCAATATGTTGCCAATGCGACAACCAATGAGTTAGAGGTAAATAGAGATATCATGGTATTGGCAAATCCTGAAATTGCCAATTTACCAGCTTGGGTAATTGCACTTGTTGCAGCTGGAGGGTTAGCTGCTGCTCTTTCAACTGCAGCAGGTTTACTTTTAGTAATATCCTCATCAGTATCGCACGATTTGATAAAAAATGTTATCAACCCTAAACTATCTGAAAAATCCGAACTTTGGGCAGCTCGTATTTCAGCAACTGGAGCTGTAATTATAGCCGGCTACTTTGGCATAAACCCTCCAGGCTTTGTGGCAGCCGTTGTCGCTTTAGCCTTTGGCTTGGCAGCAGCCTCTTTCTTCCCAGCTATAATTTTAGGTATTTTTTACAAAAAGATGAATAGCAAAGGTGCAGTATCGGGAATGATAGTTGGCATGTCGCTAATGATTTTCTATATGCTCAAATTTAAATTTGGGATTTTTGATGGAGGAAAAGATGCCGTGGTAAATCTAAAATTGTGGTTTGATATTTCGCCCGAAGGTTTTGGTACAATTGCCATGCTAGCTAATTTTATAGTTGCCATAACTGTAAATAAGTTCACTAAACAACCACCCATTGAAGTTCAGGAAATTGTAGAAAACATTAGAATACCTAGTGAGGCAGGCAAAGCTGTACAACATTAAACATATACTTAAATTGAACTGCTCTGCAGTTTAGTACAGTTTTTTATAGTTGTTTAAAACAAATGTAAAGCAGTTTGTATTTTTAGTAAAATGCAAGCAAAGGTTTATGTTTATAAATAAGTTTTAAATCTTTTTTAATAAATTAAAAAAAATATAAAATAAAGTTAATTTAACTTTAAATAAAGCTGTAAAATTTTTGGTATGTAAAATAAAAAGATTAAAGTAATACCCCTTTAGCCATTATATTTTTAATCTTTAACTTTGTATATATTAATTTTTTTTATTCAAAAAACAATTAAAAATAAAAACATTACTTAATAACAGTAACAACTGTAAAATACAACAAATTCTTTAACTAGCCAATTATTAACCGCTTAAATATAAAAACAAATGAAACTAAAAAAAATATTAATAGTTTACGATCATGCAAATACAATTATGTCATTAGAATATGCTTTTAAGAAAAAAAATTATCAAGTACTTATAGCAAGAGATGAAATTGAGGCAATTAAAATAGCAAAAACACAACTGCCTATGCTTATTTTATTAAACTTTATGACATCAAAAACAAATAGCTATCAAATTTTAAAAGAAATAAAGCAGCTTAAAAAGCTAAGCAACATAAAAACTTTGCTATTACTGACTAAAAACAAATCAATTTATGTTGAAAAAGGCATTGCAATGGGAGCTGACAATTATTTACTCAAGCCATTTTCAACTAAAAAACTCATTGAAAAGGCTGAAAATATGCTAGATACAATAGTAAGCTAAAAATATATGCAAAATCAAAATCTTAATCAATCATGAGTAACTATCATATAAAACACTTAGAAGAGTACTTTCAAGTATATCGCAAATCAGTTCGATTTACTGAAGTATTTTGGGCAGAGGTTGCCGAAGAGCACTTTTTATGGAGAAAAAAATGGGATAAGGTATTAGAATGGGACTTTAACAAACCTGAAATTAAATGGTTTCAAGCAGGCAAGCTAAACATTACAGAAAATTGCTTAGACAGACATCTGTATATCAGAGCAGACAAAACAGCTATTATTTTCCAACCTAATAATCCAAAAGAAAAAGCAGAGCACATAACTTATAAACAGCTATACGAAAGAGTGTGTCAATTTGCCAATGTTTTAAAAAACCAAGGCGTAAAAAAAGGTGATAGAGTTGTAATTTATTTGCCTATGATACCTCAACTTGCTATTTCTCTTTTAGCCTGTGCAAGAATAGGAGCTATCCACTCAGTAGTTTTTGCAGGATTTTCGTCAAAAGCCTTAGCTACGAGAATTAACGATTGCACGGCAAAGGCAGTAATTACCTCAGATGGCTCATTTAGAGGACCTAAAATTATTAATATAAAAGGAATTGTCGATGAAGCCCTAGAGCAATGCAATACTGTTAAAACTGTTTTGGTAGTTAAACGCACAAATACAAATCTTAATTTAAAGAAAGGAAGAGACCATTTGCTACAACCTCTGCTTGACAAGGCTTCTATAGAATGTGCAGCTACAATTATGGACGCAGAAGACCCGCTTTTTATTCTCTACACCTCAGGCTCAACAGGCAAGCCTAAAGGCATGTTACATACCACAGGAGGTTATATGGTATATACAGCCTATACCTTTAAAAATGCCTTTCAATATAAAGAAGACGATGTATATTGGTGCTCAGCAGATATTGGTTGGATAACAGGGCATTCGTATATAGTTTACGGACCTTTGGCTAACGGAGCTACCTCAGTTATGTTTGAAGGGATACCCTCTTACCCCGATTTTGGACGTTTTTGGCAAATTATTGAAAAACATAAAATAACCCAGTTTTACACAGCACCCACAGCTATTAGAGCCTTAGCCAAAGAAAATTTAGCTTATGTCAATAAATACAATTTAAGCAGTTTAAGGATTTTAGGAACTGTTGGAGAGCCTATAAATGAAGAAGCATGGCATTGGTATAACGACAATATAGGAGATAAAAAATGTCCTATTATAGATACTTGGTGGCAAACAGAAACTGGAGGTATTTTAATTTCGCCCATTCCTTTTTCAACTCCTACCAAACCCACCTATGCCACCTTACCTATGCCTGGCATACAGCCTGTGCTGATGGATGAATCAGGAAAAGAAATAAAGGGAAATTCTGTTGAAGGGCGCTTGTGTATTAAATTTCCATGGCCTTCAATTGCTAGAACTATTTGGGGTGACCACCAAAGGTATAAAGACACTTATTTTTCAACCTTTGACAATATGTACTTTACTGGCGATGGAGCTTTGAGAGATGAGGTAGGATATTACCGAATAACTGGAAGAGTTGACGATGTAATCATAGTATCGGGACACAACTTAGGAACAGCTCCCATTGAAGACGCTATCAATGAACATCCTGCAGTTGCCGAATCGGCCATAGTAGGCTACCCGCATAAAGTTAAAGGAAATGCCTTATACGGATATGTGATTTTAAAAGAAACTGGCGAAATTAGAGACCGCGACAACTTGAGAAAAGAAATTAATCAATTAATTACTGACCATATTGGTCCGATAGCCAAGCTAAATAAAATACAATTTGTAGAAGGACTACCCAAAACTAGAAGCGGTAAAATTATGAGGCGTATTTTACGTAAAATAGCTTCAAAAAATACCACTGAATTAGGAGATACTTCAACCTTGTTAAATCCAGAAATAGTCAATTCTATTATCAAAGAAGTACTTTAGTGTAATAAGCTTATAAATGTGTTTTATAAAACAAGGCGCATTTTACTTGTAAAGGCACTCTTATAGTTGTTTTAAAATAGATAAGGTTTTTTTTCGGTCTATTTTTTTATTTGCTGCTTCTATAAAATTATCGATAAAAAATATTTGTTTAGGCTGCTGGTATTTTGCAAGGCTAGTTGTTTTAGCTATTTTATTGTGTATTTCATCAATTTTTGTTTCGCTTCCTCGACCTTCGACAAGCAATACTAATTTTTTCCCAAAAACAGAATCGGGAAGCCCTGCTACAAAAAAGCGTTGCTCTAAAACAGTTGCTAGTTTTCTTTCTATAACTTCAGGGTGTAACTTTATGCCTGCCGAGTTAATAACATGGTCATATCTTCCCAACCAATTAAACTCTTTTTCCGAAACCAGTTCAACCACATCATTGGTAATAACTTCTTTATCCAAAATATTTGGAGCTTTAACCGTCAAACAATTTCTTTTGTCCTGACTAATCTTTATCCCTGGCAAAACAGTAAACACTGACTTATTTTCTTTATCGGGCAAAAAATTATTTAGCCTCATAAGTGCTATATGACTCAAGGTTTCAGTCATTCCGTAGCTGGCATAAATTTCTGTTGATACTTCTTGAATTTCAGCCTTTAAACTAGGCAGGACCTCAGCCCCGCCTACAAGTATCTTTTTTATCTTATGCAAGTCATTTAACGAGTTATGTAACTGTAAAGGAATCATAGCAGCAAAATCATAAGTATTCTTTAAATCTTTTAAAGGGTTAGCCTTTGGTTGCACTATATTGAGATGCCATCCCAAGCTAAGTGCCCTGACTAACATCATCTTTCCTGCAATATATTTTGCCGACAAACACAGTAAAGAAGTGCTTTTTTCAGATAAATTAAAAAAAGCACCCGTAGCCTTTGCTGAGTTAATCATATGGCTTTTTTTAAGCCGAATAGCCCTAGGTTTACCTGTAGAGCCCGAGGTGTGAACAGTAATATAATTTTTATTTGCAAACCAACTTTGAAAAAAGCAATGTGTATCTTCAGAAAGTTGTTCCGAATATTTTAGCAACTCTGTACTGTTGACAAAGGACCTGTTGTTGAGTTTAAATTCTGGATCAAAAAGCATACTAAAGCTTTAATATAAACAATTGATTAATTAATTTTTAGCAATAAACACAACTTATTGATAAACATATAATAGCGCTCTTTTTGGGCTTTTTATACAAGCGTTCTGTTTTAATACTTTTAATAAGCTTAAAAACCATAGCTATGCTTTTTATACTGTCTTTATACTATTTATTAAATTAAAAGAGAATTAAAATAACTGAAAGCCAAACTCAGTAACAAACCTAAAAAACACAACTGCAAAAAGTATAACTCTCTAGTTTGCAAAAAATAAGTACAGCACCTCTTATTCTATCAACAATAGTTTTTTAGTGCTTTTAAAATTTCCGTTTTCTATCTGCAAAAAATACAACCCCTTATTTACAGACTTAAAAGAAATTTCTTCAAAAAACAGAGAAGAGTTATAGTTAAAATGTTTAATTTCAATAAGCTTTCCGCTTATATCAAATAGCTTTACAGTAACCTCTTTACTGTCGCTCAGCTGAAAAGTCAATCTAAATTCTCCATTTGTAGGATTGGGATATAAAATAGCTTCTTGCTCACCATATATAACAATAGCTTCCTCTATAACAATACTGTAGTCTTCAACCTCGCCGTCAAAGTTTAGCTCGCAGGCTTGTGGAGTTTCTTCACTATTAAATTTTGTGGTAATGCGCATAACAGTAGTGCCAAGTTCGGCATTGTCGGGTATGCGAATTTTTAGCGGACTAAGGCTAGTTATACCGTTTGAGTTTGCAGTAACAGTGCCTAGGTTAAACTTTTCATCAGCCTCCAAAATACAGTTTTGATTCCAATCTATCCAAGCTACTGTTTGAGTAGTGTATTGAGTTTGATTAAAATCGGCGGTATTAGTGTGAACTGTAAGTGGATATATCAAACCTTTTTTTAAATTTGTCGACAAGTGTTTATAATTGCTGTAGCCGCTATCTTTAGTGAGACTTAAGTTGTCAATTGTATTAAAATTAACATAGGTAGTGCTTGTATTAAAAGTTGTATTACCACTTGATTTGCATGCTTGTTTGACTAATTCAAATTTTAGCTCTATTTTTTTTTGAATTGATGCCGATTCGGCACTGACACCAATAGTGTAACTACCCTCGGCAATAGTACTAAGTTTAGATACTTTAAACTCAACCAAACCTTCTGTTGTAATAGCAGATTGACTAACTTCAACTTCTAAGTTTGCTGGCTTTTCAACAACACTTATTGTTACTTCTTCCGAAAAGCTATTTATTGGAACATAACTTAAATTATACATAATTTCATCTGAAGAATTGCACACTGTAACAGCACCTGTTGTATTTACAAAATTAAAGTCAGGATCAGAGCTAATAGTAAATTTATTGCTTATATTGTAAAATACATTATCGGCTGCTTCGATCATTAAAATAGCATTTTCAGTATTTTGAACAAAGGCAGGCAATGTAATTTCTTGCTCTCCGTCATTATCTATATCGGCAGCTAAAGTATCAAAACTCATCCCTCCGTTAACCGAAAGCTTAATGTTTACCTTTTTGCAGTTTATAGGAGCTATATTGGTTTGTCCAACAGTCCAGATGATAATCCTGCTTGTATTCTGTGCCCAAGTAACTTGATTGCTCACCGAAAAGGGAGTGCCTTGAACTGTAGTCACTTTTATATCATCTAGCGAAACTGCTCCCCCATTTATATTGTTGTCTCTCACGGTAAAAGAAAAGTTCATACTTCTAGCAACCGAAGGGAGTACTTCCCAAACAGATGTGCTACCTGTTAAAACCGTTAAAAAGTTCGGAAAATATCTTTCAGCTGCTTCTGTGGGTGGTACAGACCTAAACATAGGACCTGCTGAGTTACTCGAAAGAGGAGGCATTATAGCAACTTCACTGTCAATTTGTTCCCAATTATAACTAAGACTAGAGCTATTATCGGGGTCATTGGCTGTTCCTTTTAAAACAAAAGGAGTTGATATTGGTATTGATACATCGTTACCTGCCTGTGCACTTGGCGATATATTGGCAGTGCTAGTTTGACTTGCACAACCTGCTGAATTTTGTATAGTATTCCAAATTTGCTCAATGCTAACTGAGTGAAAATAGGCATCACTATTAGATTGTACATCGGGAGGGCAAATTCCTGCATAGCCCATAATGGTAGAACCACTGCCTGGCTCAACAGCAGTTTGATTAGAACGTTCGCCATTACACAAATTATTAAAAGTATGCGATGCACCAAATTGATGACCAATTTCATGAGAAACAAAATCTATATTAAAAGGATCAGAAATAGGATTGCTTATCCCCGATACTCCTCTTGCTTTTAAGTTTGTCTCGCATACTGAACCCAAAAACGCAATGCCTCCGTTACTTGTACTAAATACATGACCAATATCGTAATTTGCCGAGCCTATTATTGCATCGCATAATTCTTGGTTTTGGTTAATTAGCATATTAACATCGTTATTTGAAAGATTGTCAGAACTTGAATCAAAAAAAATAAGCTTATCATTATTAGCTACAAGTTGCATACGTACTGCTAAATCATTTTCAAACACTTGATTTACACGTGTTAAAGTTGTATTTATAGCTGATAAAACCGCTGCTTTTTTTATTGTAGATGATGCTGTTGCTGGGATGTTTTGATTGTTTAAATGATACAGTGCGTACTCGGCCGTGCTAGCAATAGCAATTCTATATGTTCTTAAAAATCCGTCGTTTAAATTTAATGTTTTTTGTTTTTGTATAAGTTTATTACTTTCTTCGTTTGTATTGCAGACAAAACCATTATTATTTCTTAGATCATTTTTATAATAGGCTATATAAGCTTTGCTGTCCTCAGTATAGGGATCTATAAAATAGGATGCTTTATTTCTCGATGTAATCAGTGCATGAACGCCGTTAGTGCCAATGCTTATTCGAGCGGTAGCCTCAGAATTATCACTTGCTATGGCTATATAAGATTTTATATAAGGATATTTTTGTGCGAGTTTTTCTTCAAAAACTGGTATTTCAGTAAAGTTAAATTCAGCAAACTCGCCATTTCCTATAGGCAGGCTTAACGAAATTTTTGTTCCATCATCTGCTCGAGAATTTAATCGAGCTTTAAAGTTTTTAATGTTTAAGCTAAATAATTGGTATTTTGCAGGTAAATCTTTATTTTGATAGCTTTTTAATATGCTAACTGATTTGCGAGGGTTTAATTTTTTCCAGTAATTTTGTGCCTTAACTATACTTACTGATGCTAATATAAAAAAAAGCAAAAATAACTTTTTTTTCATTTGTAACTATTTGAATTACAATTAATAAAACTAATTTTATTCAAAAATAAATAACTGCACTAAATTTATGAATAAAAAAATTCATATAAAAGACTTATTTAAAAAAGATTTTAAAGAAACTTGGGACTTGCAAACTGAGCTTTTTGATAAAATTATTGCCTTAAAAAAAATGAAGAGAAACGGCAATGTAGATATTGAAACGCCAAATTATTTTCTGTTTGTTGAGCATCCTCATGTATATACGCTAGGAAAATCGGGCAGTTTAAACAATTTATTGCTAAGTGAGGATGAGCTAAAGGCAAAGCAGATAAGTTTTTATAAAATTAACCGAGGAGGAGATATAACCTATCACGGTCCAGGTCAAATTGTAGGGTATCCTATTTTAGACTTAGAAAATTTTTTTACCGATATTCACAAGTACCTGAGGTTACTTGAAGAAGCAGTTATTTTAACCCTTGCCGAATACAATATAAAGGCAGAGCGCAACAAGGGCGAAACTGGGGTTTGGCTAGATGCTCACACTTCTTTTGCCAGAAAAATTTGCGCTATAGGCATAAGAACAGGCAGATGGGTAAGTATGCACGGCTTTGCTCTTAATGTAAATACTGATTTAGAGTATTTTCAACATATTATCCCCTGTGGTATAAAGGGAAAGGCAGTAAGTTCAATGAGCTTAGAAATAGGTGAGAAAATTTCAGAAAAAAAAGTTAAGCAAAAGTTGTTAAAGCATTTTATTAGTTTATTTAAAGCCGAACAAATTTACATATAAAAAAAGAGGCTGAAATTACTTACAGCCTCTAATCTAAAAAATGAATGTAACAAAAAAACTACTTTTTTGCTTTTATTTCAAAAGACATTTCCATAAAATCATTAATGAACTTGTCTTTTAAAGCTGCGTCAAATTTTTTAGAGTTATAAGTTACTCCAAAATCAGTTCTATCTATACTAAAAACATCACTTTTAAGTGTAGTGAAAACAGAATCTTCAACAAGGGTAGCTGCTATGGTAATGCTCTTGGTAATATCCTTAATGGTCAAGTTGCCTGTTAGGTGTATTTTCCCTTCTTTAGCTTCAGAGTTAGTTACGGCAAACTTAGCACTTGGGAATTTTTCTACATCAAAAAAATCAGCTGATTTTAAATGAGTTTCCAATTTTTCTTTGCCTTTTCCTGCTTCTAGATCTGTACACGAAATAGTACTCATATCAATAGCAAATTCGCCTGCTTTAACAAGTTTATCTTCAATGTCAAAAACACCACTTTCAAGGCTAACAACTCCATTGTGTGAACCGGTTGGTTTACTGCCTTTCCAAGTAAGTGATGATTCTTCTACATTTACCTTAAACGAATTTATAACATTTTCAATTTCTTTTACCTCAGTAATTTCTTCACCTGCCTCTACCTTGTTTTTTGCTTTTTTACACGAAACAATTGCTAAAGACATAAGCACAATTGCTAAAATTATTTTTTTCATAAGTATGGGTTTTTATAATTTAAAAAATTAATGCAAATATTTGAAACAAAAATAAATAAAATTTGTTTTTACAAACAATTTTATTGACAATTATTTTAAACCACTTATTAACATTTATTTATTATTAAACACCTAATTTAGAGCAGTAATTTAGTTAAAATCAACTAAACTATTGCTTGTTTTTACTGTCGATAATTAAGGTTACGGGGCCGTTATTTACTAGCTCAACTTTCATGTTTACGCCAAACCGTCCTGTCTGAATTTTTTTTGACAAATTAATCTGAGTTTGCTCAATGAACTTTTGATACAGATTAAAAGCTAGTTCAGATTTAGCTGCTTTGATATAACTGGGACGATTCCCTTTTTTAGTAGATGCATAAAGAGTAAACTGACTAACAACAATAATATCGCCTCCCACTTCTTTTACAGACTTTTCAACAAGGTTATTATTGTCCTTAAAGATTCTGAGTTTGATTATTTTTTTTGACAACCAATTAATATCCGAATCATTATCTTGATTTTCTACTCCCAATAAAATTAAAAGCCCAATGCCAATACTTGCTATTTTTTCTGAATTTACAAATACACTAGCCTTACTTACTCTTTGTACAACTGCTTTCATAATAGGAATTTATTTATAAGGTTTATTTCCATATATCAACTCGGTAATTTTCTTGCTCTCCATCTAATATTTGCAAATAGCTTTTATAGCGCGACTGTGCTATTTTTTTATTTATAAGTGCATTTTTTACAGCACATTGTGGCTCATTTACATGCATGCAGTTGTGAAACTTGCAATATTGCTTTAGGGCAAAAAATTCACAAAAATAATCTGCCAACTCGCTTTTATTTATATCGACCAAGCCAAAGCCTTTTATGCCTGGTGTATCTATTATTTTAGCGCCACAACTTAAATCGAACATTTCGACAAAGGTGGTAGTGTGTTTCCCTTGTTTGTGATACTCAGATATTTGCTTGGTTTTTAGGTTTAATTCTGGTTCAATGGCGTTTATTAAGGTAGTTTTCCCAACTCCCGAATGCCCTGCAAACATACTTGTTTTACCTAGCATAAGTTGCTTTACTGCATTGATGTTTTTTCTTTTTAAAGCTGAAACCTCAAGGCAAGTGTACCCTATGGCTTTATATATGTTTTTTAATTGTAAAACCTCTGCTTTTTCTTCTACTTTATAAGTGTCGAATTTGTTAAAAACTAAAAAAACTCGAATTGAATAAGCCTCAGCTGTAGCTAAAAACCTATCGATAAATGTAGTTAAAGTGCGAGGCTTATTAATGGTTATCAACAAAAAAACTTGATCGATATTTGAAGCAATAATGTGTGTTTGCTTTGAGAGGTTTACTGACTTGCGAACTATATAATTTTTGCGATTTTTAATTGTTGTAATAAACCCTATTTTACTATCTGCCTTTGTTTCTAACTCAAAAACAACCCTATCACCAACGGCAATAGGATTAGTGCTTTTAATTTGTTTAATTCTAAACTTCCCTTTTATCCTGCACTTGTAAAGGGTTTTGTTGTGCTTAACCCAATACCAGCTTCCTGTTGATTTGTAAACTGTGCCTATCATAAAAACAAAGATGCTAATAAAATTTAACGATAGTGCAATTGTTTTTAAGCTATTCGATATAATTTAAAGAACTTATTTTGCAGTGCTAGTATTTTTTTAACCTTATCGCTTTGTTTTTTATTAGGTAAATAAAAGCTCTCTGTATTTGGTTAAAGGCCACAAATTATCATCTACCAATAACTCAAGTTTATCTGCGTGATAGCGAATTTGTTGAAAATAAGGCTTTACCTTAGTATTATATGCATCAGCATTTTGTTGACCTTTTAATTTATTAGCTTTTTTTCGCTCTTCGGTCATTAGCTCTATTTTTGAATTAATCTCCGATATATGTTTAGATATCTTTTTAATTAAATCGATTTGCTCTTTTGCGTAATTTTTAAAATCATCTTCAAAAATTTCTTTTAATCCTTTAACATTTTTTATCAAAGTGTTTTGGTATTGAATAGCTATAGGAATAACATGGTTTCTCGTGAGATCAGCCAAAACTCTACTTTCTATTTGTATTCGTTTTGAGTATTCCTCTAATTCAATTTCGTGTCGAGCCTCTGCTTCAACTTTATTCATAACTCCCATTTGTTCAAAAAGAGAAATTGTTTTTTTTGAAATCCTTGCTTTTAAAGCTTCAGGCGTAGTTTTATTATTGCTTAAACCTCGTTCTTTAGCTTCTTTTTCCCATGATTCGGAGTACCCGTTGCCTTCAAATCTAATTTTTTTTGAGGTTTTAATGTATTCTCTAAGTACATTGAATACGGCTTCGTCTTTTTTAAAGTTTTTTGCATTGATTAAAACATCAACCTCGTTTTTAAAATCTTTGAGCTGTTTTGCCATAATTGTATTGAGTACCACCATAGGTCTGGCGCAATTTGACTGAGAACCCACTGCTCTGATTTCAAACTTATTACCTGTAAATGCAAAAGGTGAAGTTCTGTTTCTATCGGTATTATCGAGCAAAATTTCTGGAATTTTTCCAACTATATTTAACTTCAGATCGGTTTTCTCCTGAGGCGATAACTTTCCCTTGGTCACATTTTCGAGTTCATCTAATACCCTTGACAATTGATCTCCTATAAATACCGACATTATAGCTGGTGGTGCCTCGTTGGCTCCTAATCGGTGGTCGTTTCCAGCACTTGCAACGCAAGCTCTTAGTAACTCTTCATGTTCGCAAACTGCCTTAATAGTGTTGACAAAAAAGGTTAAAAACTGTAAATTTTTCATAGGAGTTTTACCTGGACTTAACAAATTAATCCCAGTATTAGTGGCTAAACTCCAATTATTATGCTTGCCTGAGCCATTAATTCCAGCAAAAGGCTTTTCGTGAAAAAGTACTTTAAAAGAGTGGCGTTGAGATACTTTTTCCATCACATCCATCAGCAAGGAATTGTGATCTACCGCCAAGTTAGCTTCTTCAAAAATAGGTGCCAACTCAAATTGATTGGGTGCTACCTCGTTGTGTCGGGTTTTAACAGGGATACCCAGTTGCATGCACTCTTGTTCTAAATTACGCATAAAATTCATAACCCTTAAAGGTATAGTTCCAAAGTAGTGGTCATCTAGTTGCTGTCCCTTTGCCGAGGCGTGTCCTAAAAGTGTTCTTCCAGTCAGCATAATATCTGGTCGTGTAGCAGCTAGGGATTTGTCAATTAAAAAATACTCCTGCTCCCAACCTAAGGTTGCACTTACCTTGCTAATATTTTTGTCAAAATATTTACACACAGCAGTTGCTGCCTCATCAACAGCTTGCAAAGCGCGCAAAAGAGGTGCTTTGTTGTCAAGTGCCTCTCCAGTATAGGCAACAAAAACAGTAGGAATACACAAAGTGGTGCCGTATATAAAGGCTGAGGAAGTTGGATCCCATGCAGTGTAGCCTCTTGCCTCAAAGGTGTTTCTGATTCCACCACTTGGAAAAGAAGAAGCATCGGGCTCTTGTTGTACTAGCTGACTTCCATCAAAGCGCTCAATAGCACCACCTCCTTCTATAGATTCAAAAAAAGCATCGTGCTTTTCAGCAGTAGCTCCTGTTAGAGGTTGAAACCAGTGGGTATAGTGAGTTGCTCCTTTTGATAAAGCCCAATCTTTCATGCTAATAGCAATTTGATCGGCAATTTTTCTGTCAATTTTACTGCCAAACTCAATTGCGTTGATCACACTTTGATAAGCTTCTTTGGTCATATGTTGACGCATTTTTCTTTCATCAAATACATTTACCCCAAATAGTTCTGATCTTTTCTTTTTTTCTTCAACAATTATAGGCTTTCTGCTGAGTGCCTCTTGTAATAGGTTAAAACGAAAAATTGACATGCTAATATTTTTTATGATTACGCTTCAAAATTAACAATAAAAAAGTATTTACCCATAAAAAAAATAGGTTTATTTTATAAAATTAAGTATTTTGGTTTGTTATACCCTTAAAATATTAGGGTATGATAGTGAAATAAGCTTATTTAATTAAATAATTAGCTAATACTACTCGGCTTAAAAAATAATTTTAAAGCTAAAGGCTATCACAACAATATGTTTTGTACTTTTGATGTTAATATAAATCCTGTTTTATGCGACTAATCAAATATATAGCCGTTTTTTTACTAGGTTTTTTAATTGCTAAACTCTTGTACGAAAAAAAAGAAACCCAACGTGAAGAGGAAGAAGTTAACTTGTTTTTAAACCGCGTGCAAAAACTCAGCAAATTGGTTGTATTAGAGGGAAGTTTTTCGGAAGTTTACAGTTTTTCTGATACTAAAAAGTATTTTTTTGACTATATATCTTTTAAAAAAAAAGCAATCTTATCGGTAAATGCAAAAGTAGAGGTAGGTTATGATTTAACTAAACTAATTATTGAAATAGATACTGTTGGCAAGCAAATAATTATCAATAAAATTCCAAAAGAACAGTTGAGTATAATCCCCGATATTAAATATTTTGACCTTCAGCAAAGCAATTTTAATTCTTTTTCTAAAGAAGAACTCAACAAAATTAACAGCAAGGTTATAGATAAAATTAAAAAAAGCCTTACAGTATCAAAACTGCAAAAAAATGCCAAAAATAGACTGTTTGAAGAATTGTCAAAAATATACCAACTATCAAAACTTTACAATTGGAAAGTAGTAAACAATACCGAGCATTCTTTTGACGAGCCTCTACCTTTAAAAAACTAATTAGGGAGTTTATCACTCAAAATTCCATAGATAAAAGTTCCAAGTAGGGCACCTAATAAAACTATTAATACAGCATAAACTCCGTGGCCTATTAAAACAAAAATAGGAGCAGGACAAACTCCTGCTAAACCCCAGCCAAGTCCAAACAAAGTGCCACCTACTAAGGTTCTGATATACCCTTTCTTTTTCTCTTTAACTGCTATTGGGTTACCCAAGTAATTTTTAATAAACTGTTTTTTAAACAAAAACATTAGCAGCATAGAGCCCAAAACAGCCGAGCCTATAATGCCATACATGTGAAAAGACTGGAATTTAAACATTTCGTAAATTCTATACCAAGAAACTGCTTCTGACTTAGTTAAAATTATGCCAAACAAAATACCTATAAACAAAAACTTTATCATTTTCATTTTATCCAAAAATTAAAGGAAACAATACCCAAACCATAAACAAGCCAACTGCAAAAAAGCCAATTACAGAAATTAAAGAGGGTAACTGCAAATTGCTTAACCCTGTAATGGCATGCCCCGAAGTGCAGCCTCCCGCATAACGAGTTCCAAAACCTATTAAAATACCAGCTGTAATTAAAATAAAAAATCCCTTTATAGTAAATAGTTTATCTACAGCAAATATCTCCTTTGGTAAATAGGATTTTCCTGCCTCAGCAAAACCTAAGTTTCGCAATTCATCTACAGTTTTTGGATTTATTTCTACCGACGGACTAGCTGATAAATAATGTATTCCAATATAACCTCCTATAATTAATCCTAAAAGAAACAGTAAAGCCCAAATTTTACTTTTCCAATTAGTTTTAAAATAGTTACTTAGCTTTCCAGCTCCAGCTACTGTGCAAAGAGTTTCTAAGTTTGAAGAAACGCCAAAGTTTTCACCAAAGTAAAAAAATAGAAAAAGCACCCCAGAGATTAAAATACCCGAAACATACCAAGACCAAGGTTGTAATACAAATTCCATTATATGCTATTTTTAATATATTCAATAATTTTTTGACTTGCACCTAAATTGTTTTTTATATACTGTTTGTTTATTTTTCCCATTTTACCTCTTAAATTCTCATTGTTTTTTAACAGGGTAAATGTATGGTTAAAATCTGTATTACTAACTATGCTAAACGCTCCTTTTTGCTTTAAAAGATCTGTAGCTTCTTTAAACTTACTGTATTTACGCCCGCCAAAAACCAAAGGAACTCCATAGGCAGCTGGCTCTAGTATATTGTGAAGTCCTGTTCTTAAGCCTCCGCCCACATATGCTACCGTAGCATAAGCGTATATTTTTGTTAAAATACCTACAGTATCAATTATAAGTACCTGATAATCTGGTAAAGTTAATTTTAAGTTTAATTTTTCTGTTTCAGAAAAAAGCAGTGTTTTTTTTGATAAAGCTTCCTTTAAATTGGCAATATTGCCAATATTTACTAAGTGAGGAACAATTATAAATTTTTGCTCAGCATCTGCATATTTATTAATATAGTTTATAAATAAGGCTTCATCTTCTTTCCAAGTACTACCCGCAACAACTGTATAACTATTATTTATAAAGGTTTCAATAAAACTAATGCACTTGCTTTGCTGAACAATTTTAAAAACCCTGTCAAAACGGGTATCTCCGCTTACACTCGCGTTGTTAAAATTAATAGTGTTTAGTAATTTTTTTGAAACTTGATTTTGTACAAAAAAATAATCAAAAACCTTTAATTTTTTTCTCATAAAACCACCGTAGCTTTTAAAAAAAATTTGATTTTTTCTAAAAATACCCGAAACAAGAACTGTTTTAACCTTATTTTGCTGTAACTGCTGAAGCAAATTTGGCCAAAATTCGTATTTAATTAGCAAAGCAATTTCTGGGTTTATCAAGTTTACAAAACGTTTCATATTTTTTTTAGTATCAAAAGGAAGATAGCAAACTACAGTTGCATATGGGTAATTTTTTGTTATTTGATAACCTGAAGGCGAAAAAAAAGTTAATACTATTTTGTGATTTGGATAATACTGCGTTAAAAGTTCTAAAACAGGTCGTCCTTGTTCAAATTCGCCCAAAGATGCAGCGTGAATCCAAAAAACCTTATCGCATTTTGATATAACACTTAGCTTTTTAAAACTTTCTTTTCTGCCTTCGATAAACAATTTTATTTTCTCGTTAAAAAAAGCTATTATCTTTAACAAAAAATACACAAACTGAATGCTGATATTATAAAGCCACTGCATGTTGCAAAATTAAACAATCATTAAAAAAAATTACTGAAACTAAACCTTTTTATTTGTTGTAGTCTGCTCCCCTACTCTATGCATAAACACGCAAAAAGATTTTTTAGAATAAGTATTTAACTGCGTAAATAATACAGCTAATATTGTATAAAATAATTTAGTTTTTGCAGTTAATTTTAAATATTAAGACTTAATTTTTCGCCATTTATTTAGGTAAGCAGGGGCTATTTTTTGCAAGACTTTCAGCATTTGTTGTTGTTTATTGCTCGTTTTTCCGTCGGAAAAAACACTTGTAATTTCATCAGCTTTTGCATCTAAAAAAATGCGTATCATATAATTTCCTACAGTAATATTGTACAGCTTGTCTAAATTAATTAGGCTGTTTTGTATGCTTTGCTTTGCTTGTTCTGCATTGTTTGTAAAATTATCTAACCCCATTCGATGGTAATTGTAATAGATGCTGCGTAGAACGGTAAATTTTCGCGATAGTAAATTATCTATCAATGCAAATCTGTTTTGTTTGCCTATTTGATTTTGCCAGCCGCTCTCTCCATTTGATTGTGCTTGTAACATAGCGTTTTCTGCCTGCTTTAAATACACTTCACCGCCTTTTTCAGCAAAAGTATCTGCATCAACACCAATAATTATATACACGTAAAAGGCTATTACAGAAACTAAATTAGAACTATATATATAAGGATTGTAAATTAATGGTTCAAACTCGTTGTAATTAAAATTAAAATTAGAGTCATTCAGGTTTAAAACAGGGCTTGTGTAAGTGCTGTTATATACAGGTCGAGTGGCTTGAATTTGTATACTAGCCAAAAAATTGTTGTTATCCTGTTGATTTACAATAATATTAAAGGCACAGTTTATTCTTTCGTGAATTTTAAAAGGTTTATTTGTCCACTGTTTTTGGTTGATGAATTCCGTTAAAGCTTTTTGTAAAGTGTTGTAAACTTGTTTGTTAGAACTTTGCACTTTGTCAGTATTAATACTCACTAAAGCATTTAACTCTTGAGCTACTAAAAAGTTAGTCGGCCATGCTAATGTTAGCAATAAAAAAATAAATAATTTATACATTTAGCTTTTGAATTATCTCGTTAAATATATCCTCTGAAACCTCTTTTTTTGATTTTAGCTCAAATTCTTTGCACTTAAACTCAGAGTCAATAAGGGTAATTTTATTGGTGTCAGTTGCAAAGCCTGCACCCTTATCTCTAAGTGAGTTTAACACTATAAAATCAAGATTTTTTTGCTTGATTTTACTCTTTGCATTTTCTAATTCATTATGGGTTTCAAGTGCAAATCCTATTAATAGCTGCTTTCTTTTAACTTTTCCTAATGATTTTAATATATCCTTTGTAGGTTTAAGTTCGAGGGTTAGGTTTATATCTTTCTTTTTTATTTTTTGAGATGCTATGTTTTTAGGTTGATAGTCAGCCACTGCAGCAGCTAATATAGCTATATCAACTCTTTCAAAACATTGATGGCAAGCCTTGTACATATCATCAGCAGAACATATATTAATTTGTTTGATCAGTTTGTGTTTGACTTGTTGAGAGGTAGGTCCTGCTACTAATATTACTTCTGCACCTAATTTTGCTGCAGTTTTAGCCATTTCAAAGCCCATTTTACCTGTTGAGTTATTTCCAATAAAGCGAACAGGGTCAATAAGTTCGTGAGTAGGACCTGCTGTTATAAGTACCTTTTTACCTGTTAGAGGTAATTTTAAAACCAAACTCTTTTCAATACAATCAATTATAATTTCAGGTTCTGCCATGCGACCTTGTCCTAAAAGCCCGCTTGCTAATTCGCCAAAAGCAGCTGGGATTAATGTATTCCCAAAGGCTTGCAACTTTTCTATACTAATTTTTGTACTCGGATGTTTATACATATCTAAATCCATAGCTGGAGCAAAATACACAGGGCATTTTGCTGATAAATAAGTTGCCAACACAAGATTGTCGCACACTCCATTTGCCATTTTCGACAAGGTATGAGCTGTGGCGGGTGCAATGAGCATAAAATCTGCCCACAAACTTAATTCAACATGATTGTTCCAAAGCTTATTTTCTTGTTCATTTTCGTAAAAATGAGAATATACTGGATTTTTTGACAACGTCGATAAAGTAAGCGAAGTTGTGAAGTCTTTTGATGCAGTTGTCATAATGACTTTTACCTCTGCATCTAATTTTTTAAATAAGCGAACTAAATTGGGTGCTTTGTAGGCAGCTATGCCTCCTGTTACAGCGAGTAAAACTTTCTTTCCGCTTAATACAGACATTTTTACACTAGGTCTGGACTTCTGAAATAAACCTTTCCATTTAACCACTCCTCAACAGCAATAGCATGTGGCTTTGGCAAACGTTCATAAAACTTAGAAACCTCTATTTGTTCTTTATTTTCAAAAATTTCTTCTAAACTATCGTTATAAGTTGCAAACTCGTCTAGTTTATCAACCAATTCCTTTTTTATATCAATATTAATCTGTTTGGCTCTCTTTGCTATAATTGATATAGCTTCATAAATATTGTCGGTTGGGTTTTCAATTGCTTGTCTGTCGTAGGTTACTGTACTTAAAGGTGCTTTGGTTTCTTTATGATCCATTTTTAATTTTTACTAATTGTTTTTGTTCTTTGTGTAATGCAGCTAGCATTCTATTTGAATCTTTCATGTATTTAGAAGCTGGAAAACTCCTCTTAAACTTTTGATAAACCTTTATAGCTTGGTCAATTCTTTTTGCTTTTCTTCTAAATGTACTTTTCATAGCGTAATCATAGGCTGACTTTAGCTTATAGTACAGAGCCTGTTCTTTAAAATTAGTACCTAAGTAGTCTGAAAGTAAATTGTCAAAAGCTACCATGGCGGCTTTGTAATTTCTCGAATCATAATCAGCTGTTCTGTAATAGGTTTTTGCTATTTCATAAGCTTTTTTTTCTAACTTATAACGCAACTCGGCGTAGTATTTATTGGCTTCAACCAATTTATCTGATTCGGGATGCCTGTCTATATATCTTTGAAAGTACTCTAGTGCTTTATTGGTATCAGTAGGATCTAGGCTAAATCTAGGAGCTGCTTTGTAATAACTCAGTGCCGATAAAAATTCAGACTCTTCGGCTTTTGAGCTTTTGGGATAGTTTTTAGCAAATTGACTAAAATAATAACCCGCTAAACTGTAATTTTTTTCATTAAAATTTGATTGAGAAACCATAAATTGTATGCGCTCCATTTGAGGCTTACCCCTGTAAGACGGCGTAATTTTTTCAAATAGCTGCAATGCTTTGGCATATTTTTGTGTTTCGTACATTTTTACTGCCATTTTATATTGCTCCTCAATAGTACCTCTGTTTAACACCTTGTGATATTCGCTACAAGATATTAACAATATAAGCACTGCAAACAAATAGCTAAGTTTAGTGTATTTTTGCATTCGGCAAAATTAAGTATTATTGCCGAATTATTAAAAATATTTTTTGCTTTTGCTAGAATTTTACTATAAATAGAAAAATAAATTGTTGTTTGATAAAACTATTTTCACACTAAATTTTATAAAAATAAATGATTAACTAATTGTTTGAGATGATTTTTATATATATTTATACGTTATTAGAGATAACTTAAGTATTATGGACAGAAAGCAAATACTAGCTTACTTTTCAAACTTATCGGATTCCGACCAGCAAGCATTGTTGGCAGATTTAAACAGATTATTTATAAAAACCCTTGAGTCTAGTTTAAGCTTAGTAAAAAGTTCAAATGAAATAGGAGTTAGCGAACCTACTGTTTTCAGTTGGAGGCATAAGTTTCTATCCTCACAAGAACCTGATAGCAATGAAAAGCAACAAAAGGCTTTTAAAGAGATAACAGAAAAATAGATAACAAAAATAATAGTCAAAAAGTAAAAAAATACACTAAACCAATTGCACTAATAGAGTAGCTAGAAGCAGAGGTGGTCGCCTATCAAGAGGCATAACCAATGAAGAGGCTACTGTTTTAACAACGATGGATAGACCAGGGAATTTGCTATATTGGTTTACTAATATGGAACGAATCTCACTAGCCAAATTAGAAAACGCCTTAAAAAACAGGATAACAGAAAGAATTGTACTTTGTAATGATGGGTATAACAGTTTTAAAGCTTTAGCAAAAAACAAAAGACATAACACCATATTCTGAGTGCCAATAAAAACAAAAGAGCAAAAAAAGCAATTATTATATACAGCATATCAATAGCTTGCATAGCCTCATGAAAGGCTTTTTCAATTATCAACTAAGAGGAGCATCGACAAAATACTTACAAAAATATTTGAACTGGCAAAGGATTAAAGATCAACTCAAAGATTCAGCGCAATGAATTAAAACAGTGTTAATAAGGTCTTTAAAACGAAGTGATGCTCTGAATGTTTATAAAAATATTCAAAAGGATTATATTAAAATTTACAAACCATCGCATCTTTTGAGTTGAGCTATTTATTTCATGTACATCTATCTTCCTCCCTTAAATGGTAAGTAAATTTTACTTTGAGCTAAAAAGACTTCAAATATGGCTCAAAAAACAGTTATATTTGAGCTATAAATAAAAGTTTTATAGCTCATGACTGCTTTTAAATGGAATTGGCAATAAAAAAATTGGCCTGAATTTACCTATGATAAAACAGCCTTAAGGGAATTGGAATGTCAATTTACCCAATCTAGTGGTATGGCATTGGGTGCTTTTAAGCATGTTTCAGATAAAGAAAAGAATCAACTACTCATTGAGATATTATCTGATGAGGCGTTAAAAACTTCTGAAATTGAAGGCGAATACCTTGATCGTGATAGCGTTCAAAAATCCATCAAGAAAAATTTAGGCTTAGTCATCGAAAATAGAAAATTACCTGCTGCTGAGTTTGGTGTTTCTGAAATGATGGTCAATCTATACCAATACTTATGATGAGCCGTTAACTGATGAATATCTTTTCCAATGGCATAGAATGCTAACAAATGGTCGTAGAAATTTAATAGATATTGGAAGTTACCGTACGCATGAAGATTCTATGCAGATTGTTTCTGGTGCAAGGTTAGATAAAAAAACGGTGCATTATGAAGCTCCTCTTTCAGAAAATATGAGTCAAGAAATGAAAGTTTTTGTCATGTGGTTTAACAGGTTGCATACTAAAGGAAATAACGCAATGTCAACATTAGCCAAATCAAGAATAGTTCATTTTTATTTTTTGGCAATTCACCCTTTTGAAGATGGAAATGGCCATCTTTTTAGATAGCTCTTTAATGATAATAAAATTGTACTGTTCATTTCTTTCTAAATTTTAAATAAGTAAGAATAGAGATAATAAGCCCAATTAATAGGTAAAACATCCACATATAATTATTTTCCTTATCATCATTATTTTGATTCATTTTCTTCTGATTCGAACTAGTAATGCCTGTCAAGTTTCCAGATGCTAAAGTTTCAGGAGATTTTCCCTCTACTCTCAGCTTGTCTCTTCTTTTTCTTAGGGTATCAAGTAAATTTTATTTTGATATTGAATTCTTCTTCAATGGTTTATCAGCAATCTTTACTATTTTTAGAATATTATCATGATTGTAATACTCATAAACCATATTGTTTTTGAAAACAATTTTTGCAGAACCGTATTTTCCATAACTCCAGGTTTCTGTTTTTAGAAGTTCATTTTTGGAAATAGAAGTAGGTTCACCCATTACTTTTTTAACATCTATTGAGCTAGAACCTATATTTATAAACTGTTGTGCATTTATTCCTATAAAACTAAAAATCGCTATTAATACTAAAAAATGTCTTTTCATTGAATGTTATTTATACTGTTAATTACTATCTCTTTTAATTCTCACAAATTTATGTTTTTATCATATATGATAACTAAATAGTTGTAATAAAAAACAACTTTGCTGTTGTAATGACAGATAAAGAGAGACTTCAAAAATCAATTGGTAAAAGTATTCGCGAACTAAGAATAGCTAAGAATATACCTCAACAAGATGTTGCTGGTGCTTGTAATATTGAAAAATCTAATTTAAGTAGGATTGAGGCTGGAAATACTAACCCAACCATTTTCACACTTAAAAAGATAGCTGATAATTTAGGTGTTACTCTCTGTGATATTGTTAGTTTTGATTGTGATTCAAAATAAAATTTAGCTATTAATACCTATCTGAAATTATTTTCAGTTGTAAAATGAACCTGGAAAAAAGGTGAATATGCATACGCATTCATTTACAAATGAAGTTGTCAATATTTTTACTGAATAATTCTACATATCTCCATTGTCTGATAAGCTATAATAATCATCTTTTGTAATTATTAAATGGTCAAGTAAATTAATATCTAAATATCTACCTGCCTTTTTCAATTTTGCTGTAATCTGCATATCCGTATTACTTGGTTTTAAATTTCCACTTGGATGATTATGTGCTAATATGATATTTGAGGCATTACTTTTTAATGCCACAGAAAACAATAATTTTGGGTCAATATAGGCACTGGAAACTCCACCTTTTGACAAGGAATAAACACCAAGTATTTGATTGGCTCTATTTAAGAGCATTGCTTTTACCTCTTCTTGTAATTCAATAGTATCCATATTCCAACAAGACATAAAAAAGTCATAGGAACTTTTACTTCCTGTAATTTTTAATCGCTGACTATTAGGATTTGTATATGATACTTGTATTTCTGTTATTTTCATTTCAAATTATTTTTAAAAAAATAAAAAGCCAGTCCAAAATCTGAACTGGTAAATTGTTTAAATGCTTAACTCTTTAGCTACTCCATTAGTAGAAAATGTATCTACATTTACTGTAATCTCCATTTCTCCAGGTACTGTGCTTTCTTCATCATCTGGAAAATAGACATATCTATGGGCTAGCTCAATAACCTCTTCTGTTTCTTTAATTGTATATTCATAAATATCACAAGATTCCCTAATAATAGTACCTGACATTTCTGTACCAATAAGTGCCTGACAAGTTAATTCATCAAATGTAGATGGAATACTTGCTTTTCTCGCTGTAGCATAGAAACTGCCTGTAGATTTTGACCTAATCATTTCTATTCCAGCTTGAAGTTCTAGTGTAAAGAATGTTCTTCTATCTTCACTTTGTCTTTCTTTGTAACCAATGATTCTTACCATTTTTAAAAGTTTTTGAGTTAAAAATTACCCTTTGGATTCATCAAAATTTGAAACAGGAAACTTACAACTATCACCTTGAAGTTTTTATCTGCTCTGAAAATTTTTAATGCTATATATAAAGGGGTGGGGTATTTCATTCCCACAAAGATGGGTGGGGGTATTTGATGGGGTGGTTTACGCTTACAATATTGACAACCAAATTTTTATTATATAAAAAATTAATCATCTATTTTGTGTATGGCAATATCTAGAATATTAAATATCTCTACGATTACCTATAAATTGATTAAGCTTGTCTAATTGCAACTTTTAAGTTACATTTACATTTTGTTCTTCTAATTTAGAAAGCCTGTAGAATATCCAGTTATGAAAATTTCAGAGAAAAATATTGGGGAAATATTGAAAGAAGCAAGAGAAAGGAATCATCTAGCACAAGAGCAATTAGCTCAAAAAGTTGGTAAAAAAAGAGCCTATATAGCTAAAATAGAAGGAGTAAAAGGTAATAATATAAAAGTATAAACATTGATTGATATTATAGAAAATGGCTTAGGTGGTGAATTACTAGTTAATTGGAAAATATGATTATCGAGAATTTACATAAAAAAATAGGAACAGCAAAAGACAATCGAAGTAGCCCTATACATGACTGGTATCGTTTTACAGCTGGTTTTTCATATAAGTTAATTGATAAAATAATTCTTGAGGAAGACCTTTCTAATGATGATAGAATCTATGAAAGTTTTGCAGGTTGTGGTACAACATTAGTTTCTGCACAGAAAAATGGTATTTGTGCTGTTGGAAATGAAGGGCAAGAATTGCTATTTGAGGTAATACAAGCCAAGTTAAATTGGGATATTGATATTAAGAGTGTTAGTTTTACTCTTAGGAATATTGAAAAAACGTTAAAATCCAATAAAAAGAGAAGTGGCTATCATGAATTATTGGAAACATTATACGATAAGAGTAATTTAAGAGAATTGTATTTCATTAGAGACTATTTAGATAGTTCAGAATTATCTCAAGAAGAATATTTATTTCTAAAGTTATCTTTAACTCAAACTTTACACAAGGTAAGCATTCACCCCATAGCTATACCATATATATCTAGAACCAAAACTTTGAGCAATAATATATCTGCTTTTGAAATGTTTAAAAAGACTGCTCAAAAAATGATGAACGATTTAATAAGCGTTGATATCATTGAAAAGACCTCTGAAATTTATCTACATGATTCCAGACAACTTAATCCTAATATTGAAGATAACTCTTGTTCAATTTGTATTACATCACCCCCATATCTTAATAATTTAGATTATGGAGAAGTGTCAAAAGTTTGTTCACATTTTTATGGTATAACAAATGATTGGGGTGAGATAACCCAAAAAGTTAGAAAGAAATTAGTAACAGGTGCAACCACTCATTACAAGGAAAATGAATTTGATATTAACTCATGGAAAAAACAAGAGTTTTATATTGAAAACAAAACTCTATTGGACAAATTAATGCTTGATATTCAAAAAATTAAATCTGAAAGTAAAAAGCGAAAAGGTAAAAAAAGCTTTCACATTTTAGCATTATATTACTTTGAAGATATGTATAAGGTTCTACTAGAAATGAGGAGGGTTTTAAAACCAAACAGCAAAGCATATCTAGTATTGGGGGATTCAGCTCCCTATGGAATCTTTATTGATACTACGAGAATTCTAGGAGATATAGCTTTAAATGCTGGATTTAATAAATATAAAATAGTTAAAATCAGAGAACGAGGTACTAAATGGAAGTCTTTGAGATTTAGACATAGTTTAAAATTATCAGAAAACATATTGATACTTGAATAATATAATTTTAAATATAAATGAATTACCCCAAAAAGAACTTCCCATTTTGTCTGATGAAGAAGCAGGGCAAAGATTTAGGAAATGGTCTTTTGTGAATATATATTCCCTTTCAGCAATAAGGGATATCTATATCATAGCAGAACATGAAGAAAATAGGTCTGTAAAATCAATTACGAAAAAGGTTAATGAAGATAAGATTCTAAAAGATATAGAAAAAAAATGGAGTCCATTTACTGAGCGTCAAGTTTTGGAAAATCTAAACGCATTAGTGAAATTTGGTTTGTTGAATTATGATTATTCCATAAAAAAAAAGTGTTTCAGAAATAGTAAAATTAATTCTGTTTTGAGTGAAGAAGACAAGTCGGAGTTAGAATATATTTTTATCAATTACTTTCGTTTTAAAGAGTTATCGTCTTGGTTTATTAGTCCATCTTCTGAATTTCATAGCCAATTCGAATTTTTATCAAAAAATGATTTTATCACTAAATCTAAACCTCTTTATTTTTATAGCGATGAAAGTAGATTTTATAATTCGTTTTTAAGAGATATTGAAGCTCCTAATACAAAATACATTATTAAGAGTGATATCCTAATGAGGTTTTGGGATGTTTACCTTAAATGGGGGGCTACTTTAGGGCTTATTGATAAATTTAATGTTTCAAGAATTTTTAATCCCATTAAAGACAAAGAAGTTTCAATGACTTACTTCATAAATAAATTTAAGCCTATTGATTTCATGTCTTTCATTTCAGGTAACTTTAATTCACGAAATATTTGGATTCCAGAATTAATTTATCGTCTAGCAAAAAAATATCGCTTTTCTGTCACAGATATTAAAGAATTTATCGTCCATAACATTGACAGTAATGATAAAATCACCTTTGAAAGAACTTCTGAGATTTTTTTAATTAAGGGTAAAACCTCAAAAAAAAATATTCGTGAAGCTACATATCTATACCCTTTGATTGATGATTATTATATTTCCAATTTAATTATAAGAAAATGAATTTCGAAGACATTATAAATAGAAAGAAAGAACAGAACCCAGAAATCAGATATAAGAGATTTGGTCTCTCCAATAATCCCTTTCCGAAATCTGGCACAGCCAACATAAATGAATCAATAAATACCACCTATTTCTTGCCTCCAATTGATAGTAAAGTTACTGACCAAATTGCTCAGTATGTAGGCGATTCTCTCTATTCTCAAGATGGAACTGATGACTATAAACTTATAGGTACTATAACTGGAGATTATGGCACTGGAAAAACTCAATTACTTTTGTTTGCTAAAGCATTAATTCAGAGACAAGAAAAGAAAGCTTATGTGGTTTACATTAACAATCCTGGAACAAAATTGTCTGAACTTATTGGAGCTATTATTGAAAATATAGGGCAAGAGCAATTCAAAAAATATTTATGGATGCAAATAATAGAAGAAATAAAAAAAAATGAAACAGATAAAAATATTCTATTAGACTTTTTACCTAAAGGAGGTTTATTTCCTAACGAAAATCCTTTTTCAGATGAAAATTACGCTAATCATAAATTGTTTATAGATTCATTTTTGAAACAGATTAATGACAAAAAGAAAATTAAGGAATTTAATCAGACATTTAAAGAGGTTATCATCAAAATTATCGCAGATAATAATGATAAAGATAATGTAATTGCTAATTATTTTTATAACATAGTCTCTGAGGATTTTGGAATAAATAAAACATGGGAAACTTTAGTTTCTGGAAGTGGTCAGTATTTAGACAAAAAGGTTGTAAAATTGCTTAATGCAATAATTTCCATTGTAGAAGAACAAGGTTTTGAAAGGTTCTATTTGTTGGTTGATGAATTTGAGGATATAACTTCTGGGCGTTTAACAAAAAAAGAAACAGACAATTATGCTTATAATCTCAGGACTTTAATAGATAAAGAACGAAGATGGTGCTTACTAATAACTATGCCCTCTGATGCTTTAAGTCAGTTGAAGCAAATCTCTCCTCCTTTAGTTGACAGGCTCACTGATAGAGAAATCAAAATAAGACGTCTTACAAATGATGACATAGAAGTATTATTAAGTAACTATTTAAGTTTAGTAAAAGAGAATAAAAACAAAGATATTAAACTTTTTGAAAAAGAAGCAATTGATTACCTCAATTCAAGCGCAAAAGGATTGCCAAGGTTAATATTAAGAAGAGCTTATTTACTATTAGAAAGAGCAGCTGAAGAGTTAAATGAAGATGAATTAATAACTCTTGAATTTGCTAAAAAGCATTTGGAAGAATAAAAAATCTGGTTATGGCAAAGTCTTCTTTTAAAAGCATTAAAATTGCTTTAGATACTAATATTCTTTCATATTTATTAGATAACACATATGATAATCTAAAGCTTTTTGTTGAAAAATTAAACTCATATGATTTTGTACAAATAGAATGCTCTAAATTCGTTATTTATGAATTAATAGGAATAAGAAAATTAGAACACTATATAAGAGAAATAAATAGTAAAAATCAAAAACCAAATAAGGCAGTAAACTTTAGTTCAATTTTTAAACATCGTGCCAAATGGAATGCTCCAGAATTGCCATATAAAGATTGTTGGGAAAGTATTAAACAAACTATTGAAGGTGAGTTAAATAAACTTACTAATGACTTTGATATCAATATTTCAGGAGGAGATATACATAAAGATGTATGGAAACCACATCAAGATTTAGTCTTATCCTCTAAAATATCAAAAGAAGATAGTATGGTTTTAATGTCAAGTGCTTTTCCAGATATTGGTAAAAGAGAAGACTATTTAATATTTTTAACAAATGATAATGATTTTTATAAGGCTTATTGTGGGAAAGAAACACAACAGCAAGAAAATGATAAAGATGCGGACTTAGATATAGATTCAGTTTTTAACCTGTATTCAATTAACAAACCAATAGCGTACAACCTCAAAGAGATACCATCATTTAATAAAACTGGTAAAAATCATTTCAATCTCATAAAAGAAAGTTTATCTGAAGATGATATAGGTGAATGTGTCAATTCATTTTTATTTAATCATTTTGAAAAAAGAAATCACAAATACTTACTTGGTAAGATTATAGCTTGTCAAATGAAGAATAAAAGTGATATGCTATGTTTTAGACTTGAAGCTGAACAATTGGATAAAGATGTATACATAACAATAGTCACTAAAGATTTTGAAATAGTTAATGTTGGAAAACCTTTCAATAATTTTTGGGCTTATGGAGAAATTAAAAACTATCCTTATATTCCCGATGATGCTGAAAATAGTAGAGAGATAGCAGTCAAATTAGTAGATAAAAAAAATAAGTCCATGGTTTCAAAAAAGCTTCTTAAAAAAATAGCAGTAAATGGAAATTTAGTGTTTATTCACCCTGATACTTATAGATAGAAAATCAACCCCACCTTACAAAAGCAAAGCAGGGCATCCATCAACTCAAAAACCAATGGTATTTAGAATCACCATTGAAAGTTTGTGCTAGTCCATTGGTAAACTCAAAAGCATTTACATTTCTGCTTAAAAAATTATCAATATAGCTGGTTTTATTTGCTGAAGTTAAGAGGTTATACACATCCCAAAGATTAATATTCCCTTCAGAATTTCTGCAAAAATCCTCATCCTGATAATAGTCTTTGGCAATGGTAGAAATTTGGCTATCATTCATCAAAAATGATGGTGTTTCAATTTTCTCTTTTTTTGGCAAATACTGATAGAGCTTAGTTTTTCCTATGAGTTGAGCAAACTGATTTTCTGTTAAGCTATATTTGCTTAATGCATTCATTTTCTCTAGATTTTTTTCTATAGAATATTGCTGAATTAAATTCATAACAATTTCTGTAACCAATCAGTTTATAACTGAAACTCAAATTTAGCGATAAGATTAAGTCCTTGCAAAACATTCATTTTGTTTTTAATTGTGGTATCAATGACTGAACGTATTTTAGCAAAGTTTTGTGCTGCTTTATTTGTTTTAAACTGTCCTGATATTTTTTGTTTGACTTTGACATTGCGTATAGCCCGTTCAGAAGCGTTGTTGTCTGGAGGGACATTATCGACAAACAAAAAGGTAAACAAGTGTTGTTGTTCTCTACACATACGTTTGTAAAAAGTGAAAAGTTCTTTATGGTTTTTGTCTGGAGGTTTATCTAAGAGACTTTGAAATTGTTGTGTGATTTTGGTTACTTTGATGGAGCAGACATCGCCCTGTATGGCTGTCATTTCATCTTTTAGCTTCCATGGCCTGCAAGAGAAGTTTTCGGTACGTCTTTTCCCCAGTAATGATTGTATTTTTCATTGAGATAGTTTAGATGCCTTAGCAGATGAGGTAGGCAAGATTGATGGTTTTTAGCCAGCGTATTCAATTGTAGTTTCCAGCCGTCATGGATTAAGGTACTCTTTGGGAATCCCTCGGGGA
>JBKDZU010000007.1:0-68608 GCA_047971505.1 Tenacibaculum sp.
CATTGAGATAATCTGCCATCTGTTCGAGCAGTGCTACTTTTAACTTATTTTCTCCAAAAACTACCTCTGTGGTTCTTTCAACAGTTTTAAATCCAATATAGGATATTTTTAAATTAAAACTCCCTGCGGAAACTTTTGTAAATACAGCTCTGCCGTTTATATCCGACAAAGCATAAAACTTTTTGCCTGAAGCACCTATCCCTACTATATGTGCACCTGTAAGAGGCTCTTTTGTTTTTTGATCAATCACAGTAATCACAACTGACGCGTTTCGCTGCTGACCACTTAAACTGACTGTAAACAATATAAACGCTAGGCTGAAAAGTAAAAGTGGTTGCATATTTTGAATAATCAAAGATTTTATATAATGTTTTTTAAATATTTTGCACATTGTATATTCTATTTGTTTAGTTATAATAATATAACGGCGAAAATATTTTAAATGCTTTATGCAAATATTTTTGCTGTGTTAACTGTGAGTTAAAGTGTATATGAGTTGCTTTATATGAATAAAATACTGCCTTTATTATATAGTCCTCTTACGCGAAGATCTATAAATACAATTAGTCAACATGCTGCATTAAAAAATCAATTAACTATTTTTATACCAGCTGTGTATTTTACTAAAAGTTTTCTTTGTGGTTCTTTTTAATTTACTGTTTATGTGTTGTATTACATTAAGTTTAACGAATTTATACTTTTAAAGTTTTTTGTTTAAAGTTATTACTTATTTGGCGACTCTACTTTAATTCATATTAAACAAAACTCATCTTAAGTTTATTCAAAAATAGCATGTGTTGCTAGCTAATTCTTTTTTATATAATTTTGATTTTTGTAGCTTAACAGCGCTTTTAAACAAGTGATGATAAATTTTTAAAACTTACCTATAATGAATGCACACGAAATTGACTATAAAATTTACGGTGAAGAAATGCAATTTGTAGAAATTGAACTAGACCCAGAAGAAGGGGTTGTGGCTGAAAGTGGCAGCTTTATGATGATGGATGCCGATATACAGATGAACACTATTTTTGGAGATGGCTCCAATCAGGAAAAGGGACTACTTGGCAAGCTTTTTTCGGCAGGGAAAAGAATACTTACCGGAGAGAGTTTGTTTATGACTGTGTTTACCAATAGAGGCTATGGCAAAAAATTGGTTTCTTTTGCATCGCCTTATCCTGGAAAAATAATTCCTATAGACTTAACTGAATTTGGAGCTAAATTTGTCTGTCAAAAAGATGCTTTTTTATGTGCAGCCAAAGGGGTTAGTATAGGTATAGAATTTTCTAGAAAATTAGGCAGAGGGCTTTTTGGTGGCGAAGGGTTTATTATGCAAAAAATGGAAGGAGATGGCATGGGCTTTATTCATGCTGGAGGTACAATTTCGAAAAAAATATTACAAGCAGGTCAGGTGCTTAAAGTAGATACTGGCTGTATAGTTGGCTTTTCAAAAGATATAGATTATGATATTGAATTTGTAGGAGGTATTAAAAACACTATTTTTGGTGGCGAGGGTTTGTTTTTTGCCACTTTAAAGGGACCAGGCACTGTGTTTATACAGTCTTTGCCATTTAGCAGATTAGCAGGAAGGATATGGGCAATGGCCCCTCAAACTAGTGGTGGAAGCAGAGGAGAAGGAAGTATTTTAGGCGGCATAGGAAATATATTAGATGGGGATAATAGATTTTAAATTAAATATACAAACATAAAAAATCCGCTTTTAAGCGGATTTTTTATTAAAATTGTATTGAGTGTTTTCTTTTGTATTTAGCTTTGTAAAGCCTCTTTTAAATGCTTATACCTATTTCTTCAAACATTTTTATAAGTTTTTCTCCATCGGAAGGTCTAGGGGCATTTGGACTAATAATATATCCTTGCGGATCGACCATTATAAACCTAGGAAGCCCTTTAATGGCAAATTTCTTGATAAAATCAGAAGCAAAAGACTTATCAGCAAACAATTGCACACCTCCCATTTCTTTTTGTTCAATAATTTCTCTCCACTTATTTTTTGCATTAATATTGTCAACACTAATACTGACAAATTCGATATCTTTACCGTGATATTGTAATTCAAGCCTTTTTAGCAAAGGGGTTTCTCGCTTACAAAAACCGCACCAAGTGGCCCAAACATCAATGTATAGGTATTTGCCTTTGCCTAGTAGATCATCTAATGAAGTGGTGCCTCCGCTGTAATTTTCATAATTGTTAAACTTCGGACAAGGCTTTCCTTTTGCAGTTAATTTTAGTGAATTATAAATTTCAGTAATTCGATCTTTATGTTCCTTCTTACTCGAATAAGCCATAAATTTACTGTAGTATTCTTCTAAGTTTTCGGCGTAAGTAATGCCATTTTGAGCCTTGTTAAATAAAAGATGATTTTTTATTGTGCTGTTTGTTACCTCTGTTTGAATGGTTTCGAGAAAAATTAAGTAAATATCGCTATCGTCGGTTAGTTTTTGCTCTGCAATTTTTTGAATTTCATCTGAAATAATAGTTCTGTAAAACTCAGAGTTTTCAAAATCCTCACCTTTATTAAAACTCAATGTATCTAGTGGCGAAGGAAAATTTTCAGAAACTTTAAAATCTAACTCTCCACTCAATAGCGGATAGTACTTAGGGTAGTAGTAAAGGTTTCTTAAATACTCGTAATTAATGTTTTTAAGTTCTTTACTCAAAAAGGCTTTTTGTAGTTTACTGTTTATTGCTAGATTGACCAAATTATCTTTATAGCTTTTATTTTTAGTTAAAAACTCTTTTTCTTCTAAGGCTAAAAGCTGTCTTATATTTTCTATTTGTTCATCAAAAATTTTTTTCTTGCTCAAAAAGTAATTTCCGATATTGGCGTTTGTGCCTTCAAACAAAACAGCATCAGGATTTTTGTAATTTAAAATAATTTTAAAATCATCTGTTTTGCTCAAGTAAATATCAAATTTCTTTTTGTTAAAAATTACAGTGTAAAAGCCATCGCGTTTGATTTTTAAAGTATCGCTAAAGGTTTTGTCTTTTTTATTAAAAGTAATATTTTTTTCAAATTCAAACCCTTTAAGCTTAATATCTCTTCTTTTAAAATTATCTACAAAGCCCGATATGACAAGATAGTCCTTAACAGATTCTTCTTTTTTACAAGAAAGCGCAATACTTATTAGCGCAATAAAAAGTAGTATTTTTTTCATTATCATCTATTTAAGTTAGGTATAGCAAGCTGTTAGCTTATGCCTTGCTTATTATTTTGCAAATTAAGGTTTATATGCTATAAAATAAATTATTTAGTTATTGTAACAAAAAAATGCGGAAAATATTTTGTGTAACTTAAATTTTGGCAAATATATTTTTTGCACACAAATTTTATCTTTGCTTTATGTGTTGACAAAAAATCAATTTACACAGTATTTGCTATAGGATTTAGCAGATATTATTTGGGAAGCTAACAGATAAATTTTTATAAAATTGTATCTTCGCTGTATGCCTTTAATAAATTTAGAATTACAAATTAAAACCCTACCTGCTCTACCAGGCGTTTATCAGTATTTTGATAAAGATAATGCTATGATTTACATAGGAAAAGCTAAGAACTTAAAAAAAAGAGTAACTTCTTATTTTATCAAAAATCACGAAAACAAAAAAACTGAAGTATTGGTAAAAAACATAGTTCGCATTGAACATATAGTTGTAAATACAGAAACCGATGCCTTGCTATTGGAAAATAATCTTATAAAAAAATACAAGCCCAAGTACAATGTATTGTTAAAGGACGATAAATCTTATCCTTGGATTTGCATTAAAAAAGAACACTTCCCCTCTGTGTTTTCAACCAGAAGAGTGGTCAAAGACGGATCGGAATACTACGGTCCTTATACTAATGTGCGCACTGTAAATGCCTTGCTGTATTTGATTAAAGAGCTGTATCCCCTTCGCAGTTGTAACTACGATTTGCATCCTAAAAAAATAAATAACAACAAGTATAAACTTTGTTTAGAATATCATTTAGGCAATTGCAAAGGCCCTTGTGAGGGTTTGCAATTAGAGGCAGATTATATGCAGGATATAAAAGCTATCAGAAATATAATAAAAGGCAATTTTAAAGAAAGTATTGAACAGTTTTATAAATTGATGCTGCGCTTTGCGGATGAAATGAAATTTGAAGAGGCACAAAAAATTAAAGAAAAGATACAAGCCTTAGAAAACTATCAAGCGAGGTCAACTATAGTGAATCCTTCAATTAACAATGTAGATGTTTTCTCAATAATATCGGACAAAACACATGGCTATGCCAACTTTTTTAAAATAACAAACGGAGCTATTGTTCAGTCTTATACTACTGAAATTAAAAAAAAACTCGAAGAAAGCGACAAAGAATTGTTAGAATTGTTTATAATTGAAACTCGTAGCAGGTTTAATTCTCAATCAAAAGAAATTTACGTGCCCTTTGCGGTAAATATCGGAGCTAATATAAAGGTTAGTATACCTAAGTTAGGCGATAAGAAACGCATAGTTGAACTATCGGAAAGAAATGCAAAATACTATCGTCAAGAGCAACTTAAACAGTTAAAAATTGTTAATCCTGATATACATATAAAGCGCATAATGACTCAGGTACAAAAGGACTTAAAGCTAAGTCAAGAGCCCAGACATATTGAATGCTTTGACAACTCAAATATTCAAGGGAGTAATCCAGTAGCTGCCTGCGTGGTTTTTAAAGACGGCAAGCCAAGCAAAAAAGACTACCGACATTTTAATATAAAAACTGTAAAAGGACCCAACGATTTTGCCTCTATGGAAGAGGTGGTTTTTCGCAGGTATAAACGATTGATCGACGAGCAAAAACCACTGCCTCAATTAATAGTTATTGATGGTGGCAAGGGGCAATTGTCGTCGGCACTAAAGAGCATTTCTCTTTTAGGTTTGACAGAAAAAATAGCCCTAATTGGCATTGCTAAACGGCTGGAAGAGATTTTTAAACCCAACGATAGCATCCCCTTGTATATAGATAAAAAATCGGAAACCTTAAAACTTATTCAATATCTGCGAAATGAAGCACATAGATTCGGTATTGCTTTCCACAGAAATAAGCGAAGTAAAAGTGCAATTGAGTCTGATTTGGAGCAAATTTCTGATATAGGTAAACAAACCATAACTAATTTATTACGTAAATTTAAATCGGTGAAAAAGGTAAAAAATGCTAGTTTAGACGAATTAAAAGAAGTGGTTGGCTCAGCTAGGGCAAACAAAATTTACAAATATTATCACTATAAATAAAACTAAAAGTTTACCAAACATCCCTTTGTAAAAACTGTAATTTTATTAAATTATAGCAATATAATCGTTAAATAATTAAATATAAATAATTTTAAGTTTAGTGTAAATTTGCTGTGTAAGTTTAAATAAACTATATTAAAAAAACTAAGCCAAATAATTTGAGTGTAAACAGAATTATTAAAAATGAGAATTTTGCTTTTTTTTCTAAGCATCTGCACTGTGCTTATAGCTCAAGAACAGCCAAAAATAGGACTGGTTTTAAGTGGTGGAGGCGCAAAAGGACTTGCTCATATCGGGGTATTAAAACTCTTAGAACAGTCAAAGGTTCAAATTGACTATATTGGCGGAACTAGCATGGGGGCTATAATTGGCGGCTTATATGCCGCAGGTTACAGTGCTGAGCAAATTGAGGGAATTGTTGAACAAACAGATTTTATGTTTTTAATTCAAGATCAGGTAAGCAGAGAGCACAAATCTTTTTTTACCAAACAATACGGCGAAAAGTACGCCATTAGCTTGCCTGTAAACAAAGGAAATATTGGCTTGCCTTTGAGTTTGTCAAAAGGACAAAACGCACTTAACTTTTTAACTGAATTACTAGCTCCTGTTGATCAAATAGATGACTTTTCAAAACTGCCTATACCCTTTTTTTGTGTGGCAACCAATATTGAAACAGGTAAAGAAATTGTGTTAAAAAAGGGTTCTTTACCCTTAGCCTTGAGAGCAAGTGCAGCATTGCCTTCTTTGTTAAATCCAGTAGATATAAACGGTGAATTGCTGATCGATGGAGGGGTGATAAACAATTTCCCTGTAGATGTGATGAAAAGTAAAAATTTAGATTTGATAATAGGGGTTGATGTACAGAGTGATTTGTTAGATAAAAGTAAACTATCATCAGTATCCTCAATTTTGCTTCAAATAATGAATTTGTTAACTTATCAAAATCACCAACACAAAACTGAACATTTAAATATTTCTTTAAAACCCAATATTTCTCAATATAGTATACTTTCATTTGACAAAAAAAAAGAAATTTTAAACGAAGGAATTAGAGCGGCAAAACCCTATAAGGTTGTTTTTGATAGTATTGCCAAGCTTCAAAAAATCAAAAAAAAACGCCCTAGCCTGAAGTTAAAGCAAAATAAATTTTTAGTAGATAGGATTATTGTTAAGGGAAATAAAAATTTTACGGACAACTATATCTTAAAGAAGCTTCAATTAAAACGTGGAGATAGTGTATCTTATAGAGATATTTCACGAAAAATAAATTCTTTAACGGCAACTAATAATTTTGAGCGTATTGACTATCATTTTGAAAAGTCGTTTGCAGGTAAAAAATTAGAAATTAGGGTAAAGGAAAATAAAATTAAGTCTTATTTGAGCTTAGGTCTTCACTATGATTTGTTGTACAAATCGGCAGTGTTACTAAACTACAATCACAAAATGCTGCTCTCTAAAAGTGACGAACTCAGTTTTGATTTAGGCATAGGCGACAGGCTTAGATATGAACTCAATTATCTAAGTAGCTTAATAACACCAAATTATGGTTTTTATTCGCGCTTAAACTCGTTTACAAGTTCATTTTTTTTTGACGATGATATAATTAACCGAATTAATATAAGATATTTAGACTTTAGCAATTCCTTTTTTATTCAAACTACTCTTAGTAAAAAATTTGCCATTGGTATTGGAGTGGAAGCCAAAAAAATTAGAATAACATCTGATACCTTTTTAATAGACAGCCAAGAAACTGTTTTTGACAATAGCAACTATGTAAATACTTATGCTTTTTTAAAGCTAGATAACTATAATAAAAAGGTTTATCCTACTGATGGATATTTTGTCGATATTGGTTTTAAGTGGTATTTATGGGCTGACAGAAATAAGAGTCTAAAAAAATTTATAAACAGCAACGATAAGTTTACACAGTTTTCACAAATATTTGGAACTTTTGGTTTTGCCAAAACATTTCTTAGCAAACTCACTTTTCAATACACAAATGAAGCAGGATATAGCTTGGGGAATGTATCGTCAGAGATATTTGACTTCAGACTAGGTGGCTACAACAAAAACTATATAAACAACTTTGTTTCTTTTTATGGTTATGATATTGGAACGCTTAACAATCAATCATTTTTAAAATCTGAATTTAATTTTAGATACAGGGTTTACAAAAACCATTACGCAACCTTTACAGCTAACTACGCTCGTGTTGAAAACGATGTTTTAAAAAACGGGGAGTTGTTTAAAAATACAAAATCGGGCTATGCTATCGGTTATGGGCTAAGCAGTTTTTTAGGACCTATTGAACTGAGGTATTCTTGGTCAGCAGATCACAGTGAAAGATATTGGCTGTTTAATTTAGGATTTTGGTTTTAAGACTTATACCGCTTTCTCTAAGGTAAATGAAAACTCTGAACCTTCGCCGTATTTACTTTTTAAAAGTATGGTTTCGCCATGAGCCTCTATAATGTGCTTTACTATAGACAAACCCAAACCTGAACCTCCTTGCTCTCTAGAGCGACTTTGATCAACCCTATAAAAGCGTTCAAATAAACGAGAAAGATGTTCTTGTTTAATTCCCTCACCATTATCTATAACCTTTACAATAAACTTTTTTGAGTTGTAATTTTCAACACTAACCAAAGTAACTCCTCCTACTTTTCCGTATTTTATAGAGTTAACAATTAGGTTTATAAGCACTTGTTCTATTCGTTCTATATCGGCTTTTACAAAAAAAGGGAACTCGTAAACTCTGTCTAATTTTAATTTGATATTTCTTTTTTTTGCTTTCATTTCAAACAAATCAAAAACATTTTGAATTAGCTCTAAAATATTAAAAGCTTCAATATTCATTTTTACTCCCTCTGTTTCTAGTTTAGCAATCATATCGAGGTCTTTAACTATTGAGGTAAGCCTTTCTACTCCTTTACTGGCTCTTTCTAAATATTTGTTTCTAATATCTTTATCAGCAGCAGCTCCTTCTATTAAGGTTAAAATATAGCCCTGAACTGTAAAAAGAGGGGTTTTTAACTCGTGAGCAACATTCCCCAAAAAATCTCTTCTAAAAGAATCTCTTTGAGTTAAATTGGCAATCTCTTCACTCTTCCCTTCAATGTATTTTTGAACAGTTTTTGTAAGTGCGTCAACATCGGTAGTTATTTTTTTTCTTTTAAGTTCGTTAATATCTAAAAAAGAAATATCTTCATATAATTTTTTTATTCTTTGATATATAAAGTGTTCGGCTCTAAATTGAACTACAAAAAAAGAAATAACAAATAAAATAACTCCAAATGCAATATAAGTAACTATGCCTGATTGTTTAAAAATTAAAAAATAGGCAGAAATTGAAACTGCAGTTGAAAGTAAGGTTAAATAAAGTGCCGACCACAGTGCATATTTGTATGTTTTTTTTAGTTTCAAAGTAAAGCATTGTTTGTGTTGGTTTTATGTTTTAACTAAGGTGCTTTATTCAAAGTGCTCTAAAACAAATTTGTACCCAACTCCTTTAACAGTTTTAAAATATTCATCGCCAATTTTTTCTCTTAGTTTTCTAATATGTACGTCAATAGTTCTTCCGCCTACAACAACTTCATTTCCCCAAACACTATCTAGTATGGCTTCTCGTTTAAACACTTTTCCTGGTTTAGAGGTAAGCAGTGAAAATAATTCAAATTCTTTTCTGGGTAGTGAAATTTTTTCTTCATCTTTAAAAACTACATACTCATCTCTATTTATAATTATATTGCCAATTTTTGTAGCGCTATTTGCTTTATTTTCAGTTTTTAATCTTCTCAATAAAGATTTTACCTTACTAACCAAAACCTTTGGCTTAATTGGTTTGGTAATATAATCGTCGGCACCAACACCAAAGCCTGCAACTTGTGAGTAGTCTTCTCCTCTGGCTGTTAAAAAGGAAATAATAACATCTTCTAAAGATTTTATTGCCCTTATTTTTTCACAGGCTTCAATGCCGTCCATCTCTGGCATCATAATGTCTAACAGTATTAGGTGGGGCTGTACCTTTCTTGCAGTTTTAACTGCTTCAGCACCATTATTGGCAGTAAATACCCTGTATCCTTCGTTTTTTAAATTGTAGCTTACAATTTCTAATATATCGGGTTCGTCATCAACCAATAAAATCTTAATATCGCTAATATTCATATAATTAATGTTTAACACAGTAACTCATCAAAAGTAACAATAAAATAATAAAGTTGTCTTAATCTGGCTTATCTTAACATTGATTTAATATTCAAATATACAAATATATGGTTTTTAATAATTTATATACTAACAGTTTTTTGCTAATCAATGTTAAATAAAAATGGTTAATAGTTTTTGAAGTACAATGAGTTAGGTTTTTTGCTTTTTACGGCTGTAGTTTACTATTTTTGTAAGTTTATAAACTGAGTAATTTGCTAATAACAACAAAGCAAAACTAATGGCTGTTTATTATGGTTTATAAAATTGAACTTCAAAATATATTGTTTTTAGATATTGAAACTGTTCCTATACACCAAAGTTGGGACAAGGTTTCAACTGTTGAAAAAGAGCTTTTTAAGTTAAAAACTAAATATCGTCAAAAAGATGGGTTAAGCCCTGAGCATCTTTATAAAAGCGCTGGTATTTGGGCTGAATTTGGAAAGATAATATGTATTTCAGTAGCTTATTTTTACTTAAAAGACAAAGAAAGACAACTGAGAGTTACCTCTTTTTACGGAGACGATGAAAAAGAAATATTGCTTGATTTTAAACAACTTATCGAAAAACACTTTTGTTTTAAAAAGCATATTTTATGTGCACATAACGGAAAAGAATTTGACTTTCCGTTTATAGCAAGAAGAATGATAATGCGTCAAATAATACTGCCCAACAAGCTTAGTTTATTTGGTAAAAAACCCTGGGAAGTTGAACACTTGGATACGCTTGACTTATGGAAATTTGGCGATTACAAGCATTATACCTCTTTAAACTTACTAGCTTATGTTTTAGGCGTGCCATCGCCCAAAGAAGATATAGACGGAAGCCAAATAGCCGAGGTGTATTACCGGCAAAAGGATATTGGCAAAATTGTTGAATACTGTGAAAGAGATACTGTAACCGTAGCTCAAATTATATTAAGACTAAGAGGCTTAGCTCTCATTGAAGAAAAATATATAGTTAAAGTTTAGCTAAAAAAAAACCCCGCTAAAAGGGATTTTCTTTTCTTACTTAATCTTCAAAAACTATATTTAATTTATTACAGGTACTATTTTTTCATCGTACTGATCTTCTCCTTCTGAGTTTAAACCTATCCAAAATTTAAATACATAATCTTCACTTTGATTAATTTCTATAGGTATATCTAATGTATTTTCAGTTATTTGTTCGGTGCAGTTTGCATCTAGGTTTTCTAGGGCTCTAACAGCTATAACCCTAGCGGTATCGACAAATTGATAGAGTAAACTGTGGTAAGAGTGACAAGAGTTTGGCAAAGAGTATTTTATTGTAATGGTATCAATGGTGTTAAATGTAAAGCTACTTGGTGTTGCCGATGAATCAATAGGCAGTAGTTTTACAACTAAATTGTCGCCCTCAATAGAACACGATATTGAACTTAAAGCAAGTACAATTAGCAATACTGCTTTAAGTTGCTTGTATTTAATTGTTTTCTTAGCCTTTTCAACTAGCTTGCTGCAGTAAGTGTTATTAGGTTTGTTTGTCGGGATTTTTGTTGTGTTTCGATTCATGATTTTAAATTTTAAAATTGATATATTAATCCAGAATGTACACCTATGATATAAGGCTTAAATCCATTTGAGTTTCTAGAGAAAGTATTTAACTGAATTTTAAACATTGGGTTTATTGAAAGTTTTATTTTTTTACTTGCTGAGTACTGTAAGTCAATTCCCATATTTCCACTAAAATTTACTGAATTTAAATTATTGGCCCTTCCGAGTAATTTACTATAATTTTTAGACGATACATTTACTTTATTTTCACTCAGCAATAAGGAGCTAAAGCCACCTACGAGTTTTGAACTTAGTTTTTTGTTTTCTAAAAAGGTGTATTTTAGTTCAACAGGTATTTCAATATAGCTATAGAATTGCTCAAGGCTAGCTTTTGTGCTTTCTACATCAGCAGTTGATGTATTGTCAGCATCAGCATTAGGCTCTTTTCTTTCAGAACTCACAATCAAAACAGGCTCTGAGGTATAGTCTATATTTTGCAAAAAACTGTTTTTAACACTGCCTAATATTGATAAGTTTGTATTAATATAGCTTATGTTTTGGATTAAAAGCCCTGATTGAATTGTCCATTTTTTATGTATTTGACGTGCTAATTTTACACCATATGCAAAGGTGTTACCTCCATTTGTGTTTGATGGCTGCAAGCTCTTATCTAATGCCGAAGAGTTGACAAACGAATTAGTGTGAGTAAGGGCAAGTACAGGTGAAACAGACCATTTACTACTATATTGCTTTTTTGCCACTAAAGCAGGCTTAGCACTAGTGGTTATATCCTTTAGTTTTTCCTTTTTTATTAGTTTTTTAAATGCCGAATCTCTTTTAAAACGGTTATTTTTATTTATCGTATCAGTATTGTAAAGGGTATTTTCTGTATTGACTTTATGCTGTGACAGGGGATTTTTTACCTTAGCAAAAGTGAGTTTTTTAGAAGTGTTTAACAGAGTGTTTTCAGTAATATAACTCGCTTTTTTTAGACTGCCTTTTTCTCTAGTGTTTTTCGATGGCAACTTTGTGTTTAAAGCTGGCAATTTGCTGGTTTGCTGTTTTGATGGACTAGTTAATAAGTTTGGGATTTTAATTGAGTTTTTAGTTTCTATATTAGGTTTGCCGATAGTAAACTCAGGTGTATTAGACTTGTTAATATTCAAAAAAGGGTATAGGACAATAAATGCAATAAGGGCAGATGCTACTCCACTAAAAAACCACCACACAGGTGTAGTTTTGCGTTTTTTGTTTTGCAACTTTTTTTCAATGGCATTCCATACCTTAGGCTTTGGACTACATTCAAAGTCTTTTAATTTTTCTTGAAATAATCTGTCTATATTGTTTTTAACGCCCATTTAAGCTTCTTTTATTTGTGATTTTTGATATGACTCAATTTTTTCTTTTAAAATCAGTCGTGCTCGTGATAAATTTGATTTAGATGTTCCTTCTGAAATTTGAAGCATTTCGGCTATCTCTTTGTGCGAAAACTTATCTAAAACATACAGGTTAAATACTAATCTATACCTATCGGGGAGCCCTTGAATACAACTTAAAAGAAAATCTATACTTAGTTCCGACTCTTGGTAATACAAGTCTTCAATATCTTCTATTTCCTCATGATTAACTAGTTGTAGCTGATAGTTTTGCTTGTATTTTTTTAAAGCAGTATTTATAACAATCCGCTTTATCCATCCTTCAAAAGAACCCTTGTACTTATATTGCTCTATTTTCTTAAAAACACTTAAAAAACTATCCTGCAAAGTATCTTGAGCGTCCTCATAGCTTTTCGAGTATTTAAGGCATAATGCAAAAAGTTTATCAGAATAAAGTTGGTAAACCTTTGCTTGTGCCTTAGGGTTTTGCTGGCAACACTGCTGTATGATGATTTTTAAGTTTATAAGTAAAATTTTTAATTAAAACACTAGTATTTTGGTTTATTTATCTTTTTTATACAATCTGAACTAGCTGCAAACTATGCTTTTACTACTAGTATACAAACTAATTTGAAAGCAATTACTATTTACAAGTTTTATTTTTAATTAGGTAAATTGCACGATGTTTTTTTAGTTTTTGTCAAAACTCTTATCAGTGTACAATCTTGTTCTTTATTATTTTTAATCTTGCTCTGATCGGAAATTAGAAGTTCGTATTCGTATCCATCCTCATACACAAAGCCGTCAATTAGTCGATCAAAATTACGCCAGTCATCTTCGTCATTCTCCTTAAAAAGTAAACCCTCAGAGGTTTTTTTTGAGGCTACAATGATTTGCTTTTTACCATTAAGCTTATTTGAACCTTTTGAGCTTACAAGTTTAATAATGGAGTGTATCTTAGCATTTACTGTATCTATCATATATAAATTTGTTAATCTATTTATATATAAGATACTAAAAAAACTAAAAGGTTGCGTGCAACACTCTTAATTTTTAATTGCAAATTATTTTTGCCAAAATACAACTAAATAAACCAATTCCAAACTAGTCCGAAACGTATTACAAAATCGCGGTAGGGATAAGTGGGTGCCGACAGATAATTTTTTTTAAAGAAAAGTGCACTAAAATTATCTGCTTTAAAGTAAATTCGGGTTCGCCTTACCCTTCCGTTAAAGAATAAGTCTATACTAGGATATCCAATTTCAACGGTGTTTTGCAGTGTAAACTCCCCCAATAACGGATTGTAAACATTTGACTTATAGCGAGTAAAATATTTAAGACTAGCGCCTAATTGAACGTATAAAGAATTCCCTTTAAACCAATTGTCCGAATAATACAAGGTGTTTCGAGTTATAAAATACGGAACTCTTAAAACGCTATTGCCACTCAGGACTTTTTGATACATAAGGGTGTTGTTTAGAGCAAATTTCCCAACTTTAACTTCCTTTAAAATTTTTGCTTTTATATAATTTATATTTCCCGAGTACTGCCTTGGCAGTCCTTGTTCATCAAAATAAGCATAATTATCAATATTTGTTAAATCTAAATACGCCTTTAGCCATTTGCTGTTTAACTCACCACTTAGCACTCTTATGAGTAGAGGTGCGAAGTTGTTTTGCCAATTAAACTTGTCGTAGCTACTTTGATGCAATAAAAAATTAAAATTAGGTGTTTTTTGTTGTAACTCAGCCTTAGCTTTTATAAAAACAACACTATCTTTTTTATAAGATATTTCAGCGTGCATATTATGCCCTGCTAGCCTGCCGCTACCTGGAGTTAAAAACCCACTTAAGTTAAGGTCAAAGTTTTTTATTTTTCCATTCCAATTAGCACCCACAGAAATTGCCCTTCCTCTTAATCTATTTTTATTTATGTTAACTAATTTATTTTGAAGATTTTCATATCCATAATTATAGCTTGTATAGCTTGTTTTAACTTTAAAACGACCCAAAATATACTTTGAGTTAAAATCTAAAAACAACTCGTTGTTGTACAGCAGATAATTTGTTTTGTTTGAAACCGACCCCGATATGTTATTTTGATCAAAAAAATTAGAAGCAGCATCTTGTTTAAATTCAAAATATTTAGAAAATCGGGTAAACAAATGACCAATTTTTAAGTTTGAAAAATCCTTTTTATTTAAGCTATCTTTTGACGATAGTATTTGAAAACTTTGTTCAATATAAAGGCGTTTTCCCTGTAAAACACTCTCTGCATCGTTTAAATTAACATCTAGCCTACCTCTATTGTTGCTGAAATTTGAATCGTTAGTTAAAAAAGCATTTAAAGACTCGTTTGTCAAGCCTCCGCTTTCTTGATTAGTAAAATCTTGATTTACCGCATGAGCCTTAATAAAGTATTGTTTTTTACTACTTTGATAGTTGATACTAAATACAAAATTACCTGTGCTTGACAAGGATCTTCTGTAGGCTCCCAATGAACGCAACCCCTTGTATCCCAATGCTACATTAAATCTTTCTGAAAAATTTAAAGCAAACAGAGCATCTAATACCTGTCCTTGTTCCAAGCCTGTTCTGTACATAATTTCTGTACTCGGAGTAGGAAGCTTATAATACTTAACATCTTCAATATTTACATAGTTAAACTGTTTTGCACGGAATCCTATATCGGCAAAGAGCAACTTATTACTAAAATCATATGCCAAACGATTAAATGTTTGACCTTGATTGTGAAAGGCTAGCAATTCAAAATTATCCTTACGCAAGAAGTTAAATTTATAATATTTTTGAATTGTTAAAGTAGTATCAATTATTGTTGTATCGTTTTTATGAGAAATAATTTTGTAGTCGGTATATTTTGTTTTGCCACTCAGTTTTACACTTATTTCGCTTTTATTTAAGGAATCTTTACTTATATCATACAAGCCCTCTTGGTTTGTAAAAGACTTGTCGATATTTGTAATTTGCGAAAATGCTTGCACGGTTGATAAACTGACAAAAAGTAGCAAAATGTTTTTTTTCATAAGGGCAAAATTAAAATAATAAAATGAAAAAAATCAGCAACATTTTCTTTGAAAATTGTTAATTTGTAACAGGTTGAGATAAATGTCAAACAGAGTTTTAAGTGCATAAAAAACATTGATTAGCAAGCTGCTTGAAAACAAAAATTTAAAAACCCAACAATAACATGAACCTCAAATACAAAAAATGCTTATTAGAGGCAGGTACTGACGAGGCGGGGAGAGGGTCTTTGTCCGGGCCCGTGGTGGCGGCCGCCGTAATTTTACCTGATAATTTTAAACACAAGCTGCTAAACGACTCAAAACAACTTAGCGAAAAATATAGAAATGAGTTGCGAGTTTACATAGAAAAGTGGTCATTGACCTATGGTGTTTCTTTTGTAGATCAGCACGAGGTTGATAAGTTAAACGTACTTCAAGCTTCTATTGTGGGCATGCATCGTTCAATTAAAAAGTTAAAATTTAAGCCCGAGTTTATTATTGTAGATGGAAATAGCTTTAAAGCCTTTAGCGGAATTGATCATAAAACCATAGTTAAAGGAGATGCTAAATACATGAATATAGCTGCGGCATCTATTTTAGCCAAAACCTATAGGGATGAGTTTATGAAAAAAATTCACTTCGAATTCCCTCAGTACAATTGGAAAAAAAATAAAGGCTATCCCACAAAAGAGCACAGAGAAGCAATAGCTAAATTTGGAATTAGCAAATATCACAGAAAGTCATTTAAACTATTGCCGTAGACTTCTCAAGCAAAAAGCCCTGTTTTTAACTCCAAATGTATTTTTATAGTACGCTTTTCAATGCTTTTAATAAACACACCTTTTTGGGGCGGTAATTCTATAAATTTTTAGTTAGCTCATCAGTCTGTAAATGGCAGCACACTGTTTCAAGTGCCAGCTTGCATATAAATACTAGTAAATTACACCAGTAACCCTTGAGGCATGGCAATTTGCAATTAATTCACAGCTAATAAAAAACAGCAGCGCAACACTGTTTCCCGTAACTGTTAACCAAAAATACAATTTGCAGTCAATTCACAACAAGTTTTAAATTTTTTATTTTTTTTATGACTTTATACAAAATAACTTAACAACTTAGCTGTTATATATCAAAGACCCTTGTTTAAATATAGTGTAAAGTTAAATATACTAAAACAAAATCACGATTTATTGATTAGCATAGAGACTAACAATAGTAAAAACAACAGCAAAAACATAAAATTAACAAAAGCAAACTATATATTATATTAACTGCTTAAATAACTTAGATCCTTGAAGAGGTAAGATATATGAATAAACTATACTATATACTAATTTTATTTATAGTTTTAACAATTTTAAATTCGTGTAGTGTTAAAAAAGATAACTTTATTAACCGAAATTATCACTCATTAACTACTCAATACAATATATTGTTTAATGGTGAGCAAGCTTTTTTAAAAGGGTTAAAAGAAATTGAAGATAATTATAAAGACGATTTTTGGAAGCGCATACAAATAGAACCTATTACTTTTGATTATAACACTATAGAAGCGCCTAAATTTAATCCAGGTGAAGGTTTTGACGCTGAACAAGATCAAAAAAGCGAGTCTTTTTCAAATTTTGATTATGCGGAAGAAAAAGCAGTTAAGGCAATTCAGACCCATTCGATGAATATTGACGAGTTTGAAAAAAACAGCAAAATTGACGAAGCCTATCTTTTACTTGGAAAAGCAAGATATTACACCCAGCGTTTTATACCTGCCATTGAAGCTTTTAATTATGTAATTTCAAACTACCCCAAGGCTAGTCTTATCTATGATACCAAAATTTGGAGAGCCAAAGCAAACATTAGGCTAGACAATGAAAAATTGGCAATTGAAACACTAAACTTGCTTATCGAACTAGATAAAAACGAAAAAAACCTGAGTAATTTACAAAGAGAAAGAGCCTATACTGCAATGGCTATGGCTTATGAAAAAACAGATACAATTCAAAAAGTAATAAACTATTTAAGCTTAGCCTCAAAAACTTTTAAAAACAAAGAACAATCGGCACGCAATATGTTTATACTAGGTCAGATATACAGCGAACTCGGAAAAATAGACTCTGCAAGTATTGTATTTAAAAGTTTAGCCCACCAAAAAAAAGCTCCCCAAAAGTACAGAATCAGAGCCGAAATTGAACTTGCTAAAAACACAAAAAATGACTCAGCATCTGCTCTCAAGGCATTAAACAGGTTAAAAAAATTAATAAAAAATACTGACAACCGAAAGTTTTTAAATGCACTGTATTATCAAGCGGGGGTTATACAAACGTATATAAACAATACAGATAAGGCAATTGAATATTTTAAAAAATCTCTACAAGCTAAGCACAATAACGATTACCAAAAAACTTTTGTTTACGAGCAATTAGGCAATATGGCTTTTAGCGGACAAAATTATGTCTTAGCGGGCTTGTACTACGACAGTTTGTTGAATAAGACCTCTGAAGAATATTACAATGAAAAGAGAATCAGAAAAATAAAACGCAAAAACAAAGGCTTAACCATTTTGAGAAAATATGAACAAACTCTGCAGTTAAACGATAGTATTTTAAGGTTAACGGCTTTAAGCGAAGAGAAGCGCAGGCATTTTTTTAAAACCTACATTGAAAAGATTAAAAAAGAGGACGAGGAAAAACGACAACAACTACTTAATTCTCAAAATTTTGGCTTAACTTTTACAAGTGTATCTTCAAGCGACAAAAAAACAAAAAAAGGAAAATGGTATTTTTACAACTCCCAAAACATTGACTTAGGAAAACTAGCCTTTAAAAAACTATGGGGCAACAGAGCTTTAGAAGATAATTGGAGGCTTACTATTAATAGCAATGCAGCAATAAATGATTTTAAAACTGCTGAATTTTACGAGGATAAAAAAAATCCGCGTTATGAATTGGCAAGTTATCTAGAGGCAATTCCTACCAGTACTCAACAAATAGAAAAGATAAGACTAAACAGAAATGAAGCACTTTTTCAGCTAGGGCTAATTTACAAAGAGCAATATAAAAATTTAGAATTAGCAGTGGCATATTTAGAGAGATTGCTAAAGATTGATAACAAAAGTCAATCGGAATTAGCAATAAGCTATCACTTGTATCAAATCTATGACAATTTAGGGCAAACAAATAAAGCAACTCATTATAAGCAATATATCCTGAGCAAATATCCCACTAGTAGGTTTGCTAAAATAATAAAAAACCCTAAGTATAAACTAATTAAAAACAAACAGCTTACTGTAATGCAGAAAAAATATAAACAAATATATTTGATGTATAAACTGCATAAATATAAAGATGCTGTTGATGAAATTAATAAGCTTGCACCAACTGTTAAGAATTATGAGTTAATTCCTAAGTTAGCACTTTTAAAGGCACTGTCTATTGGCAAGTATCAAAAAAGAGAAAAATATATAGAAGCACTTGAGTTTGTGTCGTTAAGTTATGCAGATACAGAGGCTGGCAAAAAGGCAACAAATATAATTGAGCAATTAAATAATAATAAACAATAAATAAACCCTATAAAAAATCATAAAAATGTTTAGCAAAGAAGTTAAAAAATCAAATGAAAGATCAGTGTTAGAAAGAAACTTAATTGGCAGTAATACTAAGATTGTTGGCGATATTACTTCTGAAGGTGATTTTAGAATTGACGGAATTTTGGAAGGAACTATCCAAACTAATGGAAGAATTATTATTGGTGAAACGGGATTAATTAAAGGAAAAGCAGAGTGTACTCATGCTGATATTGAAGGAAAGATTTCTGGAAATTTATTAGTTTCTAGTGTTTTAACAGTTAAATCAACAGCAAATATAACTGGAGATGTTGTTATTGGTAAACTTGCCGTTGAACCAGGTGCAGCCTTTAACGCTTCCTGCTCAATGAAAGGAGCAGTAAAAGAGCTAAATAAAAATGAGCAAAAAGCAGCTGAAAAAACAGCCTAATAAAAAATACTTTGTTTTTTCGGGAATAGCTCTTCAAATGGGCATAACTGTTTATTTGGGAAATTTACTGGGTAAATGGCTAGACCTTAAACACCAAAACAACAACCAATTTTATCTAAAAATTTGCACGCTTATAGCTGTTTTTATCGCCATTTTATCTGTTATTTACCAGGCTAATAAGCTGTTTAAAAACGATAAATGATTAAACGCATTTTAATTTTTACAGCAGTAGTAACTCTAACTTTTTTGTCTGCTTATTTTTTGCATCGGCACTTGTTAAAAACTAAGCAAATTAGTTTAAGTTTTTCGCTTTTGTCAATGTATTTATTTAATACAATAGCCTCTTTATCACTGTATATAATAGTTGAGTTTACAGCTAAAATAAAAACATATTTAGGCGGATATATTTATTTAGCTTCTGTATTTTTAAAATTTTTTTGCTTTGCATTAATGTTTAAAAGTTTGATTTTTGGAAATAATCAACTTGCTAAAGCAGAGCAGTTTTCAATTCTTATCCCTTTGTTTTTATCTCTTGTCCTCGAAGCTGTTTTTATTTCGAGGTCTTTAAATAAAGAGCTTGTTTAAACAAGTCAATTTAACGTTGTTATAAAAAAGCAAAGTCATTCTAAGTCTTTGACAGAAGAGCGCTGTATCGCCTTTAATGCGCTAACTAAAAAATAAAAAGCCGTTTCCGATTACCTAACGGGTGGGTTTTGTCATTCGAATCGTTTGTGTATAATCTGAAAAAAACAAAAAAGCTTTTAAATAAAGATGAGTATAATGTGATTAATATATTAAAAATAATAACTTCATATTTGTGACTTTTAATGCAAAAACTAAATGGTTTAATATTAATTGAATTGACTTTTTGCTCTAAACCGATTACTTTCTTATAATTGTATTTAACCTTGACTAATCCATTGATTATCGCTGAAATATAACAGGTTACCGAAACGCTTTTATTCTTAATCCTTTATCTTTTCAATTAGCTTTTGATCTTGGTCAATTTCCCAAACATTAAAAACTCCATCTCCATCAAAATCTACAACTGCTACTGCTTTTGCTTTAAATGAGCTAAGAGAGGCTTCGACAATTTCATAACTGTAATTGGCATTCCCACCCTTGTTTACTGGCGAGGGAGGAACAAAATCTAAAGATTTAAAATCGTTAGAATATTTAGAATGCATAAAAAAATAATTTCTCTGTAGAGAATATAAAAATTTTAACTGATTCTGTGCTTCAATACTTTTAGTTTTAGCAATAATAGGCATTAAATTAGGTAGAGCTATAAGGATTAAAATACCGATAATTACCAAAACAACTAGTAGCTCTTGCAAGTTAAAGGCTACCACTTTTTTATTTAGTATATTTTTTTTCACGCAAATAAATTTAGGTTAAACATTTGATTTTTAAAATTTTCTAAATGTATAAAAATTTCAAATACTAGCTCGGTTAGCCTTACTTGTTTTTGTCACTTAAAATGTTAATTTGTTGTTTATAAGTTTTTTTTTGCAATAACGTTGTTAAAACATTATTTTGAAACACTCAAAATTAAAAATAATTATTACATTTATCCACTAATTTTAATTCTTAAAAAGATAGGCAATTAATTTAAAAAACCGTAAAACTTTAAAAATATAAAACAATAGGTTTTAAAACAAGATCCCAATTGAAAGATTTTAATATACAACAAAATACCTGCCTGTATTGTATATAATTGAATTGTAAAAATAATAATGAGCCTATGAAAAAAGTGTTATTTATTTTCTATTTGTTTTTTATTGTTTCTTGTGGGATTCTTCCGCCAAAAAACAACTACTACACTGAGGCAACAAAGCTAGAGTTGGGCGTGGTTGGCAAAAAACAAAAATCTGTTCAAAAAACAAGTTTTCAAACTTTCGGAATTCCAAAATACGATAAAAAAATAAGGCTATTAGTTTCCGCTAAACCATTTTCTAAAGCTATCTATAAAGGCTATCAAAAGGCACTTACAGGCAATTGGGTTGCAAAAACTGTTAAATACACTGACAGTATTATTGCAAAGCTCACTTATATTAATGTAGTTATTCAAGATAGGGTAGCAGTTGTAAGTGCGTTAAATTTAGCTAATAAAAATGTTTTTGAATATCTTAAAAAATCTCCAAACGCTACTTTAGTATCGGGAGTACGCTTAGTGGGGGATGCTGATTTTCAGTATCAAATACAGCGAGCCGATGCATTTTATTTGCAAACAGATGACCATCAAAAACAATGGTTGTACTTGCATAAGGATCAAAAAGAAATAGGGAAATTAGATTTCTCAAAAACAATAATTTTTGGCTATAAACTATCTTCTTTTTGTTGGAAAATAGACGCTCAAAAAAAAATAAAAATAGCAACCATTATTGGTCAAAGAGAAAATTGCTTGTTAGACACCGAAAGAAATGTGCAAGATTTAGAAAAAAAAATTGTTAAGCAACTTGTAAAGTTTTAAAAATGAAGAAAAAATTTCTATTGTTGATAACTGTTCTTATTACTTCTTGCGAACTTGTTTTTGTCAAAGATATAAGTAAGAGAGAGGTTGAACTGCTCGCTCCTGCCAACAAGGCTGAAGTATTGTCAGGAATAGTTAATTTTAACTGGAATTTGGTTAGCGATGCTGAACAATACATATTGCAGATAGCAACTCCAGCTTTTGTCAACCCAAACCAAATGGTTTTAGATACTGGCATAACTTCTAATAACTTTAAATGGGAACTGCCAACAGGCAAATATGAATGGCGGGTAAAAGCAATGAATTCAGGTTTTAAAACAGCCTACACAACTAGCACTTTTACAATAAATTAAAAAAATGCAGAAAAAATATTTTATAATTATTTTACTGACTGCTGTATTGTATAAAGGTTTTTCACAACACAATTTGGAAAAAGAAAAACAGCGTATTCAAAAACTAGAACAACAATTAAACAGCTTGCAAAACCATGTTTTAGGTTTATCTAAAACAGTAGATTTTAATGTAAGTATGCAAGAGCTTCCTGTTTTTATTAAAACAGTGGGCAAACTCGGTAAGGTAAATATAAGTGTAAGCCCTGAATTGCAAAGTATAGTTCTTACACACAATTTTTCAAAGGTTTCTATCAAAGATATTTTAATATATTTATGTAAAGAGCATAAACTTAGCTTTAATATTACGGGAAATATTATCTCCTTAAAAAAGCACAAGCCTAAACAAACGGTTAAAAAGGCTTTTATACCCAAACAGATACCCGTTGTATACAATAAGTCAAACGATTTATTTTCTGTCGATTTACAAAATGATACCCTTTCGGTTGCTTTTAAAAAAATAACGGATGTTACAGGAAATAATTTAGTTTTTTCGCCAGGGCTAGGCAATAAACTCATATCAGTATACATTAAAAACAAATCTTTTAAAAGTGCTATGGATAAGTTAGCTTTTTCAAACAACTTATTGCTTACCAAAACCCAAGACAATTATTATTTATTTGAAAGCACTTTGCCTTTTCAATACAATACTCAAATAAACGATTCAAAAAACAATACAGCACAAAAGCCTATACCTTACCGAAGTGCTAATTTCTATTTTAAAGTGATTGATATTGAAAACCAAGTTTTAGATGTAGATTTTGAAAACACGCCCATATTGTCTGTCATTAAAGATATTGGAGCTAAACTAAATATAAATATGTTTACCAGTGCAACGCTTGCTAATATTGGTACAGCATCGGTAAAGGCAAACCCAATTACTTATAATAAGCTAATTGCTAAGATTTTAGAAAACACACCCTATACTTATAAAAAGAAAAACGGCATTTATTACTTCGGGAAGCAAGAACAAGCACTACTTAGAAGTTCAGTAGTCGTGCCACTAATGCATCGCTCTATTGAAATAATGAGCGAGCCCCTACAAAGCAATCAACAAAACTTTAATACAAATTACAGCACGGGCAATATATACAACAACAATCAACCATTTACTTATGGAAGTAGTGGTGTTGAGTATAACCAAGCAAATTCATTTAACAACAAGCAGAATGCAAATAGGAATAACAGTTCATTTGCAGGAAATTACAGCACTAAATCTGAAGCACTGCTGAACATTTTTCCAAAAGATGTTGTCGATAACTTAGATATTAAAACAGATATTGAGCACAACGCTTTTATTGTTAGTGGTGATGCGCAAAAAATAGTGCGCTTTAAAGAGTTTATAGCCACTATAGATAAGCCCGTTCCAGTTATTTTAATTGAAGTGATGATTTTAGAAGTTAGTAAGCTGGTAAGCATTTCAACTGGAGTAGACTTAGGCATAGGAAGTGAGCCTGCTAAGAGTGAGGGAGTCTTATATCCAACTGCCGATCTCACCATAGGTGCTACTGCAATTAATAAAATTATTGGAGGTTTTGATGGTTTTGGTTCTTTAAACATAGGTAAAGTAGTTCCTAATTTCTTTGCTAAAATACAGCTTATGGAAAAAAATGGCGATGTAAAAATTAGGTCGACCCCTAAGCTGTCAACATTAAACGGGCATCAAGCCACCCTGTCTAATGGAGAGCGCTCTTATTACAAAATAGAAAGAACCGATGTTATTGGTTCTCAAAATCCGCAAACCATCCAAACTAATAATTACGTGCCTATTGACGCAAATTTAACCATTGAAATTCGTCCTATAGTATCAGGAGATGAACAAATTACCTTAAATATCAATGTTAGCCAATCAAGTTTTAACGGAAAGAGTATTGACGCCGACGCACCTCCTGGAATGAACTCAAGAGAATTTACCTCTACAATACGAGTGCGCGATCAAGATGTAATTATTTTAGGAGGTTTGGAAGAGCATATTAAAAACAACTCAGGTTCAGGCGTTCCATTTTTAGCAAGAGTACCTGTTATAAAGTGGCTTTTCAGCAAAAAAATACGCACAAACTCAAAAACTAAGCTATCAGTTTTGATTAAGCCAACAATTATTCGCTAATGTTTAAATGGTTAATATACCGAAATACTTACAATGCTGTTGAGCATACTTTTGATAAAAACAATGCAGATGTTTTTAATCTTTTATCAGTTCAAAAAACAAAAAATCAACTTTTTATAAAGAAAAAACAGCAATACACTTCCTTTAAGCATTTGCTAAAACAACTAAAACAGCAATACATTTTTTTAATAATCAACAGTAAAGAAGTGCTCTTAAAAGAAGTTGAAAATGTAAACTTAACTGCAAAACCTATTCAGGAAGTTTTTCCAAATATTGTTTTAAGTGATTTTTACTATGAGGTATTGCATTCTAAAGATAAGTATTTTGTTTCTATCAGCAGAAAAACCTATGTCGATAAAATCATTAGCCAATATCAAAACAATAAAATTGATATAATCGGATTTTCCTTAGGAAGCACCTCGATTGAGCACTTGCTTCCCTTTGTAGAAGGTGAGATTACTATTTCAAATGCAGTTATACGGGTTAAAAACCAAAAAATTGCATCAATAAAAAAAGACTTTGTAAGTATAAGACATTATTTGATTAACAGTTTGGATATCTCTACCAATTACACCTTGTTGTTAGGTGGAATTTTGGGGTTTTACTTTAATCTTCAAATAAAACAACATGGATTAGAGCAAAGTACAAGCAAGTTAAAAAACAACTTCCAACAAAAGCGTATTTTTAAAGTTGGCTTATATACTGCTCTTGGATTTTTGTTTGCCCTTTTGTGTATTAACTTTTTGATTTTTAGCAGCTATCACAGTAAAATAAATAAAATAAACTCTGATATTCAAATAAATGAAACACATAAAAATAAATTGCTACAACTAAAAGAACAGGTGAGAAAAAAAGAAGAATTAGTGAGTATTTTACATTCAGTATCTAACTCAAAAGTATCTTTTTATTTAGATGAAATAGGACAACTTATTCCTCGCACAGTATTGCTTTCAGCACTAAACTATCAGCCTTTAAGCAGCCGTGTAAAAAATAATAAGGCTATTAAGTATAGGCACGGTGAAATAGTTGTTAAAGGGATATCGAAAAAAACAGACACCTTTACCAATTTTATTGAAAGCTTAGAGGCAAAAAATTGGATTGGTCAAGTAACAATTATGCATTATGAGCAGACTAAGAGTAATATAAGCTTGTTCGAGGTGTTAATAAGAATTAAAAATGAATAGACGACAAAAAAATATAATTACATTGGTGGGATTTATTCTATTGTTAGCCCTTGCTTATAACTTTTCAATAAAAAATACTTTTAAATTGAAAAAAGTATATAAAAAGCTGTTGCAACAAAAAGGCATATTTGATAAGTCTTCACAAAGCATTAGTTTATTACAGCAAAAAAACATCTATTTAGACAGTGTTTTAGACAGAGAAAACATTTCTGCTCATAATTCTTTTCAACAAGCCTTGTTAAAAAAGCTAACAGATTTTACAACAAATAAAGAACTTGAACTAATAACCTTTAATGAACCTCATGTAATTACTGAAAATCAGGTTGATCAGGAAACTTATTTTTTTGAATTAAAAGGTGGTTTTATTGATATTTTAAAAGCGATTAATTATTTAGAACAACAAAAAATGGGAGCATTAACCTCGGTAAATTTTCAAAAAAATAAAAATTACAAAACAAACACAGCCTACCTTAGTGCTAAAATTTTTATTCGAAAAACTAGCCGATAACTGTACTCAATTTAAACATAGGCAAATACATTGCTATTAAAATTACAGCAACTACAGTTCCTAGAACTAAAATAATCAAGGGTTCGAGGGTAGTGCTAATCAATTTAGATTTACTGTCAATTTCTTGATTGTATTGATAGGTTAAGCGATTAAAAATTGTTTCAGTTTGATTGGTTTCTTCTGCAACTTTAATAAGCGAGCTCATTTTTTTATCAAAAAAAGGCTGTTTTACCATGCTTTCATGCAGAGTTTTTCCTGTTAAGATATCACCTTCTATCTTTTCTAAAGCTGTTTGTAAAGGATAAAATTCAATCATTTTTTTAGTGAGCCTAATGCCGTTTAACAGCGGAATCTTAGCACTTATCAATAAGGATAAGGCTTGGGTAAATTGCGCTAGCTTAAGCTTACGCGTAAAGTCGCCTGCAAAAGGTATTTTCAGCAAAAGCCTAGAGGATATTTTTTTATATCTAATGTTTTTTTTAAAAATTTTTACAAATAAAAATATTCCTAAAAATAAAAGCAAAACAAAGCCGTAATAAGCTTTAAAAAAACTTGAAAAATAAATAATTTGCTCAGTAATCCAGGGAAGCGATACTTTGTTTTGCTTAAAAATAGCCGCAAACATAGGCACCACAAAATGCAACATAAAAGCAAGTGCCAAAAAGGCAGTAATTAGCACCACAATGGGATAACTCAAAGCATTAATCAATATTCTTTGCTGCTCGTTTTTTCGTCTAAAAAAGTTGCCCAATTCTTGGCTCACATTTTTAAGCGTTCCTGTTTTTTCTCCTATTTTTAGCGAATAGTATTCATACTCCGTAAAGCATTGTTGATTTTTTACAGCATCAGATAAATTTTTTCCCGATACCAATTCTTCAATCATACTTTGAAAAATTTGCTTATGAGTTTCTTTTTTCTGCGCATCGCCAATAAGTTCCAGAGCTGTTTTTAATTCTAAGTCTGCACGAAGTAAAACAGACAATTCTGTATAAAATGCCTCTTTTTTTTTGTTAGAAAAAGAACCTTTAAAAAAAGTAATTTCCTTTTGTAAAAGTGCCTCCATATTTATAAAACCTGAAGGTTTTTGCTTTGTTGCAGAAATGTTTTTTAATTGAAAGCCCATTTAGTTATTTAAATAAAAAGAAGCATCTTTACTTTTAAACACAAAAATTTTTTTGTTGCCAAACACAGCAGAAGTTTGTAGTTTTATGGCATCTATATTGCCAGTTACAACCTCTTCTCCATCTAAAAACAGTTGTTTTTTTGCAATTTCAAAGGCTAAAGTATCGTTTTTTCTTATGATATAATGGCTTTTAAACTCGTAAATTAATGAATCTACACTGTTTTTAAAATACAGCACACTAGTATTTAAATCATAACTTGTAGTATAACTGTTAAAATCTTTCCAAAGCATTCGCTCTATAAATTGTATTTGTTGTTTAGCTACAAGGTTAGTTTGTATTAATTTTATCTGCTTTTGTACAGCAAAAAGCACTGCAAAGGTCAGCGATACAACTATACTTGATACAATTAAAACTACAAGTACTTCGCTTAGCGTAAATGCTTTTGTTTTTTTACTTATGTACATATCTAAAGCTAGTCTAAACTCATTGTTTTTGTCATTTGCTGTTTTAATTAAAAAATTAACAGGCATTATTGTTTTTTTTAGCTGGATAATTATTGCGAAGTAATATTTAAATTACTTAAATTCAACTAATAAATACAACTTTTATATTTGAGTTTTAATCTTTCTTTCGATAGATAGCTTTGTATTATCACAAGTCTCAAATTGTCAAACAAAAGCCATATAACACATATAACTGTATCGCAAATATACACCAAGTTAGTGAAATACTTAAAAGCAAGAGGCTAATCTGCCTAAAGGCGTTGCTCTTTAATCTAACTTGTTTAAACATTTTGCCTAAATAAGTAAAAAAAAAATGAGCCTTGCAAATATTTGTAAGGCTTTATTTTAGGAAGTTTTCAACATGTTTTTTAAAATACGCTTGCGGAATTGAGGAAACAAACTAAATCTCACCAAGTATATTTTTATAATATTGTGTATTTTTATCAGTTATTGGTTAAAGGCAACATAAATTTCATCTTATAAAACAAGTGTGCATAACTTTTATACACACATTTTAATATGTTATACACATAGAGGAAAATGATTATTGTGGTTAACTTCATTAAATGCTAAAAAATTAAAAATACATGAACCTATTTAAAAACACAAGCTCAAGTCTAATGCACAAAGTTTTTTTATTTTTTGCTACAATATTTCCAGCAACATTGATGTTTTCTCAAATTTACGAACCCGTTAAATGGCATACTTCGGTAGAAAAAATATCGGAAACTGAATTTAATTTAATTGCCACTGCTGTTATTGAACCCAAATGGTATATATATTCTCAATATGTTGATGAAGGGGGACCTATTCCTACTACTTTTTTCTTTGCTAAAAGCAACAATTATAACCTTAAAGGTAAGGTGATAGAAGAAAAAGGGCACACTATACAAGATGCTACTTTTAATATGGAAGTTACCTCATTTAGCAATAAGGCTAAATTTGAACAACGAATAAGCACTACAAAAACAATTCAAGAAATAAAGGCATCCGTTGAATTTATGGTGTGTAGAGACACGAGGTGTTTGCCGCCAACAGAGGTTGATCTAATTTTTAATCTCAGCAAAGCAAAACAAGTTTCTGATAACAAAACAGAAATTAACAAGCCAAACAATACTTCAAGCAACACTGCTAACAGAGGGTTTATAGCTATTTTTTTTATTGCTTTTTTATCGGGTTTTGCCGCATTGCTAACCCCTTGTGTTTTTCCGATGATACCCTTAACGGTAAGCTTTTTTACTAAACAAAGTAAAAATAAAACTCAAGGCGTAAAAAACGCACTAATTTACGGCATTTCCATAGTAGTTATTTATGTTATTTTAGGTTCGTTAGTAAGTGGAATTTTTGGTGCAGATTCATTAAATGCACTTTCTACTAATGTATGGTTTAATTTTTTTTTCTTTTTATTACTATTGCTTTTTGCTGTTTCTTTTTTAGGAGCTTTCGACTTGAGTTTACCTAGTTCATGGAGTACAAAAGTTGATGCACAAGCTAATAAGGGCGGTATGCTAGGTATATTTTTTATGGCCTTAGCCTTGGCAATTGTTTCTTTTTCATGTACCGGGCCCATAGTAGGCACTCTGCTTGTAGAGTCAGCATCAAAAGGAGGCATAGCGCCAATTATAGGCATGTTCGGATTTTCATTAGCTATAGCTTTGCCTTTTACCCTTTTTGCTATTTTCCCAGGATGGATTAATACCCTTCCCAAGTCAGGAGGATGGCTAAACACAGTAAAAGTAGTTTTAGGTTTTTTAGAACTAGCCTTTGCTTTTAAATTTTTGTCAAATGCCGATTTGGTATTGCAAATGCACCTTTTAGAAAGAGAGGTGTTTTTGGCAATTTGGATAGCTATTTTTGCAGCCTTAACAGCTTACTTGTTTGGAAAGATTCAACTACCTAACGATTCGCCATTAGCTCATCTTTCAGTAGGCAGGCTTAGTTTAGGTCTTATTTCTTTAGCTTTTACCCTGTATATGTTGCCAGGATTATGGGGAGCACCTCTAAATTTAATCAGTGCCTTTGCACCTGCACAGCACTACAGCGAATCTCCTTATGGTGTGGGTTATCAAAAAACAGAGTCTAGGGCTGTTATTGAAAGCACAACACACAATTCAAGCTTACCCGACGGAGCACATTTATTGCCGCCGCACAATATCTTAGCGTTTAACGACTACTACAAAGGATTAGCTTATGCCAAAAGAGTTAGCAAACCTATTTTGCTTGATTTTACTGGGCATGCTTGTGTTAATTGCAGGAAAATGGAACAAAATGTTTGGGCAAAAGACAAAGTGTTAGCTATTTTAAAAAATGAAGTAGTGTTAATTTCATTATATGTTGATGACAAAAGACCCTTAAAAGATAACGAAATTGTAGAGTCTGAATTACGACCAGGTAAAAAGCTGCGATATATTGGGCAAAAATGGAGTGAATTACAAACCTTAAAATACCACACAAATTCACAGCCCTACTATGTATTAATGAATACCGATGAAGAGAAGTTAATTGAGCCTGTTGCCTACACACCTAATGTCAATGTATATTATAATTGGTTAAAAAAAGGCATCAAAGCTTTTAAACAAGCACCTTAGTCGGCAGTTTTTTTGCCATTAGTGCTAAGTGTTTATAAATTTGTTTGACTCAAATTTCTGAAATTGAACTTATTTTATAAAGAGCGGACCTACTCTTTTAAAAAAAACAACACAAAAACTGTTAATTAAAAAAATATTACTATATTTGCAATCCTTAAAATTCAAATTTTAAGGCGTGATTTGTATGTTTATAATATAATTTTTAACTTAAATACTATACATTGTGAAAGGAGGTGCAAATAAATGTTAATTATTCCTGTAAAAGAAGGCGAAAATATAGATAGAGCCTTGAAGCGATACAAGCGAAAGTTCGATCGTACAAAAACTATGAAGCAACTTCGCGACAAAAAACAATTTACAAAACCTTCAGTAGCAAAGCGAGCTCAAAAAATTAAGGCAACTTATATACAAAGATTGAGAACAGAGCAAGAAATAGGCTAAATTTGTTCAAAAGGCACAGCAGAATTTGTAGTTTTAACACTCTTTTGAGTGTTGAGTTTACACGCTTGTTTGCCAACTTAAAAGTCCAAATTATTAAAATGAACAATCGTTTTATTAACAAGCCACAGGCTTGTTTTTTAATTGTGAGTACAAATAAAAACCTTAAAATTAGCTTTGTTTTAAATAAAATTTTAAGATTCCAAATTTTATTTTGTGCATAAACATATTATTTTATAAATTTGCAACCCGAAATTTAGTAGAGAAAAGAAATTATACTAATTTCACATAACATGTCCGGAGAGTTAAGCAAAGGAAAAACGGTAAAAACACAAATAAGTAAGAGCTAAAACTGTGTTTTCGCTTTTTTTTTGTAAAATACAAAGCGGAAAAAAATTGAAACTTTCGTTTCAAACACTAAACTGTTAACAGACGCGCTAGATAAAAACAAAAATCTATCGTGTTAAATTTAAACAAATTATGCCTGGGTTAATAGGAAAAAAAATAGGAATGACCAGTTTGTTTAATCAGAACGGGAAAAACATACCCTGTACTGTAATTCAGGCAGGTCCCTGCATTGTTACCCAAGTCAAAACAAAAGAAATTGACGGATACAATGCCCTGCAACTAGGTTTTGATGACAAAAAAGAAAAGAGATCAAATAAAGCTCTAAACGAGCACTTTAAAAAAGCTAACGCAGCGATAAAAAGAAAAGTGATTGAGTTTAAAGACTTTGAAACCCAATATAAGTTAGGCGATTCACTTACTGTTGACTTATTTGTCGAGGGTGAGTTTGTCGATGTTTCTGGCACATCAAAAGGGAAAGGCTTTCAAGGAGTTGTTAAGCGTCATGGCTTTGGCGGAGTAGGACAAGCAACTCACGGGCAACACAACCGATTAAGAGCACCAGGTTCAATTGGTGCAGCTTCTTATCCTTCAAGAGTATTTAAAGGAATGCGCATGGCAGGTCGCATGGGGGCAGATAAAGTTAAAGTTCAAAATTTAAGAGTACTGAAAATAGTTCCTGAAAAAAATCTCATTGTTGTAAAAGGAGCTGTTCCTGGGCATAAAAACTCTTATATAACTATTGAAAAATAATGGAAGCAACTGTATTAGACATAACTGGAAAGGATACTGGCAGAAAAGTAGAGCTTTCGAGCGAGGTATTTGGTGTTGTTCCAAATAATCATGCTGTTTACTTAGATGTTAAGCAATATTTGGCAAACCGACGACAAGGCACTCATAAAACCAAAGAAAGAGGCGAGATAAAGGGGAGTACACGAAAAATTAAAAAACAAAAAGGAACTGGAACGGCAAGAGCAGGAAGTATTAAATCGCCAATCTTCAGAGGAGGTGGACGCATATTTGGTCCAAGGCCTAAAAGTTATTCATTTAAATTAAATAAAAACTTAAAACGCATAGCTCGAAAATCAGCTTTAAGCATACAGGCAAGTAACAAAAACTTACTAATTCTCGAAGACTTTAACTTTGAGACTCCAAAAACCAAAGATTTTATTAAATTGTTAAAAGCCTTAAATTTAGGCACAAAAAAATCAATAGTTGTACTGAGCAACTCCAGCAAAAATATTTACCTATCGTCTCGCAATCTTAAAAACACAAAAGTTATTGACCCTACTGGTCTTAACACCTATAATGTATTAAATGCAAACAAGGTGGTAATTACTGAAAGTTCAATAGAAGCAATTGAATCAAACTTGATTAAATAAACAAAAATGAGTATTTTAATAAAGCCTGTTATTACCGAAAAAGCATTAAAAGACAGCGAAAAGTTTAATCGTTATACATTTATTGTAAATAAAAATGCTAATAAGCCAAAAATTAAAAGCGCAGTAGAATCATTTTATGGAGTAACAGTTTTATCTGTAAAAACTCTAATTCATCCTATAAAGAAGAAAATCAAATACAATAAAAAAAAAGGAGCAGTTAAAGGCAGTAAAAGTGCTTATAAAAAAGCTGTTGTCCAGTTAGAAGAAAGCCATACTATTGATTTTTACAACAATCTTTAACAAAAGACAATGTCAGTTAGAAAATTAAAACCAATAACACCAGGTCAGCGCTTTAGAGTGGTAAATGGCTTTGACAACCTTACTACAGATAAGCCAGAGAAGTCATTATTATCTTCCAAAAAGCGCACTGGGGGTCGAAACAACCAAGGGAGAATGACCATGCGATATATAGGCAGAGGTCATAAGCAAAAATATCGCATTATTGATTTTAAACGCGATAAAGACGGAATACCTGCTGTAGTTAAAACAGTAGAATACGATCCAAATCGCACGGCATTTATTGCCCTACTTGTGTATGTTGATGGAGAAAAGAGATATATAATAGCTCAAAATGGATTAGAGCCAGGGCAAAAACTATTGTCGGGTAAAGATGCAACTCCCGATGTAGGAAACGCCATGTTTTTAAACGACATACCTTTAGGAACTACTATTTCGTGTATTGAATTGCGTCCAGGTCAAGGAGCTGTTATGGCGCGTTCTGCAGGTTCTTTTGCACAATTAATGGCAAGAGATGGTAAATATGCCACAGTAAAACTACCCTCGGGTGAAACAAGATTAGTATTGTTGAGTTGTAAGGCAACTATAGGAGTGGTTTCTAACTCAGACCACCAGTTATTAGTATCGGGTAAAGCAGGAAGAAGCAGATGGCTAGGCAGAAGACCACGAACTAATGCAGTGAGGATGAATCCTGTTGATCACCCCATGGGAGGAGGCGAAGGACGTGCTACTGGAGGGCATCCAAGGTCGAGAAATGGCATACCTGCTAAAGGATATAAAACCCGCTCTAAAACAAAAGCTAGCAATAAGTATATTATAGAGCGAAGAAAGAAATAAGTAGACAAGGATTAAGTTATGGCAAGATCATTAAAGAAAGGACCTTATGTTCACTATAAGTTAGAGAAAAAAGTTTTGTCTAACGCACAATCGGGCAGTAAAACATTGATTAAAACTTGGTCAAGAGCCAGTATGATTACACCCGATTTTGTAGGACAAACAATTGCAGTACACAACGGACGTCAGTTTGTTCCAGTTTACATAACTGAAAATATGGTAGGGCATAAACTAGGAGAATTTTCACCAACACGCTCGTTTAGAGGGCATGCAGGTGCTAAAAACAAAGGAAAAAAATAGTGTAAAATTATGGGAAGTCGTAAACATAAAATGTCAGTGCAATTAAAAGAAGCCAAAAAACAACGCACTTTAGCAAGGCTTAGCAACTGCCCTTCATCACCGCGAAAAATGCGTTTAGTTGCCGATTTGATAAGAGGACAAGAAATTGAAAAAGCACTGCATATTTTAAAATTTAGCACTAAAGAAGCATCTCGCAATCTAGAGAAATTATTACTGTCAGCAATTGCCAACTGGCAAGCCAAAAATAGCGATAGTGATATAGAAGATGCTGAATTATATGTAAAATCAATATGCGTTGATAGTGCAGGCATGCTAAAAAGAGTAAGACCTGCTCCACAAGGACGTGCACACAGAATTAGAAAACGCTCAAACCATATAACTCTAGAGTTAGCAAGTAAAATTAACAGTAATTAATCAATGTAGAAATGGGACAAAAAACCAATCCAATAGGAAATCGTTTAGGAATCATCAGGGGATGGGAGTCAAACTGGTATGGAGGAAATGACTACGGCGATAAAATTGCTGAAGACAGCAAAATTAGAAAATATATCAATGTCAGGTTATCTAAAGCAAATGTTTCTCGTATTATTATTGAACGAACTTTAAAACTCGTAACTATAACCATTACCACTGCCCGACCTGGAATTATAATAGGTAAAGGCGGTCAGGAGGTTGATAAACTCAAAGAAGAACTCAAAAAAATTACAGGTAAAGAAGTTCAAATTGATATATTTGAAATAAAACGACCCGAATTAGATGCCAAGCTAGTTGCAGCAAGTGTTTCTCGTCAAATTGAAAACAGAATTTCATATAAAAGATCTATCAAAACGGCAATTGCTGCCACTATGAGGATGAATGCCGAGGGAATTAAAATACAAATATCTGGGCGTTTAAATGGTGCCGAAATGGCGCGTTCTGAACACTATAAAGAAGGAAGAATTCCGTTATCAACCTTCCGAGCCGACATTGATTATGCTCTAGATGAAGCACATACTACTTACGGAAGACTAGGAATTAAAGTGTGGATTATGAAAGGTGAGGTTTACGGAAAACGCGAGCTATCTCCATTAGTGGGGCTATCAAAACAAAAAAGAAATATAAATAAAACAGGTACGGCAGTTAAGCACCAGTCTCGTAGAAGAAAATAATTTTTAAACAAAATTAAAATGTTACAGCCAAAAAGAGTCAAATTCCGTCGCGTTCAAAAAGGCAAGGGCAATATGAATGGCAATTCAGGTAGAGGCACTCAACTTTCAAACGGAATGTTTGGCATAAAATCACTTGATCAAAATTTGCTTACATCTCGTCAAATTGAAGCCGCCCGTATAGCTGCAACCCGTTATATGAAAAGAGAAGGGCAATTGTGGATTAAGATATTTCCAGATAAACCTATAACTAAAAAGCCATTAGAGGTGCGTATGGGTAAAGGGAAAGGAGCTCCAGACCATTTTGTAGCAGTGATAAAGCCAGGAAGAGTATTGTTTGAGGTTGGCGGAGTGCCTCTTGAAATAGCCAAAGAAGCACTGCGTTTAGCAGCTCAAAAGCTGCCTGTTAAAACTAAGTTTGTAATTGCAAGAGATTTTGACTACAAAGCCTAATAAAAAAACAGAAACTTTTAAGGTTAAATACTTGTTGAAATTACAGTTTTAGCAATAAAAGAATTACAAAATTATCGGTAAATTTTTCATTTATAGTTAATTTATTTTTTTTAAACTAACATAGCAAAAACATAAATAGATAAAATTTTAAAATAGCAGTATTGTAGTTAAAGAGTTATTCTGTAGAAAAAAATATAAAAATACTATTAACTAAGAGGCAATAACCATTGGCGAGTTTTTTCTGACCGCATTATTAAAACATAAATGAACACATGAAAAAATCAGAAATTAAAAAATTATCAACAGTCGCCTTGAAAGAAAAATTGGTGACCCTAAAAAAAGATTATACAAAACTTAAAATGGCACATGCAGTAGAACCATTGGAAAATCCATTAGAGTTGCGTATTACAAGAAGAACTGTAGCAAGAGTAGCTACAGAATTAACAAAAAGAGAATTACAATAATTCTGGTGATTTTTAAAGATGGAAAAAAGAAATCTTAGAAAAGAGAGAATAGGGGTAGTATCGAGCAATAAAATGGAAAAATCCATAGTGGTTAGCGAGGTAAAAAGAGTTAAGCACCCCATGTACGGAAAATTTGTGTTAAAAACCAAGAAGTACGTTGCGCATGATCAAAATAATGATTGCAATATTGGAGATACTGTAAAAATAATGGAAACTCGCCCATTGAGTAAATCGAAACGTTGGAGACTAGTTGAAATACTAGAAAGAGCTAAATAAATTATGTTACAAACAGAATCAAGATTAAAAGTAGCTGACAACACTGGAGCTAAAGAAGTTTTGGTGATTAGAGTTTTAGGAGGAACAAAAAAGCGCTACGCTAGTGTAGGCGATAAAATTGTTGTTACTATAAAGATAGCAACCCCAAATGGAACTGTTAAAAAGGGACAGGTTTCGCGTGCTGTTGTAGTTCGTACCAAAAAAGAAATAAGGCGTAAAGATGGCTCTTATATTCGCTTTGACGACAATGCCTGCGTACTGCTAAATCCGACAGAAGAGATGAGAGGAACTCGTGTGTTTGGTCCAGTTGCTAGAGAGTTGCGCGAGAAGCAATTTATGAAAATTGTATCACTTGCACCTGAGGTGCTTTAATTGCACAAAACCAAAACTCTAGCTAAAATTTAAAACACAGCAATATTACTATTGCTTTGAATTAGATATAACAGTAATAAAACATAATAATCAACATTTTACAACCCAAACAAGCATTTGAAAAATAATTTTAAATACAAAATTACAGAATTAACTGCCTTATTAACAAATTTTAGTAAATTTTAAAATCGTAAAATATAATAGATATATTTAGAAAACTGAACTAATTGTATCTACAAAAAATAATGAATAGAGCGGGTTTAGCAATTCTTACTAATCTTAATTAAAATATTAAAATCAAACGTTTAACTTAAATTTATTCGTGTGAAAAAAATTAAAATCAAATATGGAGATACTGTTAAAGTTATAGCAGGAGAAGATAAAGGTGTGGAAAGCGAGGTATTACGCATATTTAAAGCTACTAACAAAGCAGTAGTAAAGGGTGTAAATATGGTTTATAAACACGTAAAACCAGATGCCTCAAATCCAAAAGGAGGGATAGTAGAAAAAGAAGCACCAATTCATATTTCAAACCTCGCTCTAGTTGAAAACGGCAAAGCAGTTAGGGTGAGCTATAGATTTGAAGATGGTAAAAAAGTGAGATTTTCAAAAAAATCAGATAAAGAAATATAAGTATGACTTACGTACCTAGATTAAAAGAGGCATATAAAAATAAAGTAATTAAAACACTTGTAAAAGAATATGCATATAAAAATGTAATGCAGGCACCTAAGCTGCAAAAAATAGTTGTTAGCAAAGGGGTAGGAATAGCAATAGCTGATAAAAAATTAATTGAATACGCTATTGATGAGCTAACTGCTATAACCGGACAAAAAGCGGTTTCGACTAATTCAAAAAAAGACGTGGCAAACTTTAAATTACGCAAAGGAATGCCAATTGGAGCTAAGGTTACTTTAAGAGGCGATAAAATGTATGAATTTTTAGATCGTTTAATAACCGCCTCCTTACCCCGAGTTAGAGATTTTAACGGAATAGCAAATGGCTTTGACGGTAGAGGTAATTACAACTTAGGAATAACCGAGCAAATTATTTTTCCAGAAATTAATATTGATCAAGTAAAAAAAATAAACGGAATGGACATTACATTTGTAACCTCTGCCAAAACAGACAAAGAAGCTAAGTAATTATTAGAAGAGTTATGTTTACCATTTAAAAAGAATTAATTATTATGGCTAAAGAATCAATGAAAGCGCGCGAACGCAAAAGATCTAAAACAGTAGCCAAATACGCTGAAAAAAGAAAAGCCCTAAAACAAGCAGGAGATTATGAAGCCTTGCAAAAACTGCCAAAAAACGCCTCACCTGTCAGATTGCACAACCGCTGTAAACTAACAGGACGCCCTAAGGGATATATTCGTCAATTTGGCATCTCAAGGGTTGTGTTTCGCAAAATGGCAAATCAAGGGTTAATACCTGGAGTTAAAAAGGCAAGTTGGTAAGCATTGACAAGTTAAAGGCTCTAGAAAAAGTTTTAATTATAAACCAGTTGAGTTATTTTAGTTTAAGTAATGGTTGTAAAAAATAAAAATACAACACAAAATAAGATCTATTACACGATATACTAGCAGTAAAATCAACAATTTAATTAAGGCTAATTTGTTAAAACTTTATGTATATTTGCATTCTGTTTTAAAAAAGGGTTAAGCAGTTAAAAAAACTTATAAAAGGCAAGCTATTAAATAAAGCATAACCTAAAGAGTTTAATAGCTAAGAAATTAGGCGATAATCCAAAGTAAAATACAATTGTACTTTTTAATTAAAGCAACTAATTGTTCAATATTAAAAAGTGTGGTATAATATAAGCTATAAAAGGTATTTTAAATAGCTTTTTTAAATAGCAAACCCACAAAAGTGTTAAAGCTCATTTAAAATAAAAAAAGTAGTAATCGGTTTCAGGTTTAGCAATTGCGCTAGTGTGCAAAAAAAATATAAATTGTTAAAAACCAAAACTGCAAATTAATCAAAATATGTACACAGATCCAATTGCAGATTTTCTAACAAGACTTAGAAATGCTATTGCAACCGGTCATAGAGTAGTTGAAGTTCCAGCTTCAAAACTAAAAAAGGAGATGACTAAAATATTATTTGATCAAGGATATATTTTAAGCTATCAATTTATTGATAATAATGTTCAAGGTTCAATTAAGATAGCATTAAAGTACGACCGACAGACCAAAGAATCAGTTATCAGAAAAATTCAAAGAATATCAACACCAGGCTTGCGCAAGTATGTTTCTGCTAGAGAAATGCCTAGAGTGCTAAACGGTTTAGGTATAGCTATAATATCTACCTCTAAAGGAGTGATGACAAACAAAAAGGCACGTAGAGAAAATATAGGCGGAGAGGTATTGTGCTATGTTTATTAAAAGATAAATGCAGAGATAGAGATGAGCAGAATAGGAAAAAATCCAATTGAATTACCACAAGGAGTTGAAGTGCACGTAAACCAAAATGTGGTAACAGTAAAAGGTAAGCTAGGAGTTTTAACACAGAGTTTAACCAAGGGTATTACTGTAAAAATTGAAAAGGGCAACTTAACAGTTAGCAGATCTTCTGACAGCAAACAACACAGGGCTGAACACGGTTTGTATAGATCGTTGATAAACAATATGATTAAAGGTGTAAGCAGAGGCTTTACCAAAGAACTCGAACTAGTAGGAGTAGGTTATAGAGCTACAAATAAAGGACAGAAGCTAGACTTAGCTCTGGGCTTTTCTCATAATATAATTTTAGAGCTAGCCCCAGAGGTAAAAGTTGAAACAGTATCTGAAAAAGGTAAAAACCCCATAGTAAAACTAAGCTCACACGACAAGCAATTAGTTGGTCAAGTTGCTGCAAAAATTCGTTCATTCCGCAAGCCAGAGCCCTACAAAGGAAAAGGAATTAAGTTTGTTGGTGAAGTATTGAGAAAAAAAGCAGGTAAATCTGCATAATAAAACAACAGGAATATTATGGCACTATCAAAACTTGAAAGAAGACAACGCATTAAGCGCAGAATTAGAAAAATTGTTAACGGAACCGCTAAAAAGCCTAGGTTGTCAGTATTTAGAAGTAATAAGGAAATTTACGCACAGCTAATTGACGATGTAGCTTGTGTTACAATTGCGTCAGCATCGTCGAGAGATAAAGCTATTTCATCAAATTCAAAAGCAGAGGCTGCTGTAGCTGTTGGAAAATCTATAGCAGAAAAGGCAACTAAAGTAGGAGTAAAAACAGTTTCATTTGATCGAAACGGATATTTATACCACGGAAGAGTAAAGATGTTAGCAGAAGCAGCAAGAGAAACTGGCTTAAAATTTTAAGAAATTACATATGTTAGGATATAAAAATATAGAAAGAGTAAAACCAAGCGGTTTAGAGTTGGCTGACAGGTTAGTAGGTGTGCAGCGTGTAACTAAGGTTACTAAAGGAGGCAGAGCCTTTGGTTTTTCTGCCATAGTTATTGTAGGCAATGGCAAAGGAGTGGTAGGTCATGGTTTAGGTAAGTCGAAAGATGTTTCTTCAGCTATTGCAAAAGCTGTTGAAGAGGCAAAGAAAAACCTTGTCCGCATACCCATCCTTGACGGTACTCTGCCACACGAGCAAAAAGGAAAATACGGAGGCGCAAAAGTATTTATTAAGCCAGCATCGCACGGTACAGGGGTTATAGCTGGTGGAGCCGTTCGTTCGGTATTAGAATCGGTAGGGATAAAAGATGTATTGTCAAAATCACAAGGTTCCTCTAACCCTCACAATGTAGTAAAAGCAACATTCGATGCCTTATTGCAGCTTCGCAGTGCAGAAACCATTGCCGAACAAAGAGGAATATCATTAGAAAAAGTTTTTAACGGATAAGCTTTATTGCGATGAATAAAATTAAAATCACTCAAGTACGCAGTCAAATCGGTCGGCTTAAAAATCAAAAAAGAACATTAAAAGCCTTGGGTTTAAACAAAATTAATCAAACAACTGAGCATTACGCAACGGCGAGCATATTGGGTATGGTAAATAAAGTAAAGCACTTGGTTTTAGTAGAAGAAATAAATTATGACAAAAATATTGATTCACAGAGCTAAAATAATTATAAACACAATTAAATAAGCCAAATAGCAAGATGAATTTACACAACTTAAAGCCTGCTGCAGGGGCAATTAAAAACAAAGGAAAGCGCTTAGGGCGAGGAGAAGGTTCAGGCAAAGCAACAACTGCAGGCAGAGGAAACAAAGGAGCTAAATCTCGTTCTGGTTACTCTCGTAAAATAGGCTTTGAAGGAGGTCAGATGCCTTTGCAAAGAAGGGTACCTAAATTTGGTTTTACCAATATAAATCGCAAAGAATATACTGGCATAAATTTAAGTAAACTGCAAAACTTAGTTGATAAGGGCTTAATAACTGACACGATAACAATCGATATTTTAGTTCAAAACCGACTAGCCCGAAAAAATGACTTAGTAAAAATATTAGGAGGTGGCACTTTAAAAGCTGCATTAAATATAACTGTACACAAATTTACAGCATCGGCAAAAGCTAGTATAGAATCAATTGGAGGTCAGGCTATTAGCTTATAAGAAAACAAATATAATGAGCTTTATAAATACATTAAAAGACATTTTCAAAATTCAAGCGTTAAAAGAAAAAATACTTTTAACCATTGGCTTAATAGCTGTTTACAGGTTTATGTCCGCTGTACCATTACCAGGGATAGACCCTAATCAATTAACAGCACTAAAAGATCAAACTGAAAGTGGACTTTTAGGCTTATTAAACGCATTTACAGGTGGTGCATTTGCTAGGGCATCGGTAATGGCATTGGGTATTATGCCTTATATATCTGCATCCATAGTAGTACAGTTAATGGGCATAGCTGTTCCTTATCTTCAAAAACTTCAAAAAGATGGAGAAAGTGGCAGAAAAAAAATAACTCAAATTACCAGATGGCTAACCATTTTAATTACCATGGTTCAAGGTCCTACCTATATTACTGCTATTAAAACTTCGTTTGGCTTACCCGATTCGGCTTTTTTGGTAATGGGAGCCACATTTTGGTTTTCGTCAATGATTTTATTAACCGCAGGAACCATTTTCGCTATGTGGTTGGGTGAACGCATTACAGATAAAGGCATTGGCAACGGTATATCACTATTAATTACAGTAGGTATTATTGCCAACTTCCCAGTTTCATTTTTACAAGAGGTGGTCTCTAAAACACAAAACTCAGGCGGTGGCGGCTATATGATGATTTTAATTGAGCTAATTATTTGGTTTGTAGTACTTTTATTAAGTGTATTATTAGTAACAGCCATTCGCAAAATTTCTGTACAGTACGCACGTCGAACTGCAGTTGCCAACTTAAAAGAGGCAACCAGATCAAGACAATATATACCTTTAAAATTAAATGCAGCAGGAGTAATGCCTATAATTTTTGCTCAAGCCATTATGTTTTTGCCAGTAGCCCTAGGTCAAAAATACCCAGCTTTAAACAGTTTGGCAGATAGTTTTGGCTTGTGGTATAATGTTATATTTGCCGCCTTAATTATAGTTTTTAGCTATTTTTATACAGCAATTACAATACCTACAAATAAAATGGCAGAAGACTTAAAACGAAGCAATGGCTTTGTTCCCGGTTATAAGCCTGGAGAAGAAACAGCGAATTATTTAGATTCTGTTTTATCTAAAATTACTTTTCCCGGATCCTTATTCTTAGCTGCCTTATCTGTATTGCCTGCTATTGTTGTAAAATTTGGTGTAACCCAAAACTGGGCTATGTTTTACGGTGGAACTTCTTTAATTATCATGGTAGGTGTTGCCATTGATACTATACAACAAATTAATTCGTATTTATTAAACAGCCGATACGATGGTTTAATGAAAACAGGTAAAAGCAAAAGCAGAAAATCAATAAAACAATATGGCTAAGCAATCGGCAATTCAACAAGACGGAAAAATAACCGAAGCATTGTCAAACGCTATGTTTCGAGTAGAATTAGAAAATGGGCATATAGTAACAGCTCATATTTCGGGAAAAATGCGCATGCATTATATTAAATTACTACCAGGCGATAAGGTGAAGCTTGAAATGAGTCCCTACGATTTATCAAAAGCGAGAATTACTTATAGGTATTAAAGATTAAAGACAAACAATAACCCGCATTAGGCAAAGATTAACAAAGACAGTTAAAATATTATATCCTATGTTGGTAAAAATATAAAAATAAAGTGTTTAACTTATTTATATGAAAGTAAGAGCATCATTAAAGAAAAGAAGTGCCGAGTGCAAAATTGTGCGCAGAAAAGGCAAGTTGTATGTAATAAATAAAAATAATCCCAGATTTAAACAAAGACAAGGGTAGTTATGGCAAGAATTGCAGGTATAGACATACCAAAAAATAAAAGAGGTGTTATAGCTTTAACTTATATTTTTGGCATAGGAAAGAGCAGGGCTAAAGATATATTAGCCAGTGCAAAAATTAACGAGAGCGTTAAAGTGCAACAATGGACAGATGATCAAATTGCCAAAGTTCGTGAGCAAGTTGGAAACTATACTATTGAAGGTGAATTGCGTTCTGAAACTCAATTAAACATTAAGCGATTAATGGACATTGGATGCCAAAGAGGAATTCGTCATAGGCTTGGTTTGCCTTTAAGAGGACAAAGAACTAAGAACAATTCTCGCACAAGAAAGGGCAAGAGAAAAACCGTAGCAAACAAGAAAAAATAACTGCCTAGTTAATTTACAAACCTATTTAGATTATGGCAAAATCAAAAATAACAAAAAAACGCAAAATTGTAACCGATTCGGTTGGGCAAGCTCATGTAACTGCATCATTTAACAATATTATCATATCTTTAACCAATAAAAATGGCGATGTTGTCGCTTGGTCATCGGCTGGAAAAATGGGCTTTAAAGGCTCAAAGAAAAACACTCCTTACGCTGCTCAATTAGCCGCCGAAGACTGTTCAGCAGCTGCTAAAGAAGCTGGAATGCGCAAGGTTAAAGTATTTGTAAAGGGACCAGGAAATGGAAGAGAATCAGCCATTAGGTCTATACACAATGCTGGGATTGAAGTTACAGAAATCATCGATGTAACTCCTATACCTCACAACGGATGCCGACCACCAAAAAGACGTAGAGTATAAATTTTAACACAGTAGAATAAAGATTATCGAAGGATTAAGCCTTAATTCATAATCTCCTACTTAAACTGATAAAAATGGCAAAATACACAGGACCTAAAACTAAAATTGCTCGAAAATTTGGCGAAGCTATATTTGGAGAGGATAAAAATTTTGAAAGAAAGAATTACCCTCCTGGTCAACACGGAGCAAACAGAAGAAGAGCTAAGAAATCTGAATATGCTATTCAACTTATGGAGAAGCAAAAAGCAAAGTTTACTTACGGCATATTAGAGCGCCAATTTAGCAACTTGTTTAAAAAGGCTTCAGCCTCGAAAGGAATTACAGGTGAGGTACTTTTGCAGCTTTGCGAAGCTCGCCTAGACAATGTAGTGTTTCGCTTAGGTATAGCAAATTCGCGTCGTGCTGCCCGCCAATTAGTTTCACACCGCCACATTACCGTTAACGATAAAATTGTAAACATACCATCGTATGGGCTAAAAAGTGGAGATGTAGTTGGAATTAGAGAAAAATCTAAATCTTTAAAAGCTATAGAAGAATCCTTAGCTAAAAACAACAGTAGTGTTTACGAATGGTTAAGTTGGAATTCTGACACAAAATTGGGCATTTTTGTCAAGGTTCCCGAAAGACTTCAAATACCCGTAAACATTAAAGAACAATTAATAGTAGAATTATATTCTAAATAACGCAGATAAACTTATTATGGTAATTTTAAATTTTCAAAAACCCGATAAAGTAATAATGATTGAATCTACTGATTATTTAGGAAGATTCGAATTCAGACCACTTGAGCCAGGATTTGGTTTAACAGTGGGCAATGCTTTAAGGAGAGTTCTTTTATCATCTTTAGAAGGCTTTGCTATTACATCACTGCGCATAGATGGGGTTAATCACGAGTTTTCAACAATTGAAGGAGTTGTTGAAGATATAACTGAAATCATATTAAATTTAAAGCAAGTTCGCTTTAAAAGGCAAATTGATAAATACGACAGAGAAATTTTTTCAATAGCAGTATCAGGACAAGAGCAATTTACTGCTGGCGATTTACAAAAATATATTTCTGGTTTTCAAGTCTTAAATCCTGATCTAGTAATCTGCAATATGGACAAGTCGGTCAACTTAAATGCCGAGATAACTATAGAAAAGGGCAGAGGCTTTGTATCTGCTGAAGAAAACAAACGAATAGGCGTTCCGCTGGGAACTATTTTTACTGACTCAATTTACACACCAATAAAAAATGTAAAATATTCAGTTGAAAACTTTCGCGTAGAACAAAAAACCGACTACGAAAAGCTGATTTTTAATATAGAAACCGATGGCTCAATTAGTCCTAAAAATGCCTTAACTGAGGCATCTAAAATATTAATTCACCACTTTATGCTTTTTTCTGACGAGAGAATTACCCTAGAGACTGATGAGGTTGATAAACCCGAAACTTACGATGAAGAATCTTTGCATATGCGGCAATTGTTAAAAACCAAGTTAGTTGATATGGATTTATCGGTCAGAGCTTTAAATTGTTTAAAAGCTGCAGAGGTCGATACCTTAGGCGATTTAGTATCGTTTAACAAAAGCGATTTGATGAAGTTTAGAAATTTTGGCAAGAAATCACTAACTGAGTTAGAAGAACTAATACACAATAAAGGCTTAAATTTTGGCATAGACTTAGGCAGATATAAATTAGACCGAGATTAACTTTTTATTTTTTTGTAGCTTTTAACAGGTTTACAAGGTAAAAGAAAAACCCAATTGTCATGAGACACGGAAAAAAATTTAATCATTTAGGAAGAAAGACAGCTCACAGAAAATCAATGCTGTCAAACATGGCTTGTTCCTTGATTGAGCACAAGCGTATCAATACTACCGAGGCAAAAGCAAAGGCATTGCGCAGATATGTAGAACCTTTATTAACTAAATCTAAAAAAGATACAACCCATAACCGCAGAGTAGTATTTAGTTATTTGCGAAACAAATATGCTGTAACTGAATTATTTAAAGAAGTATCTGAAAAAATAGCAAACAGACCAGGAGGTTATCTGCGAATTATAAAACTAGGAAACCGTCAAGGCGATAATGCCTCAATGGCTATGGTTGAATTAGTTGATTACAACGAGTTATACAATCCTAATAAAGGTAAGGTTAAAAAAAGTACTCGCCGCAGCCGTCGCAGAGGAAAAGCAAATAGCCCTGAGAGTGGTACTATGGCTAAAAACCAAGTAGTTCAAGAAGAAGAAAATCAAACAGCAAGTGAAAGTGAAAACCAATGATAAAATGGAGGTAACAACAAAAAATTGCTACACTAATTTAAATTTTAGCATACAGTAGTAAAATGCTGTTTAGAGAAAGGTAAATAAAAAAAGCTCTAATTGTTTTGCTTCGTAGATTTAGTTTTTTATTTAAGCATTTATACTAAGTTTATATTTATAAAATAGCAACATACAATTTTTAATATTGAGAAACGTTGATTTTATAATTAACTGTTAGCGATAAAAGAGAAGCAATACAATAATATGACTTATCAGTTTCGCAAAAAAGCTCTGGTTCTGTTGGCTGATGGAACAGTTTTTTATGGAAAATCAGTTGGAATTGACGGCACTAGTGCTGGTGAGCTTTGTTTTAATACTGGGATGACTGGTTATCAAGAAATATTTACCGATCCATCCTATTACGGACAAATTTTACTTAGTACCAATGCTCATATTGGCAATTACGGAGTAAAAAATAGTGAAATAGAGTCTGACGGAATTAAAATAGCAGGTTTTATTTGTAAAAATTTTAGTTTCCCCTATTCGCGTCGTGGCTCAGACGGAAGCTTAAAAGATTGGTTTATAAAGCACAATTTAGTAGCAGTTTCAGACATTGATACCAGAGCCTTAGCCTCACATATTAGGATAAATGGAGCTATGAATGCAATAATTTCAACCGAGTTGACTAATATTGAGTTATTAAAAGAAAAATTGACGAGCGTTCCTAGTATGGAAGGACTTGAGTTGGCATCAAAAGTATCTACCAAACAAGCCTATTGTGTAGGTAAGTCAAGTTCACCTATTAAAATAGCAGCAATTGATATAGGGATTAAGAAAAGCATACTTGCAAATTTTGTTAAAAGAGGAGTTTATATAAAAGTATATCCTTATAATGCTACATTTAAACAAATGAGCAGTTTTAATCCAGATGGCTATTTTATTTCAAACGGACCAGGAGATCCTAAGCCCTTAATTGAAGTTCAAAAAACTGCAAAAGAAATAATTTCAAGAAATTTGCCTTTATTTGGTATTTGCTTAGGGCATCAAATAATTGCTCTAGCCAATGGGATATCAACCTATAAAATGCATCATGGACATAGAGGGATTAACCATTCTGTTAAAAATTTGATAAATGGCAAAGCTGAGGTTACTAGTCAAAACCACGGATTTGCCATTGATAGAAAACAAGCCGAAGCACATGCTGATATACAAATTACTCATCTGCACTTAAATGATCATACAGTAGCAGGTATTAAAATGAAAAGTAAAAATGTTTTTTCTGTACAATATCATCCTGAGGCAAGCCCAGGAACTCACGATGCAAGCTATTTGTTTGAACAATTTATTGAAAACATAAAGAAACACAAATCTAACTAAACTGCCTTTTAAAGTGCAAACTTCAATTTTGTTATTTAAATAAAATTATCCGTATAACTACTAACACAAAATACTATGAGTTTAATATCAAATATTTATGCGCGTCAAATTTTTGATTCTAGAGGTAATCCAACTGTTGAGGTAGATGTGCTTACTGAAAATGGCGTTTTAGGCAGAGCAGCTGTACCATCTGGAGCCTCAACGGGACAGTACGAAGCGGTAGAACTGCGCGATGGAGGAAAAAAATACCTGGGCAAAGGAGTTTTAAAAGCAGTTAAAAATGTCAATACAGGCATAGCTAAAAAACTGTTGAGAGAATCTGTATTTAATCAAAATAGAATAGACAAAATTTTAATTGATCTAGACGGAACCGCGAACAAATCAAACTTAGGAGCTAATGCCACCCTAGGGGTGTCTTTAGCTGTTGCAAAGGCGGCTGCCAATCAATTAGGGTTGCCTCTGTACCGTTATATAGGAGGAGTATCGGCAAACACACTGCCAGTGCCTATGATGAATATCATCAACGGAGGTTCTCATTCCGACGCGCCTATAGCCTTTCAAGAATTTATGCTTATGCCCCTAAAGGCAAAGAATTTTAGTGAAGCTATGCAGGTTGGCTCTGAAATTTTTCACCATTTAAAAAAAGTATTACAAAGCCGAGGCTTATCAACAGCTGTAGGAGATGAGGGAGGCTTTGCACCTGTGCTTAAAGGCACTGAAGATGCAATTGAAACTATTGCTCAGGCAACAACAAAGGCTGGTTATAAGTTTGGGACTGATATAGTGATAGCACTTGATTGCGCCTCAACTGAGTTTTATAAAGATGGAAAATATCACTATACTAAGTTTGAAGGAACTAATGCAGCAGTAAGAAGCTCGGAAGAACAGGTGCTTTACTTAGCCGAATTATGCGAAAAGTATCCAATTATATCTATAGAGGACGCTATGGATGAAAACGATTGGCAAGGATGGAAGTTTTTAACCGAGAAACTAGGTCACAAGGTACAGCTAGTAGGCGATGATTTGTTTGTAACTAATGTAACACGTTTATCTAGAGGTATTTTAAGTCAAACTGCTAACTCTATTTTGATTAAGCTAAACCAAATTGGAACACTAACAGAAACAATTGCTACAGTAAATATGGCTCATCATGCTGGATATACCACTGTTATAAGCCATCGCTCAGGCGAGACTGAAGATACCAGTATAGCTGATTTAGCTGTTGCGTTAAACAGTGGACAAATTAAAACTGGTTCTGTTTCGCGCTCGGATCGTTTGGCAAAATACAATCAATTACTGCGAATAGAAGAAGAATTGGGCGATTGTGCTTACTATCCTCAAGATAAGACATTTAAAATAAACAAATAATACAGTCCTTAATTCTGCAAGTTTATTTGTAAGTGCTATTAATAAGGGGATATGTAACACGTTGTAAGTTGTTTTTAAAAAATAGAGTTTTTTGGCAAATATTAATTAAACTCTAAAACGTTAAACTATAAGGGTTAAGACTTTATACTTAAAAAAGCTAAGCGATAGCTAATCCCCAAATTAAAAAATTGTGCATTTAAACGGTCAGATATAGCTTTAACTCTACCTGTTGCAACTCTTAAACTTAAATATTTTGAAAGTTTGTAATCAACCCCAATACTTGGTTTAACAATAAGTCCTTGTCCAGTACTGATGCCTCCACCTCCTGCTGCTCCTGATAGTATTTGGACAAATACAGCGGCACTTTTGTCAGTTGAATTGTTTAGGCTTAGTCCTAATCCTATAATTCCTTCAGCATAGGCGCCTGCATTGCCAAAATTTGCGAACGATGTTTGTCCTATTCCATAAATGTACTTGTTAAAGAAAAAATTAACCTGTAAGGATATTTGATGTAAATTTTGACTAAAACCTCCCTCTCTTTGTGCATTTAGATATAGATCTTGTTTTACAGCAGCTTTTAACCCTTTAAGTTTTGCTTTTGAGGGTTTTGTAAAACGAGCTGTTGTAGTGCCTTTTTTATTTAGATAATATTTTAAAGCCATTCCGTAGGTCGAACTAGTAAAGTTGCTGTTTGGCGTTATTATATATCCTTTGTTAACAGAGGCGTAAACATTGTTAAAAAGCTTCTGCTGCAAAGAAAAATCAGGATAAAACAGCAAGCCTCCTCGGGTGTCAACTCCACCACCTCCTCCTGCTCCCAAACCAAATTTAGCCAGTAGGTTTGTGCGATTTTTGTTGATGGATAACTCATATCCACCACCTATAAAAATATCCATATAACCTGCCTTTATTCCGTGATAAGCGCCATCTGCCTTAGCAAAAAAGAAAAAGCGTGGCAATAGGTATAAGCTGAGTTCAATTCCTGCTAAGCTAATGGTTTTTCCCTTGTAATTACCCTTAGTTATATTTGCATTATTTAGGTGAAACAACAAGGAAATAGGTTTGCTATTTGTGTTTAATGCATTGTTGTACATTGAATTAAAATTATATTCTTTTTCGCGCAAAGAAAAATTAGCAACATTAAATGCCAAGGGCACTTGAACAGCAATAGCCAGTTGACTGCTTTTAATAGCTCCTCCATCAAAAAAGTTTATATAACTATAGCCAGCAGTAGTTGAAAAGTGCTTAAACTGATAGCCTAAATTAATATGAGGTAAGATAAATGCACCTCCACCGTCGGGTGCAGCTACACCGCCACCTCCACCAAAGTGAATCCCCGTATCTATAAATAACTTTTGGCTTAGATACTTTTGCATCCCTGCATTAACACCTAAGCTAAAAAAACCGCCTCTGATGCCACCAACTGCTCCATAAAATCCAATGCCAATATAGCCTAAATGATTGATTTTAAGATTATAATGCAAACCAGCAAAATCCATATTTGCCTCACCCTCGGGCATATCGATAGAAAGAAAATTTAATTGACCATACCCTAGAGTTTTTTGACTCAAAAATTGCTCTTGTGCAAAAGCAAGTCCAATAGAAAAGTTAAAAATCCAAAAAAAAGATTCTTTTAACCAACTGTTTAAGCATATGTTCATTGATGTATTTGCTGTCTTTCTCCGTTGATGTACGAGGCGATAAAGGCGTCTTTAAAACCCATTTTTAGCAGTTCATTTTTCATTTCTTTGGCTTGGCTCAAAGAAGTAAATATCCCTAAAGAAAGCTTGATAAATTGTTTGTTTTTAGTAGTAATTCCCGATAGTATTGATTTTGATAGCACAGGATAATTTTTGCTTGAAAACACTCCAATTTGAACAGAGTAAATTGTTTTTTTATGGCTGTTTTTTTTAACCGTTGCAATTGTACTTTCTCTATCTATGTTGTTTGACGATATTGCTGTAACTGCCTTAGAAGAATTGTTAGCTAAACTTATGCTATCGAGCACTCTTTTAGCCTCTTCTGTTTTAATTTTAGCTATATCAGCTTTTTGGCTGGAGTTTAAAGTCATAGTTTTAATATCTAATTTACCGCTTATAAGCAAATAGATAATTGCCAGCGATAGAGCTAAAAAAACGCCGAGCAATACTATAAAGGTTTTTAATCTTTGTTTTTGATGTTTGCAGCTTTCATTGATTTCATCTAATTCTTCTTCTTTTTTTTCTAATTTTAATTTTGCTGTATCAATGTCTTCTTGCATTAATTGATACTTAGTTTCTTCAATAAACGGCATGCCCCTAATTTTAGTGTTTTTAATATAAGCGAAAGTACAATTTTTTTAATTACGCTTTATTAATGCTAATAATAATTCCTTTATATGCAGGTGTATTACTGATTTTAGCCTTGCTTTTAATTGGAACCAATACATTGACTTCTGGAAAATAAGCAGCAGTACATTGTTTGGGAATAGGATAGGGTATTGCTAAAAAATTGTTAGCAACTCGTTGTTGTTGTTCAAAATAGCTTGTTAAATTAACCTTATCTAATTTTTTGAGTCCTAATTTTTTCATATCGCTGGGGTTTATAAGCACCACTCTTCTTTCGTTTAATATCCCTCTGTATCTGTCGTTTAACCCGTATATGGTAGTATTGTATTGATCGTGAGACCTAATGGTCATCAAAATAAACTCATTATTATTTAAAACAATATCCGAAATACGATTAATACTAAAATTAGCCTTGCCTGTTGGGCTAGCTGAGAAATCCCCATTTCTTGCGCTATTAGGTAAGTAAAAACCTCCTTTTTTTAGGACTCTTTGATTGTAATTTTCAAAGCCCTTGATGGTGGCCTCTATTTTATTTCTAATTAAATTGTAGTTATTTATAAGTTTTGACCAGTTGAGTTTAGTATTTTTTAAGGTAGCTTGAGCCATACCAGCAACAATAGCAGGTTCACTTAACAGCATAGAAGAGGCAGGTTTTAGATAACCCTGCGATTTATGAACCACACCCATTGAATTTTCAACAGTAATAAATTGCTCGCCACTTTTTTGAATGTCTTTTTCCGAGCGTGCCAAACAGGGCAGTATCAGTGCGTTTTTACCGTGAACTAAATGGCTTCTGTTTAGTTTAGTCGAAATTTGCACACTTAACTCACAGTTGTGTAAGGCCTTGGTGGTAAATTCGGTATCGGGAGTGGCGGATAAAAAATTGCCACCCATGGCTATAAACACTTTAGCTTTTTTGGCATACATGGCTTTAATGGCCTCTACAACGTCGTATCCATGTTTTTTGGGGGCTGTAAATTGAAATTCTTTTTCGAGGGCTTTTAAAAAACTCTCTTTAGGCTTTTCCCATATTCCCATGGTGCGATCTCCCTGAACATTTGAGTGACCTCTAACAGGGCAGGTGCCTGCTCCTTTTTTGCCAATGCTTCCTTTTAGTAAAAGCAAATTTACTATTTCTCTAATATTGTCAACTCCGTTTTTGTGCTGAGTAAGACCCATAGCCCAGCAAATAATGATGCGTTTGCTCGCAATAATTAGCTCTACTGCATTTTTGATTTCGGATAGGGTTAAACCCGTTTGAGGCAGTAAATTGTCAATAGTATAATTGTCTAAACTAGCTGTAAACTCTTCAAATCCTCGGGTTTTTTGACTTATAAACTCATAATCAAATACCGAGTTGGCTTGCTTTTGTTCCTTTTCTTTCATTAGCTTCATAATGATTTTAAGCAGAGCTACATCTCCATTTATCTTAATTTGTAAAAACAAGTCAGTGAGTTTTTGTCCGTTTCCAAACCATTTAAAAGGGTTTTGAGGGTCAATATAGTTCATCAGTCCTGCTTCAGGTAAGGGGTTTATGGCAATAATTTTTCCGCCGTGTTGCTTGGCTTGGCTCAAAGCAGTTAGCATTCTGGGGTGATTAGTTCCAGGATTTTGCCCCATTACAATAATTAAATTAGTGTGCTTAAAATCATCTAAAGTAACAGAGCCTTTACCTATGCCCAAGGTTTGTGTCAAAGCACTACCACTGCTTTCGTGACATAGGTTTGAACAATCGGGCAGGTTGTTGGTTCCAAATTGTCTGACAAATAGTTGGTATAAAAAAGCAGCTTCATTGCTTGTTCTTCCTGAGGTGTAAAAAATAGCCCGGTTGGGCGAGCTTAACTTATTGAGATGTTTGCCAATAAGACTAAAGGCATTGTCCCAGCTAATTTCCTTGTAATGTTTACTGCCTTTAAACAATACCATCGGATGGGTGATTCTTCCACTTTTTCCTAGCTTATAGTCCGACCATTGTAAGAGTTCAGTAACTGAATGGGCAGCAAAAAACAAGGGCGATACTCGGTTTTTAGTAGCTTCTTCTGCCACAGCTTTTGCGCCGTTTTCGCAATATTCAGCCAATAAAGCTCTTTTGTCATCGGGGTCGGGCCAGGCACAGCCAGGGCAATCAAAACCACGGTTTTGATTGAGGTTTTTAAGTAAGTGAAAACCCTTGCTAAGCCCCGTTTGGGATATAATGTGTTTTAAGGCCGATTGTACAGCCTTTGCACCCACTGCTTTTTTGGGTATTTTGCTTATCTTAATACCTGTAAAATCATTAGGAGTTTGCTTTTTTATTTTTTTATTTTTCATTGACTTATATACTGAGGATTTGAATATATGGTTAGTTTGTCATTTCTGCAAAAACCTATAAGACAAATGCCAAATTCTTTTGCAAAATCAACTGCTAAACTCGAACAGGCCGATACTGCAATTATCAATGGTATTTTGGCAAAAAAAGCCTTAGATACAATTTCATATGAAACTCTGCCGCTAACAAGCATAATTTTAGCATTTAAAAGTTGCTGCTTTAGCAGTAAGTGTCCAATACATTTATCAACAGCATTATGGCGACCTATATCCTCTTTTACAACAAGCAAGTTAGCAGAGGCATTAAATATTGAGCAAGCATGACTTCCGCCGGTAGTTTGAAAGGTTTTTTGCTGTAAAGTCATTTTTTTTAACATATATTGAATTTTTGTTGGCGAAACTTTAAAGTTAGTTTTAAAAGCTTTGCCCGAAATTTGTAAATCGTTCATTTTTGTTTTACCGCATATACCACATGAGGATATTGATAAAAGTGTTCTTTTATTTGCATAGCCCTTGCCTAAGTTTTTTTTAGGGATTTTAATAGTTAAAACAGTATTGTAATTATATTTGTGGGTTTTATTTATGTAAACAGGTTCTTTTTTTCGATAGATATCTTCGGCGTATAATAGCCCTAAAACTAATTCATTATCATCTCCCGGAGTCCGCATAACAACTGTGTAGGGATGCTCGTTGATATTTATTTGCAATGGTGCCTCAATTACTAAGTTGTCTTGCAAGTTAACGTGGCTTTGAGAAGCTATTTTAATAACCTGATATGCCTTGGCTTGTTTCATCAAAAGCAAATATAAGTATTAAAAAAATAAAATTACACTAACTTAAAATAACTAACTTTAAGCCTTGTAATAGGGGTAAAATTCTTTATAAAGATTAGATAAAAAAAATAATGCTCAATAAAAGATTAAGTTTTAGGTAAAGTAAAACTTTGCTCTAAAATAAAATTATATAATCAATTAATTAACAGCTTGTAGAAAATATATTATTGATGAGAAAGCTTTATACCACTTTTATGGTTTTGGCAGTATTAACGGTTTGTGCTCAAAAAAAGGACTCGATACTGAGTTTTATCGATAATTATTACTTAGTTAATCAAACGGACTCTTTAATGATTCATTTAAACGAGGTAGTTATTTTGCCAAAGCACAAGTTTGTATCTAAGATAGACGCTCACTATTACTACTGGTTTAGAAAAAAAGTTTTTAGGGCATATCCCTTTGCTTTGCTTGCTTCTAGAAGGTTAGACAGCTTAAACTTGCGATTGTCAAAAATAAAGTCAAGGCAAAAAAAAGAAAATACATAAAAAACGTACAGAAATATTTAGAGAATGAACTTACCGATAGGCTAAAAAAACTTACTAGAACCGAAGGTCGTATATTGTTAAAACTAATACACAGACAAACTGGAAAAACTGCCTTTGACAATATCAAAGAACTGAGAAGTGGATGGAAAGCTTTTTGGTATAATACTACTGCTAATATGTTTAAGTTGTCTTTAAAGTCTGAATACAATCCGGAAATAACAAATGAAGATTATTTGATTGAGGATATTATACAGCGAGCTTATGCTAGTGGTGCTTTGATTTATCAGAAACCTAAATTACAAAAAGATTATCGCAGCATATTGCTACTAGCAAATGGTGCTGTTAATGTGGAGGAGTATAAAAAAATGTTTGCTGAAAAGAAGAAGAAGAAGAAAAAAAAATAAAGCAACTATATAGCTTTTGCACGAAAACTAATAAAATATTATTAATCAATATATTATACTTAAAAAAGGAGTTGAATGTACTACACTTATTTTTTGATATTTAAATTAAAAATCTTATTTTTTTAATTTTTATACCGCATGCTTATGCGCCTTATACGACGAACGCACTAAGGCACCACTTTCAACATACATAAACCCCATTTCAAGCCCTAACTTTTCGTATTTTTTAAATTTTTGAGGTGATATAAATTCTTTTACAGGTAAATGCATTTTACTAGGCTGTAAATACTGACCTATAGTAATTATATCTAAACCTATGTTTTTGAGATCTTCCATAGTTTGTACCAGTTCTTTTTCGGTTTCGCCTAAACCTAGCATAATACCCGATTTAGTTCTCATGCCTTTTTGCTTTAAGTATTTTAGTACTGCTAAGCTTCTGTCGTATTTTGCCTGAATGCGAACCTCACGGGTCAACCGCCTTACGGTTTCCATATTGTGGGATACCACTTCAGGATGCACTTCAATAATTCGGTCTAACAGTTTTTCTTTTCCTTGAAAATCAGGGATCAAGGTTTCAAGTGTAGTACTTGGATTGGCTCTTCTTATAGCCTCAACAGTTTCTGCCCAAATAATAGAGCCGCCGTCTTTTAAATCATCTCTGTCAACCGAAGTAATAACAGCATGTTTAATCTTCATCAATTTAATAGAACGGGCTACTTTTTCAGGTTCATCCCATTGTACAGTTTTGGGGCGTCCTGTTTTTACGCCACAAAAACCACAAGAACGAGTACAAATATTACCTAATATCATAAAAGTAGCTGTTCCCTCTTTCCAACATTCACCCATATTAGGGCAACTGCCACTAGTGCAAATAGTATTTAAGTTGTATTTATCTACCAAACTGCGCAACTCAGTGTACTTTTTGCCTACGGGTAATTTTACTCGTATCCAATTAGGCTTTTTTATAATTTTTGAGGGTATTGCATGCGAATCTAACACTTTAAAAAAATTAGGTCAATAAAAATACTATTTCGATTTGTTGTTTTTTGACTTTTAGCCTTTAAATTTAAAGACAATTTACAATCTACAACTGTAAACTTAAAAATAGTGAGATTACAAATTTACAAAAAAAATCTTATATGCTTAACAAATACCAAATACTAAAAAAGACTAAAAAAGCTATGCCTGCCCAACTCAATATTTTCAAACCCTTGCCAGGTCGATGTTCTTTGGGAGTATGCCTGCCTGTGATCAACACAAAATTTAGTACGGCGTAAAAAGGGGCTGTTAAAAAGGAAAGTATAGTGGCTATTTTCACTAAAACCCCCATATCAGACAAAAAATATTTTAGTATGATATAGGTGCCCAAAGTTAGAATCAGTAGCCAAAGCGGATATAAAAATTTGCTTTTTTTGTTAAACAGCAACTGCAGTGTCTTGTCCATAGCCCTAGGCGAGGCGTCAAGGGTAGTTAAGCTAGTGCTAAACATAGTGCTCAATGCTGTTATTCCTATAAAAATATGGGCGTAATTACCTAAATTTTTTGTGTAAAGTGATATTAGCTGATAGGCAAAAACAGTCCCTTTGCTCGAAAAGCTTTGACCTGATTTAAACATAACCACAGCTCCTAAAATCACAAAACAAACTCCTAGAAATAGAATGCCTATATAACCTACATTAAAATCGAAAATGGCTTGTTTGTAATTTATTTTTTTATAGCTGCTTTTGTTTTTTTCTACTGACCATAAAGAATGCCAAATAGAAATATCTAATGGAGCAGGCATCCAACCCATAAAGGCGATTAAAAAAGCAATTTCTGCTGTCCCTGACGGAATTATCTGGTTAAAGGTAAAACTTTTTGTTGTATTAAAAATGCCTATTAACACAGTAAATATAGTGCTAAGGGCTAGTATTACAACTATGTATTTCATAATGTTGTCAAGTACTCTATACTTTCCAATTAATAAGATGGCAAGGCTAAGCAATGAAATAATTCCTGACCATGTTACTAAATCGGCTGGTAATTTGAATAAGTGCGATGCTAAGCCTGCTGTTACCACAGTAACTGCTGTTTGTATGGTAAACATGTTTATAAAATTTAAAATAAAATAGCTTATTAACACACTTTTCCCAAGTTTTTTATAACCATCTAACAGTGTTTCGCCAGTTGCAGAGGCATAGCGAGGGCCGTATTGAAAAAAAGGATATTTGAAAAAATAAACCAAAACTAATGGCCAAAGTAGTCCAAAACCAAATTCTGCCCCAGCACGGGTAGATTGTACTAGGTGAGAAACTCCAATTGAGGCTCCGGCAAAAAGCAAACCAGGTCCGAGGGATGAAAAAGATTTTGTCATCTGATTAAGTTTATAAGCTGATATCTAAAAAGTAAAAAAAAATAAATTACCTCTAATTTTTTAGCTTTATCATAAAAAGCCTTATTATTTGTTTTGCTAAAATTTACCTAGTGGTTTTGCTTTGTAAATATGGTCTATCTCAACAACAATACAATTGCAAATTTACTTTAGCAAATATAATTTAATTACTTTTTTTAATAATTTCGGCCAAAAGTTTTTTTGCTCTTAACAATTTAACTTTAACATTGTTTAAAGGCTCGTCTATATGTTTGGCAATTTCTTTGTAACTCAACTCTTGAAAATATCGCAAGTTAATTACTTCCTGGTATTTGGGCTTTAGTTGTTTGATGTTTTTAAGTAGCTTTACTAAATTTTGTTCAGTTATAATCTTATCTTCCGGACCTAAAGAATTATCTATTACGTTTATTACTTCTTCTTCCTTTTCACTGATAGTTTTTATTGAGATGGATGATTTTTTTTTTCTCAAATAGTCGATGTACATGTTTTTAGATATGGTTAAAAGCCAAGTTTTAAATAAATATTGCTCGTTAAAGGTATCAATTTTATCAAAGGCTTTTGAAAAGGTTTGTATACTTATGTCTTCGGCATCATTGTCGTTTTCTGTTTTTTTAAGCTGAAAATAATAAATGCTTGACCAATAGCAATCTAATAAAAAATTAAACGAAGCCTGACTTCCTTTTTTAGCCTCTCTAATATGCTTTAAAACTATTTCTGATTCAATTTTCAAAGTCTAGATTTTGAAACCGCGCTATTTAAAATTGTATTAAGCACAAAGGTAAGAAAAATAAAAAATGCATAAAAAACATCTAAAAATGGAAGAAAATACAACAATTTAGACTCTTTTAACCTTATAAAAGCTCTACTTATTAAAATGTATTGAAGTAAAAAATAACAAACAATTACAGTTAAACCAAGTTTTAAATTGATATAGATAATAAATGCTGCCAATGCGTAAAACAGTATTTTACTAAAGTTAAAGGCAAATAGCAGTATTTTGGTTTTTAAAGTGTAATATTTGTATAAGCTCAACTCTTTTTTTAAATAATATACAAATTGCTTTAGGCTGATTTGCTTTTGTTTAACAACAAATGAGTTTGGACTCAGCAGTACAGCTGTATTTTTTTTATTGCTGGCATCTTTTAAAAATAAATCGGATTCGTTGCTTGTTATATTAAGGTGGTTTGCAAATCCTTTTACTTCAAAAAACTGCTTTTTTGAAAAGGCAAAGTTTTCGCGATAAGCCTTGTAGGCATTTCCAAAATAGGCAAAAGCAAATAGCTTTAAGCCCATTAGCACGTTTATAAACCTTATAAAAAGACTGCAAAATACATTTTGTTTAACATCTATTTGTCTGTAACCTAACACAAAAGTTTTTTTGTCGCAAAAACTTGCCATAAACTCATTAATCCAAAGGGAAGAGCTAGGTTTTGAGTAAACATCGCTAAGCAGTATATAATCATTACTCGATGCTTTGATACCCAGTGTTAAGGCATATTTTTTATTGTTCCAAAAACCCTCTTTGTTTTCAACATTAATTATTTTAATCTCAGTGTGTTTTTGTTGTATTTTGTATATCTGCTCCATACTTTGATCGTAATTGCCGTGGTTTACTAACAATACTTCAAAGTTTTTATATTTTTGATTAAGTATATACGGCAACTGCTTTAATAAGTGTTCGGCATTATTCTTTATATAAATAATTACCGATACAGGTTTTAAACTGCTCATTTTTTTTTGTTGCCTAAAGGGCAATAAGCAAAAAGACAAATAGCCTATAAACTGTAATACCGCAATAAGTACTAAAGTGTAAAAAAGCGATGTAATTAGCATAAAAGTTTAGTTGTGTCAATTCTTATAGCAAGCTTCAGATGAATTAGGTGTTTTGCCACAAAAGCTACAAACTTCACTCTTTTTGTTTAACATTGGGTTTTGACTAGCACAAGTGCCGGCAAATTTACCCCCTTTTTTAGCCCATATTTTAATAGCTAATCCAGCAAAAGCAAGTGCTAGCAATACTAGAGTAACAAAAATCAGCTTCATGTTTTGATTTTTAGTTTAATTAAAGCATTGGTATATAATTTGTTAATAATATTTACTTTATATTTTATACATTGCTTTTTTAAATGTGTTTACAGTTTGGCTTAGCCCATTGTATTAGTTTGTTGCAATAATCAATAAAATGCCCAAGCGAGTATTATATGCACTAGTTTTTTCTCAAAACTTGCCTTAAATTGCCAATTTTAAAAGCAAATATACTAAATTCAAAGTTATAGTTTTGATTTTACTTTAATCATTACCTTTTTTAAATTATTTTTACCTGGTTAGTTAAAGAGCTAAAACAGTTGTGGCAACCAAATTTTACACTAAAGTTCGTTTTAAGGACTTTTAAAAAAGTATAAAAAATATTATATTCGCAACTTACTTCAATTAATTAATATTATATTTAGAAAATGTCAGATATAGCGAAACTAAAAATTGGGAAAAACACTTATAGTTTTCCTTTAATTAAAGGAACTGAAAATGAAACAGCCATAGATATTAAAGCCTTGAGAAAAAACACTGGGATAGTTACCCTAGATCCTGGTTATAAAAATACTGGCTCATGCCAAAGCGCTATAACATTTTTAGATGGTGAAAAAGGGATATTGAGATACAGAGGATATGCAATAGAGGAACTTGCAGAAAAAGCAGATTTCTTAGAAGTAGCTTATTTGCTTATCTTTGGAAAACTCCCTACCGAAGAACAATTGAGTAAATTTTACAGCGATATTTTAGACAATTCAATTGTTGATGATGATATTAAAAAAATAATAGATGCATTTCCAAAAAACGCCCACCCGATGGGAGTACTTTCTTCTCTAACTTCATCATTAACAGCATTTAATCCTTCATCTGTAAATGTAGATTCTGAAGAAGATATGTACAGAGCAATAGTTAAAATAATGGGTAAGTTTCCAGTTTTAGTAGCTTGGACTATGCGCAAGTTACAAGGCTTGCCATTAAACTATGGTTCTAGAAAATTGGGTTATGTTGAAAATATTTTGCAGATGATGTTTCAACAACCCAATGATGAGTACGAGCTAAACTCAATTTTAGTTGACGCTCTTGATAAATTGCTAATTTTACATGCCGACCACGAGCAAAACTGTTCAACCTCAACTGTGCGCATAGTAGGGTCATCGCACGCAGGTTTATTTGCATCCTTAGCGGCAGGTATTTCAGCACTTTGGGGTCCTTTGCACGGCGGAGCCAATCAAGCAGTACTCGAAATGCTTGAAACTATAAGGGCAAGTGGAGGCAATACCAAAAGATACATGTCAAAGGCTAAGGATAAGAATGATCCTTTCCGCTTGATGGGATTTGGTCATAGAGTGTATAAGAATTTTGATCCGCGGGCTAAAATAATTAAAAAAGCAGCTAACCAAGTTCTAACTTACCTAGGCATGAGCGATCCTATTTTAGACATAGCAAAACAACTAGAACAAGAAGCGCTAAGCGACAGCTATTTTGTCGAAAGAAAACTATACCCCAATGTAGATTTTTATTCAGGTATAATTTACCGATCGATGGGCATCCCTGTTAAAATGTTTACTGTAATGTTTGCCTTAGGTCGTCTTCCCGGTTGGATTGCCCAATGGAGAGAGATGCGCCTAAACAAAGAACCTATAGGAAGACCGCGCCAAATTTATACAGGCTCTACTCAGCGAGTTTTTGTCAAAAGATAAAATCATAAAAAATGCCATTTTTACAACTAGCAAAATAACAAGCCTTAAAAAATAATTTAACAGCACTGTTTAAGCTAAAACAAATATGTAATTTACAATGAGTTATAGTAAATTCTTTATTGATATAAAATCCTTATGTACAATGGTTTATCAAATTGAGCTAATCACTTTTATAAAAGGTAATGAATAGAATAACAGAGTTAGCAATTTTTACTAATCTTATTAAAATTTTAAAAATCATATGTTTAACCTAAATTTATTCGTGTGAAAAAAATAAAAATTATAAAGAACAGATCAGACATAGGAGCAGGCACAAGGGGTTCCGATATGGGCATTGACGCTATTGAAATTGCAGCTATAAACAAGAACAGCAATTTTTTTGATCGCTATGAATTTGAAGATGTTATAACCGAAAACGAATCAATTTACAACAAAGTAAATAATTCTTTTGCAAAAAGGATAGAAAGTGTATTTAATCAATGTAAGAGACTGTCAAACCACGTTAAGGTAAATTTACAAGAGGGTAAATTTCCTGTAGTTTTATCAGGCGACCATTCCTCGGCACTTGGCACTGTTAGCGGTATAAAAGCGGCAAATCATCAAAATCGTGTTGGTGTTATTTGGATAGATGCACACGGTGATTTGCACTCGCCTTATACCTCTCCGTCGGGAAATATTCACGGAATGCCTTTGGCGGCTATTATAGCTGATGATAATTTAGAATGTCAAATTAACGATGTAAGCAGGGAAACAGCCGAGTTTTGGGAGCGAATGAAAAACATTATAGTTCCAGGACAAAAAACACTTGCTGAGGATGTAGTTTTTTTTGGAGTAAGGGATACGGAAGAGCCTGAAAATAAGCAAATAAAAAGACATAGTATAAAAAACTACAAAGTTGCAGAGGTTAGGCATCGTGGTTTGGAACTCTGTGTTAAAGAGGCTCTTGACAGCTTAAGCAACTGCGATGTTATATATATATCGTTTGATGTTGATGCCATGGATTGCGATTTGATATCCTACGGAACAGGAACTCCCGTTTCAAAAGGCTTTGACCCCAACGAAATAAGTACTATCATAAAGCAATTACTGGCCAGTAAAAAGGTGGTTTGCATAGAATTTGCCGAAATAAACCCACTTTTAGACTTTAAGGGAAATAAAATGGCAGAAACAGCTTTTGACATATTAAATACAATAACAGAAAGTATAGAGAAGTTGTAAAAAAACCGGTACTTACAGTGTAAAAACAACTAAAAAAGTTAGAGTTAGCTTATTGCTAAACTGATAAGCAAAAAACAATTAGTGATTATATTTATAAGATCTGTACAAGCTTAAACAAGAATAAGGCAGAGAAAATATAGAATATCTTACACAGCTCCTAATTGTAAAAAGAGTTTTTATCTATAAAATTTATATCTAGCTAAGTATTTAGCTATCCCTTTCACAAAAACTTATAAAACACAATTAATCAATATTTTACACTATTTTTAATGTATTAATTGTATTATATTCATTTACTATTTACAATAGCGGTCGAGGCTAAAGCAGGAGTTACTGTTCTTTCGTGTATTGCGGTATTTCAATGCTAATAACTATATAAGCAATAAACTAAATGTGATAAATACATTTTAAAAAACAGAGTTTTTTGGCGAGCACTAAATAATAGTTCTATATTAATTTGTATGTTTAGATTAATATTTAAGTATATTTGCCTTATGACTAAGGTTTTAATTACTGGAGGCACTGGACTTGTAGGAAAGCAATTACAAAAATGCTTAACAGCCAAAGGCTATGCAGTTGCAGTACTTACTCGTACTCCCAAAAAATCAAATGAGTTTTATTGGAATATTAAAAAACAATTTATTGATAAAAAAGCTTTTAGCAATACCACTCATATTATACATTTGGCTGGTGCTGGAATTGCAGATAAACGTTGGACTCAAAAGAGAAAGAAAGAAATTATTTACAGCAGGGTCGAATCAGCAAATTTATTGTTTAGCTGTGTAAAAAAATATAAAGTAAGATTAAAAGGCTTTATATCTGCCTCTGGCATTGGGTATTACGGTGCAGTAAGCACAAATACTATCTTTGAGGAAACCGACAAACCTTTTGGTGATTTTATTTCTAAAGTATGCATAAATTGGGAAAGAGCAAGTAATCAGTTTATAGAGCTAAACATACCTGTGACTATTTTTAGGATAGGCATAGTGTTGAGCAAAAATGGAGGAGTTTTAAAAAAATTGAACACACCCCTGTTCTTAATAACTTTGGGCAAGGCAACTCAGTATATGCCATGGATACATGTACAAGACCTTTGCCTATTGTATTTAAAAGCAGTTGAAGATACTAAAATTTCTGGCACTTATAATGCAATAGCCCCTGAGCATCACAGCAATAAAACATTCACAAAAGAATTGAGCAAACACGTCAAAAAACCCTTTTTAGCCAAAGGGATTCCTGCTTTTATTTTAAAAATTATTTTGGGCAAACTCTCAATTATACTTTTAAACGGAAGCCGAGTTTCATCAAAAAAAACACAAAAAATTCATCGATTTCAGTTTCCTAAACTCAACTTGGCCCTTAAAGATATTTTTAAAATGGATAAAATCTGATTTTAAATTCAAAACACTAATTTGTCATTAACTCTTTATCATACTGACAGTTGTTTTTGAAGTTAACTCCTGCCCTTGCATTTTTATGTTCATATCAATTTTTGATTCAATCAAAGCCCCTGACTTTCGGTCTACTTGGCTAGCTCCGCTAATAGTTCCTTCTCCTATACCCGAAACTTCACCACTTATTTCTAAAGCAACGGTTTTATCCTCAATTGATTTTATTTTATAAATAAAATCCATAGTTACACCATTGATATTTATATTTCTAGTCCAAGTATCGCCAACAGCAACAGCTTTTTCAGGATAAACTATATTGTTAGCTTGATTAGCAAATTGTTCAGCCCCTGAATTTTTTGGTTCCATTTTAACTTCTGTAATCTCACCTAAATTGTTGCCCTTTAAAGATATTTTAGTTTTTAACATAGGCTCCATATTAGATTTTATCATTTTTACTGCTTCATCTAGCTCTTTGTTTAATTCCTTATCCGATTTTGAAGAATCGTATACAACCTGCCTACCACCTTGGCTTATATTCACAACAATTTTTTTGCATTTAGCCTCAACTTCAAAACCATCATCTGTAGAAGCATTATTAATTATGTATTGCATAGTCATTTCCATATTGTTAGTCATAGCTCCCATGCCCATTACTTGTGCCGTTTTTATATACATGGTATAAGAATCTCCTTTGGTATAATTTAAGCGCAGTAATATTTTTTCTTGTGCTAAAGTTATTGTTGAAGCTAATAATAAGCTGAAAAATACTATTTTTTTAGTCATTTTAATCTATTTTTAATTTATGCTAAAATACACAAATAAAAACAAAACTTATTAATTTGTACTTTGCTATGCTATTTTTTTTAACAATATTTGATTAATAGTTTTTAAAAAAATAAATACAATTAAATTTACAAAGATATGCTTTACAATAAAGACTGGCTCAGCAACCAAGCACTGGTAAATTTGTATCAACAAATGCTTTTGCCTAGGCTAATAGAAGAAAAGATGCTTGTTTTGTTGCGCCAAGGCAAAATATCAAAATGGTTTAGCGGTATTGGTCAGGAGGCCGTATCAGCAGGAGTTACAAGTGCCTTAAATAAAGATGAATACATTTTACCTATGCATAGAAATTTAGGTGTATTTACCACTCGGGGCATCCCTTTATACCGTTTATTTTCGCAGTGGCAAGGCAAGGCAAGCGGATTTACTAACGGACGAGACAGAAGTTTTCACTTTGGCACACAGCAATATAAAATAATTGGCATGATTTCTCATTTAGGTCCTCAACTGGGCATAGCAACTGGCATAGCACTGGCTAATAAACTACAGAACATCAAAAAAGTATGTGCTGTTTTTACAGGTGACGGAGGTACTAGCGAGGGCGATTTTCACGAGGCACTTAACGTTGCATCAGTTTGGAAGCTGCCTGTACTGTTTTGCGTTGAAAATAACGGCTATGGACTTTCTACTCCTGTTTCAGAGCAGTACAACTGTAAGCATATAGTTGATAGAGGAATAGGCTATGGAATGGAGTCTTTTATGATTGATGGCAACAATATAGTTGAGGTTTACACCAAGGTTTATAAGCTGGCTCAGAGCATCAGAGAAAACCCAAGACCTGTTTTAATTGAGTTTAAAACATTTCGAATTCGAGGTCATGAAGAATCGAGTGGAACAAAATACATCCCCAAAAATCTAAGGCGAGAATGGGCTTTAAAAGATCCTATTAGCACTTACAAAAAGTTTTTATTAGCTAATAATCTAATTTCTGCTGAACAAGAAACACAACTTAAAATTCATATAAAGCAAGACATCCAAAAACACTTAAATATCGCTTTTAGCGAAGCTGCTGTAAAATCATCCATACAAAATGAATTAAGTCAAGTGTATAAAGAGTTTAATTGTAAAGTAATTTATGCCGATAAAACTAAAAAAAAGATGCGTTTTGTAGATGCTATATCGCAAGGGTTAAAACAAGCCATGCAACGCGATGACAACCTAGTTATAATGGGACAAGATATAGCAGAATACGGAGGTGTTTTTAAAATTACCCAAGGATTTGCAGAGCTTTTTGGCAAAGAGCGGATAAGAAACACACCTATTTGCGAATCTATAATTATTTCGATAGCCTACGGACTTTCGGTAAGTAAAATAAAAGCAATTGTAGAAATGCAGTTTGCCGATTTTGTTTCTACAGGATTTAATCCAATTGTAAATTTGCTAGCAAAATCTTACTACAGGTGGGGGCAGCAGGCTGATGTACTTATTAGAATGCCCTGCGGCGGAGGTGTGGGTGCTGGTCCGTTTCACTCGCAAACCAACGAAGCTTGGTTTACCAAAACACCAGGGCTTAAAGTGGTTTATCCGGCATTTCCTTATGATGCCAAAGGCTTGCTGTGCGCAGCTGTCAAAGATCCAAACCCAATATTGTTTTTTGAACATAAAATGCTTTACAGGACTATTTTTCAAGAAGTTCCGACTAACTACTACACCCTGCCCTTAGGCAGGGCTTCTGTGCTGAGAGAAGGTTCAGATGTTAGTATTATCAGTTTTGGTGCTACTGTACATTGGGCTATGGCTTGTTTAGATGAACTAACTAATATTTCTGCTGATTTAATTGACTTGAGAACTCTAAAACCACTAGATGATCAAAGCATTTACAATTCGGTAAAAAAAACGGGGAAAGTCATTATTTTACAAGAAGATTCGCTATTTGGAAGCATATCTGGTGAAATTTCATCACTGATAAGCGAAAACTGCTTTGAGTACCTAGACGCTCCTGTAAAAAGAGTGGGAAGCATAGATACACCTATACCATTTGCCGAAAATTTAGAAAAACAATACCTTCCTGTGCAACGATTTAAAGAAGCACTGCTTGAACTTTTAGCATATTAAAAATTCTAGTAGTATTTTTTATGATTTCTTTTTAAATAATTTATCAAAAAATACCCACTTTTGCTCTATGGATGATTTTTTAATAGGAATAGGAAAACGCATAAGAGAAATTCGAAAAAAGCAAGGTATTACCATCAACAATTTGGCAAGTGAGGCAGGAGTGAGCAACGGGCTGATTTCAAAAATTGAAAATGGAAGAACTATACCGTCATTGCCTGTTTTTCTCGAATTGATATCTGCTTTAAATACAGATGCTAGTACTTTTTTCAAAGGTGTTGAAAAAAAAACAGGCACAAAGTTTATACATATTGAGAAAAAAGAACAGCAACTTGTAGAAAAAGAAATTGAAGCTAAAGGATTTACCTATTTTCAAATTTTAGGCAAAAGCCTGCAAAGTGGTGGCTTTGAAGCTAATATATTGATAATATCTCCAAAGTCTAAAAGAGAAAAGGTAGTTACGGATGCTTGGGAATTTAAATATATTGTAAAGGGTAGCTGTATTTATTATATTGACGATGCAGAGGTTGTTCTCAATCAAGGCGATTCTATATATTTTGATGGAAGACTGCCACATGTTCCGGCAAATACAGGTAAAGAAGATTGTATTATGTTGGTTCTTTACTTTTTTTCGGATAAGAACTTATAAAAACAAACATGCAATAAGCTTTGTTTAATTTTAAAAGCATTGTTGTGAAGACCTGTAAACTCAACTCTGTCTGAATAAGAAAGAATTATTAATTTTATTCAAACAGATTATATGAACATAAAAGAACAATAAGAATTAAAAAAAAAGGCATTAGATCAATATATTATCAGATCAGAGTTTATTTGGTAAAGACGGTGCTTTTCCCCCAATGTTAAAAGGCTTTAGAGGCAGAGATGTCTCTACATTTAAAGGAGAGTTCTGCAAATAACAAACGCAATGGTAAGGGTAAAAAAACACTAAAGACTAATATTGGTGAGATTGATATTATCACACCTACCGATAGAAATAGCAGTTTTAAGCCTAGTAATGAAACGATGATAAAAGAAAGTTTTAAGACTTTAAACTAGTACCAAATAAAATACGAAACAATAGAATATTTTAATTATCATAAAATAACAAAAGATGTTCGCAGTAAAATAATAAACTATATTATATGAAGATAACAATAACATAAGACTAAAAATAGTTCCTATCTACGCACTATATAAGCAATTACCAACATTCTTTTTAATGTTAGTTTGTGTTGTTGTATATCCACTAATCCCTTTTTTAGTAAATTATGATTTTAGTTTCTTAGTTATAGGCATAGTAGCTATACTTTTATTAAAAATGATTTACGGGTGGTTGGCTTGGTATCATTCGATGCGGATAGAATTATTCCGGGATGGTAAAATTCTCTATCGAGGAAAACCAATTAATAAATATTACATTGAGGGTTTAAATTTACTAGAAGGCAAGTATAATCTTGCTAACAGTAATTTACCACACAAAGAAGTTGCTAAAGTACAAGTGTTAGATAATCACCAGCCTATTAGAGTTTTAGACAGCTTAGTGTATTCAAACCAAGCTGCTATAAACATCAAGCTAAAAAACAGTTATACCTTTACCAGACAAGCAGAGTTAGGTTTAGGCCTTTTACCATTGCTTTGGTATACTAATTTTGCGCCAATGGCTGTTTTCTAAAAAAAGGCAAATGCTAAGTTATTACCAAGCCAATAACACAGGCAACAATGTAGATTCGCAACCAAAAACATTAACCATTGAAGATTTATTAGAGCAATTTGAGCGTAATGACGAAAAGCAAGATTGGCTCGCTATTCAGCAATTAGATGCTTCTGCACAAATAAGCAATCAATTTGGCTCAATAAATCAAGTATATTAAGACCGTTGCAAGGTTAGTATAATTTTGTATTTTTTTGTATCTTTATTTTATGGAATTAATACATCATCCCACATTAGCGGATAGCATTTGCGATTTACGTTCACGAAAGATAAAGC
>JBKDZU010000008.1:0-73302 GCA_047971505.1 Tenacibaculum sp.
TAGAGATGAGTACTTACGCCTAGCAGATAACAAGGCTAGTGCAAAAAATATTGCAAAGCACACCTTTACCGTTGAAGAATTTTTAACTGATGAGTTTAAAAAAGGAAATATAAGCACTTGTATTTTTACTGAAAAAGCCAAAGAATTAAAGATACATGCTCATTGCCATCAAAAAGCACTGTCGAGCAGTTATGCTATTTTTTGTGCTTTGAGTATTCCTGTTAATTATAAAGTGAGTATTTTAAATACTGGTTGTTGTGGTATGGCAGGATCTTTTGGCTATGAAAAAAAACACTATAAAGTAAGTATGCAAATTGGTGAAGATACTTTGTTTCCCAAATTGAGAAACTGTAAAACTTCTGTTGAAATAGCCACTTCTGGCACAAGTTGTCGTCATCAAATTTTGCACGGAACTAAACGTATTGCAAAGCACCCTGCAAGTATTTTAAGGGAAGCATTAAAATAATAGTTTTAAATTTACCTTGTTGTGCTTAAACTTCATTGTAAAGATACAGCACTTCCAAGCCTTTCGCTCGCAACTCTAACCCATCAATAAGACTGGTATCTTCAGATTATTTGCGAATAATCTAAAAAAATTAAAAAAACTTCTAAAACAAAGCAAATACATTGTGATTAGTACATTAAAAATAAATTACATTCAGTTATTTTTTAAGTGCAATACATTGATTAATAGTATTTTATGAGCTTTAGTGTAGAGTCTAATTAATCAAATCTGGAAATATCAATCTCTTTATCGAGTTCTGTATCTTTTTCAAGGTGCTTGTACAAACTGTTTGCAACAGTGGGCGCCGTCATTACTCCTCTAGCGCCTAAACCATTTAAAATTGCTAAATTGCTGTATTGGGGATGCTTTCCTACTAAGGGTCGTCTATCTTTTACAGTAGGTCTTATCCCTGCTACTTGCTGTACTATTTTATAGGGTACAGATAGTAGGTTGTTTAACTTTTTGGTTAATTCTTTTGTTGCTTGCTCAGTAGTGGTGTGTGTTTTATCGGTAAAATTAAAGGTAGCCCCTACTTTGTAATAATTAGGGTTTAAGGGCATGACAAAAACCGAAGATTTTAACAAAAAGTCAATTTGTAAATCAGGTGCGTAAATATTTATGGTTTCTCCCTTATTGCCGCGCAAGGGCAGATAATTAAAAAATGGATTTTGCTTTAAGCCATAGCCTTCACAAAAAACAACTTTTGATGCTTTTATTCCTTTATAGCTTAGTTGTTTGTTGCTTATCATCAAAGCAGAGTAGTTAAATGATTGCTCAACAATAGCTCCTTTTTTCTTTAGGTATTTTTTATAGTTCGATATTAGCAGTGAGGTGTTTATCCTTCCTGTTCCTTGAACTTGACCAAAACCGTAAGGAGAGTTAATTCCAAATATTTGATTTTTTTCTATATCACTTAGCATGTAACTACTCAACCCGGATTTGTCAAGGGCAGTATACCAATTGTTTTGCTCCTGTACCGAGCTAAATACTCTTTTTATATTTAATTTAATATCTAAATTTACTTTGAGCAAGTTCTCTAAGTTGGCATAAACAGGTAAGGCGTATTGCAATTGCTTATGTCCTTCCCAAGCAAGAGTAAAGCGCTTTAAAACAATAGGATTGTAAATTCCGCCTGCTACTATTGACGAACTTTGTGAATTATTTTCAAAAACAATAAAACTCTTTTTATTTTGCAATAATTTATCAGTGAAAGCTATACCTGCTAAGCCTAAGCCTACTACTAAATAATCAACTTCATCAACATTCATCAGGCAAGATTACTTAAAGAACTAAAAACTATATTTATATTAGTTTTAATAGTTCCACATATCCATTTCTCTGTTTCTTATTCTCTCTTTAATTCGGTTTGCTTCTAAGAGCTGAAATAATGAATTGCCACGCACATAGTCTTTGATAGACCTGTTTCCGTAAAGATTTTCTTCTCTTTCAATAATAGAGGTAAACCTACGAGCATTTAACAAGTTGTCGTAAGAAATTGGATGAGCCGAATTTGACGGATTAAACACCTTTGAACTGTGTAGGGTTTCTCTGGCATCGGGATAAAAAACCCAAAATAACGGATAAATATTATCTGAATCGTCAATTTCATCAACGCCTAATACTTGAACATCTGGACCCATAGGTGCTATACCTAATAGGCGATATTTTAATTCTCCTTGACGCTTGTCAAAATACCAAATCCCTTTTAGCATAAAACCTTTTATCAAATCAGATTTTATTGAATATACATCGATATTACCATAGCCATCATCCCTAGAGTTTTCAGTCGCTTGTTTTATTTCTTCCAATCCTATTTTTGTGGTAAAATGCGAATCATCGTATATTTCAGTAATTTTTTCTTCCTTTATTCCTTTTAGAAGCGAATCGTAAAGAGAACGACGATTTTTACCTGCGCTTATAGTATCGATAGGATAATAATAAGGCAGATTTATTTTTTGATTCAAGTCTACATACTCCCAAACCACTTTCGACCATAGCACATCTCTGTCGCTAATATAGCCGTAGGGCAGGGGTTTGTCATCCTCAGAAGCAATTTGGGCCTCTGATTTATATCCTATTTCACTTACCTTTTTAGCATTTAAAAGGTTTGCCTGTGCACTTGCATAATAAGCTGTTGCCAATGTTAGTGCAAGCAAGTAAAAACGTTTACACTTCATACCTTTGCTATTTAACTTTTAATTTGTTACTTCAATATTAACGGGTAATACCCTTTTAATCTTATAATTTGAACCTAAAACTGTAGCCTGTATATCAAAAATAGATATTACATCGTTCCGCCTAGCTTTTGCCAAGCCTTGCTTTGCTCTAGCACTTAAGCGTGTTCCTGATACAGGTATGGTTACCTGACCTGGGATTTTTATTTTAAAGCTAGATACATTTAATTTTAAATCGAACAGAAAATCAGGCAAGCCTGCTCCAACAACTATATTAGCAACACTTGACTTTGGCATTTTTACAGTACCATACTGGTTTCTAACCATGCCAACTGCAGGTGGTATTTCTTTAATTCTGAATCTTTTATCTGAGTTTACAACAGTTCCATCAGGTAATTTACCGCTTACCTTAATGTTTACCTCATTTCCACCTCGAGGATTCATTATATAACTATCGCCCTTTGTTCTTCTTAGCCCAGGTGCGCTTGCGTTAACTTTATTGCCTGGAATACCTGGTATAGAAATTGTAAGCGGATTAGATAAACCGCGATATACCACATTCATTTTATCAGCAGAAATAACCGCATTGTTTGGCTTAGGTATTACCGAATATCCTCCCTTAATTGGAATTTCAACTAAAGAATCGTTTTCTTTAAAGAAAAAACTTCCTCTTAATTCTCTGTCGCCCAAATCTCCAGCCGGACCATCTAGTATAACCTGTCCTGCTTTAATTTTACTTTCTGGTATTCTTCTGCCGTTAACTATAACTTTTTCAGCAGTTAAATTAGGGTCCTTTTTACCCAAAACAATCTTCCCAGATAGCTTTTCACCTGGATAATAAGCATTCTTTTCAAAAACCAACATAGCTTCATAGTTAGTCATTGATACTGCTGCTGTTAATTCTTTTTGCAGTAAAGCTGACAATACATCTGATTCAGTAGTTTTAATATCTGCCTGTATTTGTGTCAGTTTTGTTATAGAAGCTATTAGCGGAAAACTTTCGTAATGATAGTTTAACCATTCTATTTTCTTTTTATCCTTATTAATTACTTTATCAGTATTAAATCTCGACAAAACAACCTTGGCTTCTTCTCTTTCTCCTAGTAGGTCTGCAGCCTGATCTCTAAAATTTTCAATTTTTTGAATAAACTCCTTGCCCTTAGATGATATTTTTCCTCCTTTAAAAAAATATTCGTCCAAAAACTTAGATTTGTCCATAGTTTCGTATGCCGTGGGGTCTTTAACGCCACTAGTCATTTTCATCTTTAGGTCATCGATATAAGTGTACAAATCATCGGCCAATATCTTTAGCTTGTCTGTCTTTTCTTTAGCCTCTCCGTACTGCTTAACTTGTTCAGATGCTTTTTGAGCTAAAGTTTGATACCCTAAGATGTTTTTTTCAGAAGTTTTTTGATTAGCTTCTACCAATTTTTCGTTCATAAGCCCAAAAGCCGATAATACCTCTTTGCTCATATTCATAGCTAGCATAGCAATGAACACAAGGTACATTAGGTTAATCATTTTCTGCCTTGACGATAATTTGCCTCCTGCCATTTTAATAGACTTGTTTTTGTTGTTTTTTACAAACTTTAATTTACTTTGTTAACCGACATTGCAGTTAGCATTCCGCCGTATACTCCATTTAGTGAAGATAGGTTTTTTGCTAATGAATCCATTTGTTCTTGTAAGCGCTGCGAGTTTTCCAACAGTACGGTATTTAGCTCAGTTTGCTTAGAAGTACTTTCAGTTTGCGTCAAATACAAATTGTTTAACGACTCTAGTTTAGCTGTAGCTACAGCCATTTGCTCATTGTATTGATTGGTTGAAGATACTGTTTCTGAAACAGCATTTAGCCCTTCGGCTGCTCCTTGAAAGTTTTTAATACTATCGGACAAATTTGTTATTAAGCCTGCATCTAGTTTGGCTTCTTGTAAAATGCTGTCTAATTTTTGTGAAAGCATCCTTTGGGTTTCGTTCAAATTGGCTTCTCTTGCTTCCCCTGTTAACGGATCGCTGCTAAGCTCGGGATAAACTTTAGTCCAATCTAAGTCCTCTTCTATGGGCTCAAAAGCTGATAAGAAAAATACAATAGCCTCTGTTATCATACCAAACATGAGCATTTCATTGCCATAAGGCCAGTGCAAAATTTTAAATAAAGCTCCTAATATTACTATTGCAGCTCCAACGCCATAAGCAAAATTAAATATTCTTTTAGATGATTTTGATTGTGCCATAATTATTATCTTTTAATAAATTATTTTTTAATAAATTATTTTTTGTTGAGGTTATAACAAAGTAGTTATTTATTTTTATTGGTTCCTAGATAGTCTTGAACTGTCCTAAAACCTATATAACTTCTTGCTGTATCGGCATATTCCCAATCTCTTGAACTTACTTCCAAAAAATACGCTACATCTTTCCACGAGCCGCCTCTTATTATTTTTCTTCTATTTTCTCTGTTTTCAACATTGGGGTTCATGGTCGATCCCATATAGTAAGACATTTGATTATAAGCCGTATCTGTCCACTCAGAAACATTACCTGCCATATTGTACAATCCGTATTCGTTTGCGTTATACGATACAGCTTCAACGGTATATAAAGCACCATCTGCTGCATAATCTCCACGAACTGGCTTAAAGTTTGCTAAAAAGCACCCTCTATCGCTTGTTGTGCTTGGTCCTCCCCATGGATACTTACCGTAATTGATGCCTCCTCGAGCAGCGTATTCCCATTCTGCCTCGGTGGGCAATCTAAATGCAGGGACTAAGCCTAGCTTTTTCTTTGAGCGCTGGTAGCTATTCTTATTTTGGGTTCGCCAATGGCAAAACGCCTTTGCTTGCTTCCAATTAACTCCTACTACTGGATAGCTTTCATAGGCCTTATGCGCAAAGTATTCTTGGTGCATAGGGTCGTTGTACGAATAGTTAAAATCTTTAATCCATACAGTAGTATCGGGATATACATTAGTGACTTCGTTTTTTAAAAATTCCTTTCTGTCCTTGCCAACTCTCGCAGCATTTTCATTGTCAAACCAATAATATCTGTAATTTAACAGCTTGGTATTAAAGGTTCTTATTCCGTTTAAGGATTCATCTTTTTTTAGATAAAGAGAATCCATTACCTCTACATAATCTGCATCTGGATAATCATAGGCATTCCAAATAATATCTTCTTCCCAACTAAGAGGCTTTATAGAGTCTATACCTTCTCCTAGTTCATAGTAATTTTCACGCATGTATCTTTCGTAAGGGGTTTCCTTTAAGGTATCTTTAGATGCAAATGCGTAAAGTTGAATTCCAGTGGGCTTATTGTTATTTGTGGTATCAACGGCAGCAAATTCTGCCTGCATTGCCAACTTTGTTCTAGTGATAGAGTCGCGAACCCAAAATACAAACTGTTTGTACTTACTGTTAGTTATTTCGGTTTCGTCCATATAAAAGGGCTGTACAGTAACAGTTTTTGTGGGTGCGTTAAAAGCTCCTAAAAGGTCTTCGTCTTGTTTGCCCATAGTAAAGGAGCCTCCAGGGATTTTAGACATGCCATATGGTTTTTCGGCAAACCATTTTCTTTTTGATTTCACTCCCACAAGCTCACCTCTATTACCGCTTGAACTGCAGGCGAAAAATACAGAAATTACTAATACATATATTGCTAATATTTTCATATGTTCATATTTATTGTTTTCTCAACGATTACATATAACTCGCAGGTAAACATTTTGCTGAATGTATAAAATATACATTGCTCTTTATACATTAACTTTTTTTTTAAACTTTACTTTTTTATCTCAATTACTGAGCAGTGATTTTTATAAGATTTGTATTAAAAATCTTTGTGTTTTATTTTTAGGGCTTGCGTATTTATTTTTTTTTTAAATAAGCAAAATCTATATTTATTTTAAATAATTACAAGTTACAAAAAAATTTATATAAGTGTTTATTTAAGTGAACTTTTGCGCTGCTTTAAACCATCTTTTGGGGATTTTTAAACTAAGGGCTTCTTTGTAATCTTGATAGCTACATGGTATTAACGCATGTCTTTTGTGTTTATTATTTGATATTACATTTATTTCCATCCACCATCTTCCGCTATGTGTACTTTTATAAAAATTCAACGGTTCATCGTGTTCTAAAACTACTGTAAACTTTTCGCAAATTTCTTTGCTCGAATATGGATAATCATTTGCTCTGTTGTTTACTCCTTCTATAAAATACCAGATGATTTGAGCTATTAGCTTAGCTGTTAAATTTTTAATATCTAACTCTGGCAAATATTCATAAATGCCAAATGAGCTTACTTTATCGCTTATTCCAGCATATCTTGCTATTGCACATGCTTGTTCTGAATAAAAACCATTGGGAGAACTGTTTAAACTTGCAGGTGCGTCGGCTTGTCTTATACTGCTTATATCAAAGCTAACTATGTCGGCATCTCTTAAAATGGGCTCAACAAGGCATAGGTCTTTGTTAATTTCACCCAATCTATACGCATCAAAATACAGTTGGTTTATCAATTGTATTTCACGCTGAGAATTAAAGTGGGTTTGGTAACCTATATTGCTAAAATTAAATAAGTTATTGGGTTGTTCAACGATTATCTTACTCAAAAAAGATTGCGATAAAGACTTAGTTGCTAGTGTTCCTAAATCAAATCTGCTATCAATTGAGGCTAGGTTTACGGTTTGTTCAAGTGCATAGTAGGCTTTATAATTGGCATAGGTAAGGTCTTGACTTCCTCCAATTATTATGGGTATTAAACCCTTGCGAACTAATAAGGAAACAGTACTTGATAATGCAAAATAAGTATCCTCAACACTCTCGCCCTGCTTGATGTTTCCTAAATCGACAATTTGTAAGTGCCATTGTCCAGAAAATAATTTATAAAGTTCTTTTCTTATTAAATACAACCCTTTATAAGAGTTTTTTAGCTGAGCTCCCCTATTTTCAGCTATTCCCAAAATAGCTATCTTTGCCTTTGACAAGTTAGGAAAACTTTTACTGGTATGCAACTTTATACCTTCCCCAAAACTATTGGGTATATTTAACTGCACTTTATTTAACAATGAATCGTGTAGAGGCAGTAAATACTCATCTATCATCTGCAATTTAGGCTTAGCAGAAAAAACAATAGTTTGTAAAAACCCATTACCATTTCTTTGTTCAAGTTAATTTGCTTTTTTTTTACTCATTCTTTTTTTAGGCTTTTTAGCCTCAATTAGTTTAAGTGCTTCTTCTTGAGTTAGCTTTTCAATATCTGTTGTTTTAGGAAGCTCAATTTTTAGTTTGCCTTTTATTATATTAAAACGACCCCAGCGTGCTTTTTCAACTCTAATGTTTGCCTCTTTAAAATAATGTATCAACTTTTCCTTTTCTTTTTTTAGCTTATCCTCTATTAGCTCCTTTAAATCGGACTGAGATAACTCATTAAAATCATATTTTTTACTAACATTGATAAACATAGAATTCCACTTTATATAAGGACCAAAGCGACCAACACCTTTTTGAATAGGCTTTTGTTGATAGCTGCCTATTGGCGCATCTGCCTTTTTTTTATTTTCTATTAATTGTATAGCCCTTTCTAAACTAACCGACATAGGATCCTCACCTTTTTCTAAAGATATAAACTTGCCTTCATGTTTGACATAAGGACCAAATGGACCATTAGAAACTAACACCTCTTCCCCTTGATAGCTCCCTATGGTTTTAGGCAGCTTAAACAAATCCATTGCTTGTTGAAAAGTAATTGAATTAATGGTTTGATTTGATTGAAGACTGGCAAACTTAGGTTTTTCTTTATCTGTGGTTTTGCCAATTTGCACCATTGCCCCAAAACGACCTAAACGTACATATACATCTTTCCCAGTTTCAGGGTCGACCCCCAACAAGCGCTGTCCGCTAGCTCTATCGGCATTTTCAATTACATCCTGTACACGCAAATGAAAGCCGTGATAAAAATCTTTAATCATAGCCGACCAGTTTTCTTTTCCTAAAGCTATTTGATCAAATTCATCTTCCACTTTTGCCGTAAAGCCATAATCTAAAACCGTACTAAAGTTTTTTACAAGAAAGTCGCTTACTATATTGCCCATATCGGTTGGCACTAGCTTTCCTTTATCAGAACCCACTTTTTCAGCAAGTATTTTTTCAGATAATTTAGATGCTTTTAGTAGCAGTTGAACATAGTTTCTATTTTTGCCCTCTACAGTTCCTTTTTCTATGTATTCTCTTTTTTGAATTGTCGAAATTGTGGGTGCGTAAGTAGACGGACGACCTATGCCTAATTCCTCTAATCGCTTTACTAGTGAAGCTTCAGTAAATCTTGCAACCGAGCGCGTGTATCTTTCAGTGGCAGTAATAAAATTGTTTTCAGTAATTTCATTTACTTTCATCTCGGGCAGTATTCCGCTTTGTTCTTCTTCCTCGGCATCTGTACCTTCTAGATACACTTTTAAAAAGCCTTCAAAAGTAATTACACTGCCATTTGCTAAAAAAATTTTGTCGTTTTTATTATTAGTAATTTTAACTGCTGTTCTCTCCATATTTGCATCGCTCATTTGACTTGCTAGTGTTCGTTTCCAAATTAGGCTGTACAAGCGGTTTTGATCGTAATTTGCCGATATTTCATGACATGACATATCAGTGGGGCGGATAGCCTCGTGGGCCTCTTGAGCTCCCTTTGTTTTTGTTGCGTAATTTCTAGGCTTACTGTATTTAGCTCCGTAATAACTAGTAATCTCTTTTTTAGCTGCTTGTTTTGCATCTTCCGATAAGTTAACACTATCGGTTCTCATATAAGTTATAAAGCCAGCCTCGTATAAGCGTTGGGCCACCAACATGGTTTTAGCCACAGGAAAGCCTAATTTTCTGGATGCTTCCTGCTGTAGGGTTGAAGTTGTAAAGGGCGCTGCAGGCGACTTTTTAGCAGGTTTTTTTTGCAGATCAGCCACCTTAAAGCTTGCGTTTATACACGATTGCAAAAACTCTTCCGCCTCTTTTTTAGTAGAAAAATTATCGGCTAATTTTGCTTTAAATTTTTTCCCTTTCAAATTTACAAACTCAGCATCTACTCTGTAAAAAACCTTTGGGATAAAAGATTTTATTTCGCGCTCTCTCTCAACAATTAACCTCACTGCGACAGATTGAACTCTTCCTGCCGATAATCCTCCTTTTATCTTCTTCCATAAAACAGGCGATAACTCATACCCAACAAGCCTGTCTAGCACCCTTCTAGCTTGCTGAGCATTTACCAAATTGTAATTTATTTTTCTCGGATTTTTGACAGCTTTATAAATTGCCTTTTTAGTAATTTCATGAAATACAATACGTTTAGTATTTTTTTCTTTTAATTTTAACTGTTCAAATAAGTGCCACGCAATGGCTTCTCCTTCGCGGTCTTCATCAGAGGCCAACCAAACTGTTTCTACTTTTTTAACTAAAGTTTTTAGGTTTTGTACCACTGGTTTCTTATCGGTCGAAACTATGTATTTTGGTTTAAAATTAGCATTTAGGTCTATCCCTAGTTCTTTAGATGGCAAATCGGCAATATGCCCAAAGCTGGAAGCTACTTGAAAATCTTTTCCTAAATACCTTTCAATAGTCTTTGCCTTAGCTGGCGACTCTACAATTACTAAATTCTTTGTCATTGTTTTAAACTGTTAGCTTAACCTTATTCAACTAATTTTGTACTTACTTTTTATTTTGCAAAAGTAGATACTTTTTTTTTATTGTAACTTTTATGTTTTAAATTAACTGTATGTTTTTTAGAACATATTAAAATGTGTCATTTTGTCATATAAATATGTTTTTTAAATTGTATCTTTGCAGCTAAGTATTTACTGTTGTTTTATGAATGAGGTCAAAAGAGTTATCGATCAAAAAAAACAAGGCAAGCCTTTGTTAACTAAACAAAAATTAGAAAACACTAAAAAGCTTTTTATTGAAAGCTACGGCTGTCAAATGAATATGAATGACAGTGAAATTGTAGCGTCAATTCTTGCCAAGCAAGGCTTTAACACCACTGCAAATATTCAAGAGGCCGATTTAGTTTTAATGAACACTTGTTCAATTAGAGAAAAAGCCGAGCAAACAGTACGCAATCGACTCAAAAAATACAAACACGCTAAGAAACACAATCCGAATATGAAGATTGGTGTTTTGGGCTGTATGGCCGAAAGATTAAAGGCAAAGTTTTTAGAGGAAGAAAAAATTGTCGACTTAGTTGTTGGTCCTGATGCCTACAGAGATCTACCTAATTTGATTGAAGAGATTGAAGCTGGCAGAAATGCTGTAAACGTTATCTTGTCAAAAGAAGAAACCTATGCCGATGTATCGCCTATCAGGTTAAACTCTAACGGGGTTTCTGCCTTTGTATCAATAACAAGGGGTTGCGACAATATGTGTACCTTTTGTGTGGTTCCTTTTACAAGAGGTAGAGAACGCAGCAGAGATCCGCAAAGTATTATTTCTGAAATAGAAAGCATGCAAAAACAAAACTTTAAAGAAATTACTTTATTAGGACAAAACGTGGATTCTTATCTATGGTATGGAGGAGGTCTTAAAAAAGATTTTAACAAAGCCTGCGAGATGACTAAAGCTACAGCTATTAACTTTGCTGAATTGTTAAATATGTGCGCTTTGTCATTCCCTAAAATGAGGTTTAGGTTTTCTACCTCAAACCCTCAGGATATGACCCTTGACGTGATTCACACTATGGCTAAGCACAACAATATATGTAAATACATACATTTACCAGTACAAAGTGGCAGTGATAAAATATTAAAAGCAATGAATCGTCAACACACCCGTGAACAATATATAAACCTTGTTAAAGATATTTACGATATTATACCCGAAATAAACCTAAGCCAGGATATAATTGCTGGTTTTTGTGGAGAAAGTGAACAAGATCACAAAGACACACTTGACCTGATGGAAAAAGTAAAATACAGTTTTGGTTTTATGTTTGCCTATTCTGAAAGACCAGGAACCGCAGCGGCAAAAAAATTACAAGACAATGTTCCTTTAGAAATAAAAAAGCGTCGCCTTCAAGAGATTATCAATCTACAGCAAAAACACAGTTTATACAGAGCCAAACAACACGTTGGTAAAACACAAGAGGTGCTTATTGAAGGTAGTTCAAAAAAAAATCCCAACCAGTGGAAAGGTCGAAATACACAAAACACCGTGGTAGTATTTCCAAAGGAACACTACAAAATGGGTGATTTTGTAAAAGTAAAGATACAAAACTGTACCTCTGCCACCCTAAAGGGCGTGGCAGTTGACTATTCAAAAAACAACTAAAACAAGCTGTAAAAACACAAAATTTAATACACTAATCTTTATTTTAGACTTAATTTAGCGAGCAAGCATGGAAAATTTACAAGCAGTAAAACAGCGTTTTGGCATTATTGGCAACGACTTGCAATTAAACCGAGCAATAGAAAAAGCCTTGAGAGTTGCACCTACCGACATTGCTGTTTTGGTGGTTGGTGAAAGTGGAGTTGGCAAGGAAAGTATACCGAGAATTATACACCAACTATCGCACAGAAAACACGCCAAATACATAGCCGTAAACTGTGGTGCTATCCCAGAAGGAACTATTGACAGCGAGCTTTTTGGTCATGAAAAAGGATCTTTTACTGGAGCATCTCAAACTAGAAAGGGATACTTTGAGGTTGCCGACGGTGGCACTATTTTTTTAGATGAAGTAGGCGAACTTCCAATTAACACACAAGTTAGACTGTTGCGAGTTTTAGAAAATGGCGAATTTATAAAAGTAGGTTCTTCGCAGAGTCAAAAAACTAATATTCGCATAGTTGCAGCAACCAATATAAATATGAACCAAGCAATTGGCAAAGGAAAGTTTCGCGAGGATTTGTATTACAGATTGAGCACTATTGAAATTTCACTGCCACCCCTAAGAGAACGAGGCACAGATATACACTTATTGTTTAGAAAATTTGCGGCAGATTTTGCTCAGAAATACAGAATGCCAACCATTAGGCTAGAAGAAAATGCTGTTAAAACACTATCTAACTACAATTTTCCTGGAAATATCAGGCAATTGAGAAATATAGCCGAACAAATTTCAGTGGTTGAAGAAAACAGAAATATCTCAGCAGAACAATTAGCTAAGTATTTACCTAATTTACAAAAATATCTTCCTGCGGTTATAAGCAGCAACAAAAACGACTTTGCCAATGAACGAGATATTATGTATAAAATTCTGTTCGATATGCGCAATGACATTAATGACTTAAAAAAGCTATCGCTTGATTTGCTAAAGGAAGTAAATTCTAAACAAATACAAAAAGACAACCACAGGCTTATAGAAAGAATTTATCAAGAACAAGAGAATGAAAATGAAAATGAAGAAATTCCTGAGGTTAAAGTTGTTAAAATACCTCAAGATACAAAGCAAAATAGCTTTGATTTTGCAGAAGCAGTAGAGGAAGATGAAAACCTATCTTTGCAGGAAAAAGAAACAGAAATGATAAAAAAATCACTTGAAAAAAACAACGGCAAACGCAAAATGGCTGCTAAAGAGCTAGGCATTTCCGAACGAACTCTATACCGTAAAATCAAAAAATACAATTTATAAATTGCAGTTATGCAGGTCAATTTTTATTAAATAAGCCTGCAGATAAATTAGGTTTTAAATAAAATACGGTAAATACTTTAAATTAACACATTAAAATAATTTTAAAAATGGTAAACGCATTTAAAACTTTAGCACTTGGTTTTATGACAATAAGCTTTGTGGCTTGCGGTATTTACTCATTTACTGGAGGAAATACTGGAGATGCAAAAACTATACAGATTGATTTTTTTCAAAACCAAGCCCCAATTATAGAGCCTACCTTAAGTTTGCGTTTTACACAAGATCTGCAAGACTTATTTACCCGCCAAACAAATCTAACCCTAGTAAATAATAATGGAGAACTGCATTTTGAAGGCGAAATTGTAGATTATCGCATAAACCCTATGAGTGCAACTGCCAATCAAACAGCAGCCCAAAACAGACTAACTATAGTGGTAAATGTTATATATACAAATAACTTAGAGGAAGAAAACAGCTTTGAAAAACAATTTTCATTTTATCATGATTACGGTGCTTCTGAGCAACTCTCCGGCTCGGTATTAGAAGCAGCCTTAGATGAAATTTTAGAGCGTTTAACACAAGATATATTTAACGCTTCGGTAGCAAATTGGTAATATTTAAAGTTTTGGCAAGCAACAATTACATACAAAACCTAATAGAGTCTAACTTTTTAAAAGAAGAAGACCTAAGCGAATTAAAAAGTGCTGTTAAAAAATTCCCTTATTTTCAAGCAGCACGTGCTTTGCATCTAAAAGCCTTAAAAAACAATGAAAATTTTAAGTACAATAGCGAACTTAAAATTACAGCAGCATATACCACTGATAGAAAAGTGCTTTTTGATTTCATATGTTCAAAAAAATTTCAAAGCAGAAAAATAAAACCGGAAATAAAAGAAAAAAAGCTCTCTTTAGAAAACAACAATAAACAAAATTTAAAAACACCGGCTTTTGACAAAGGCATCGAAAAAGATATTGAAACAGCTAACAAAGAGCTAAACCTAGGAAAACCATTTCAATTTAATAAAAATGAAGTTTTTTCATTTAACCAATGGCTGTCGCTTTCATCGAAAAAAGCCATCCTAAGAAACCCAAAAACAACAAAAGCAAATAACAAAAAAACAGATTTAAAAACTCCAGACCAAGAAACAGAAAATACTGAACAAAAAAAAGCAAAACAAAATTTAATCATTAACCGTTTTATAGAAAACAGTCCAAAAATTACTAGACCTTCAAAGACTTCTACTTCTGACTTTAAAGTTCAACAAATATCGCAAAACACACAAATAATGACCGAAACTTTGGCAAAAGTATACTTAGAACAAAAAAAATACGACAGTGCTATAAAAGCATATAAAATATTAAGTTTGAAATATCCTAAAAAAAGTAGTTTCTTTGCAAATCAAATCAAACATATTAAAACATTACAAAACAATAAATAATGACTACATATACCTTACTTTTAGTGTTAATTTTATTAGTTGCAATTGCGTTAATTTTAATTGTGATGGTACAAAATCCAAAAGGAGGAGGGCTATCGTCATCTTTTGGTGGAGGAGCTAGCAGTATTGGCGGAGTTCAAAACACAAATACTTTCTTAGACAAAACTACTTGGACCTTAGCTGTAATCATGTTTGCATTAATTTTATTTTCTAATTTTGCCATTCCTAGACAAAATACTGAAGATGCTCCACAATTAGACCAAACCCTAAAAGGTGTTAAAACTACTACTAAAACGCCCGCAACAGAAACCCAGCAGTATATAAAAGATAGCGTTAAATAACCAGTCATTTGCTATTATCAAAATGTCAAAATGTCATTTTTACAGTATTTTTTTAACTAAAAAACTCATGACTTTAAAAAATATGTCAGCACTTTTGTTTTGGCATAATTTATGACTGACTAAGGCTAAATAAAATATAACTTTAACTAAATACATGTAATATGGGATTAAACATTAAGCCTTTAGCAGACAGGGTTCTCGTAGAACCTGCTGCGGCAGAAACTACTACAGCTTCGGGGATTATAATACCTGATAACGCTAAAGAAAAACCACAAAAAGGCACTGTTGTTGCAATAGGTTCTGGCACCAAAGACGAACCTTTAACAGTAAAAATTGGCGATACTATATTGTACGGAAAGTATGCTGGTACTGAATTAAAATTCGAAGGAAAAGAGTACCTAATTATGAAAGAAAACGATATTTTCGCTATTATCTAAACAGATAAATGTTTTAACAAATTAAAAATTTTATTTAACCAATATCTTAAAAAAGATTAAAAAATTAAAATAACAATGGCAAAAGACATAAAATTTGATGTTGATGCTCGTGAAGGCTTAAAACGAGGAGTTGATGCCTTAGCAAATGCAGTAAAAGTAACTCTAGGTCCAAAAGGACGTAATGTTATCGTTTCAAAATCATTTGGCACGCCACTTATTACCAAAGACGGCGTATCTGTAGCTAAAGAAATAGAACTGGAAGACGCGCTTGAAAACATGGGAGCTCAAATGGTAAAAGAGGTTGCTTCTAAAACCAATGATTTAGCAGGAGACGGCACAACCACTGCCACTGTTTTAGCTCAAGCCATAGTTAAAGAGGGCTTAAAGAATGTTGCTGCAGGTGCAAATCCTATGGATTTAAAACGAGGTATTGAAAAGGCTGCCGATGCCATTATTAAAGACTTAGCTAAACAAGCTAAAGAGGTAGGAGGCTCGTCAGAAAAAATTCAACAAGTAGCATCAATTTCTGCCAATAATGACACTATCATAGGAAATTTAATTTCTGAAGCTTTTAACAAAGTAGGAAAAGAGGGCGTAATTACGGTTGAAGAAGCCAAAGGTACTGATACTTATGTTGACGTTGTTGAAGGTATGCAATTTGACAGAGGCTATTTGTCTCCTTATTTTGTTACCGATGCTGACAAAATGATTGCTGATTTAGACAATCCGTATATTTTATTGTTTGACAAAAAAATATCAAACTTACAAGAAATTCTTCCCATATTAGAATCAGTAGCTCAGTCGGGAAAATCTTTATTAATCATTGCTGAAGATGTCGACGGACAAGCCTTGGCTACTTTAGTTGTAAATAAACTACGCGGTGGCTTAAAAATAGCTGCTGTAAAGGCACCTGGGTTTGGAGATCGCCGCAAGGCAATGTTAGAAGATATCGCTATATTAACAGGCGGCACCGTAATATCTGAAGAAAGAGGCTTTACTATAGAAAATGTTACTTTAGACCAATTGGGAACAGCCGAAACAATTACTGTTGATAAAGACAATACAACTATTGTTAACGGTTTTGGTTCTGAAGAGCAAATCAAAGCAAGAGTAAACCAAATTAAAGCGCAAATTGAAACCACTACTTCTGATTACGACAAAGAAAAATTACAAGAGCGCTTAGCAAAATTAGCAGGAGGTGTTGCTGTGTTATATGTAGGTGCTGCCTCTGAGGTTGAAATGAAAGAGAAGAAAGATAGAGTTGACGATGCTTTAAACGCCACAAGAGCTGCCGTTGAAGAAGGTATAGTTGCTGGAGGTGGAGTTGCTTTAGTTAGAACTAAAAAAGTATTAGAAAACTTAGATACTGAAAACTTAGATGAAACTACAGGAGTTCAAATAGTAAACAGAGCTATTGAGTCTCCTTTAAGAATTATTGTTGAAAATGCTGGTGGTGAAGGTTCTGTAGTAATCAATAAAGTATTAGAAGGCAGTTCTGATTTTGGATATGATGCTAAATTGGAAGTATATGTTAATATGCTAGAGGCTGGAATTATCGACCCAAAGAAAGTAACTCGTGTAGCCTTAGAAAACGCTGCTTCTGTTGCAGGTATGATACTTACAACCGAATGTGCTTTGGTTGATATTAAAGAAGAAAGCCCAGCTGCAGCCATGCCACCTATGGGAGGCGGCGGCATGCCCGGAATGATGTAATATTTACTTGAGTAAATAAATAAAAAAATCCTCTTAAATTATAAGAGGATTTTTTTTTGCTATTATTTTATCTCTAAAATATAAGGCATTCTGACCTGAATACCCTTTAAGTCTTTTAATTGCTTAGCGGCTGAGTAAATTTTGTGAGGATCATCACCTAAAAACTCTTTAGTTATCTTTGTTTTTAAGCTAAGGGGTAAATACTTTAGTTTTTCTTTAAAATCTTTTTTATAACTAGGGTAATTTCTAACCCTATAACTATCTATCTGAGCCAATTCAGCTGCTAAGGCAACAGCATCGTCAAGGCTTCCTAACTTATCTACCAAACCTTTTTTCAACGCTTCTTTGCCTGTCCATACTCTTCCTTGAGCAAGGGCGTCAACCTGTGCGCGCTTCATTGCTCTTCCATTAGAAACTCTTTCTATAAAGGTATTGTAAACTTTTGCTACTCCTTCTTCGGTAACTCTGTAAAAATCATTATCCATGGGCTCAAAAACACTGTAACTTGGACTGCTATTAGTAGATACCTGCTCTGCGTTGATACCTATCCTATCAACCAAATCATGCGCGTTTGGCAACATGGCAAAAACCCCAATTGAACCAGTAATAGTTGTTGGCTCAGCAATAATCTTATCGGCATTGCAAGCTATATAATAGCCGCCAGAAGCAGCGTAATTACCCATTGAAACTACCAAAGGCTTTTCTTCTTTTGCCAATTCGAGTTCTTTCCAAATTAATTCGGCTGCCAGAGCACTTCCCCCGGGTGAGTTAACTCGCAGTACTATAGCCTTTACATTTTTATCCTCTTTAGCTTTTATAATTGCGTTATTAATAATTCCTTGTCCTATAATCTGTTCATCACCCTCACCGTAAAGTATTTCGCCTTGGGCATATATAACAGCTATTTTATTTTTAGATGCTGACTTAATTCTTCCTTTGCCCGACTTTATGTAATCTTTTATAGAAATAAAATTTGGCTTGGTATCTATTAATTCTTTCAACTTGTCTTTGTAGTCATTTTCGTACATAACTCCATCTACCAAATTATTTTTTAAAGCAAGTGTTGCGTTTCTTCCATTTAAGTTATCTGCAATATAATTGAGTTGTTGTACAGTAATTTTTCTGCTAATATTAATGTCTTCAATTATTTCTGACCAAATTGAACTTAAAAAAGACATGATTTGTTCTCTGTTTGCCAAACTCATTTTATTACTGATAAAGGGCTCAGCTGCGCTTTTGTATTTTCCGTGCCTTACTACTTCCATTTTAACTCCGTATTTATCTTCAAAGTCTTTGTAGTAAAGAATTTCGGTGCTCAGTCCTCTAAAATCAATAAAGCCAGCAGGGTTTATAAATATACTATCGGCAACAGAACTTAAATAATAGTTTTTTTGCTGATAAAAATCATTGTATGCATATATAAACTTTCCACTTTCTTTAAATTCTTCAAGTTTGTCTCTCAAAGATTGGGTTTGTGCTATTCCAGTGTTTACAAAAGGAGTTTTTATGCTTATCCCTTTAATATTTTTGTCGTTTTTAGCATTTTCTACAGCAGCAATAAGGCTATTTAACCCCAGTTTTTCAGCGTCTAAATCAAAAGCGCTTACCCACGGGTTTTGATCCTTTGGTGCGTAATCTCTTATTTGGGCGCTCAAATCGAGCTCTAAAATAGAATTAGAGTTAACCACAACTTCATCTTGCGAACTCATCATTGCCGAAACTATAATTGTAAAAAAAACAAAAATTAAGAATAAGGCTATAAAAAAGCCTAACAATGAGGCTAATAGGGTTTTTAAAAACTTCATTTTATTTAAGTATTAATTAATCTGTAAAAAATTAGCTATAAATATAAACAAAACATAAACTAGATGCATTAATATTGACTAATGCTTTAAAGATGCTTTTATGTTTAATTACTTGTTTTAGAGTATAGCTAAACTTGTCATGATTTTCACATTGACTTGCCACAAAGTTCCCTTATGGCTGGTTTTGGGCAAATATACACTTTTTCAGTTCAGTAGGTGGCTTTGTTGAATTAATTTGGATTTTGGCAGATTGAACAAAATACATTTAAATGAATTAGAATTCTCATCAAAGGAGCTATATAAAATAGTGATATGTAATAACTTAAAACTCATAATGTGTGTACCACAAATTTGTTAAACAGTACATCATAAATTTTGAAGTTTCCTGTTTATCAAAAAAAACTTCCCAATTTTATTTTTTTTAGGAATTATTAATTTAGCTTTAGGAATTATTAAAATTTTGTTATGCAAGTTTCAAGTAAAAAAGAGTTATTGCTTACTCCTAATTTTTTTTCTGTACTTCTGAGTGAGTTACTAGATTTATTGCAAAAGGAATACAATATAAATTCTAGCAGTTTGCTAGACTATCAACTTTACGGTTTTGGAAATTACGAGGAGTCTTTGCCTAGTATTAAGAAGCTAATCACACTAAAAACCAATATTGTTGTAAATGGAAAATATTTGTACAACAAGTTTAGAGAATTTAGAAAAGGAAAGAGAATAATAAAATTTAATCGCGAGTATTCATTTGTTTATTTTCAAACTTTGGGATATTTAGATATATATGATTTTATTGAAAAATCTACCTTAAACGGAGATAAAAAAAAAGAACAACTAGATTTATATAAAGCTGAGCTAAGTACTGAAAAAGATACATATTATATTGGGTATTATTTAGGCGAAAACGGAATTGTTATAAGCACAAAACTCATCTTATCTGAAGCAATGGCAAAAGCAATTTGGGTATTAGCATACTGGGAATTACCTGATAAGCAATCTACATATGTTTACAATGGAGATATAACCTATCAGGAAAATAATATGTCGCTTCACTTTAAGAGCAGTGAAAGCCATATGAACAGATCTGCATTTATTGCACTTTCGTGCGATGAGCGAGTAAAAATTAAACACTTTTTAAGAGGTGGATACTGTGGGTATGATTGGAATGGAAATCCTGTTTTGGGCGAGATAATTTTTCAACGAGTTGAAAGCAAAGAAGAGCAAGATGAATACTTGTTAAGTAAAAAAATAAATCCAGTTATATTTCAATACATAAGTGGAAAAAGGTGGGTAATTCCGAGTAAGTTGGTATATAGTGTATATGACTTATCAACAAAGAGTAAGTTTGCACACCATATTGAGAATTACATAAATAACTACAATGTTTTCTATGTTTCGGTTTTTGATGGAATTCACAAAATGACTCTTTCAATTGTAAATAATTTAGGAAATGCCACTTTAACAATAGGAGGTAGTTCTGCTTATAAGGGGGTTTTTAAAGTTTTGCAAAATGGGCAATTATTTATTGGAAAATTTAAAAATATTAACTCAAACTTACCTATATATATTTTTTTTAATACCTCTGCTATACACAAGCACACTTATACAGGAAATTTGCTTGGAGTTTCAAATCATCATAAATACCTATGCGGAAAGGCTTATTTCTTTGCAGGTAATAATGATAAAAGATCACTGTCAAAAGTTTCAAAACTAAGGTTAAAAAACACAAGTGAAATTCCAAAATTAGTTTTAACCGATTTTAACAATGCTTTAAAAAACAACCCTGTAAAAGGTTTTTTAACTGAAATTTCACAAGCAAAAAACAATTATTATTACAAATATTTAATAGGAGACTATAACATACTTTTTTACAATAGTGAAAAACAAAGAGCAAAGGCATTGTTAAAAATAAAAACAAACAGCGAAGTAGAATTAATATACGAGCATCTTTACTATAAGGGTATATACTCCATATCGGAAGGGGCAATACTATCAATTTATTTATCTAGTTGTAATGATATTCCACATTGTGGTCATATTATGTGTAAAATTAATAGAACTTCAGCCAACAAAATATATAAGGGAAGTTGGCATTGCTTGGATAAAGATTTTTATCCTCAATTAATTAAAGTTAGCATAGTTAATGCATCGATAAAAACATCTGAACACAATAATATTTTTAAAAACTTATTGACTTAGTTGTTTTGCAAATAGCTATTGCACTAATAATTGAGTTTAGAATCTTTTATTTTTTAGCGAATGATAAAACTAATAACCTAAAAGCAAGCTTACTAAAAATTTTGTTACCTCAAACATATGTGTGAGGCGGGTGTTGTCTGTACAAAAAACATCAAAATTTAAATAAAACCACAATACAATATCAGAAGATAAAAAACACTTACAGCTAAAGGCATTAAATTCAATCTGAAAAACATAATTTTTTTTGCCTTTTTGGCAAATATATTTTAAAAAACAGTAAATTCATTTTTAGACTCTATATTAAAGTAAGAATTTTTTATACAAATTCTACTAATTCTTACTAACTAGCTTAAAGACAATAGCAAAATATTTTATCAAAAAAATATTTCACTTAAAATTAATTTAATCCCCTACTATACTATTTATAAGTTTCTAAAATAAAACAATCTTACATAACAATTTGTTGTTATTTTTAACATTTTGTTAAGAATCATTCAAAAGTATTTGTTTAATTTGCGAAATATTTTTTATTAAAAATACTTATGACTAAAAAAACACTTTCTGCTGTTTTATTATTAATTTTTTCGTTGGGATTTTCATTAAATATTGAAGCGCAAAAGCGAAAAAACAAAAAACATAAAAAAGAAGCAATTGAAAAGAAAAACACTAAAAGTGATGGTAAGAGCAAGAATAAGAAAAAAGGTATTCAATCTTATGAAAAGGTAGTAACCGATAAGCACAAAACCGATAAAGGGTTGTTTAATGTGCATGTTAAAGATAATGAATATTTATTTGAAATTCCTGATTCGCTGTTAAATCGCGAAATGTTGATGGTAACCCGAATAGCTAAAACTGCTAGTGGAATTGGTTTTGGAGGCGGAAAACAAAATACTCAAGTTTTGAGATGGCAAAGGAAGCAAAAAAAAATACTGTTACGAGTAGTTTCACACAAAGTTGTGGCAGACACACTTTTACCTATCCACGAGGCAGTGGTAAACTCAAATTTTGAACCTGTTTTATACGCATTTCCTATTAAGGCATTCAGCAAAGACTCAACAGCAAGCGTTATAGATGCTAGTGCTTTTTTTGAAAGCGATATAAAAGCAATAGGCTTCTCTCAACGACTTAGAAAAAATTACAAGGTTTCTAAATTAGACAAAAATCGCTCGTATATAGAAAAAATTAACAGTTACCCAAAGAATATTGAAATACGTCATGTAAAAACCTATCAAGCTCAAAACCCTCCTTCAAACGCCAGTGTTGGTTCTATTTCAATGGAACTTAGCAACTCGATGATTTTGCTTCCAAAAACTCCTATGAAAAGGCGCTACCACGACCAACGTGTAGGGTGGTTTACCACCTCACAAACAGATTATGGCTTAGATGTTCAAAAAAGCAAATCAGTTACTTATCTCGACCGTTGGCGTTTAGAAATTAAAAGAGAAGATATTGAAAAGTTTAAAAAAGGGGAGTTAGTTGAGCCTAAAAAACCCATAGTTTATTATATTGACAGAGCAACTCCCAAAAAATGGAGAAAATACATAAAACAAGGCATTGAAGATTGGCAGGCTGCTTTTGAAGTTGCTGGCTTTAAAAATGCAATTATTGCTAAGGATGCACCTACTAAAGATGAAGATCCAGATTGGAGTCCTGAAGATGTGCGCTATTCAGTTGTCAGATATTTAGCATCGCCTATCCCCAACGCCAATGGTCCTCATGTTAGCGATCCTAGATCTGGGGAAATTTTAGAATCGGATATTAATTGGTATCACAATATTATGACTCTTTTGCACAACTGGTATTTTATCCAAACCTCTGCAGTTAATCCCGAGGCGAGAAGAAATGAATTTAAGGATGAAATAATGGGACGTTTAATTAGATTTGTTTCTGCACATGAAGTAGGTCATACTATAGGCTTGCCTCACAATATGGGAAGTTCTGTTGCCTATCCAGTAGATTCGTTGCGCTCGGCAAGCTTTACCCAAAAATACGGAACTGCACCTTCTATTATGGACTATGCAAGATTTAATTATATAGCTCAACCTGAAGACAAAGGGGTGGCACTAATGCCCAATATTGGTCCGTATGACAAGTATGCCGTAAATTGGGGTTACAGACCTATAATAGATAAAACGGAGGATGAAGAGAAACCCATTTTAAATCAGTGGATTAAAGAAAAAGCTGCAGATCCTATGTACAGATTTGGACATCAACAAACAGCAAATATCATAGATCCAAGTTCTCAAACAGAAGACTTAGGCGATGATCCTATAAAAGCTAGCAATTACGGAATTAAAAACCTAAAGCGAATATTGCCTAAACTAGAAGAATGGACCACTGAAACAGGTGAAAATTACGAAGAGTTAAAGAATATGTACAGACAGCTAATAATGCAATTTAACAGATATATGGGTCATATAAGTTCAAATATAGGAGGAGTTTACGAGCACTACAAAACTGCTGACCAGCCAGGAGCTGTTTATACTTATGTTTCAAAAAAACAACAAAAAAATGCTTTGCAGTTTATCAATAAAGAATTGTTTAGTACGCCAACTTGGCTAATTGACAAAAGTATAATTAGCAATATACAGTATTCGGGCGTAGTTGAAAGTATAGGTAAATTGCAATCACAAACTTTAAACAGGCTTTTAAAACTAGGCAGACTAAATAGAATGATAGAAAACCAAACTTTAAACGGCACTAAAGCCTACTCGATTACTGAAATGATGACAGAGTTGCGCAAAGGAATATGGAGCGAAATTTACAATGGTAAAAACATTGATACTTATCGCAGAAATCTTCAGCGCTCGCATATAATTAGACTTGATTATTTGTTGAATAAGGCAAAAAATCAAAGTAAAGCAAAAAGCGATAGAGGTTACTTTAAGCAAACAGCAGTAAGTGTTGATTTATCAGATATTAAGCCAGTAGTTAGAGCAGAGTTAAACCTACTTAAAAAAGATATTAAATATAGACTTACAAAATCTAAAAATAAGCTTACGCACTATCACTTAATAGATATATCTAATAGAATAGATGCTATTTTAAAGCCTTATAAAAAATAATGGTCAAAAAAAATGATAAATAATATGCAAATTAAAGGTTATAAATTTTGTTGTTTTGTGATTTTATAGTACTTTTGTTCTTTCAAAGAAGACACTAACCAGGCGTTTAGCTTAAAAAAGCATTATGGGGTATTTGCTTTAATACAGCATAAGCGCTTGGTTTATTTTTAAGAAAATAATAGTATCGATAAATTTAGAGCTAAAAAATACTTTGAAATTAAAAATCATTTTACTGCCTAATACTTCGTGTAAATTTTTAAATTTCCAAAAATAAATACCAAAAATAATTGACGATTAGAATATTAATAAAATTTAAACAAATTGTTGATATTGATATGCGTATTTAATTTAAAAAATATATTTGTACTTCTCAAGTTTTTCTAACTAAAAATTAAATTAAGCAATACGTTATGTCTTTGTATAGCTTCAGCTAAAAAGTTGTATTTGCGACTTGAGTATAGCGTGTGGTATATTGATTAACAATGTGCTATGAATTTTAGTGCACAGGCTAATTAATATCCGCCAAAAAACTCTATTTTTTAAAGCATGTATCACGTGTTAACACCTCTTAATAAAGTAAAATTTTACTTTAAGTTAATTTGAGCTAATTAACAAGTTTATATAATTATTTTAGATAAGTGAGATTCTAAGCGGCTTTAGCTAGAAATAGTGAGCAAAAAAGGCTGGAAGTGCTGCGCAAAGCACAAAGTGTAAAATCCTGAAAACAAACGGTAAGTGAGCAATTTTATATTTGCAGCCTCAAATTTTTGCTTTATTTTTTACCCGCGTAAAAAATTAAGACAAGGGAAAAACAGAGTTTTATACACCTATTTTTTAAGGTGTTATAAAAGGGATAAGAAATCGTTCCGATTACCTAACAGGTAGGTTTCATCACTCAAATTGTTTACGCATAATCTAAAAAAATTCCTGAAATAAAATAAATATAACACACTAAATACAAGGACATAATTTAAATATCAAAAAATAAGTGCATATATTGATTAATTGTATTTTATAAGTTTTTGCGCATAAACTAAGATAAAATTTGTCAGCAAACGCATCTAAATCTCAAAGCTTACCTTTTAGTTTTATAAAGCTTACCGAACTGAGTTTCTCTTTTAACAAATTAATGGCAATTTCGCTACGCGAACCCGAGTTGCAATATACAACTAAGGGCTTATCAGTGGGCAATTCTGTATAACGTTGTGTTAGTTCTGCTAAAGGAATATGTTGTCCTTGGTTATTTTGTTCTTCTCTTTCCCAATCCTCTCGAATGTCTAACAGATTATATTTCCGCCAATTAATTTTTAATTCATCTAATGTTATTGCTGTGCTTGTGTTTTTTTCTTCACAAAAAAAAATGTCAGTAGCCTTTATACGTGTTAGTTGTGCTCGCTTTGTTCTTTTTAGTTTTAACAAATTTTGTTTCATAGTTAAAACATTGTATATTAGTAATTTATTAGTTAGTACATGTCCAATTTTACAAATTATCTTAATTGCCTCATTGGCTTGCAAGCTTCCAATTATTCCTGGCAACACTCCTAAAACTCCTAGTTCTGTACAATTAGGCACTTCTTCATAATTAGGTTCTTGCGGATATAAACATCGGTATGTAGCGCCTTGTTTGTAGTTAAAAACACTCAGCTGACCTTCAAAATTAAAAACTGCTCCGTAAATCCACGGCTTTTTTGCAAGCACAGCAGCGTCATTAATCAAATAACGAGTTGCAAAATTATCGCTACCGTCTATCACAAGGTCGTATTGCTTAAATAAATGCAGTGCATTTTTGCTTGATAATGGCTCATTATAAGCAGTGATATTAATATATGGGTTTATTTTTTTTAAGCGTCTAGCTACAGTTGTTGCCTTTGGTTTGCCTATATCGTTAATAGTGTATAAAACTTGCCGTTGTAGGTTGCTTTGCTCAACTGTATCAAAATCTACTATCCCAATATTACCAACCCCAGCTGCTGTTAAATACTGCAAATTAGGACATCCTAATCCTCCTGCTCCAATTATTAGAATTTTAGCCTGTTTTAATCTTAACTGTCCTTGCTTTCCTATTTTATCTAAAAGCAAGTGTAGCTTGTACTGCCTTTGTTCGCTTTGAGATAAATTTTTATCTGAATCTTGTTTTTTAACAGGTAGCTTCATAATTGCTATGACTTTAATATTAAACTCAAAGGTATTATTATTAATCTAAGATATGCAAAAAAGTGTATATATTAAAATATATATCCGTCTAAAACAAGTAAATGTGCACCGAAAAACTAAATAAATTACGATAAATAAAATATTGCTTTGTCAGTTGCTTGTAATTTGAAAATAAACTGATAAAAAGAAAGTTATATAAGCCAAACATCATTGTAAGTTTACAAAAATAACAAGCTAAGCGGCAGTTTTTCTGTGAAGTTTAACAACAAATAAAAATTGTGGTAAATTAAAATAATTACTTAAAAAAAGAAAGGGTCAATACAGTATTGACCCTTTCCAAAATAAAACTGTGAGTTCCCCCTAAAATCACAATCCCTTTTCTTTGATGGTACTAAATTACAAAATATGTGCATTGCCCATTTTTCATTTTTACCATTGGAAGTAAAACCTAAACAAACAACCAAAATAAACTAATAATTGGCGAAAAAATAAAACAACCAAAAAGTTGGTTTTTTTTATAATATCCGCAAAAAATATTTAATTATTTATAATCTCATAATTAGTTTACTTATTTAAACAAATTAATTAAAGTTAAGCTGTTTTAGCTTTTTGTTAAAAGGTTAGCTAAATTATTGATACAAAAGCTATATTAAAAGATAGCTCAAAAAAATGCTTTAACTATCATCAAAAAGTATTTTACAATTTGCTAACAAAATTTATCAAAGTTACTTTTGTGCTAAATAAATCAGAGCTAATGCTTAATATATAGATCTATTTTTTATTGAAAATTCAACGAGTAAACATGTTTTAATGTATAAAAGTTAATTTAAATGGATATTTTAATTTAATCAAATAACGAGCCAGCAAAAACTGCAGTTATAAAATAACTAATATAAGCTAATGAACTTATTAAAAACCAAAGCAATAGTATTTAATAGTCTTAGATATGGAAATAGCAGTCTAATAGTGCGCTGCTTTACTTCTGAACAAGGTATGCGTTCGTATCTGCTAAAAGGCGTTTTAGGCTCGAGAAAAGGCGGGCTTAAACCTGCCTATTTTCAACCTTTGTCGCAGTTGGAAATTGTTGCCTATCACAAGCAAAATAGTAATTTACACACAATTAAAGAAGTGCAGATCATCAATCCGTATAATTCTGTATTTAGTTCATTATCTAAGCAAACCATAGTTCTTTTTTTGTCTGAAATTCTCAGTCTAGTTATAAAGGAAGAAGAAAAAAACGACTATTTGTACACTTATCTTGAAACAGCTTTGATATGGCTGGATAATTATGATGAGGTATCAAATTTTCATTTGTTATTTCTGCTTAACTTATCAAAAATTTTAGGTTTTTATCCCGATATTACTCATATACAAAAAAACAGTTTTAATTTAGCAGAAGGTCGTTTTACCAACTCCACATCTAACAAATCAACTATCTGCGGAGCTAAACTAGTGCTATTTAAAGGCTTATTGGGTTTAAACTTTAACAAAGCGGCTTCGCTTTTATTGAGTAAAAACGAAAGAAAAATCCTGCTTAAAATAATATTAGATTATTTTGAACTACATGCAGAGGGCTTTAAAAAACCAAAGTCATTAGCTGTTTTAGAATCGGTATTTAGCTAGTTAATATACTGAATATCATCCACCACTATCGGGTGGAATAAGAGCTACAACATCGTTTGCCTTTATGAGCAATTCGTCATTTGCATATTCTTCATTTACTGCAACTGCAAAAGATTGTATGTTTTTAATTTTTGGATATTTATCTGAAAGCAACCTTTTAAACTGCTTTACAGTAATTATTTCCTGCAATTCCATTTCCAATGAAGTGCTGTTGATTATATCCTGAACAATGCCAAAAGCAAGTAGTTGAATTTTCATAATATTTGTATTATTGTGTTTTTATAAATTATTTTAATTAACTAATTAAACAATTAAAAGTCTTTAAATAAGCCCAGTTGTTTTTGTATTATTTGTTTTAGGAAAATTCTATCTTATATTATATTAGCTCTGAATCGCTAAAATTATAAAGATGCTGCAAAAATAACATTTTAACTTTTATAAGCAGACTGCGATAAGGCATTCCGACTGCAACACTGCCAACTGCTTTAACTAAAGATAAAACTTTATCTCAGTTTACAATATTGTTAATTTTTTGCAATTTAATACTAATTCGGCTTTATTTTATACTCTCTGTTAGTTCCATATCTGAAACTTTAACTAAATAAATGTGTATTTAGAGATATAAAAACACAAAAAATATAAATTATATAACCTAGTATTTTTTTAACCCTTTTGCAAAGGATTAATATACCCAAAAAACAATTAAAATGCTTTAATTGCTAGGCTAACATACCCAATGTAATTCATAAAAGTTTAAACTCAATATACCAAGTCGTAAAAAGCTATATTTGTAAAAATTTTAGTTTTGAGCACAATGCGTTTTATATTTCAATCTCTCGAAAAAACAGTTCAAAATGCAGTATTTACATGTCAAGCTCCCAGCAATATTGCACTAGTAAAATACTGGGGCAAAAGAGCTGTTCAAATACCTAAAAACGCCTCTATCAGTTTTACCCTACAAAATTGCTACAGCAATACTACCATAGAGTTTAAAAAGAAAAAAATACATACTCAAAATCAAATAGCTTTTGACTTTTATTTTAAGGGAAGCAAAAAAGATGAGTTTAAACCCAAAATTCAAACATTCTTTGAACGCATTACCAGTTACTGTCCTTATATTTTTGACTATTCTATGCGTATTAGCTCAAAAAACTCATTCCCGCACAGCAGTGGCATAGCTTCGTCGGCCAGTTCTATGGCAGCTATTGCTCTTTGTATAATCAGTTTAGAAAAAGAACTTAATCCAAACCTCTCTAAAAACTATCTTGTTCAAAAGGCATCTTTTTTAGCAAGGCTCGGCTCAGGAAGTGCTAGCAGAAGTGTAGAAGGACCTATTGTAGTGTGGGGATGGCATCCATCAATAGAAGGAAGTTCAAACCTTTATGCTATTGAGTTTCCCTATAAAATACATCCTGTTTTTAAAAGTTATCAAGATTGTATATTATTGGTTGACAAGGGGGAAAAGTCTGTATCGAGCACCTTAGGACATCACCTGATGAACAAGCATCCTTTTGCTGAACAACGCTTTGTACATGCCCACCAGCAGGTAAATAGGTTGGTGAGCATACTCCAAAACGGAGAACTTAAAGACTTTGTTTATTTAGTTGAAAGTGAGGCATTAGAACTTCATGCTATGATGCTGACTGCCAAGCCTTATTTTATTTTAATTAAGCCTAACACTTTAAAAATAATCAATAAAATTTGGGAGTTCAGAGCCAATACAAAAAGCAATTTATGCTTTACCCTTGATGCAGGAGCTAATGTACATGTTTTGTATCCAAAATCTGAAAAACAACAAGTTGAAACTTTTATACAAGCTGAATTGCTAAGGTTTTGTCAAAAAAACCAGTATATTTGTGATAATATAGGCTTAGGGACTCAATACTTTAATTAAAATCAATCACTGAGTATTAAGTGCAGCACACAATGAGAAAACACAATAAGTACTCTCTGCTTTAATATGTTAACACCGTAAAATATGTTTAATGTAAATCTAATTTTGTGAAAAATACCACACTGTTATTTGTTTTGATCAGCTACTGTGCAACGCTGTCATTAAAAGCCCAAGAAAATAAAGGGTTGCAGTCCGACTGGCAAGAAATAATCAAAAACAAAAGCAAGCAATTTCGCTTAATTGTAAAAAAACAAAAAAAAGGTTATTGGATTGAGCAATACTATCTCAATGGCAAACTGTACATGGAAGGCTATAGCAGTGTAAATATACAAGGTCAAGAAAAATTTGACGGAACGGTTAAATACTATTTTCAAAGCGGTAAGTTATCGTATAAGCTAAATTACGATAGCGGAATGCTAAACGGATTTCAAAGAGCTTATTACAGAACAGGTGAACTTAAAGAGGAGGGAAAATACGAACAGGGCAAACGCCAAGGAGTATGGAAACTGTATCATAAAAACGGTAAAATAAGAGAAAAAGGCAAGTATAAGAACAACAAAAAAATTGGAATTTGGAAAACTTTTTACCAAAACCTATACTAATATTGCAAAGCAAAATTTTTAATCGTATTTTTGCAAAACTTTAATTACAAAATGTTTATAAAAAATTAAAATTTGTGATTGTCAATTAAATTTATAAGTTAAGCCAGCAAAATTATATTTAAATTAACAGTTTGTTTTATACCATTGTTGGGCTGTATTTTAAAACAAATAAGATTATTTGTTAAATTTAATGACAGGTACAATTTAGCATAAGTCAAATTCAGCACAAAGTATTAAGTTAAGATTAATTAAACTTTAATAAAAGTATAACAATTTAAAACATAGTGTTTTTAAGCCTAAATTAGGCTTTACAAAACCTATAATACAGTAATAAACTCAATGAAAGGACCTTTATTTTATGCAAAAATTTTGCTTTTTGGAGAATACGGAATAATAAAAGACTCCAAGGGCTTAGCCATCCCTTATAATTCGTATAATGGAGCGTTAAAATCTGCCGAAACCTTAACTGATCAAACAAAAAAGTCAAACCGCAACTTAGCCCAGTTTTGCAGCTATCTTAAAAACTTAGACACAGCACTTGTTGTATTTGATTTTAAAAGTTTAGAAGAGGATATTGAAAAAGGCATGTACTTTAATTCGTCTATCCCACAAGGCTATGGAGTTGGAAGCTCAGGTGCCTTAGTAGCTTCAATATACGACAAATACGCCAAGGATAAAATTACAGTTTTAGAAAATCTTACAAGGGATAAGCTACTTAGTTTAAAGAAAATTTTTTCGCTGATGGAGGCCTTTTTTCACGGTAAGAGCTCGGGGCTAGATCCTTTAAACTCTTATTTGAGTTTGCCTATACTTATCAATTCAAAAGAAAACATAGAAGCAACAGGCATTCCTTCACAAAAAGAAGGCAAGGGAGCTGTTTTTTTGCTGGATTCAGAACAGGTTGGAAAAACCCAGCCCATGGTTAGTATTTTTATGAATAAAATGAAAAATGAAGGGTTTAGAAAAATGATTAGCGATGAATTTGCTATATATACCGATGCTTGTATTGACAACTTTTTACAAGGAAATATAAAGTCTTTATTTGGCAACGTAAAAAAGCTGTCAAAAGTAGTATTGGCTCATTTCAAGCCTATGATTCCCACTACTTTTCACAAGGTTTGGGAAAACGGAATACTGACAAACGACTACTACCTTAAGCTTTGTGGTTCGGGGGGTGGAGGATATATCTTAGGATTTGCTAAAGATTTTGAAAAAGCTAAAAAAAGCTTGCATAAGTACAAGTTAGAACTAGTTTACCGTTTTTGAATCTGCTTTTTTGGTCATGCCTAATACATCAAGAGCAAACATACTGTTTTACAAGCTACTTAGCCTTTTTTCAGTTGTTCGAGGTTACAATATTTTAATGCTTGTAGTAGCTCAGTATTTGGCAGCCGTTTTTATATTTTCTCAACAAAGGTCTTTAAAACAGGTTCTTACAGATTATCACCTTTTATACTTAGTACTAGCAAGCAGTTGTGTAGTTGCTGCAGGCTATATTATAAATAATTTTTACGACGTTAAAGCAGACCTAATCAATCGCCCTATAAAAGCAAAATTAGATGCTTATTTGAATCAAGAAACAAGACTATCACTCTATTTTGCTTTAAACTTTTTAGGTTTTGCCTTTGGAGGACTTGTTTCCTTGAGAGCTGCAGTGTTTTTTGCCTGTTATATTTTTGGCATTTGGATGTACTCACACAAACTTAAAAAGCATCCTTTACTTGGACTAATTACAATTAGTATCCTAACCATAATGCCTTTTTTTGTTGTATTTATACATTATAAAAACTTTTCAAAAGTAATTTTTGTCCATGCTTGTTTTTTGTTTTTAGTAATTGCACTGCGCGAAATAATTAAAGATTTAGAAAACATACAAGGTGCTGTTGTAAATAATTACAATACATTTCCTGTAAAATACGGCGAGCAAAATGCCAAAAAACTAATAATTTTCCTTTTAACACTTACCTCAATACCTGCAACTATTCTTTTAAATTACAAGTCAATAAACTATATGAAATACTATTTTTACTTTGCCATTTTTATTTTGGCATTCGTTGGCTTTTACTTGCTTAAAGCCTCTAGTAAAGATCAATATAGGTTGCTTCACAATTTGTTAAAAATATTACTTTTAATTGGGGTATTTAGCCTGTTATTTATCGATAAATCACTTGTGTTAGATAAAATAGTTCACATTTTTCATTAGCTGCTCACAACATTTGCCATATCTTTGTAAGCCTTGTGCAAGAACAAAGAACAAAGAACAAAGAACAAAGAACAAAAATAGAAATTATGCATTTAAAAAACTCGTCGAGAAGACGACAAGCATTGACTAATAACAAAACCCAAACTGATAAAAAATTCAATAAAAATAAAGCATTTGCTAATAAAACAGTTCGAGCTGAAGAAAAAGAGGGGATCAGGCTAAACAAGTATATTTCTAATTCTGGAATATGTTCTCGCAGAGAAGCTGATACCTATATACAACACGGCAGTATAAGAGTAAATGGTAAGTTGATAACTCAAATGGGATACAGAGTACAAGCAAATGATGAAATTCGCTTTGAAGGCACATTGATAAATCCTGAAAAAAAGCGTTATATTCTGCTTAACAAACCCAAAAACTATCTTACTACTACTGATGATGAGCGAGGCAGGAAAACCGTTATGGGTTTAGTTGACAATGCTACCTCTGAACGCATTTATCCAGTAGGGAGGCTCGATCGAAATACAACGGGCTTGCTTTTATTTACCAACGACGGACAAATGGCTAAAAAACTGACTCATCCCAAACATTGCATAAAAAAATTATATCATGCTACTCTTAACAAAAAGCTAATAATAAGTGATTTACAAAAACTAAAAGCAGATATTTACATAGACGATAAAAAGGTTTTTATAGATGCTGTTTCGTATATAGAAGGAGAAAAGAAGAATGAAATTGGAATAGAAATTCACTCGGGCAGAAACCGAATAGTACGTAAAATATTTGAGCATATAGGATACGAGGTAATAAAACTAGATCGTGTACTTTTTGCTGGGTTAACTAAAAAAAACTTGCCACGTGGCAGGTGGAGAGAGCTGAGCAACATAGAAGTTAGCAATTTAAAAATGATGTAGCTATTAAATATATTAAAAAGTTTGTTGTTAGTAAACAACAAATCAATCTTCAATTATAGTTCTAAAAGTTAGATTAATTCTCGCTTTAGTTATCTTTTTACTTGGAGCCAAGCCATGAAGCCAATAAGTTTGAGTTTTGTCTTTCATAACTAATAAAGAGCCATGTGGTAGTGCTAATGAAACCACCTGTTTGCTCTGCTTGTGTTTAAAAGAAAATTTTCGTTCGGCACCAAAACTTAACGAAGCAATGGCTCCATTTCTTTTTAAGCTCTTTTCTGCATCTGAATGCCACCCCATTGCCTCCTCGCCGCTGTGATATAAATTTAGCAAGCACGAATTATAACTCTCTCCAGTTTGCTCTTCAACCATTTTCTTTAATCTCTTTAGCTCCGAGTTAAATGGCAATGCTATCTTGTTAATATTAGAGTAGGAGTAGCTAAAAGCATTATCGGCATACCAAGCAACCTTTCTTTTAGTGATAATATGCTTGCCGAAAATTACAGCCTCGTCGTTTTTCCAAGCAATATTATTTAACAAATATTTAAAGTAAAAGTCCGCCTCTTTTTTACTTAACATCAAACCATAATACAGCACTGTACCGTCTTTGGGCAATATGTTTACAGGGTAGTTATCAATAGGATTGAATAAGTCCACTAAACTTTGTAATTTAAAGTCCAAATTTAATAAATTTTATAATTGTATTTCTTACAGTTGTTAAATTAAGTAATAATAACCTTTTTGAAAGCCAAAACCTTTTTATAGCTACAGATATGTTTTTAACATATACACTGTTATAATTAACAACTGCCAAATAAAAAATAGAACATTGTGCAATGGCTGAAATACTGTTCCTATTAGTTCACAAAGATTGTATTAAAAAATTAAAATTGCTAAATAAAAAACAGTGCAATTATTTTATTTATATGTACTTAGTTTTCTAATTTTTCGTGCTCTTCAAAATACTTTGTCAAGTCCAATTTCCGTAAAGTTGGGTTAAAAATTCCAGTTGAAAGTACTGTTAACAAGGTCATAGTTCCGCCAAAAATCACAGCAGGCACCGTGCCCATAAGCTTTGCTGTTAAACCACTTTCTAGGGCGCCCAATTCATTAGAAGAACCCACAAACATAGAGTTTACAGAAGCCACTCTTCCGCGCATAGAGTCGGGAGTTTTAAGCTGAAGTATGGTTTGCCGAATAACCATAGATACCCCGTCGGTAACTCCATAAAAAAACAAAGCCAAAAGAGAAAGCCAAAATATTTCAGAAACACCAAATACAATTACGCAAAGTCCAAAGCCAAAAATTGCCGATAATAACTTTATGCCCGCATTTTTGCTTATTGGAATATAGGCTGTTATTATCATAGTTAAAAAAGCTCCTACGGCAGGTGCAGCTCTTAATGCACCAAAGCCAGTTGCTCCTACTTGTAAAATATCTTGTGCAAATACAGGTAATAATGCCACTGCACCTCCAAATAAAACGGAAATCATATCTAAGGTAATAGCACCTAAAATGGCTTTAGTTTTAAACACAAATGCAATACCTTCAGATAAACTTTTTTTAATTGATTCCCCTTTCTTAGGATTCATTATTGGTTTCTTTTTTATCAAAAGCACATTAAAAAACGAAAATAAGACCAATAAAAAAACTACTGCTAACGATTGACTAACACCGATAAATGAAATTAGATAACCAGCAAAAGCAGGACCTAAAACACTAGCTATTTGCCAAGAAGTACTGCTCCATGTTGCTGCATTTGGATATAGCTTTTTTGGCACAATTAAGGCTATTAAAGAAAAAACAACGGGTCCGAAAAACGAACGCAAAAAGCCTCCAAAAAACACCAAAGTATAGATAGCGTATAAAACAGTGTTTTTGTTCCAATTTTTAATAAAGTTTGGGTTTGTAACAAAATATAAACCAAAACTTATTAGTGAAAAAAGCACTATGCAAAAAGCTAGTAAATTCCGTTTTTCTTTTTGGTCGACAATATGACCCGCAAAAAGCGCCATAGCAAAGGCAGGTATAAACTCAAAGGCACCTATCAGTCCTAAGCTCCAGGGGTCTTTAGTGATTGAATATACCTGCCATTCAATAATAATAAATTGCATAGACCAGGCAAAAACCAATAAAAATCTAACTAAAATAAAAAGATTAAATTCTTTAATTCTCAAAGAAGCATAAGGGTCTTTCACACGATTACCTTTAATAGTTCAATAAATTTTTTAGTTTTGCATAAGGGCATCTCTAAAAGCTATTTATTTTTTATAAGTGATTATTTTTGTTATTTTTTTAAAGTTATATTTCAACTTATACTGAGTTAGTGTTTTTATATCTGTTTTTTAACTAACTCATTATCAATTATCAATGTCATACACAACCCAGATATACCTCACATGTATTGCGTTGTTGATGTGCTTCTGCAAAACTAGCATTTATAATTCCTCCTTTATTAACTATTAGCCTTAATTTTTTTAGTTCTTTACCAAATAAATAAAACAATTCTTTGGTCAAAGATAAGTCTTTTAAGCGTTCTGTAAAATGCCAAACTGTATTGCTATCAAGAATATCGTCTGAAATAGTTAAATTTAAAAAGCGCATAAAACTCAAGCGGTCATTGATTTGATATTCTATTTGGTTATCCGGCAAATTATAATAGCGTTGAAGAAGGAGTATTTTGAACATCAAAGCATAGTCATATGAAAACTGACCTCCTTTTGCCTTTGCTAATTTTGGGAGTCTACTTCTCAATAAACCTCTAAATAATTCAAAATTAACATCTTGGCTTAATTTATCTAAATAATCCCCTAATTTGCTCAACTTCATTAAGTGAATGTCTTGGTTAAAAAACCATAGCCTCTGTGTTGTTTGTATCTTTTAATCATAGTGTAATATACTAAATATAAATTGATTAGCCTAACAAAACCAAGCTGTTTTACTTTTTTTACTTTTTAAAGGTTACTTTAAATTTAACATCTTGTATCAAACTATATATTAAGTGTATAAAAAAGTTTGTATTGCTAATTAGGCAATGAATTAAAATTGTGGTATACAACTATTCATATCTATTTCTAACATGTTTTTACACTGCCTTTTACCTAGGCTTTTAAAGGCTTGCATATTTTAGTATATACTACAAATAAAAAAATAAATTTGTCTAAAATTTTTCATAGAACAAATATCATTTTAATTTAGCAAACTAGATGTTAAATTTACTAAAATTACATTTACTTTATGAATAAGAAGCCAAGCTTAACCTCTTTGGATTTTCAAAGCGTTAAAAACAATACTGAACTGATTGCATTAATTAAGAAGAAAGGAATATATTTTGAAAAAATTGAAGCAAAAATAAACTACGAAAATGAGTTAAAATTGCTTCAGATTGAATTAGTTAAATTGCAACAGTGGATAGCGGGAAACAACAAACGAGTTGCGGTTATTTTTGAAGGCAGAGATGCTGCGGGTAAGGGTGGTAGCATTAGGCGGTTTGCCGAGCATTTAAATACCAGAACCATGCGATTAGTTGCCTTAAACAAACCTACTAAGGTTGAAAAGGGGCAATGGTATTTTCAACGTTATATCAAAGAGTTGCCAAATCCGGGAGAGATAGTTTTTTTTGATCGCAGTTGGTACAATCGGGCTGTTGTTGAACCTGTTATGGGTTTTTGTACTAATAATCAGTATAAAAAGTTTTTAGTTCAAGTGCCTGAATTTGAGCATATGCTGTATGAAGATGGGGTAATTATCATTAAATTTTGGCTATCTATCTCAAAGCAAGAGCAACTAAGGCGTTTTAATGCGAGAAACCAAAATCCTTTAAAGCGTTGGAAGTTTAGCCCTGTTGATAAAAAGGGTCAGGAGTTGTGGAACAAATATACCTTTTACAAAAATGAAATGTTTAGCAAAACACATACCACATATAGCCCTTGGATAGTTGTAAAGGCAAATGACAAAAAAAAAGCACGTGTTGAGTGTATACGTTATGTATTGTCGCAATTTAATTACGACGGAAAAGATCAGGCAAAAACTTATCTCAACCCCGACCCTAATATTATTATGCGATATTATCGCCAAGGAATTCACTTAGATTAAATTATGGAAAACCTAACACAAAAAGATCTCAACAAGCTCAACTCGGAAAGAGGCTTAAAGGCTATACTATCTGAAGAGCCATATAATTTAGAAAGAGCCATACGCTATGTCAATTACGAGAGCAAACTCAAAAAACTTCAAGTTGAATTAATCAGGCTTCAAACTTGGGTAATTCAACAAAACGAGCGAATAATTATTTTGTTTGAAGGTAGAGATGCAGCAGGAAAAGGAGGTGCTATTAGAAGAATTACAGAGCGCATCAACCCCAGACATATGCGTATAGTTGCGCTGCCAAAGCCCAATGAAGATCAGAAATCGCAGTGGTATTTTCAGCGCTATGTTGAGCAGTTTCCAATGGCAGGCGAAATTGTTTTTTTTGACCGCAGTTGGTATAACCGAGCAGTGGTTGAGCCTGTAAATGGGTTTTGCACTGAACAAGAGTACATAGTTTTTATGAATCAAGTAAACGACTTTGAAAGAATGATTTTAGAGTCAGGCATACGCTTAGTAAAGATATACATGTCTATAACAAAAAAGGAACAAGCTAAGCGCTTTAATGAAATAAGAAAAGACCCTTTAAAACAGTGGAAAATGACACCAGTTGACGAAAGAGCACAAGAACTTTGGGACGCCTACACTGAGTACAAAAACGCTATGTTTTCAAAAACAAATACAGATTTTTCGCCTTGGAAAATAATAAGAGCTAACCGAAAAACCAGTGCGCGAATAAATGCTATTAACTATATATTAAAAAGCATTCCTTATGATAAAAACACTGAGGTTTAGTTAATAAAAATCTACTTCGGTGGCTCCCAGTCCATATTTTTTATAGGATGCATCGTAATGGTTTACGGAATACTCACTTAGCAAAAAATTTAATTCTGCTTTTAAAACACCTTTACCTATTCCATGGATAAAGATTATTTTCGGTATTTTTTTTGACAGACATAATTCTAGCTTTTCACGAGCGTAATCTATTTGGTATGTTAAAATACTGTGATTACTCATTCCTTTATGCGACTTCAATAATTTTTCAATATGCAAATCAACCTCTAGCAGTTTTTTGTCAGTGCTTTTAACCGAGGCTAGATTTTTCTTTTTTTTATCTATTGCTTTTTCTAGGGGCAAAATGTTGTTGCTGTTCAAATACTTGTTTAAAGTAGCCTGTTTAGTGTCGAGCATAATCAACTCAGAACTTAAAAATTCATACTCCAAGCCTTCTATATCTCTCACCACCACTAAGCCCTTGGCAAAGCCAACCACCTGACCTGTAATAGTATCGTCAATAACTGCCACTCTGCTGCCAATTTCAAATTGCATCTCAATTATTTATTGAATTTCATATTTTTGTTTATAATACACCAGTAATATAACTCAAGTGTAAACATTTTGCAGTGTGTTATAGCTTTCAATACTCCGTTAAACTTTAATGCTTATAAAAATGCAATATTATAAACGATTGATAATAAAAATATTAGTAAAATATCTGTATTCTTATTAAATTGTTTAATTCTAAATTACTGTAAAATTTAAACAAAATGTTAAGTTTTTAACACAGCTAATATTTTATATCAAGCCAGTCTTTTATTTAAAAAATAACAACAAACTTTAATTTACAAAAAACACTAAATAAAAGCTTAGCTCCAAATATTTTAAGTGAAATTTTCCTTAAAATTACAATAAGCAACTTTAACTTTTTTTTAACGTATTGGCATGTTAATACATTATACGAATTATAAACCCTGTAAAAGTTGCATTTATTAGCTGAATTTAGGTACAACTAAAAAGGTGAAATTGTTTTTAAAAAATAACGTTACTTTGGCAAGTCTTATTTTGTAATATATTTTTATATTCACGCTTTAAAAAATACTTTGTGCATAGTTTTACTGTTTTCTATCTAATTTTAGTTTTAATAATTAGCATATTACTTGCTTATTTTCAGTACTTTTTTAAACAAAAGAAGCTATCTAAAAAAAGCGTTTTGCTATTTGTTTTAAAGGGGTTAAGCTTATTTTTTATAGGCTTGTTGCTGCTTAATTTAAAAATTGACACAGTTAGTACTGAAAACATAAAGCCTAGTTTAGCTATTTTGGCAGACAACTCCTTGTCTACAAAATATTTTAAAGAAACTAAAAGCCTTGATTTTATATATACAGCTCTTAAAAATAATCCACAATTAAATAAGAAGTTTTCAATAAGTTCTTTTTCTTTTGGAAAATCGGTAAAACTTTCAGACAGTTTAAGCTTTGATGAAACAGAAACAGATATACACAAGGCAATTTCTTCTGTTGATGAATTTTATGGAAAAGAAAAACCTGCAACTATACTAATTACTGACGGAAACCAAACTACAGGTAATGATTATGAATTTGCGACAACAAAAAGCAAAATATACCCAGTTGTAATTGGAGATACAACTGCCTATCAAGACATTCAAATAAGACAGTTAAATGTTAATAAATACAGCTATATCAAAAATAAATTTCCTGTTGAGGCTTTGGTTTTATACGAAGGAAAAGAAGAAGTATCGACTGTGTTTACCCTGAGTTATAAAGGAGAAAAAGTTTATTCTCAAACTTTAAAGCTTTCTGCACAAAACCCTGTTAAAACCATTAGGGCTAATTTAAGTTCAAAAAAAAAAGGTGTTCAGTACTACCAAGCCTATATCAGCAAGTTAAAAAATGAAAAAAATACAAGTAATAACTACAAAAATTTTTCTGTTGAAATAATTGATCAACAAACAAAAATATTGCTGTTGAGTTCAATTTTACATCCAGATTTAGGCGCCGTTAAAAAAGCCATTGAAAGCAATAAGCAACTCAAGGTTACTGTTGAAATTGTAGGCGATAAGAAGCTAGCCATTGAAGATTATCAAATGTATATCTGTTATCAGCCCAATTTAAAATTTAAAGATTTTTTTGATCAAGTTCAATCAAATATGTTAATAATAACAGGCACTAATACCGATTGGAACTATCTAAACTCTTTAAAATTACCTATTAAAAAAAACACTATTGAACAAACCGAAGAAACAACTGCTATTTACAACCCAAGCTTTTTGCCTTTTTTTCAGGAAGATATTGGCTTTGGCGAATTTCCTCCTCTAGAAGATAAATTTGGGAAGCTACAAACAAAGCAAAACGCTCAAATTTTACTTTATCAACAAATAAATGGAGTAGCTACTAAACAGGCTTTACTAGCTGGTTTTGAGAATAACGGACAAAGGCAAATGTTTTTATTAGGCGAGGGCATTTGGAAGTGGAGAGCTACTAGTTTTTTAAGATATCAATCGTTTGAAAATTTTGATGCTTTTATAGAAAATATAATACAGTATCTAGGCAATCGCAAAAGCAGAAGCAGGCTAGAGGTAAAGGCTAAAAATATATATCGAGCAAATTCAACTATAACTTTCTCTGCCTTTTACACCGATAAAAATTATCGCTTTGACAAACGCGCTTCGCTAGAGTTAAAAATAACTGATATAAATACCCAAAATAGCAAAACTGTTCCGTTTATATTGACAAATAACTCTTATCAGGTATCGGTTGAGGCTTTGCCAGCTGGGGATTATTCATATCAAGTATCGGTTGTTAATCAAGCGATAAAAAAAACTGGAAAATTTAAAATAAGCCCCTATCAAATTGAAGAACAGTTTACTCATGCTAACACCAAAAAGCTACAAAGGTTAGCCAATAAAACCAAAGGGCGCTTGTACTACAAAAATCAAGTGGAAAAAATGCTTAAAGATCTGTTAACTGACACTAATTATTACACAGTTCAAAAACAAAATAAAATCCAAAAAAACTTAATTGACCAGCATTGGATCTTAATCTTAATAGTGATGTTGCTTTCCTTAGAGTGGTTTTTAAGAAAGTACTACGGGAAGATATAAGTTTTAACTAAACACCAGTAAAACCTTTATAGCGATATGCTTTATTTTATAAGCCAGCAAAAAAGGATTGTATTAAAACTTACAAACCGTCGCAATTTTTTAGTTAAGTTAAAATATTTAACCCATTTACATAGATGCACGGTATCTTTTTTATATGAAATAGTTAATTTTGTCAACTTAATTCAAGTCAGATGTCGCACGATTTAAGCAACTACAGAAAATCATACAAAAAGTTTGAGTTGCAAGAACAAAATTGTCCTGAAAATCCAATAGAGTTGTTTAGAAGTTGGTTTTTAAAAGCCGATGCCTCTAATACAGTTGAAGAAACCAATGCAATGACTATCTCAACCCTTGGCTTAGATGGATTTCCCAAAAACAGAATTGTACTTTTAAAAAAGTATACATGGGAAGGCTTTATTTTTTATACCAACTATCAGTCGGAAAAGGGGAAGGCAATTTTGCAAAACAACAAAGTGTGCTTATCCTTTTTTTGGCCAGGCTTAGAGCAGCAAATTATCATAAAGGGGAAGGCAGAAGAAATAGCTGCAAATCTATCTGACGGATACTTTGAGTCTAGACCTGAGGTAAGTAAGCTAAGTGCATGGGCTTCTGACCAAAGTCAAGTAATTGCCTCTCGTGAACAATTAGAAAACAATTTGGTTTTTTTTGAAGAAAAATTTAAAAATCAAGAAATTCTAAGACCCAAACACTGGGGTGGGTATATAGTTAAACCTGTTTCCATAGAGTTTTGGCAAGGACGACCCAACAGATTACACGACAGAATTAGATATAATTTACAAAGCGATGCCTCTTGGAAAATCGAACGCTTAGCCCCGTAGCTTTAAATTATTATACACAAGCTTTATTTAAATATAAAACGAGCTATACATATTGTAAAGGTAAGTGTAATTATTAGTTAGTAATGAGCCTATTATAAACACTTTAGCAAAATAAAATAAGAATTGTACAACAAACCTTAATCAACAGTTTTTAAACCTCTCACAATGATCATCATCAAGTTACACACTACCAAAATATAAAAATAATAACAAATAAATGAAAACACTGTATATTGTTCGTCATGCAAAGTCGTCATGGGAATACACAGGCGTAAAAGACATTGACAGACCCCTTAAGGAGCGCGGAATAAACGACGCTCACTTGCTTTCTAAAATATTAACCGAGGAGATAAAAAAACCCGACGTATTTCTCTCAAGTAGTGCAAACCGAGCTTTGCACACAGCGGTTATATTTTGCGACAACTTTGATTATCCCTTGTCAAACTTACAAATAAAGAGTCAGCTTTATAATTTTAGCGATGGTTATTTGGTTAAAACAGTTAAGGCATTAGACGATGGTTTTAACAGTGCCATTATTTTTAGTCACGACCACGGAATAAACACCTTTGTCAATAGATTTGGAAACAAAACCATAGCCCATGTACCTACTTGTGGAATAATTGGAATAAAGTTTGACGAAAGGCATTGGAAAAATATTAAAAGCGGAGTTACTTTTTTAAAAAAATTTCCCAAACATTACAGATAAAACTAATTAATTTTGACAAACTAAAGTGCTTGTGTTGTTGCTTTTGGATAATCATTAAAGTACAATAAGTATTTTAAAGTAAAGAAAGTATTTCACAACATTTGGCAAAGCAAATTATAATTAGTTAGGCTAAAGGGGGTTATGTATTTGATAATAAGTACTGTGTTAAATTACAAACAGTTAAAACAAGTCTCCAATTTTTAGCCCTAAATTAATAAGTATGGAAATATGATTATTGCAAAATACGGTGCTATTGATATTGGCTCAAATGCTATCAGGTTATTAGTTGCCAATGTAATTGAAGAAAACGGCAAAGAAACACAGTTTAAAAAATCATCCTTAATTAGATTACCTATACGCCTTGGAGCTGACGTATTTGTAAACGGTGTAATTTCCGAAGAAAATACAAGCAGAATAGTAGATGCCCTAAACGCCTTTAAGTTAATTATGAAAATTCACGGCGTAAGCAAATACAAGGCCTGTGCAACCTCAGCAATGAGAGAGGCACTAAACGGAAAAGAAATAACTAATAAAATTTTTAAAGAAACACAAGTTGAAATAGAAATTATTGATGGCAAAAAAGAAGCAGCTATAATATCTTCAACTGATTTAAGCCAGCTAATAAGCTCAGAAAATGCCTATCTATACGTTGATGTAGGTGGGGGAAGCACTGAGTTTACTTTGTTTTCAAAAGGGAAGATAATTCATTCAAAATCTTTTAAAATTGGAACCGTAAGGTTGATTAACAACAAAAAATCTGACAATGCACAGCTGTTTAAGAAGGTTCAAGATTGGATAGAACAAACCACAAGTAAGCACAAGAGAATTTGTTTAATTGGCTCAGGAGGAAATATAAACAAACTCTTTAAACTATCGGGCAAAGAGCCAGGCAAGCCTATATCGTATATATACTTGCATGCACAGTATCAATTCTTAAAAAAAATGACTTACAGCCAAAGGATTTCGGAACTAGGCATGAACCCCGACAGAGCCGATGTAATTATTCCTGCAACTAAAATTTACCTTTCTGCTATGAAGTGGAGTGGTGCCAGAAAGATTTTTGTGCCTAAAATTGGCTTGTCAGACGGGATAATAAAGAGCTTGTATTACAGCAAATTATAGGGTATTTATTACAGGTTTAACAAACACTGTATTGTGTATTTTTTAAAGATGATATTTGCAAATCACAGCAATGATAAAAACACGTAGCCGAGTTGAAAGTTCTTTGAGCGGAAGACCGGGTTCGAACCGGCGACATTCAGCTTGGAAGGCTGATGCTCTACCAACTGAGCTACTCCCGCAGTAAAGCGAATGCAAATATATAGCTTTTACACAATAAACAAATAGCTTTTTAATAAAATTTTTTATCCTCTCTTAAAATCCTGACAAAGTGAAAGGCATATATTTCAAAGTTTTCATTGCAGTAAAACTTATGCGATTTTCTGTTTTTAGTATAGCTGTTTAATTCAACGGCATCGCAACCTTTTTGCTTAGTATATTGATAAATCCAATTAAAAAACTGCTTGCCAACACTTTTACCCCTATAAGCTTGATCGATAATTACATGGTCGGGTTCAACACTTTTGCCTATATAGTGCCTTATGCTATACCAAAGCCCTGATATGCCAATTAATTTATCTCGATCGTAAACTCCAACACATTCATAGTTGGGATATTCAACCATTTCAAAAATTCTTTTTTTGAGGATTTCTTTAGGAGTAGTTTTGTTGAGAGCCAATAAAAGTGGTAAAATCTGCGCTATTTTTTGTTTTTCAATAGGTTTATAAGTTAAATTCATATTGTCAATATATTTAAAAAACACTCCCCTTTGTTAAAAGCAACAAACTTAGGTTTTTTTTTAAACACTGCTTTTTTTAACTCAATTTTATTTACCCCTAATGCTTTTCCAATTAACTCTTGTTGTAATAAAAGCAGTGTACATTTTTATATTTTATATTTTTCATTATAGTTAAATCTATATTAAATATTTTGTTGTTATAAATTTAGTTAAAATTAGTAAATATATATTTTCGTTAATTTATCCTCTTTTATATAGGTATTTTAGTTCGGCTTGCCAAATAACTTTAATGAGGGTTTATGTGTTTGTTTTTTAGTTATTTTTCCTCAGCTTATTCTATGTTTTAAAAAGTGGTTTTTCAGCTTTCACATACTCCACTTTTAGTAGGTTGTCAACCTAATTTTAACTCGTATAATATTTATTGATTTTTATCATTTTTCTGAAGTTTTTTTCTGCTCAATGTTACAAATGCAAGAAAAATAATGTAACTTTATCTAAATAAAGATATTTTTTAGTTATAGCTCCTTTTTTAAACAGCTTATTTTGTCGAGACTTAATCTAAGTTGCGAATGCAATATTTTGGCTAAGCAATAATTTTTTACCATAAATATTTTGTAGTTATATCCTTTATAGATTTTATTGTTGAGTAGTTACACAATTTATTTTATATTTTGGCATATTATCAAATCATATTTGTAACTTTGCCTTGTTCTCAATAAAGGGGTGCTTTAATGGTTATTAGTTATAAGATACTAAAAAGAGTTTATAGCTTTTAGCCTTGCAGGCTGAGATCATACCCATTGAACCTAGAACAGGTAATGCTGTTTAGGGAAGATGAACTTGCGTACTTTAAAGTAATTTTGGTATGCAGTAAAAACAATTATTCAATTTATAATCTTATAGAATAATTGCCTCTTTTTATTCTCTTATTTTATTAAAAATGAAACTTTTAATGTTTGTTAAAAAAGTGAAGATAGTAGCTTTTTTAACTTTATCGCTAATGAGTTTAGCAATAACGGCGCAAAAGTTTACCCTCAGTGGAAAGGTAGTAAACCAAAATCGGGAAAGGTTAAAAGGTGCTACTATCTTTATTGCATCGCTAAAAAAAGGCGTTTTATCCGATTCAGAAGGCAATTTCAACATAGCTCTTCCCAAGGGTATTTACAACGTTGAGCTTTCATTTATGGGCTATGTTCCGTTGATGCAAAGGGTAGAGCTTAACGATAACAAAACATTGTTATTTAAATTGCGATCAAATAATTTTGTTTTAGATCAGGCATTGGTTTCTGCCGTTCGGGTAAAGGACGACGCTCCTATATCGCATGTAAATTTGACAAAGGAAGAAATATCCCAACGCAATTTAGGTCAAGACTTGCCAGTTTTGTTAAACTACTTACCCTCGGTAACTTATTCGTCGGATGCTGGCGCAGGCATAGGCTATACTTATATGAGAATACGAGGCACCGATGCCACTAGAACCAATGTTACCATTAATGGTATTCCTTATAACGATGCCGAAAGCCAAGGCAGCTTTTGGGTTAATTTAGCCGATTTTGCCTCATCTGTTCAAAATCTGCAAGTACAAAGAGGAGTGGGCACTTCAACTAATGGGGCAGCAGCTTTTGGGGCGAGTATAAATATTTTAACCGATGCTATATCTGAAGAAGCTAAGGCTGAAATTTCAAACAGCTTTGGTTCGTACTCAAGCCGCAAGCACACCCTGAAGTTTAGCACAGGAAAAATTAGCGATAAATATGAATTAGCTGGTCGATTGTCTAATATATATTCTGACGGTTATATAGACCGTGCATTTTCTGATTTAAAATCCTACTTCTTACAAGGAAGCTATCAAGGTGATAAAACCTTAATTAAAGCTTTGGTTTTTGGTGGAAAAGAGAAAACCTATCAAGCTTGGTTTGGTTTAAGTGCTGAACAACTTGCAGAAGACAGACGTCAAAACCCTTATACCTATGATAATGAAACGGATAATTACTGGCAAGACCACTATCAATTGCATTGGAATGAAAGGTTTTCAAATAATTGGTCTGTAAATTTAGGACTGAACTTTACCCGTGGAAAAGGTTATTTTGAGCAATTTAAAGAAAATAGCCCTGTAGTGGCATATAATGCCATTGTGGAACCGACTGAAATTGATGCTTTTGGATTACCTGTTACAGATTTAATTGTTCGTCGTTGGCTAGATAACAAATTTTATGTATTAACTGCAGGCATTGAATACAAAAAGAATAAGTTAGAAATTACCAATGGTTTTTTGTATAGCAAATATAAAGGAGAGCACTTTGGCGAGGTAATTTGGGCAAAAAAGTTTGCTGACAAAGCCTCTATCAGAGACCGCTATTACTTCAGTAAGGCTTTAAAACAAGATTTTAGTATTTTTTCAAAAGCAACTTTTGCTATTTCAGCCAAACTAAAAGCCTTTTTAGATTTACAAGGCAGAGTTATAATATATAAAACCGACGAGCTTACTTCGGATATAAACCCTATTGATATAAATAGCAGGTTTAACTTTTTTAATCCAAAATTTGGCTTAACCTACAATATTGACAAACAAAATAGCCTGTATGCCTCCTATGCTCGTGCCAATAGAGAACCCAACCGAAACGACTTTGAAAATGGACAAAATGTAAAACACGAAACCCTAAACGATTGCGAACTAGGTTGGCGTTTAAACAACAGAAAAATTATGTTGAATGCAAATTTATACTATATGCTGTACAAAAACCAATTGATAGAAACGGGAGGACTTAACGATGTAGGCGCGTATTTACGTGAAAACATTAAGGATAGTTATAGATTTGGCTTAGAGTTAAATGCTAAGATGAAAATTTCCGATAAGCTCGAGCTTAGCCAAAATATAACTTTGAGCAGTAATAAGATCAATAACTTTATACTCAATCGCGACGGAGTACAACAAAATATAGGAACTACAAATATTGCTTTTTCTCCCAATATAATTGCAGGAAACACTACAACTTACCAAGTTTCGAGCAAACTGCATTTTGCGTTGCTGTCTAAATATGTAGGCGAACAATACCTTAGCAATACAGATACAGAAGCCTCAAAATTAAGCAGCTATTACACAAGTGACTTTACTGTTAGTTATGAATTTAAAATGCAGCATTTATTTAAATCAATTTTGTTTACAGGGCTGATCAACAATATGTTCAATAAAGAGTACACAGATAGAGGGTATACCTATTTAAATACTTGGACAGGACCTAAGTCCTTTGAAGTACAAGGCTACTATCCGCAAGCTACCCGAAATTTTTTAATAGGAATTAATCTTAGCTTTTAAATAATATCTGCCAGAAAACTCTATTTTTTAAGATTATTTATCACTTGTTACATACCCTTTTAATAGCACTTACAAATCAATTTTTACTTTAAGCTAATTTAAGCTAATTAACAAGTTTATAAAATTATTTTAGATGAGGAGTAGGGAAAAACAGAGTTTTATACACCTCTTTTTTAGGGTGTTATACAAGGGATAAAAAATCGTTTCCGACCACCTAATGGGTGGGTTTTGTCATTCGAATCGTTTGTGTATAATCTAAAAAAAATCCTGAAATAAGGTAAATATAATACAATTAACACACTAACTAAATACAGTGATTTAGTTTAAATATCAAAAAATAAGTGTAGTACATTCAAGTACTTTTTTAAGCGCGATACATTGATTAATAGCGCTATATGAGTTTTAGTGCAGAGGCTAAATACTGTTATTAATATTTTACGAAATACCTAAGTAGATTTTTAAAGAAATAGCATTTAAAGTGTGACCGGGCTGGGGCTCGAACCCAGGACCCTCTCCTTAAAAGGGAGATGCTCTACCAACTGAGCTACCCGGTCGTAATTACTTATTTTGCAGTTTGAGGGTGCAAATGTAATGTTTTTTATTTATTGCACAAATTTTTTTTAAATCATAGATCTGACCAATAAGTACATATTTTGCTTATTAATCCTTTAAATAAGCTTCTCTTACTTTTTTAAATAAATTTGATGAGTAAACAAAGCTTATCACGGCTTTATTATCGGTTTTGAAAATTTCTTTTCTACACCCCTCCCATTCTTTTTTGCCGTTTTGTAAAAAAACTATTTTTTGTCCTATCTCCATAACTGAATTCATATCGTGAGTATTTATAACGGTTGTAATTTTGTACTCCTCTGTAATTTCTTGAATTAAATTATCAATTACTATTGCTGTTTTAGGGTCTAATCCTGAGTTAGGCTCATCGCAAAATAAATACTTAGGATTCATAACTATTGCTCTAGCAATAGCTACTCTTTTTTGCATTCCTCCCGATAATTCAGCAGGAAACTTTCTATTTGAGTTATCTAAATTTACCCTTTTTAAAACAAAGTTTACCCTGTCGAGCATTTCCTCATCTGACTTTTTGGTAAACATCTTTAACGGAAACATAACATTTTCTTCAACCGTTTGAGAATCAAACAAGGCACTGCCTTGAAATACCATTCCTAATTCTTTTCTAAATTGCCGTTTATCTTCAAGGGTCATTTGGGTATTTACCCGTCCGCTGTACAAAATGCATCCTTTTTCAGGTGTGTGCAAGCCTATTAAAGACTTTAACAAAACTGTTTTGCCCGAGCCACTTTGTCCAATTATAAGGCTAGTTTGTCTTGGGCTAAAGGTAGCCGAAATACCTTTTAGTATTTCTGTTCCACCAAATCCTTTGTGTACATTTTTTACTTCAATCATTTTAGGTAAGCAGCATTTGGGTTAAAAAATAATTAGCTATAATTATGGCAACTGTAGTCCATACTACTGATTGGGTACTTGCCTTCCCCACCTCGAGCGATCCGCCTTTTACATAATAGCCGTGATAAGAAGGTATAGTGGCAATTAAAAAAGCAAAAACAACGGTTTTAATTAAAGCATAACTAATCAAAAAAGGATCAAAATCCATCCTAATACCAATAACATAATCTGCCCCCGAAAACAAACCAGAAATTATCCCTGCTATCCATCCTCCAAAAATGCCTAAAAACATAGCTAGTACTATTAAAAAAGGATAAAAAATTACCGTAGCTATTATTTTTGGCAATACTAAGTAGTTTAGTGAATTAATACCCATAACCTCTAAGGCATCAATTTGCTCTGTAACTCTCATAGTTCCAATACTTGAAGTTATATAAGACCCTACCTTACCTGCCAAAATAATAGAGCAAAAGGTAGGTGCAAATTCTAATATTACTGAGCGCTTGGCGGCAAAGCCTATCAAGTTTTTTGGTATTAAAGGATCTTCAAGGTTTAAAGCTGTTTGCAGAGCAATTACTCCTCCGATAAAGAAAGATATAAATGCTATTATTCCTAAAGACTTATGACCAAGTTCTTGTAGCTCTCTCAAAAAAGCTTCTTTAAAAACTCTAAACCGCTGTGGTTTATCAAACACTTGACTTAACATAATAAAATATTTGCCAATATGCTGTATGTAATTCATAAGCTGAAATTCATTTTCTTTGATTTGCTAATGTATAAAAAACCGTTAACTCTTGTCAGTATTTAATAAGTTTATGTATTGTTTTAATTACTTTTGAGGTGAATTTAAAATTAATTTTAAAACTTATAATTTAACCTAAAAATGAAAAAGCTTTTTTTTAACCTATTTATTTGCTTAACTTTAACTAGTACAGCCTTATTTGCCCAACAGCACTTTCCAAAGAAACCTAAATTGGTTGTTGGGATAGTTGTTGATCAAATGCGATATGATTACCTTACCCGCTTTGATAAAAAATATCAAGCCGATGGTTTTAAGCGCTTATTAACTGAGGGTTTTTCTTTAGAAAATGCCCATTACAACCATATACCTACTTATACTGCGGTAGGACATGCCTCTATTTTTACAGGAGCAAGTCCCTCTATACACGGGATTATCGGAAACAATTGGTATGATAAATACGAAAAAAAATCTATTTACTGTGTTGATGATGATGCGTATAAAACGGTGGGAAATCACGGAGATGAAGGGGAAAGATCGCCTCGCAGGCTGCGCACTACAACTTTTGCTGATCAACTGCGCCTATCACAAAGCATGAATGGAAAAACTATTGGTATTGCCATAAAAGACCGTTCGGCTATTTTACCTGCAGGACACACCGCAAATGCTGCTTATTGGTTTGATGGAGATGAACAAGGTAAATGGATTAGTTCTTCCTATTATATGGATAACCTGCCTAGTTGGGTTGTTGATTTTAACAACTCAAATAAAGCTAAAAGCTATTTAAACAAGGCTTGGACTAGCCTGTACAATATCAATACTTATACTGAAAGTATTGAAGATGATAATCTTTTTGAAGCTTCTTTTAGAGGAGAGGAAAAACCTGTTTTCCCACATAATATATCCGAATTAGCAAAAAGTAACGGAAATTACAACTTGTTAAAATTAATACCTGCGGGAAATTCGTTTACAACAGATTTTGCCAAAGCTGCAATTATTGGAGAAAATTTAGGAGGCACACAGCATACTGATTTTTTAAGCATCAGCTATTCATCAACTGATTATGTAGGGCATCAGTTTGGAGTTTCATCTAAGGAGATAGAAGACACTTATTTGCGATTAGACAAAGACCTTGCCAATCTATTTAGCTTTTTAGACACTAAGGTTGGAAAGAATAATTATACTGTTTTTCTGACCGCCGATCACGCAGCTACCGAGGTTCCTCAATACTTGCAATCGGTTAAAATACCTGCAGCCTATTTTAAGCCTAAAGAGTTTTTAGAATATTTACAAGAGTTAACTTTAAGGCTTTTTGGCTCGGATGAGCTAATTGAAAATATTTCTAATTTTCAAATATTTTTAGATCACAATAAAATAAGCAACTTAAAAATCAACTACGACAAGCTAACACAAAGTTTGGTTGATTACGCTGTAAAATACAAAGATATTTACAAGGCAGTAAGTGCTAAAACCTTGCAAGCAACTTATTTTACAGAGGGGATTTTATGTTATTTGCAAAATGGTTACAACCAAAAATATTCGGGCGATGTTTTGCTAATACCCAATCCATCAACTGTAATTTATCCTAAGGTAGGAAGCACTCATGGTTCGGGTTACTCTTACGATACACATATTCCTATTATTTTTTACGGGAAAGGTATTAAAAAAGGTTCTTCTAAAAAGAAATATCATATTGTCGATATAGCCCCAACCTTGTCAAATTTATTAAACATTGCTTTTCCTAATGGCAACTCAGGAAAAATAGTAGAAGAAGCCTTAAAATAAGGACTTTTATATCTGTTTGCTTTAATAGACAAGCACAATTTACAGATTATATTTTTAAAAAACTGAGCATTGTTTATATAATTTGAAGTTGTATTAATTTTATTTAGTAACAAATTGCTCTTTTGTAGTTTTATTGAATAAATTATTGCGATATTTGCTCTACATCTTTGTTGAGTTGGAGGAACGGCTTTCTTTAATTTTCATCAATATGCTTTAATTATGGCAATGAACAAAAACACAGTACTTGGATGGGCAACATTTATCATGGTTTTAATGGGAACCTTACTGCTAGCCTTGGCAATTTTTAAGTACGATGAAATTGCAGGCTATGGCTTTGGGGCTGTTGGTTTAGGTTTTTTTGCCAATGCTTGGGTTTTTAATGCCCTCAAGGGAAGGGTGTGAATTTGAATATTTTTACACTATCAAATTAATACTATTAAATAGAAATTTTATACTGAGATGTAATTATATAATAACAATATTTTATCTGTTTATAACTTACATCTACTTAAAAAACTGAACTTCCTGTGTATGGGTTATTTATCTAGTTAAATATCGGTTTAAACTAAGGCAGTAATTAGTATTTGCACACGAAAACTCATAAAGAGCTATGTTTTGCGCTTAAAAAAGTGGTTGAATGTATTGCGCTTGTTTTTTGATATTTAAATTATATCCTTGTATTTAGTGTGTTAATTGTATTATATTTAACTTATTTCAGGAATTTTTTTAGATTATGCGTAAACGACTCGAGTTACAAAACTTACCTGTCAGGTAATCGGAACGACTTTTTATCCATTGTATAATACTATTGCTCACTTACCACTCGTTTTCAGGCTTTTACACTTTATGCTTTGCGCAGCACTTTCAGTCTTTTGCTCACTATTTCTCGCTAAAGCGGTTTTTAGAATACTAACTCATCCAAAGTAATTCTGTAAACTTGTCAATTAGCTCAAATTAATTTAAAGTAAAAATTGATTTGTAAGTGCTATTAAAGGGTATGTAACAAGTGATAAATACATCTTAAAAAAATAGATTTTTTAGCAACCACTAATTAAAAGATACACTCATCGATATAAATATACGTTATCAAACAAGCACGTAAGCTATAAAATAATTTGTAAAACAATATATTTTACCGATGAGTTGTAAATGTGTTTTATCTATTTCTTTTGTCTAATTTTTTTAATATTAGCTCTTCTTGCTTTAATATTCTCTATTGCTTTAATTCTTTCTTTTTCTTCTTTTTCTCGCATCTCTTCCATACCTTTTACTATAATAAAATACGAACGCCTGTTAACTTGATGGTCAGCATTAGAGCACTTTTTTTGATTCTCATCTGTGCAATCATTTAGTAAGCGCGACTCTCCAAATCCTTCGGCTTTTGTAATTCTGTCAGAAGAAATGCCTCTTTCAACTAAGTAATTTCGAGTTGAAATTGCTCTGTTTTTAGATAATCTCAAATTATAATCAGCCTTGCCCCAACTATCTGTATGAGACTCTATCCTTATCTTTAATTCAGGATTATTAACCATTACATTGTAAAGCTTTTCCAACTCGTACTTTGCATCATCGCGAATATTATATTTATTCAAATTAAAATAAATGGGTTTTAAATTTACCATATTATCAGATATCAAAGAGCTAACATAAATATCAAAATTGTTCAAAGGTATTGTAGATAAAGTTAAGCTGCTTTGAGATGCATCGTGGTTGTACTTATTGGTAACAACTGTGTAATTGTTATTACAGGGAATATCAGGAATATTGTATTTTCCTTCAGCATCTGATAAAACTTCTTCAATAATCTCTCCTTTTTCATTTAAAATAGAGACTGTTGCATACGGAACGTTTTTATTGCTTTTATCGGCAATAATACTACCACTTATAGAGCTCAAGCAGGGTGTTGGAACTGAGTAAATAAAAAAACTATATATATCATCATCCCCTTTGCCATCTTCTCTGTTTGATGAAAAGAAACCTTGCTTTCCTTTATCGTTTATATAAAAAGCAAAATCATCTTTATTGCTATTCAAGGGTTCGCCTAAATTAAGAACTTCTTCGTTACCGTTGTACTTCTCTAATTTAACTTGAAAAATATCGAGCAAGCCTAAACCTATATGACCGTCAGAAGAAAAATACAAGGTGCTGTCTTTTCCTACAAAAGGGAACGCCTCTCTTCCTTTGGTATTAATTTTATTCCCTAGGTTTTGAGGCACTCCATAGTTGTCTTCTGCATAAATTTCAACCTTGTATAAGTCAGTAGTTCCATAGCCTCCTGGCATATCTGAGGTAAAATACAAAAATTTATCATCTGGACCTAAAGCAGGATGTCCTACCGAATAGTTATTGCTATTAAAAGGAAGTTCCTCAACATTAGCCCATATTCCATCGACAAAATTTGCCTTGTATATCTTTAGACTCATTATTTTATTTTTGTCTTTTCCTATTCTTTTACCGTCGTAATTATTTCTTGTAAAATACATGGTTTTACCATCTTTGGTAAATACAGGTCTGCCTTCGTGAAACTTAGTAGTTACAGGCGGTTCAATTACTTTGGGCTTGTGTAAGCTCAACACAGTATCTTTTTCGTTCCATTCTAATGACTCTATCTTTACTCTAGCCTTGTAAATATTCAAAAAGGGTTGATTGTTGCGCTTGTATATTTTTTGCTTAATACTATTGTTTTTAGCTGATGAAGTATAATATGCATTTCCATCTATTATAAAACCTCCAAAATCGGAAAACTCAGTATTTATAGCAAGATTGCTTATACTAATTCTTCTATCTTTCATTTTAGAATACTCAGATATATATTCAAGGCTATTTAAACCACTGCTTATTACATCATCTGGAAGTAATTTTAATGTTTTTAAAATAGAATCTGATTTTTGATATTGACCACTGCTTCTCAATACCTGAGCATATTTAAACATATGCTCATCAGATAGCTCTGTTTTGTATTTTTCAAAGAGCTTATGATACCAAATTTCAGCCTCCTCAATATTTGCATTATTGTAATACGAATCTGCCAATTTTGATAAAACTTGCTTAGAATCATCTCCTTTAACATCATGCAAGGTCTTGTACATTTCGGCTGCACGTACATATAAGTATTCTTTAAAATACCTATCTGCTACTCTGCGACTTTGCGAATAAAAAAAGGTAGTAAATAACAGGCAAAAAATCAACAAAGTTTTATTTAATAAGGTGTCTGCAGGACTGTAAAACCAAGTATTTAACTTTATTTTATAGCCCTTATTAGCTGTAAGTAAGAACATATTAAACAGCCTGACAAAATAATTTAATTTGTTAGTTTTAGTTGCACGCAAACTGTATTTACTAGTTATTTTTTTTAGTTTTAGGAATTTAAAAAATACTCCTTTCTTTACAGTTTTTAACTCGTTTTGCTTGTCATATGCATTGCAATAATGCGACTTAAACTTGCTGTAAGTGTACCATTCCTTATTTTTAGATTCTTTTGAGGTAAGTACGGGGGGGGTTTTTTTATAAAGTTTTAAAAGCTTCATAACACATGTATTAACGTTTTTTAAAATGCTAATTTATAAAAATTAAATAAGTATTATAAAAATCTTTGATAATTGTTTTTTATTTTACTTTCAACACAAATAAATTTTGTTGTTGTTGTAAAAATTTATTTGCAAATTTTTAAACGATGTTAAGTTTAAATACAAATATGTAAATAACTGAGCACAACACAAAACTATATAGCTTAAAAGATTAAAATATAATTATTTATACATGCTAAAGGTTTAAGTATATATTATCATTTAGAAATATTTAGATAATTTATATTTTGTTTTTCTTAACATTTTAAAGCATAGCATTACCTGTGTGAGTGCCAAAATTAACCATATCGTAATTTAAAATAATTATATTGCAAACATAGCCAATTATTTTAATGGCAGGTTCAACTGTTAGGTGCAAGCCTATTTTAAAATTTTTGTCAAAAGCTAAATAAAACAAAATTTTACAAAGATTTGCAAAACTTATTTTTTTACTTGTTTGGGCTAATATTTAAAATATTAAACTTAACACCTTGTATAGCAAACTAGGGCGCACAACAGGTTTCGGTTTATGCAACTTTTTTGCATAATTGTTTGATTTAATTTCATTTTCCACTTTTATAGACTACTCTTAAGTTGAGTCATTTGTTGCAAACCTTGTTTTGTATACCGCTGCCCAGAGAATTTAAGTCGTTTTTGTAGTACATATTTATGTTCGGATTTAAAGTGACTCCTAAACCTATAAGCAATTCTTATTTATCTAAAAAATATAATATTGCATTCAGAGCAACAAAATTAGAAAGAATTTATTGTTGAAGAATAGACTTTTTTTAATGTACCTTAGCAATCAAGTATATAAAAAATAAGACAATAGGTTAGCGCGGTCTTTTTGCTTGAGCCTTGAACAAAGATTTTGCATTTTGTTTTTATTTTAAATTTTAAAAGCTAAATGCCTTATTTTTTACATACAATGTTTGGAGGCAGTTTTTACTTCACGTTCCATTCAAACCCTTTGGTTGAAAATACAATATTACCCATTCCAAAATTAAAAAATTCAGCCTCAATCATTAGCTTTTTAGAAGTTTTAAGCTTTGATATAATTCTTGAAACGCTTCCAAAGAATACTATATCTGCGCCTCCAGAAGAGGAATGATTTGCCGAAACTCTAATTGGTGCTTCATCATCGAATTTAATTCTATAAGTTTTTTCACCTGAAAAACCAGAAATAAATTGGCATTTTGAACAAGATATATAAACAGTATTACGTCCTTTCCAATTTCTCACACTCAATTTAAAATCTGAATTGCCGTAAGGGAAATCAAATTTTATTGAATTATCTGAATTTATATAAGCAATGATTTTCTTTGTGTTGTCCATTTCGTCAATGCTCTCGGAATACCTCCAATTTGTTTTGTTTTCATTTTCAGAATTATCATTTGTGGTTGAAGTAGTCGAACTTTTAGAAGATGAAGTTTCTTCATCATCCATGCTTCCGAATGCTATAAAAATAAATAATGCCAAAGCTGAAGCTGAAATTAGGTGTCGTAGATTTTTTTTCATTTAATTTAAGATTTTAAGTTAATGGTTTTTGTAAAAAATATAAATGGTAAAGTCATTCCAAAAATGTAAAAAAGTAGGTCAGTAAAATCGAAAGTTCCAATTACAAGACCTAAAAATTGTCCAATTTCGCTGCCAATTGCTAAAATTGGAACTGCTAAAATCCAAAAGCTGTTTTTGAGCGATACCGAATTATGCCAAATTGCCAACATTAAACAGACATATGAAAAAATCCAAAGTCCATCTGGAAGCGAGAACAAAATCCATTCAGGTAGATCATCAGCAAATTGAAAAGTCCAATTTCGCAGTTTATTTATTGCTCCGCCCAAACCAATTACTTTATACCAACCAAACATTTTTAGCGTTGTGGTTCGGAACAGTATGTAAATAAACCCGCCACAAAGCAAAGCCAAAAAACTTCCAAAAAATAATTGTTTTTTCATTTGGTTCAATATCAGCTAAAAATGTAAAATAGAAAATTATATTTAATATTTTTTATGGTTTCTTTCAGAGCTTAAACGTACAAAAAAATACAAACAAAGCCTTGAACTCCACTATGACTTATAATACATTGTTACCTGTAATTATGTTTATTTAGTTAGCTCAAAATATGGTTCAGAATTACCCGTTGAATCCCAAATGAGATTATCGTTTAACCATACCTTGTTAACTCTTAATAATGACGTTGTTCTGCAAATTTCACATTTAATTGTGTCAAATTCATTTTCACTCCATTAATTAATGTTTCTAGTTTCTAGTTGTGTCTCATTAACTGAATGATTTAAGTTAGCCCCCTATTCTATATTTTGAATAATTCTTATATATCTTAATATTTCTGGGGTAATCCAAGTTTATATTATATACCTCATTAAATTCTCTATTTTCTTTGTAATACAATTTTATATTAGAATGGTTAAAAGCATTTGAATCTTGAGGGTCTAATAAGTCATTTCCTTCATTATATTGAATGCTAAATTCAAAGCTAGGATTAAGGCTAAGGTTAAATTGCTCTTTATCATAGCCTGAGTTACAACTAAACAATGTTGTAAAAGCTAAAATTATTGTTCTCATAATATTATTTTTTTTAAGGTTTAATGTTATATATCATTTTCGTAGCTGCCCCAGCCCCAATTCATATTATAATTTGTAGGATAATTATGGTATTTCATTTATATTCTTTTTGATTTTTTTAGTTTCTGAACCGCTAACTGATAGTTTAGAATTGGGTGCAGAGCGATTTAAACCTTTAGAAATGTTCAAAGATGCTTCTTCTATAACAAGATTCGGATTATTTGATGTTAATCCACTTTCACTGATATCATCTTGATTACAGAAAAGCAAGAATGCCACTATTAATGCGAAGACAATTGAATGTTTAATTTTTTTTCTCATAATTTTCAATTTATAAGCTTGTTGTTAATTGTATGTAACACAAATATAGTTTCTTTTGAGCTTTTAGCAAAATTATTGAAATATTTTTTAAAAATACAGTGCTTTTATATTTTAATAAGTTATAATACAAAAAATTAAGCTCCATAATAATTTAGATGCTAACAAAACTAATATGGTTTAAAAACCTTAAACTTCAAAAAACGGGTTACTAAATTTTTTAGATCGTATTTATATTGTTGAAATTTTTAATTTAAATTAAACGGGCTTTAATCCAATTTTTAAAGCTGTTAAAATTTTGAGGGCTTACTCCGTGACCCATAGGATACTCTGAGTATTCATGGCGCAGTTTATGCTTACTTAAAAAAGCGGGGGCTTGCCTAGCCCATTCAACAGGTAAAATTGGGTCTGAAATTCCGTGTGAAATATAAAAGTCAGTAATAATATGGGTTGAAATAGTTTTAGGCAATAGCTCCTTGTTAATATAGCCACTTAAGGCAACTACATGTTGTACTTTATTAGGATAGTTTAAACTTAGGGCATAGCTTAAAAGAGCCCCTTGGCTAAAGCCTAACAAAAATGTTTTATCGGCTGCGCTTTGATATTTTTCTTTTATTTGATCGATAAAACTGGCAATGTTAGCTATTGATTCTCTTGCTTGTACTAAATCGGAAAACTTGCCGTTTTCGCCGTTAAAATTAATAGCGTACCACGCATAGCCTCCGTAAGAGATGCTGTGTGGTGCTCGTACACTGACTATTAGCATATTGCTAGGTAGTTCTTCGGCAAAAGAAAATAAATCCTTTTCATTACTACCATAGCCGTGTAGTAAAATTAACAAAGGCGGATTTTTAGTTTCGCCTTTAACTTGTTTAACAATATATTGTAAACTCATTGTATTATAATGATTTAAACCAGTTTTGAAAATGCATTCCCAAAAAAGGAATTATTTTCTTTTGTTCTTTTACAGCACCAATTAAGCTAATTAGCAATAATACAAGCAAAATAAGCGAAACAAGTCTACCTATAGTTTTTCCTAGCAACCAATAAACAAACCAACCGTTTAGCATAAAAAATATGTGTATACCTAGGGTTTGCCTAAGATAAAAACTTATAAAAGAATTTTTTGTTTTGTTGTTTAAGAGAAACACAATTAGAGTGCCTATTATAGTAAAATGGCTGATAATGGCGTTTATCTGCGTTTGACTCATCTTTTTTATATAGTTCATAATTCGTTTAATATTAATTGTTTGTTGTTAAAGCTACCGTAGGTTTTACCTTTTAGTTTTTTGCCTAAAAAAGCACTGTTTTTTGAAGTAGAAAGCAGATGCTTTTCTGTAAATATAAATTCGCCATCTGGGTTGAACAAACACAGATTTGCTTTTTGATTTTTTTGAATACTATTGTATTTAATACCAAAGCGTTTTTTTGGTTTTAACGACAAGGTTTTGTGTATAGTTTCTAAGTCTAAAATGGTATTTAAAGTGGCAAAAGCACTCTCAAAACCAACTGTGCCGTTTTTTGCTTTTGAAAATTCTACTTTTTTGTGTTCTATATTTATTGGGTTGTGATCTGTGGTAATCATGTCAATAACTCCATCTTTTAAGCCTTTGATTAGGGTTTTTGTATCTGTTTTTGTCCTCAAAGGCGGAGTTACTTTTTTGCGGGCATCAAAATCGTGCAGTTCGTCATCGGTTAGAAATAAATTATGTACCGCTACACTACAGCTTATATCCATACCTTGTTCTTTTGCTTGTTTAATTAGTTTTACTGATTTTTCGGTAGATATAGTAGGAATGTGCAATTTGCCCTTAGTGTATTCTAGCAAAAAAATATCTCTGGCAATTTGCATTTCTTCAGCCAAGCTAGGTATTCCTTTTAAACCTAATAGAGTGCTGTTAAACCCCTCATTAGCATAGCCACTGCCCGCTATAACTGAGTTTTTCGGGAAGCTTATAATTAAGCCGTTAAAGTTTTGTGCATAAAGCAAGGCTAACTTTAATAGGTTATCGTTAACAATAGGTTTGTTGTAATCGCCAAAGGCAATGGCTCCAGATTGTTGCATGTCAAATAGTTCGGCCATTTCTAACCCTTTACTTTGTTTAGTTAGAGCACCAATAGGATACAAATCAGTAGTACAGCCCTTAGACTTGCTAATTAAAAAGGCAACAGAGGCTTTGCTTTCGGTAACTGGTTGAGTGTTTGGGTTTAGGGCAATTGCAGTAAATCCACATTTAGCTGCTACTTGCAAGCCATGTTGTAGGGTTTCCCTTTCTTCATAACCTGGCTCACCTAGAGATACACTAGTGTCAAACCAACCAGGTGTGAGGTGAAGATTGTTGAGTTCAACCGTTTTATACTCTTCCTTGTCAGGTATATTATCGTTAATTTCGGCAATTATTCCATCGACAATTAAAATATCTTTAACTCGATTGTGAAATGGACTTAAAATATCGATAATTTTTGCTGACTTTAACAATGTTTTCATCTATTGCTGTTTATGTTTAGTTTGTAAACGTGCAAATCAGCATTTGGCTGTATGTTAAAAGTATTTAAATAATTGGATTTATGCGGTATTTTAGTTTTTTTAATTGTCAACATTAATATGCTAATTAACTAATTTTTATATTTTATTGTATTTGTTTTATGGTTTAAAAAATTTTAACAGTAAAATCTCAATGATCAAAGATATAATTGATAATATTAAAAACCAATTCCACAACCACTGAATTTTATTTTCTCTGATAATATTTGCTAAAGTATTTTTTAGTGATATCGAATAGTTTAGATTTTCTTTTTGCTCAGCAATTTGCTGTACTGCTGTGTAGCTTAGTAAACTTTCACGGGCAGGATAATTAAAGGCTATTTTTTTTAGGGTATCGTTGTTGTGATATATTGAGTAAAATCCTGCTTTATCGGGTTGATCTAAAGTGCTAATTCTAACTTTATTTTGAAAAACCTGTTGCAGTGGAATAAAACTACTATTTTGATTGCCAACCGATAGTATAGTGTTTTTGCTAGATGAGTGGTTAATATCAATAGTGTTTTGCTTATGTGCTCTAAAGTATAGCTTGGGGAGTTGTAAGCTTTGTTTGCCAATATTATAAAAAACTGGAACTATAAGTGGAGAGTTTACAAAATTACTGTTTTGTTTGTTTAAAGAAGTAGCAAACCAATAGAAACTGAAATTTTTAAGGTTTATTTGTGAAATAAAATCTTTTTTATTCTCAAACGAAAGTACAGTACTAGCATTGCTAAAAGAAGAAATATAAGAAGATGCTACACTAGGGTACTGAAAATTGTAAATTTTCTTTTCAAAAACACTAGTAAAAATTGGATGATTAAAATTGATATTGCTTATTTTTAAACTGTCGGTTTTAGCTTTATAAACTACACCATTTATGTTTAATTTTCTCAACAAATCAATATAAGAATTTATATTTATGTTTAAACTTGGTATTACAACTAAACTACCCCCTTTAGCAGTAAAGTTAGTTAATGCAACTTGAAAGTTTTGCGGTAGATGATTGAGTTCGTTTAAAATTACGAGTTGTTGTTTAGGTATTGTATTGTAATTAAGATGCTGTATACTTGCGTGTTGAAAATTAAATTCATCAGTTGTGTAAATTTTAGTTAAAAAAGATGCAGACTTACCTATAGATAATACATTAATTTTTTCGGTTGTGTTTAGGGCAAAATAGAAAGAGTTGTCAAACAAAAAAGCATCCTTAAAATTAAGAAATATTTTGCCTGCAAAACGCCTGCTAGCTCGCATAGTAAACTTAATGGTTTTAGTGGTGTTTTTATCAATATTAAAAGTTTGTTTGCTGACAAGTTTATTTTGGTTGTACAAGGCGATGGGGATATTTTTTTTGCTTGTGCCTTGATTTTTTACCGCGATGTTAAGCACCAAATTATTAGCATCGGCTTTATTGATAAACACACTGTCAAGAGATAGATTTTCTTTTAGTTGAGGAAATAATTGCACTAAAGAAGTTTTGTGGCTGTAATATTTAAAATCATCTGCCGAGGTATTTTGAAAGTCAGAAATCAGTATGTTTTTTTGATTTAGATGCTTAGCTTTAGATTCAGCAGAAATTTTTAAAAATATGTTTTTTAATTTTTTTTGTTGAGCACTTTGCTCAATCTTCCACAAAATATCCTTTAATTCTGAAGCTGTTTTATTGCTGTAAATGTGGCTGTTAGTTTGAAGTGTATATATAATTTTATCCGATAGGCTTTCAATTAATTCTTGAACAGCCACTTGAAGTAATTTGCCTTTATTGCCCTCAGCAGTCATGCTAAGTGAGTTGTCTAAATATATAAAATATTTTGGTTTTTCGTCTGCTTTACTATTGCTTAAATAAGGCTGGGCAAAAGCGATAATTAAAGATGCAAGCATCAAAAGCCTAGTTGCTAGTATTAACCATTTTTTAATGCGCGAACTTTTGCGTGTTTGCAAAACTAATTTATGCAAAAAAGCCACATTTGTAAAAGATACTTTAACAAAGCGCTGTAAATGAAATAAATGCACTATAACAGGTAGCAGGAGTAATACTAAAAGGTAAAGAATTTCAGGGTGCTTAAACTGCATCTTTTATAAATTATATCAAATTTACAGGTTAAAGTTTGTTGAATTTAAAATTGAAATAAAACAAAAAATATTATATAATGCTGCTAATATCACACTAAATGCTATATTTTATTGCTTATTTAAAACAAGGAACTTTAACAATATTTATTCTTTTAATTTTTTATATATTCCGTTTTTGCTCTGTAAGATGCAAAATAAGCTTAAATATTTCACTGTAATTTTTTAGCTTAAAAAATTAAGCAGGTAAAAATAGGCAAAAATATCTTTGCAGTACAAACAAGTTAAAAAAATGTTAGAACGGGCAACTGCTTTCGACCAAAACCTATATTTTACTATTTTTGAAGCATGACCACAAGTGAAGACGATTGTAAAGCTATTCTAAGCACAAAGCACAACAAATTTCAAGCAACTAACTACACCCAAAACACAAGCCTAAAATCAAGGCATAAATTAAGCACAACTACAACTAACCTGTTGTATTACAGGCATAAACTTAATACAAATATTTGATAAACACAAATCGGATATCGCTTTGTTGCCTATTATTTGCAACAATCATCGGAGCTTCAAAAAAGTCAATGCACAACTAAAAGTATATAATTTTTGCTAAACCAGATTAATTATTTGACGAATTAGTTGTGGTTAAAATTAAAAATAATAATAAATGAAGAATGAACATCTAAGAGCAATTCATATTCCTTTTAAAAACACTGGTTTTTTTTCTAAAACCATGCTTGATTATTTAGAGCAACAAACTAGAATCCGGGCATTTTATCAAAATCCTCCTAACTTTAAAGGCTTTGCAAAACAATTAAAACAAAAACAAGCTAGCTACAACAAAACCACTCGAATTAACCTACACAAAGCAATAAGCGAGCAATACACTGAGTTAAATACAACTGAATTAAGCAGGGTTAATATGGCTAAATTGCTAAGAATAAATACCTTTACTATAACTACGGGGCATCAACTAAACTTGTTTACAGGACCTTTGTATTTTTTGTACAAAATTATTTCAACAATTAATCTTTGCGAGGAAATGACCAAGCACTTTCCTGATAAAAACTTTGTGCCTGTGTATTGGATGGCAACTGAGGATCACGATTTTGACGAAGTTAACTTCTTTAATTTTAACGGAAAAAAAGTACAGTGGAACTCAAATCAAACAGGAAGTGTGGGTCGCTTTATAACTAGAGGGTTAAATGAGGTTTTAGCCGTTTTTTCTGAGCATTTAGGGAGTTCAAAAAACGCTGAATACCTAAAGTCGCTATTTTATACAGCTTATGTAAAGCACAGCAATTTAGCAGATGCAACCCGATATCTAGTCAATGAATTGTTTGGTCATTACGGTTTGTTGATTATTGACCCCGATAAGCCTGAGTTAAAAAGAGAGCTAATGCCTTATTTAGAATATGAATTGTTTTATCAAACTTCATATAAAGAGGTTAGCAAAACAACAAGTGATTTGAGTAAATTTTATAAGATTCAGGTAAATCCAAGACAGCTAAATTTGTTTTACTTAAAAGACGGACTGAGAGAGAGAATAATACTTAAAAATGAGTTATACAAGGTTAACAATACAGATATGTGTTTTTCTAAAAAAGAAATTCGCAAAGAGCTCGATCAATTCCCTGAACGATTTTCGCCCAATGTAATTGTACGACCTTTATATCAAGAAATTATACTTCCCAACCTATGTTATATAGGAGGTGGAGGAGAGTTGGCATATTGGCTGCAATTAAAAGCCTATTTTGATGCTGTTTCTGTGCCTTTTCCTATATTGATGTTGAGAAGTTCGATACAAATACTTCCTAAAAAACAAGAAAAAAAGCTAAAAAAACTAGAAATTAGCCTTGAACAGTTGTTTGCAAAGCAAAGCAATTTAATAAAGCTAAAGCTTGCAGAAAACGCTGACTTTGATATAGATTTTAATGAGCAAAAGCAGTTTTTAAAGACTCAATTTGCCAAATTGAGATTAATTGCTCAAAAAACCGATGTTTCTTTTATTGGAGCTGTAGATGCACAAGAAAAAAAACAATTAAAAGGGCTTGCTAATTTAGAAAAGCGTTTGTTGCGTGCCGAAAAACGCAAAAAGTTTGACTTAGTAAATAGAATAAATAGCTTGCAAAACGAAATTTTTCCAAATGAGGTTTTAGAGGAACGCCAACGAAATTTTTCGGAATACTACCTAAAGTATGGAACCTCTTTTATTTCAAACTTAAAAGCTAGTATAAATCCGCTAAAACCCAATTTTACCGTTTTGGTAATGGATTGAACAAACAAGCATAAGGCTAAAAGAGGTATGTAATGCTTTGTTTTTCTTCAAATCAAAGTCGTATTAGAATTCTACTTATCCAAAATAATTCTATAAATTTTTTAATTAGCTTAAATTAACTTAAAGTAAAAATTGATTTATAAGTGTTATTAAAGGGTATGTAACAAGTGATAAATACATCTTAAAAAATAGAGTTTTCTGACTGACATTATTTTTAATAACGTCAAGCGTTGTGCTATATGCTTAAAATAAGTATTTTAACGGCATTACTACAACTTATAAATGTAAACTAAAAAACCTTAGCTTATATTATTTCTGCCGAAAGACCTAATTCTAACAACTTACTACACTTTGGTTTAAGAAGCTTATATTCACCTGTTTTAACGGCACATTTCCCTTTGTGATGTACTAAAAAAGTACATTGCTCAGCCTGTTCCGGTGTATGGTCGCAAACACTAATTAAGCTATCAATAACAAAGTCAAAAGTATTTACATTGTCGTTGTACAAAATTATTTCACACTTATTATTGCGTTTTGTTAAAAGTTTGTATTCCTCTTTAATTTTCTCTGTTATACTCATTTTTTTTTACTGCTTTAACCAGCCTTAAAGTTAGCTATTTTAAATAATATTGCTCATCAAATAACCGTGTTTTTTTGTCAGAAACAAATAAAAACTCAACTTGTGTTTTTAGCAATTAATTTTGCGCAAAAAAGCTAATAACTCTGTTCCTCTTTTTGCGTAAAGCTATCAAGCTTTAGCTTCTATTTTGCTAAGAGTATTGATAATTGCTAGAAAATCTTGTACTGCTAAAGATGCTCCGCCAACCAAACCTCCATCGACATCAGGCATAGAAAAAATCTGTTCTGCATTTGAGGGTCTTATACTGCCTCCATATAATATAGGCACTTTTTCTGCCACGCTAACACTGTATTCTTTTACTAGTTTTTGCCTAATAAATAAATGCATTTCCTGTACTTGCTCTGGTAAGGCAACTATTCCTGTTCCTATAGCCCAAATAGGCTCATAGGCTAAGATAAGTTTGTTAAAATTATCCTCTAGCAAATGAAATAAGCTATCTTTCAGTTGGTTTTCAATTGTTTGAAAATGTTTTTTATTATTTCTTTGGTCTAAAGATTCTCCAATACAAAACACAATCTCAAAATCATTAGCTAAAGCTGTATTTACCTTTTTAGCAAGCATTTGATTAGTTTCACAAAAATACTCCCTTCTTTCAGAATGTCCTAAGATAACTTTTTTAACTCCAATTTCTGTCAGCATACTAATTGAAACCTCGCCCGTATAAGCTCCATTTTTTGCCTCGTGTACATTTTGTGCAATAACTTCAATGATTGATCTTTCGCATAACTTAACTGCAGTACTAAGAGTAGTAAAACTCGGAGCAATTAAAACTCTTTTTTCATTTACATTACTTTTACCTAACCCCCGCCTTAATTGCTTTACAAATTCTTTTGTTTCGATTAAAGTTTTATTCATCTTCCAATTAGCAATAACAATCTTATTTCTCATACAATACAAATCTTTTTTAAGATAGAAAATTTTATCGCAAAGTACAATATTTAATTTACTTAAACGCCATAATTATTAAAAAAATTGAAGTAACTGCTTAATTTTATACCTATACAACTGTCAAAATTATTTAGTTGCAATTTTTTCAAAGATAAAAACCCTTTATAACTAGTTATTTATCCTGAAACTAAATTAGACTAAAGCACATTTGTTAAAATAAGCCTACCATACCTCCTTTAGAGCAATATATAAATTAATCTGCTGTTAACCCTCTAACAGAGCTTTGTGCAAAAGGTTAAAAAGATCGTTCCGAACAAAAATAGCCATTACATTTACAATTTATCAAGCATTTTATCAAATACGCAACAAATGATAATATTTATCAGTTTTATTAGCAAATACTCAAAAAAATTAATGATTTTTAAAATTCGATTAAAAAAACTATCTTTGTAACCTTAGTTATTTTTTTTGATTATGATGCAGTCCGCAGAAGTACTTAGTAGACAAAACCTATCTTTTTCAGAGTTTAAAATTCAAGTTTTAAACGACTATAAAACGGCTCGTATTAGTCGTGAATGTAGCCTGCTTGGACGCAGAGAGGTCTTAACTGGCAAAGCTAAATTTGGCATTTTTGGAGACGGAAAGGAAATACCGCAATTAGCTATGGCAAAAGCTTTTAAACAGGGCGACTTCCGTTCTGGTTACTATCGCGATCAAACCTTTATGATGGCAATTGGAGAGTTAACACCACAGCAGTTCTTTGCTGGTTTATACGCTCATACTGATATTAAGGCCGATCCTATGTCGGCAGGTCGTCAAATGGGAGGACATTTTGCCACACATTCTCTAGATGAAAATGGCGATTGGAACAACTTAGTACAGCAAAAAAATTCATCTTCTGATATTTCTCCCACCGCAGCACAAATGCCTCGTTTATTGGGTTTGGCACAGGCATCAAAAATTTACAGAGAGGTTGATATTTTAAAGAATCACACTTTTTTTTCAAATAGAGGAAATGAAATAGCTTGGGGAACAATTGGCAACGCTAGTACAAGTGAGGGTTTATTTTTTGAAACAGTAAACGCTGCAGGAGTTTTGCAAGTTCCGATGGTGTTGAGCGTTTGGGATGATGCCTATGGAATTTCTGTTCATGCACGCGATCAAACAACCAAAGAAAGTATTTCAGAAATTCTCAAAGGATTTCAACGCGATCAAAACACCCAAGGCTATGAAATATTTACGGTAAATGGTTGGGACTATCCTCAACTAATTGAAACATATAGCAAGGCCGGCAAAATTGCCAAAGAACAACATGTTCCAGTACTGATTCACGTAAAAGAGCTAACCCAGCCTCAAGGACATTCAACCTCGGGTTCGCACGAGAGATACAAGTCAAAAGAGCGCCTACATTGGGAAAATGAAAACGACTGTATCGCTAAAATGCGAAAGTGGATTTTAGAATTTGAATTGGAAGATAAAAATGGAAAACTACTAGAGCTAGTCAAATCGGAAGAAATTTTAATCAATATTGAAAAAAGCGCTAAAAAAGAGGTTGCAAAAGCTAAAAGAGATGCTTGGGAGGCCTTTACAAGTGAAATTAAACGCGAGGCTAAAACCGTTTCATCTATTTTAGGAAATTTAGCAAAAAAAAGCAATCAAATAACTTCTATTACAAGGCTAAAAAACAATTTTGATGCCCTAAACGAACCCATCCGCAAAGATGTATTAACTGTTGCTCGAAGAGCACTGCGCTTTGTAAAAAACGAAAATATATATGAAAAAAAGCAGCTGCAAAATTTTGTAATAAACTACACAGCTGAAGCAAACCACAGGTATTCTTCATCTCTGCTAAGCGAAACAAAGAACTCTCCCGTAAAAATTCCCGAGGTGTTGCCTAAGTATCCAAGTGAATTAAAAATGGTTGATGCTAGAATTATTATGAGAGATAATTTTGAAATCATATTAAAAAAACACCCCGAGGTGTTAATATTTGGACAGGATGTAGGTTATATAGGAGATGTAAATCAAGGTTTGGAAGGCTTGCAAAACAAATTTGGCAAGCTGCGAGTTTCCGACACTGGAATTAGAGAGGCAAGCATCATAGGTCAAGGAATTGGTATGGCTATGCGCGGTTTGCGCCCCATTGCCGAAATTCAATACATAGACTATTTGTTGTACGCCCTTCAGATAATGAGCGATGACTTAGCAACCTTGAGATACAGAACTTTTGGCAGACAAAAGGCTCCGTTAATTATACGAACCCGAGGTCACAGGCTTGAAGGTATTTGGCACGCAGGTTCACCCATGGGAGGCATTATTAACCACATTAGAGGTATGCATGTTTTGGTGCCTAGAAACATGACCAAAGCAGCGGGCTTTTACAATACCTTATTAGAAGGAGATGATCCTGCCTTAGTGGTTGAATGCCTAAACGGCTATAGGTTAAAGGAAGCATTGCCTAGCAACTTAGGCGAATTTAAAACTCCTATAGGACAAATTGATATTGTAAAACAAGGCAAGGATATTACTGTAGTTTCTTATGGCTCAACCCTCAAAATAGTTGAAGAGGCAGTAAAAGATTTGTCAGAACTAAACATTGATGTAGAAATAATAGACGCACAAAGCTTATTGCCTTTTGATATTAAACACAACACCGTAAAATCAGTAGCCAAAACAAACAGATTATTGATAGTTGATGAAGATGTGCCAGGAGGAGCCTCAGCTTATTTACTGCAACAAATATTAGAAAATCAAGACGCTTACAAATACCTAGATAGCAAGCCAGCAACTTTAACAGCAAAACAGCACAGACCTGCCTATGGCACTGATGGAGACTATTTCTCTAAACCCTCTGCGGAAGATATATTTGAGAAAGTATACCAAATTATGCACGAGGCACAACCCGATAAGTTTAAAAGCCTTTACTAAATATACTACAACTGCATATTGTGATAAACATTACTCACGTCGTCGTCGTCTTCTAATTTTAAAATTAGAGCTTTAACCTCCTGTTGTTGTTCGGGCGAAATTTTGTTAAAAGTATTTGGAATCCTTTCAAATTCAGAAGATATAATTTGTATCATACTCTTTTCCAATCGCTTCTGTATAACCCCAAACTGTTCAAAGGGAGCATACAGTAAAACCTCGTCGTTGTCTTTAATAAGTTCTTCTATCCCAAATTCAATCATCTCCAACTCAAAGTCCTCTAGGCTTACTTGTATATCGGCGCAACTAATTCTAAAATTTACTGTGCGCTCAAACATAAAATCAACTGAACCCGAAGTTCCTAAAGTTCCATTATATTTGTTAAAAACAGAGCGTATATTAGCCACTGTTCGATTGTTATTATCGGTAGCCGTTTCAACAAGCACGGCAATTCCATGAGGTGCATAGCCTTCAAAAAGCACTTCTTTATAATTTTCTGTGCTTTTGTCAGATGCTTTTTTGATAGCACGCTCAATATTATCCTTAGGCATATTAACCGCCTTAGCATTTTGAATTAGCATGCGCAAACGGGCATTTGTGTCAGGATTAGCTCCGCTTTGTTTAACCGCCATAACTATTTCCTTGCCCATACGAGTAAAAATTTTAGACATAGTAGCCCAACGTTTCATCTTTCTCGCTTTTCTAAATTCAAATGCTCTGCCCATAGTTAACAACTTATCAAGTGCTTGCAAAAATAATTATTTACAGTTAAACTTTCAATTCAAAATAAAGCTATAAGTTTACAAAGTGAAAAACATATTAAAAACTTAAATTAAAAAAGTTGCGCTTGTAATTTGAATCCAGTATTTATTAATATTTCTTTTTTGTACAATCTTAAAATCATCTTTATCAATATTTCGTATAACCAAATTATATTATGACTAAATAATTATATCAAAACCTAATACTAGGCATATTATTAGCAAAATTAAGACTAAACTAATATTAATCAATAGTTGTAAGAAGCAATTATTAACACAAACATTTCTTTTTGTTAACATTTTAAACTAAAAATCACAAAATCTTTGTCGGTCAAACCTGCCTTAGCAGGAAACTATAGTTATTCTCTAATAAAACGAAAGATAAACAATGAAACAAATTATTCTTTTTTGCTGTTTTTTTACAGTATTGACAAGTTATTCGCAAACAGGAAACATACAAGGTATTATAAGTGACCGAAACGGTTTACCTGTGCCCGGTGCCAACATCATAATTGAAAGCATAAATAGGGGAACAGTATCAGATTTTGACGGAAAATTCACTCTTGTAAACATATCTGAAAACAATTACACCATACTCGTAAAATACTTGGGCTATAACGATATAAGAAAGGAAATAACAGTACATGCTGACAAAACTACAAGTATTGCCCTTGTACTGCAAACACAAAACACTGAGCTAGCTGAAATTGAAGTAAAAGCCTATGCACTAGGCAGTCAGGCAAAGTCTTTAAATACTCAAAAAAACAAACAAAACATCAGCAATATTGTTTCTACCGATCAGATAGGAAAGTTTCCCGACTCTAACATAGGCGATGCGGTAAAACGCATACCTGGAATTAGCATGCAAGTTGATCAAGGCGAAGCTCGAAATATAATAATAAGAGGCTTGTCACCACAGCTAAACTCTATAACCTTAAATGGAAGTAGGATTCCCTCTGCCGAAGGAGACAATAGAAACGTGCAAATGGATTTAATACCAGCCGATATGATTCAAACAGTTGAAGTAAATAAAGCCCTTACCCCAGATATGGATGCAGATGCCTTAGGTGGCTCAGTAAACCTAATTACCCGAGCTACACCTCGAAGCTTTAGACTGTCAACAACATTAGGGTCGGGTTTAAATTTCATTACAAATAAACGCATACTTAAAGGTTCCTTTTTAGTTGGAGACAGAACCAAAAACAAGAAATTAGGCTGGCTGCTATCTGCCTCTATTAATGACAATGATTTTGGCAGCGATAATATTGAAGCCCAGTGGACAAGAGACTTTAAATACAATACCAAAACTAAAGATGAAAACGGCAAAGATATAATTGAAAAACAAAATGTTAATCCATATGCTGATGAGTTTGAAATCAGAAAGTACTTAGTACAGCGTATAAGAAGAAGTTTTGCCGCCAATATTGACTACAAATTAAACAAAAGCAATACTCTGTATTTTAAATCAATGTATAACTGGCGTGACGACCGCGAAAACCGATTTAGATTAAAACACAAAATTATAAAAGCAAAAAATATTAAAATAACTGATTTTGATATAGATGCAGCCAACAATTTAACACGCTTTCCCATTGAAGCCCAACGACAAACCAAGGGAGGCACTGACAATAATCGCAATAAAAACACCCGTTTAGAAGACCAACGCATGCAAAGCTACAGTTTAGCAGGTCAGCATTTAATTAAAAATGTACAAATTGACTGGGCAGGCTCATTTTCTAGAGCATCCGAGGAGCGTCCTAATGAACGTTATATAGAATATCAAAAACCTTACAGTATTTTCTTTAACGGCAACGAGAAAAAGCCAAACTTCCTTCCTGTAAGTTCAACAGAGGCTGATTATAAAAATTTTGAACTAAATGAAATTACTGAAGAAAATCAATATACTAAAGAAAAAGACCTAAATATTTTTGTCAATGCTCAATTTCCTGTATCGTGGATAAAAAAGAGTGAAGGATTTTTAAAACTAGGAATAAAAACCAAACTAAAAAACAAGAGCAGAAATAATGACTTTGATGAATATAAAACTCAAAATTCAGACTTTGACATTTTAGAGATGCAAGCTACTCGCAATTATACTGACGATAATTTTTTAGTGGGAAACAACTATAAGGCAGGAGTCTTTATAACTCCTGAATTACTTGGCAGATTAGATTTGAGCAACAATTTGATTTTCAAAAAAGAAGACTTGCCCGAAGAATACCTAGGTGCCAATTTTGAGGTAAACGAAAATGTATACGCCGCTTATGCAATGACTCAGCAACAACTTACCAGCAAATTGCGTGTGCTTGCAGGACTGCGAATAGAATACACAGATATAAAAAGTACTGGAAATGAACTTGTATTTGACACCGATGGTGATTTTTCAACAAGCAGAGAACTAAAAGATGAAAACAATTACAAAAACATCCTGCCTAGCATTCACTTAAAATACGATATAGCCCAAAACACTGTCCTGCGCTTAGCTTGGTCA
>JBKDZU010000009.1:0-60606 GCA_047971505.1 Tenacibaculum sp.
ATTTGGAAGCGGTTTTAGATTCAGCAGATTTACCTGAAGATATTGCTTTAAAAGCAGATAAAGGCTATCAATCTAAGAAAAATGAAGCACTATTAAAAAAGCGAAAACTAAAGAATCACATTCTAAAAAAAGCCTATAAGAACAAGCCTTTAACAAAATGGGAACAGCGATTTAACAAACTTATAGGAAAAACACGATTTAAAGTAGAGCGCACATTTGGTGGCATAAAAAGATAGTTTAATGGAGGTACTGCAAGATATAGAGGTATTAGAAAAATGCACACACAAAACCTATTGGAAGCAATGTGCTACAATTTATATAGAAGTCCAGGGATAATTGCGTTTAATTGTGAAAATTAAAAGATAATAAGCCTAATTAAGTGCGATTATCCATCCAAAAATCAACAAAAAATAGTAAAGTAGAATAAAATTTAGCTCAAAAGCATCAAGGTAGAAACCTAAACAAAAATAAGGTTGGGTTTTGCAACGGTCTTAGTTATTTATGGTATGGAAATACAGTAGAAACAGAAAAAGCCCCTTTTACTTATTACGACTATGACAGGGATAATTATGAAAGAGTAATTATTGGTAAAAATTATTATGGAATAATTCATAATAATACTATACAATTAGCAATTTTAAATAAAGATAAAAGTTCTTGGGAATATGAGACATATACAATCCCTATCAGCTTATCTCCACATCAAACTTGGAAATCAGACCTGATTCATGTTGCAAGTGATAATTATATTTATTTTATGAGTAAATATTCAACAAATATAGTTGCATTAGTATATAATGGAAATGGTTTTACATGGCATGACACTATTGATTTATCTGGTGTAGTAATTGAAAAAATAAATAAGAAAAATGATCACCTTTGGGTAAGAACTAGAGAAACAGGAGGTGAAAAAAATCATTATTTTATAAGTTACCAACTTGATGGAACATTTCTTTTTGAAGCCTATGATGAAGATATACCATATATAGATTCTGCTTATTCTAATATTTCTGATGGCGTACCTACTCATTATGTTTCATTTTCTCAAGAAAGAGACATCAATCTATCTGAAATTACTTTAAACAATATACTTTTCTCTTCAGTTTCTAATAATTCTATTAGAAATAGATACGACTTAAAGACTTATTTTTTTAATGGAAATAATTGGTCTGATGGGATCTACGGTCATTTATTTGGTGGGAAAAACCGAATACAAATAGGAATAACTGGATATACTAGTCAATATTGGTCTTTTCCATTAAATACTGGTCGTGTTAGTTTTTATGATGCAAATTTTAATTCATTTACATCAGAGCAAGTGTATGTTCAAGATTTTCATTCTGCTAATTATCAAAGAATAATAGGTGATTATTTAGTTGATAAAAAAGAAATTTATAGATTCAATTCTAACAATCAAGAATTTATTGAAGAATATAATAGCTCAGAACCAAATATAGATTTTTTTAATGACCCAAAAAATAGGAGTAAATTAATAATTGCAGATAAAGAACAAACAGTAGATAAAAGTTGGTATTTTTATATAGATAAAAGAAATGGCTCTTTGAAGAAAAAACAATTTAATCGTTCTCCAAGAGTAGAAGGTCAATATGGAATTTATGGTGATTATATTGTGGAAAATTATAGTCCTTCCTATGAATCTAAAAACACAAAATTTCATCATCTTATAAATGGTGATTTTGGACAGGATGTGCATGATCTTGTCTTAAAGTCAATTGATATATATGATGGAATTAATCAAAACTCTATAACTGAGTTTAACTATGATAATTATAAAACATTAAGTGACGGCACTACATATTATGGAGAAGTAATTACAGAAAAAAAAGGGAATGGAAGCACTAGTTTAGGAAAAACCTTCGATTATTATAATATTGGAAACGATGACATAAGAAAATTGGGTTTGCTAGAAAGAACAGTTATAAAAAACACCGAAGGGAATACGGTTCAAGAGTCCATAATAGAAATGAACACTGGCCCTAATTTATTTATAAATAATTCTGATGCTAAGCCGGTTTTTATTGGTAATAGATTGTTGCAAAACAAAAAAATAAATCATTCTTATTTTTATGAAAATTCGCAACAAAATATATTTACGTCTCAAGAAGAATATGATTACAATGAAAATGGTCTTATAAGTAAAACTAAAAAAATAAACAGTAAAGGGTTATTAGAAGAGCAAGTTATAGAATATGCTTATGAAAATTCTAATACTTTTGAAAATAAAAATATGCTAACTGCTATTTCAAAAAGAATATCTAAAATTAATAATGAAGTAGTTGGAGTTTCTCTAGCTCAATGGACTAATGAAAATGGTAAGTTATATCTTAATAAAGATTTTAATGGTCCTACAGAAAATGATTTAAGATTAACGAGTGAGATTACTAGAATAAGTAATAAAGGTGTTGTCGAAGAGACGACTAACGGTAAAGGATTATATGCTGTTAATCTTTCTGGTTACAATTATAAACGATCAGTTGCTTCAATTGATAATGCGCAATTCTCAGAAGTTATCAACAATCTTGATGTGACTTATAGTCAATTGCAAAACCTTAATAATAGCCAATTAAGAGTAGAGTTAATGAAATTATACAATAGGTTACCAAATTCAATGATTAAATTGTCTTTTTATGATGGTAATGGGAATATTATTTCAGAAATAGATGCAAGAGAGGAAAAAATCAAATATCATTATGATAATTTTAATAGATTAGAATATGTCACAGATAGTAATAATAAAGTTTTAAAAAAGTATATGTATAACTATGCCAAAGAGTAACGAAAATCGCTTCTATAAAAATGATATTAACTCATAAACTCTGTAAGTTTTATTTTTAACTCGGTTTGTTCATGGGCAAAGAGTTAAGCAATTTTTTAAAATAACTCCAAAAACGAGATATCGAAAAAATGTGTCATAAGCATTATTGATGAGTAAAACAGCCTTTTCATTTTCTTTATCACAATTTAATCTTGTATACCATCTATTTACAGGATTAATAGTATAGGTCTTTCCATTAGAAATTACAGCTCTTAAATTCTGTAGAAAAAATAGGTATTTATTTTCAAGTTTAGATGCTTTAAACTGTTGCGCCTCTGATTGTGGAACTGAAACGGTGTAGGTTTTAGCATCATATCTATACAAATCATTTTCTCTTTTAAATTCAGCCTGTATCGAAAACTTTTGTGTTTCGGCATTGTAAGTCATACTTTTTATACGTGAATCAGCATAACTTTTGAGTACTGGCGGATATTTCTTGATAAAAGCATTGGTTTTAATCCTTTTATCAATTTTGCTTTTCTGACGAGAACAAGTCTTTAAAGCTTCATTAAATGGAGTGCTTAGTTTTTCTAATTTTTGGTCAATTTCTTTAGTAGCTTCTTTTTCTAAAGTTTTGTATTTATCCTTACGAGCTTGATATTGTGTTTTAGTTTCAAACTCTGTTTTTGGTTGCATTAAATCACAATGCTCTGGAATAAATGCTCTTAAAATTTTACTTTTCTTGCTCCACTTCCTTAAATATGTACTCAGTGTTTTATTATCCTCTTGTGCGTCTTTTTTAAGAATAGTTAATTTGGCATAAGATTTTTTTACAACGGATTTGTAGAGACTTATTTCTTTTTGTATTTCCGAACTTGTATTAGAGATATAGGGAAGATTAACTAAACTATCTGATTCTTTTTGTATGGCTTCCAATTTCTTAGCAAAACTTGTTCGTCCATAATATCTGTATTTTTTGAAATATCCCTCTTTTCCGCTTCAGTAAAAGCAGACAAAGGCTTGGTTGTGACCACTTTCGGGTATATTTTAGGTTTGGTATATTTTTTCACGAAATTATCATTTGAGTATTCGCTTCGTAATTTATTAAGAATATTAGACATAAAAAAATGCGCCGTAAAGCGTATCTTTATTGACTTTCTGTCTTAGTAGCGGGAGCTAGACTCGAACCAGCGACCTTCGGGTTGATAACCTAAATAAGGTACTTGTTTTTCATTAAATACAATTCCGTAATCTTGTAATTCATTTAATACAGGCTCATAAACCTCTTTGTCAATGGGCAACTGCACACCAGGATTTGTTATTTCGCCATTTAGTATCCGCAGTGCAGTCATTGCTACAGGCAACCCTACGGTTTTTGCCATGGCAGTATATTTTTGATTATAACCTTTTACAAGCATACTGCTTTCTATCTGTTTTTTTTGTCCGTTTTTTTCGTATCCAAAAATATGGTGCATAATTATCATATCTTTATCCTCGGGCTTTAAGGTCCACGAATCTGCTAAAATCTTTTGTAAAATCTGTGCAGGTGTGGCTTTTTTTAAGCCCACCTTTTTTTTTGAGCTAAACAAATTGAGTTCTACAAATTTATCCCAAATAATATCGTCTTGATCTATTTTTAAATAAGACCTAAATTTTAATTCAACCGAATCATTAGGTGAATAGGCTAAAAATAAATTGGTAAAATCGCGATAGCTCATTTCCTCTGAGTTCTCTATAGTATAGGTGTCATCTGTCATTCCGAGTTGTACAAATACGTTCCAAGCTCTTGAAAATCCAACTTTTCTAATAGTGCCCCGATACATAGTTTTAATATCATCTAAACCGTAAACACTTCGGTATTTTAAAGAATCTCTATTGGCATAGGCTTCAAATTTTCCATTTCCGTCAATGTTTAAAAATTCTGTTCTTCTAAAGAGCTTGTGATAGGGTATGTATTTATAACTTCCCTCTTGAATAAACATAGAAGCACCCCCTTGTCCTGCCAATACTACATTTCTAGGATTCCAAGTAAACTTGTAGTTCCACAAATTATCATTGCTTTCAGGAGCTATTAAACCACCGCAAAATGACTCAAATAGCAGTAATTTTCCCTTGTCTTTTTTAATTCTGTCAATAACCTGCATGGCGCTCATATGATCTATACCAGGGTCTAATCCTACCTCATTCATAAAAATTAAGCCTTTTGATCTAACTTGCATGTCTAGGGCTTGCATTTGCTTTGAAACATACGAGGCAGTAACTAAGTGTTTGTTTAATTCAATACAAATATTGGCAAGCTCTATATGGATATGAGCAGGAAGCATGGAAATTACTATATCTGACTTTTTTACAACTGCATTTGTTTGCTCTTTGTTAAATACATTGAGCTCAAGGGCAGTGGCACTAGGGTTGTCTTTTGTTTTAGAAAGGGCATTTGCTTTTGATACATCGCCAATTAAAAGGTGTAAGTGCTCTTTTTTAGACTTATCTAAAAGGTATTTCACTAGTAAAGAGGTCGACCTCCCTGCGCCGATAATTAAAATATTTCTCATATTAAAATAGTACTTTTGTACTTGTTTTTTTCGGTAAGCAATATCGTTAAAAAAGTTTATATCTAAACAAAAACTGCAATTATGCATAAATATTTAACAATAACAGCTATTCTTGGAGCTACAGCAGTTATTTTAGGTGCTTTTGGTTCTCATGCTTTAAAAGAATTGCTAACCGAACAAGCTTTGGCTAGTTATCAAGTTGCTGTTAGATATCAAATGTACCATGTACTTTTATTGCTCTTTATAAATATTAGCAACTATCTTACTGATAACCAGAAAAAATTATTAAACATTTTGTTAATTATTGGAGTTGTATTTTTTTCAGGTTCTATTTATACCATCCAATTGTTAGGTGTTTCATCTAATAGCATTTGGTTTATAACACCTTTAGGCGGTGTACTCTTGATTGGAAGTTGGTTGTTGCTTGCCTTTTATTTTTTAAAAAAAGTGAGTAAAAAAACTTAAAATAATAAAATTTAACATAGCTTAACCTTAATTAACAAAAAGAATTATTTTTGTGACAATAAAACACAACTAAAATATTGTAAGATGACAAATCTTGATGCGAAAATCATTTTAACAGGTAAGCTTGGCATTACGGGGGCTAGGGTTCGTTATCAATTGACTTCAGACGAATTACACGATTTAACCATAAAAATGGGGCAGGGAATAGAAACCGATTTTGGTGCTTTGGCTGTTAAAACAGGAAAGTTTACGGGTCGTTCGCCAATGGATCGTTTTATTGTAAAAGATGCTATTACTAAAGATAAGGTTTGGTGGGGAAATATAAACATCCCTTTTGATTCAGAAAAATTTGATAAATTATACGATAAGGTTACTGGTTATTTGTCAAATAAAGAAATATATGTGAGAGATTGTCAGGCTTGTGCCGACCCCAATTACAGATTAAATATCAGGGTGGTTAATGAGTATCCATGGAGTAATATGTTTGCATACAATATGTTTTTGCGTCCAACGGCTGATGAGCTAAAAGATTTTTGTCCTGAGTGGACTGTGATAAATGCACCAGGATTTATGGCTAATGCTCAGCGAGATGGCACTCGTCAACACAATTTTGTCATTTTAAACTTTACTAGAAAGATCGCTTTAATAGGAGGTACTGGTTATACGGGAGAAATTAAAAAAGGAATTTTTTCGGCACTAAATTTTATTTTACCCGTTTTTAAAAACACCCTGCCTATGCACTGCTCTGCAAATATTGGAGATAAGGGCGACACTGCTGTATTTTTTGGCTTATCGGGTACTGGTAAAACGACTCTTTCAACCGATTCGAACAGGAGTTTAATTGGAGATGATGAGCACGGTTGGACTTCAGAAAATACAGTGTTTAACTTTGAGGGTGGGTGTTATGCTAAGGTAATTGACCTATCGAAAGAAAATGAACCAGAAATATACGCTGCTATTAAACGAGGGGCTATTTTAGAGAATACAGTGATCGATAAAAATGGTAAAGTAGATTTTTCCAATACTAAAATCACTGAAAATACCCGTGTAAGTTATCCTATTTACCATATTGACAATATAAAAGTGCCTTCAATAGGAAGCAAGCCTACAAATATTTTCTTTTTAACAGCCGATGCCTTTGGCGTACTGCCTCCTATTTCTAAGCTAACTCCAGGTCAGGCTGCTTACCATTTTATTTCGGGCTATACAGCAAAGGTAGCTGGCACCGAAGAAGGAATTAATAAGCCACAACCTAGTTTTTCAGCTTGTTTTGGTGCACCTTTTATGCCTTTGCACCCTACTTATTACGCCGAAATGCTTAGTAAAAAGATGAAAGAAGCAGGGGTAAGTGTTTGGCTGGTAAATACAGGCTGGTTTGCAGGACCTTATGGCATCGGGAAACGCATGAAATTAAAACACACCCGAGCTATGATAAACGCTGCCTTAAATCAAAATTTAGCAAATAAAATCACTCCCGAAAATTATCGTATTCATTCAGTATTTGGCTTGGCACAGCCCAAAGAATGTTTTGGGGTTCCTTCAGAACTTTTAAGTCAACGGCAGGCATGGAACAATGACAAGCAATACTACAAGGTGGCTAATAAACTAGCCGACTCGTTTAGAGCTAATTTTAAACAATTTGAAGAATTTGCAGATCAGGAAACCTTAGCTGGAGGACCTCCTACTAGTTAATAAACATATATAAAAATTCATAAATTAAAAATTAAAATATCAAAAGTATGTATACATTTACAAAAAAAATAAGCATTGTAGCAATGTGGTTTGCCTCAGGGATTTTATTAGCTCAAAGTCCTTGGACTGAAAAGAAAAATGAAATGTATTTTCAATTATCGTTTTCAACAATAGCTGGTTATTCCGAACTTTTTGGAAACCCTTCTTATGATACAGAAAGACAAATTACTGACAATACCTTGCAGTTATACGGAATATACGGTTTGTCGAACAAAACAAGTTTGTTTGCCAATATACCTTTAAAAATGGTGTCTTCGGGTAAATTAACAACTTTGTCAAATACAGGTTCTGTGCTGACAAATCAGGAATCAAAAGTTGCTTTTGGGAATATACAATTAGGGATAAAGCACAATTTTTACAACAATAAATGGTTGCTTACAGCAGAACTTGGAATTGAAGCTAATACAGGAAGCTTTTACAAAGAATCGGGTTTGCGAACAGGCTACGACGCTTGGACTTTTACACCGCTAATTTCAGCAGGAAGGAGTTTTAACACTTGGTATATTCAAGCTTTTACTGGTTTTGATGTCAGAACTAATAACTACAGCAGTGCATTTAAGCTAGGTGGAGAACTCGGTTATAAAGCACTTGATTGGCTTTGGGTAGCTGGGTTTTTAGACGGACTCGCTTCTTTAAAAAATGGCGAAACAACTCAATCAATAAGCAATGTGCTCACGGGCTTATATGTAAATGATCAAAGTTATGCAGCATTTGGCTTTAAGTTAATTGGACAAATAAATAATAAGCTAGGTATAAACGCAGCAGCAGGGGGTGCTTTTGCTGGAAGAAATGTTGCTAAAATGGCTGCTTTTAATTTAGGTTTGTACTATAAGCCCTAAAAAGCTAGCTTTTTGTATCTTTTATTTACACAAAGTTATTATTTGTAACTTTAATTACACTTTTAAAATTTTGTTTTATGGATAACACGGTAAGAGTGCGATTTGCCCCAAGCCCAACAGGTCCTCTGCATATTGGTGGCTTAAGAACAGCTTTATTTAATTACTTATTTGCAAAAAAATACAAAGGAGTATTTGTACTGCGCATTGAAGATACTGATAAATTGCGCTATATAGCTAATGCTGAGCAATATATTGTCAACTCTTTAGAGTGGTGCAATATTTATTTTGACGAAGGTCCTGGGAAAAATGAAAAATATGGTCCTTATCGTCAGTCAGAGCGCAGCGATATATATAAAAAGTTTGCAGATAAATTGTTAAAAAAAGGATGGGCGTATTATGCCTTTGATTCAACAGAGCAATTAAACACTTTGAGGAAAGATTGTGAGAATAAAGGACAAACATTTATGTACAATGTACACAACCGCAATAAGTTGAACAACTCCTTAGCGCTAACCAAACAGCAGGTGCAAGCTAAACTTGCTACTAAAGAAAAATATGTTGTTCGTTTTAAAGTTCCTCATGATGAGCTATTAATTATTGAAGATGAAATTAGAGGTACAATTAAGGTAAGTACAAATAACTTAGATGATAAAATACTGTTAAAATCTGACGGCAATCCAACTTATCATTTAGCTAGTGTAGTTGATGATTACTTAATGAAAATAAGTCATGTAATTCGAGGTGAGGAATGGCTTCCTTCCTTAGCAATACACAACTTACTGTACAAGGCTTTTGGATGGAATGCTCCAAAGTTTGCTCATTTACCCCTTATTTTAAAACCTGTTGGGAAAGGTAAATTAAGCAAGCGCGACGGCGATGAAATGGGTTTCCCTGTCTTCCCTTTAACTTATAAAAATGACCAAACTGGCGAGTGTGCTATTGGATATAAAGAAAGCGGATATTTTTCAGATGCCTTTATTAATATGCTAGTGTTATTAGGCTGGAATCCAGGCACTGATAGAGAACTTTTTTCTTTGACAGAACTCATTGAGACTTTTTCATTAAATAGAGTTAATAAAACAGGTTCAAAATTTAGTCCTGACAAAGCAAAGTGGTTTAATCAACAATACTTACAATTAAAGTCTGACGCTGAATTAGCTAATCTATTTTTGCCAATTTTAGAACAAAAGGGAATTAAAAAAGAATTTAGCTATATAGAAAAGGTGGTTGCGTTGCTTAAACAACGCACTTGTTTTATTGCTGATTTTTGGAGTCTTGGAAGTTTCTTTTTTAAAACTCCAACCAAATTTGATTCAAAAGCTATAAAAAAACAATGGAAAGAAGACAGTTCTACTATAATTCAAGAGTTAGTAGCGGTGGTTGATAAGGTGAATGATTTTAGCTCTGAAAATATTGAAGTTCAGGTAAAAAATTGGATAGAATTAAAAAAATTAAGCTTTAGCAAAGTAACGCAGCCTTTGCGCCTATGCTTGGTTGGTGCACTTAAAGGACCTAATATATTTGATATTATGGAGCTTATTGGCAAACAGGCTTCAATAGCAAGAATGAAATATGCTATTGCTAATATATAATTGAAAAAAATATTTTTAAGCTAAGGTTTAGCTATATTTATTTAATAGTCTATGCAGCACAAAAACTCATAGAATACTGTTAATAAATATGTTACACTTAAAAAATAATTAAATGTACTACACTTATTTTTTGATATTTAAATTAAATGCCTATATTAATGTATTAATCGTATTGTATTGGTCTCATTTTAGAAGTTTTTTATTTCTCCCAAATTATATGTAAACAATTCGAGCGGACGAAACCCACCTTACTTAGGCAGTCGGAATGATTTTTTATCCCTTGTATAATATCCTAAAAAAAGAGCCTGTAATGCTCTGTTATAGAGGTAATGCTCTGTTATATAAATTAAAACAGAATTGCAAATTAAAATATTGATGAATGAACCGCTAATTATTATAGATAATAAACTAATAAATGCAATAAATATGCTTTAAAAAATAAAGTTTTATGGCTGATGCTGTTTAACAATGCAGCTTAGTTTTTATTGTTAATTGAAAATAACCTTATTGACTTAAAACGTTCAAGAATATTAACAGCTAAAAAGACTAATAAATTAGGTAAAACCCATCCCAATTTATTTTTAGCAAAAGGGATTTTTTCAGTAAAAAAATCCAATTGATTTTTGTCAATAATAAAATGTAAGGAATCAAAAATGCTAAATATAAAAGTAGTTGTAATTACTGCTTTAAAAACTAAAGAACTGCTAAACCTGTCGGGGAGCACATTCAGTACAATCAACACTATGGTAATTGGGTAAAAAAGCATTAAAACAGGCAAAGCAATATGAATAATATGTTTAACTTCAAGTTGTCCAACAATAATTCCTATAATACAACTGGTTAAGGCAGCAGTTCTATATGCTTTTTCAGAATTGTTAAATAGCCCTTTAAAATAGTCTGCCGTACCCATGACAATTCCGGTTGCAGTTGTAAAGCAAGCTAAGGCTACTAAAACACTTAATAGATAAACACCTGTATTGCCTAGAGTTTGCATGCTTAGCGATACTAAAACAGCCACTCTTGTGGTTTTTTTAGCCAAAGCTACATCAAGCAAAGCTCCATTGTAAATTAGTCCTGTATAAATAAGTAATAAACCAAGTCCTGCAACAATACCTGCCTTGACAATAAAGTTCCTTTTGGCTTTAAAAGACATTTCTTTATTGATATTAGTTGAAATTACCAAAGTTCCGCCCACAACCACTGCACCTATAGCATCAAAAGTTTGGTATCCTTCTAATAAACCCGCTGCAAAGGGCTTTTCAAAAACTCCGTATGGTACGCTGTTTATTGGATATAATATGCCTATAAATATTATTGTCAATAAAATAAAGATAACAAGTGGGGTTATAAATTTCCCAAGCAAATAAATAACTTTAGCTCTGTTTATTACAAGTAGAAAAACCATAGTAAAATAAAAAGTACTAGTGGTTAAAGAGGTTGCGCTAAAATAAGGTTGAACTGCCATTTCAAAGGTGACAGAAGCAGTTCGGGGCGAGGGCAGCACAACAGAAATTAAATAAATAACTATGCAGTATGCAAAACTAAAAACTGAAGAAACCTTTTTGCCAAAATCGTACATAGTTCCTTGTAGTTTGGCATGCGCTAAAATTCCAAAAAAAGGAATAACTACTGCTGTTATAAAAAATCCCATAGCAACCCATAACCATGAGCTACCAGCATTTTTCCCTAAAAAAGGAGGCAGGATTAGGTTTCCTGCTCCAAAAAACATAGAAAAAAGTGCAAAACCAGTTATAATTACATTTTTTGTGTTTTTCATGCTTTAATTATTTAATTTTTGCAAAATACTTTAAGATGATTGCAAAATATAAACAAGCTTGTTTTTTTTATAAACTTTCAATTAAGTTTAGTTTAAAAGTCTTATCAAAACTCAGTAAAATAAAGTCCTGTAAAAAAGCTTGCAAGGCTCGATTTTTTACTTTTAGTTAAATATTTAAAATCGTTAAGTTCAAGGCTAATATCTTTCGGCAAATAACACCTTATCCACAAAAGTATAAGACAAAAATAAACTTGTGCATTTAATTGACAATAAATTATATAGCATAGTAAAGATTGTATGATACAATTATTAATGCTTCTTTTTACAAAAACATTTTAGATACTATTTCAGCCTTTTTACTTTTAGTGTAATCGTAAAAACCTTCGCCCGATTTTACTCCTAATTTCCCAGCTCTAACCATATTTGTAAGTAGCGGACAAATAGCGTATTTTGGATTTTTAAATTCGCTGTACATAACCTGTAAAATTGACAGGCATACATCCAAGCCTATAAAGTCAGCTAGTTGTAAGGGACCCATTGGATGAGCCATTCCTAATTTCATAACGGTATCAATTTCAATAACTCCAGCAACTCCGTTGTACAAGGCTTCTACTGACTCATTTATCATAGGCATTAAAATTCGATTGGCAACAAAGCCTGGGTAGTCATTTACTTTTACAGGTATTTTGTTTATTTTTTTAGTAAGTTTAATGGTTTTATCTAAAACCTCATCTGAAGTATTATAAGCCCTTATTATTTCAACTAGTTTCATAATAGGCACTGGATTCATAAAATGCATTCCAATTACTCTTTCAGGTATGTTAGTAGCAGCGGCTATTTGAGTAATAGAAATTGAAGAGGTATTGCTAGCCAAAATGGTGTTTTTGTCGGTAAATGTATCTAAATCTTTAAATGTTTTTAGTTTTAAATCAATGTTTTCAGCAACCGCCTCTACAACCAAATCAACCTCTTTAACTGCTTGCTTTAAGTTAGTAAAGCCTTTTATATTGTTTAATATTTTATTTTTTTTATCCTCCGTAATCTTATCTTTAGCAATCATTCTGTCTAAGTTATTACTAATATTGGCTATACCACTGTTTAAAGCCATTTCAGAAATATCAACTAAGTGTAAATTGAATCCAAATTGAGCAAAGATATGCGCAATTCCATTGCCCATGGTTCCTGCTCCAATTACTGCTATATTATTCATATATAAAATTTTTTATATTTTTTAGTGCAATTAGTCCTTATTTTTCCTTAAAATTAAGTTAGCTTTTTATATAAGTAGATCCGTTAAAACAATTTACAACTTGCTGTGCTATACGCAGTGCTTCAGTACCCTGACGCAGTGAAACTACTGGTGTAGAGTTTGTATCAATAGCGTGGGCAAAAGATTCTAATTCATCTAAAAGGGCATTGCTAACCTCAACTTTAGGATTGTCAAAGTAGATTTGCTTTTTTACTCCTTCGGCATTTTGCAGTATTACAGCAAATTCATCAGCATTTTTAGGAGCATCTTCCATTTTTACCACCTCTGCCTTTTTTTCTAAAAAATTGACAGATATGTATGCGTCTTTTTGAAAAAAACGCGACTTACGCATGTTTTTCATCGATATACGACTTGCAGTTAAATTAGCCACACAACCGTTTTCAAATTCAATTCTGGCATTTGCAATATCGGGAGTTTCTGAAATTACCGATACTCCACTAGCTCTAATATTCTTAACTTTTGATTTTACTACGGATAAAACTATGTCTATATCGTGAATCATTAGATCGAAAATCACAGGTACATCTGTTCCTCTAGGATTAAATTCTGCTAATCGGTGTGTTTCTATAAACATAGGGTTGCTAATAATATCTTTAACTGCTACAAATGCTGGATTAAAACGCTCAATATGCCCTACCTGACCTATAATATGATTTTGACTAGCCAAGGTTATAATTGCCTCTGCCTCCTGTAATGTATTGGCAATAGGCTTTTCTATAAATATATGCTTACCCTTTTCAATAGCCTTTTTAGCGCATTTAAAATGAGATAAGGTAGGAGTTACTATATTGACAAGCTCAACAGCATCTATAAGCTTATCAATAGAATTGTATTGGGTATAACCAAATTCTTTAACAGCTTTTTGAGCATTTTCTTTATTAGGATCATAAAAGCCAATCAATTTGTATTTTTTTGATTGCTCTAATAATTGCAGGTGGATTTTTCCTAAATGCCCTGCTCCTAAAACTCCAACTTTTAACATATAATTTTGGGTTTTTTACACCATGTAATTTCAATAAACCTTCAGTTGGTTTAAATTTGATTTTTTAATATTTGCAATATGCTTAAAGTAAAGCGTATAACTAATTTTTTTAATTGTTTAAATCAAACTTGTTTAGCAAAAACAATTTGTTAAAAATCAACGCTAACAAAGATACAATTTTTAAGCAAATTTATTGTTATTTTTGCTTGTAGTAAATTGGTATAGCGATGAAAGATACTGCCAAACATCAAGGACTAAGAAATCTGTTGGTAAAGAAGCTACAAGCTAAAGGCATTACTGATATAAAGGTATTAGAGGCTTTGAGAAAAATACCAAGACATTTGTTTTTAGACAGTAGTTTTGAATCACATGCTTATCAAGACAAGGCGTTCCCTATTATTGCCAACCAAACTATTTCACAGCCTTATACGGTTGCATTTCAAACTCAAGCACTAGAGGTTCAACAGGCAGATAAAGTACTTGAAATTGGCACAGGTTCGGGTTATCAAGCAGCTGTATTATCGGAGTTAAAGGCTGAGGTTTACACTGTTGAACGTCAGCATAAATTGTTTAAAAATACCTCTTTGTTTTTGCCTAAACTAGGCTATAGAGCAAAGTGCTTTTTTGGCGACGGATTTAAAGGGTTGCCCAAACAGGCTCCTTTTGACAAAATTATAGTAACCGCAGGTGCGCCTTTTGTGCCTAAAGCCTTACTGACTCAAATTAGAATAGGTGGCAAATTACTAATCCCAATTGGAGATAAAAAGCAAATAATGACTTTGTTTATTCGTAAATCACTAAAAGAGTTTGAAAAACACGAACTAGGTTTTTTTAAGTTTGTACCCATGCTAATGGATAAAAACTAATTTTAAAACTTGCATTTTTAAATAATTTAATACTGTAAATTTTAAAACTTATCAGGATTTAAAATTATAAACAAGCAGTTTTGTTTTATCAATAAATTTATTCGTATGCAACTTCCGCAAGCAGTACTTGAGATTGATTTTTTGCCACGTGCTTTACTTCATTGACCTTAGCCAAACCACAAGGACTTGTACTACCACAAGCCGATAAAGCCAATAGGCTAACTGTGCAAATTGCAATTAACACTACTTTTTTCATGTATTTATGATTTTTTCTTTTTACAGATTATGTTAGTTTCCGTTAAAAATAATTATACTTTATTTTAAGTTTTTAAGGGCTTATATAAAATTCAAAAACCGCTTCAAAGATACATGTTTTTTATTAACTTATTGGTTTGTTCAGTTTTATCAATAACTTTAAATGTTTGCATTTTGCTTTGTATCTCTAAAATCAGTTCTTTGCTTATAGGTGTTCCGTCGTTCCATTGAGTAAGTGCTAACCACTCTCTTATATCTTTTGGCTTTTGTTTGTAGTGCTCGGAAAGAATTAAATCAATATTTTTAATTTCCTTGAAGCGCTTTGTGTAGCTATTAATTATATCTAGCACTTTTTTAACCTCAAAATAATTGTTTTCTAACACCTCATCTCTTATGGCGATCACAAAACAAGACCAAGGTGTTGGACAATTACCAATGCGTCTAAATATTTTATTATCAACAAGTGGTTTTGTTGTAAAATGTTCCCACATAAAATAATCTGCTTCATTGCTGCTAAGGGCTTTAATGCCTCCTTGAATGTTTTTAACAACTTTAAATTTGAGTTTATCTGTATTCCATCCGTTATTATAAGCATTTACTATAGCCATTAGATGAGAACCCGAACCAAATCTGCTAATAGCTGCAGTTGAATATTTTAAATCTTCTATTTTTGTGAACTTTGATTCAGCTTTTACATGTATGCCCCATATTAAAGGGCTTTTCACAAAAGTTTGTATCACTTTTGATGGATTCCCTTCTATAATATCTTTTACTATACCTTCAGTAAGCACAACTGCCATATCGATATCTGCACTTCTTAAAGCCTTGCACATAGCACCTGTACCTCCAGGAAAATCTTTCCATCTCAAATTTATATTGTGCTTTGAGTATTCTTTATTTTTTAAGGTTAAATACCAAGGATAGTTAAAATGCTCAGGTACACCACCTATTTTTAAGTTTAGCATTTAATCTACTAATTTATTTAAGGTGTATCTAATTAGGTTATCTACAGTTTGGCTAGGGTGACTACTAAAAGTTCCATTGGCTCGATTTGCGATAATGGCATTGATAGATATAGCATTGTGCCCCATTAACTTTGACAGCCCGTATATGGCTGAGGTTTCCATTTCTAAATTGGTGATTTTGTTTCTGTTAAAGGCAAAGCTATTCATTTTTTTGTTCATATTGGGATCTGCCAAACCCAATCTTAAAACCCGTCCTTGTGGTCCGTAAAAACCTCCAGAGGTAGCTGTAATACCTTTGTAAACCAAAGCCGAATCTAGTTTTTTTTCTAAATTATTTCCGCTTTTAACAACTAAAGGATAGGATTTTTTAATACTCCAATTCATATGCCTAACAAATGCCTTTTCTATTTCGGGTGTTGCAATGCTATCGGTTTGATAAAAATGCAGTAATCCATTTAAATCAATGGCATGAGTGCTAAGCAAAAAACTATCTGTTGGCAAGCTTGTTTGCAGTGAGCCAGATGTTCCTATTCTTGTAATATTTAAAGTAGTGTGTTTTTTGTTTATCTGACGAGTTTCTAAATCAATATTTACGAGAGCATCTAATTCATTGAGCACAATGTCTATATTGTCAGGACCAATTCCTGTTGAAATAACTGTTAGTCTTTTGCCTTTATAAAAGCCAGTTGTTGTTTTAAATTCGCGTTTTTGTGTACTGTATTCAATATTGCTGAAGTATTTTGTTACTTTATCTACCCTGTCTTGATCGCCAACAAAAATAATGTCAGTAGAAATATGTTCAGGCTTTAAATTTAAGTGATATATACTTCCGTCTGAATTTAATATAAGTTCAGAATGCTGCAAATTCATTTACGATGTTATTTTTAACAACTTCTCGTTTTGATCAATATACAAGTAGCTGTATTTTTTTGACCCGCCAAGATAAGAAAAATCCGAGCGTAAGTGTGCGTAAAAATTGAGTTGATTGTATAAAACTCTCTTCCCTCTTTTACTTATTTTTACTGGACTAAACGATGAAAATAGCTTTTTTATATGTTGAATTTTTGTTTGATACTGCAAATTGCTAAATCCGTAAACTCCTTGATTCTTTAAAATTGCATCAATAAATTGTTTTTCGTTTTTAAATTCATTTTTATCGGCCAAGTCGAGAAGGCAGTTTTCCATTTTGTTTAAACCGTTTTTAATAGATGGAAACCTTTGCAGATGTGCTTTTACAGCTTTTTCCAAATATACAAAAGGTGAATTAGGGTTAAACTTGTGGGCATTTTCGAGAGGCAAAGGACAATCAGAGCAATATAGTTGCCAAATGTAGTCGGCATACTCAATATCGTCTTTATTTAAAGCTACTCTGTGTTTAAAGTGCTCAAGCAATTCGCTGTTATTCAGTTCATTTAAACTAAATAAACCTGATTTTCCGTTTAGTTCACCGCTACAAACTAAAGATATTTTTCTATCTTTCCTAAAGTGTTTTAGCCAGCTAATTATGGCTAACATGTTTATTTGACAAAACAAATCGTATTCAAACCACAATACAATTTCGTCTTGCTTTTTTTGATTGCATAGCTTTCTATACTCTTTTAAAGTGTAGTCAATAAAGGTTTTTTTTGTTGTTTTATAGGAAGCTTTTAAAAATTCATATCTAGTTTTCCAAAAGCTTTCACTTCCAACGTCAATAGTTGTTTTGCCTTCGCAAAGCATTTCGCGCCAAGTAATAATTTCACCTTCAAAATTTAAGTTGCTCAACAATTTTGTGGTGTGGTCTCCATTGGTTATATGTAAGATTGATGATGCCATATTTTGGGGATAAATTAATATTTAATTTAATAATAAGATAAACGTATTTTATAAACTGTTAGTATTAGTTTTTATTGTTTTAACATTTTCATTAACTCTTAAAAAGCTTTTTCAACCCCCTACTCGCTTAACCTTAAATCCTTTTTGTTTAAGGATTTTCATTATTTTATCGCGGTAATTGCCCTGTACAACTATACTGTTATTTTTAAAACTACCTCCTACATTTAGTTTAGTTTTTAGCTCTTTGGTTAATTTTTTAAAATCTTCGTCAGTTCCCTGATAGCCGTTTATAAGAGTAATGGGTTTGCCTTTACGCTTTTCAAAATGGCACATTAAGGGTTGGTCTTGAACCCAAATATTGAGTTTTTTTTCGGTTGTTTCTTGTTTGTATTCAAAGTTAGGAAAAAGTTTTTTTAATTGTTCTTGTAACTCCATAATTTATTTTATTAAGCCTAATTCACACAAGCGCTCATTTAAAAATTCTCCAGCTGTGATATCGCTGTACTGTTTCGGATTGTCTTTCTCTATGCAGTTTTCCAAAACATTTAGTTTCATTTGAGAAATAGGATGCATAAAAAAAGGTATTGAGTACCTTGAAATTCCACACAATTCTTTAGGCGGGTTAACAACTCGGTGAATTGTAGATTTTAATTTATTGTTGCTGTGGCGAGATAGCATATCGCCAACATTTATCATAAGTTCATCTGGCTCAGCAATTGCATCAATCCATTCTCCTTTGTGGCTTTGCACTTGTAAGCCTTTGCCCTGAGCGCCCATAAGCAGTGTAATTAGGTTAATATCTCCATGAGCAGCTGCCCTGACGGCTTCCTTGGGATTTTCGATTATTGGAGGATAGTGTATAGGGCGCAATATACTATTGCCATTTTTTATGTATTGATCAAAATAGCTTTCTTCTAACTGCAAGTACAAAGCTAGTGAACGAAGTATGTATTTTGCTGTTTTTTCAAGCATTTTATAAGCTTTTTTACCTACTTCATTAAATTTTGGCAATTCTTCAACCCAAACGTTTTCGGGATATGTTAATTCGAGTTCTTTGTCGTTTTCAACATATTGTCCAAAGTGCCAAAACTCTTTTAAATCAGCCTCTTTTTTTCCTTTTGCTGATTCTTTACCGAAGGAAACATAACCTCTTTGTCCGCCTATGCCTTCTATTTCGTATTTTTGTTTAACTTCAAGTGGCAGTTGAAAAAACTTTTTAACCTCTGCATACAACTCCTCAGTGAGCTTATCGCTTAGAAAATGCCCTTTTAGCGCAACAAAACCTATGTTTTCATAAGCACTTCCAATTTCGCTTACAAAACTTTGTTTGCGAGTTTTATCTTCAGATAAAAAGTCTTTTAAATTTACACTCGGAATTGTATTCATTTATATTTAATAACAATTTGGTAAAGGTAGTAAAATAGAAAGTAAAACAACATAATTATTTATTAACAAAGGGGATTAAGTATGAAATTGTGTAAAAAAAACCAAATCCTGTATTGTTTTGGTAAACCCTATTAAAACCAGGGCTGTAAAGGGTTTTAAAGTTACTTAGATTACTTATACTGAGTATAATTTTAGAAGAAAAACCAGCATTGAGGAATAAGTTTTTAAATACTTGCACCTTTATACCTAGTTGAATTTCTGTCCAATGGGCACTTAGTCTAGTTCCGGTTGTAGGGTTATCAACTGTTTGTGAAGGAAAATAGGGCGGTAAATTTTCAATTCCAGTTGCTACATTAGGTGTAAAATTGAGCAAACTGTGCTCAAATAATGCAAGTCCGTATCGGACTCCCAAATAAATTTCATTGTTCATGTTTAGCCAATTTCTATAGGCATTGTAATTAGCTCCTAAACGAATAAAACTTCCTTTTGCACTTGAGGTAGTAAAATCTTCAAAACTGGTTTCCTTTTCGTACCCCAATTCAGCAGCTATATACCACCTTTTTGATATTCTGTAATCTCCTAACAATTCTATGCCTTTATAGCTTTTGTCTACAATAGATAAGAGAGGCTTGCTCAAATCAATTCCAAGTCTTATTCCATAAGCGGTTTTATAAACTGCTGTATCTTTTGTTGATATATTTTTATCTTGATTTTGCGAAATTAATAAGCAACTAAACAGTAGGCTAAAAACAAAACTAATGAAATACTTGTACATGGGCACTTAATTGGTTGTTTATCTCTGGTATTTCTGTAACTGAAAGGCTGTCAATCCAAGAGAGCTCAGAGTTTATTAGCTCTACATTTTTAAAAACATACCTAAAACCGCAAGATCTAGAAACAAAGTCAGTTTCGGCAGTATAATTTACAGTTAAAACAGCCTCTTGAAGTTCAATATCCTGTCCTTGGTCTGCAATATTTCTATAAAGGCTGTATATGGTTTGTGTGTTTTGACCGTTAAGGGGTATGGCTATAGAATCGAGGTTTACTCGGGTTAGCAAGCTGTCGGTTTTACCATTGGCAATGACAGATAATTCTCTAACAACTTTTAAGGCTGTTATTGTGTCTTTGTTGTAAAAACGCAGTACTAGGTTTGGGGTAACAGGAATTTGAGTGCATATATCATCTTTTTCACAAGATGCAAAAACCAAAAAACTCAAAAATAAAATACCTAGGCTTTTCATTGTGCTTATTTAAATTTTAATTTTTGCATTCGTGACTTTACTTTAGCATCTAATTGGTTTTGTATCTTAACTTATTTTGCTTTTATTTTTCAAACAGCACTACGGTTTCAATATGTGAGGTGTGAGGAAACTGATCAACCAAACTTATTTTTTTTATTTCGTAGTTAGCATTTACCAACTCTTCAGTATCGCGTGCTTGTGTTGCGGGGTTGCAAGATACATAAACCAATCTATCTGCCTCCAGATTTATAATTTTTTTAAGTGTTTTAGGGGCAATTCCTGCGCGAGCAGGGTCGAGAATTACTGTTTTAATTTTTTGTTTATACTCTGGGTGCTCATATAAAAACCTGCCTACATCAGCAACAAAAAACTTAACGCCTTTTACCTTGTTTCTCTTGGCATTTTTTCTTGCATCTTCAATGGCAGAAGCTACTATATCAACGCCGATTATTTGGGTATTTGTAGCTTTCGATGCAATTATTTGTCCTATGGTTCCTGTTCCGCAAAACAAATCCATAACTACACTGTTATCTATGGTTTCTTTTTTTTCTAAAGCATATTCAAGCACTTTGCTGTATAGTTTCTCGGCCGATTTAGGATTGGTCTGAAAAAAACTCTTTATGCTAATTTCAAAGTTGAGGTTTAGCAATTGCTCAACTATCTTATCTTTGCCGTAAATGAGTTTTAAGTTTCCGTTGGTTGGTATTGTTCTATCTCCAATTTCATCGTTAATAGTGTGTAAAAAACCAGCAACTCTACCTTTAAAGAGCTCGATTAAAAATTTTCCAAATTTCTTTAGGTCAAAATCAGGTAAGCAGTCAGAAGTAGTGACTAAATTAAATAAAAGTTGATTGGTTTTATATGATTTTCTGACAACCAAATACCTAAAAAAGCCTTTCTTTTTTGGCGAATGCCAGGGCGGCAACTTAGCAGCTTGACAATACTGCCTTATTTTGTATAAATTAGATTCGAGTTCGGCATCAAAAATACCACTGTCTTTATTGAGATTTTCGCAAACCCACCACATACCTCTTTTTTTTGACCCCAAAGTAAATTGATCGATAGATATTTTTGCTTGACTGTCGTAGCCAATTGCCGAAAAGGCATAAACCATCTTGTTTCGATAGTGAAAAATATTAGGCGATGCAATAAATTCATCAAAACAGGATTCTATGTTTTCAATTTTGCCAATTTTTTTAAAAAGCATCATTGTGCTATTGTACTTATATTTATATTGTTTTTCAATAGGCAGGTTTATATAAGGGGCTCCGGGTATGGCTTGATAAGGAGATTTTATTTCGTGCTCAGAAACTTGAATGACTTCTAATAATTTGCACTCGGCATAATTTTGTTTTGATTTTTCAACTTTAGCTCTTACCAACTGCCCAGGTAAAGTATCGGGCACAAATACTACAAATTCCCCTAAGTCAGACCTAATTCTGCCAATCCCTCGTCCTCCAAAAGCATAATCCTCAATTAAAAGCTCTAAATGCTCTCCTTTTTTCACAAATTTTTTGCTCTCTCTTACTTGCATTTATTTACAGTTTATTAACACAATCAAAAATAATAACTCTCAAATACAAAGTTATAAAAAGATATTATTCTTAATTATAATATACATGCTAAATAAAAATATAGATCTTACCAACGAAACTCACTCTATTTAAACGGTCGTAACTACCCTCTTACCCCTTAACTCCCTAAAAAATAGGCATAACGCTATGTTTTTCTTCAAGTTGAGGCTGCATATATGAAATTGCTCACTTACCGCTCGCTTTCAAGCTTCCACACCTTGTGCTTTGCACAGCACTTCCAGCCTTTAGTTCAATATTTATAGCTACAGTTATTTATAATTCTACTTATCCAAAGTAATTCTATAAGCTTGTTAATTAACTCAAATTAACTTAAATAAAAATTGATTTGTAAGTGCTATTAAAGGGTATGTAACAAGTTATAAATACATCTTAAAAAATAGAATTTTCTGGCAAATACTAATTGTATTTTAATGGACGAAACTCATAGAGACTTGCAGATTTTAGGTAATTATAAATATTTTAATTTTTTTATAACTCTGCTATGCGTCAATATTTGCGTATTTTGCATTTTTCTCTATGAATTCTCTGCGTGGAGGCACCTCATCGCCCATTAACATAGAGAACACTCTGTCGGCTTCTGTCAAATTGTCAATGGTAACCTTCCTTAGGGTTCTAAATTCAGGATTCATAGTAGTATCCCATAATTGCTCAGCGTTCATTTCTCCAAGACCTTTATAACGCTGTATACTAGTTCCGCCGTCTAATTTTTTTACAATTAAATCGCGTTGGTCATCATTCCATGCATACTCTTTCTTTTGTCCTTTTTTAACCAAATACAAAGGCGGGGTTGCAATGTAAACATAACCTTGCTCTACCATTTCACGCATATAGCGGAAAAAGAAAGTTAGAATTAAAGTAGCAATATGCGAACCATCAACATCGGCATCACACATAATTACAATTTTATGATAGCGGAGCTTGCTAAGGTTTAAAGCTCTTGGGTCTTCATCTGTTCCAATAGTAACTCCTAAGGCTGTAAAGATATTTTTAATTTCTTCATTTTCAAAAACCTTGTGCTGCATGGCTTTTTCAACATTTAAAATTTTCCCTCTCAAAGGCAAAATAGCTTGAAAGTTCCTATCGCGACCTTGCTTAGCCGTACCCCCAGCAGAATCTCCTTCTACTAGAAATATTTCGCATATTGCCGGATCAGTTTCTGAGCAATCCGACAACTTACCAGGAAGTCCTCCTATGCTCATAACTGTTTTGCGCTGCACCATTTCTCGTGCCTTACGAGCCGCATGACGAGCCTGAGCAGCTAAAATTACTTTTTGAACTATAACTTTGGCGTCGTTTGGATTTTCTTCTAAGTAATTTGTCAGCATTTCAGAAACTGCCTGAGAAACAGCTGCACTTACTTCCCTGTTGCCCAACTTAGTTTTTGTTTGCCCTTCAAATTGAGGTTCGGCTACTTTAACCGAAATAATAGCGGTGAGCCCTTCGCGAAAATCATCGCCTGCAATTTCAAATTTTATACTTTTAAGCAAACCCGATTCATCAGCATACTTCTTTAAAGTATTGGTTAAACCCCTGCGGAAGCCCGAAAGGTGGGTTCCTCCTTCATGTGTATTTATATTGTTTACATAAGAGTGCAGATTTTCAGAATAAGAAGTATTGTAAACCATGGCTACTTCAACTGGAATTTCATTTTTTTCACCCTCCATTGCAATTACCTTTTCCGTTAGTTGTTCTCGAGTGCTATCTAAGTATTTTACAAATTCAGATAAACCTTCAGTGCTGTGAAAAGTTTCAACAATGTGCCCCCCTTGGTCGTTTTTATGTCGCTTATCTATTAAGCTAATAGTTAAACCCTTGTTCAGATAAGCAAGTTCACGCATACGAGTTGTTAGCGTATCGTAATTAAAATCAGTAATTTGTTTAAATATGCTTTTATCGGGCAAAAAACTAACCTCAGTTCCTGTTGAGTCAGTTTCCCCAACAGCTTTAACAGGATATAGGCTTTTGCCTATTTTGTATTCTTGTTGCCATATTTTGCCTTCTCTGTAAACTCTAACCGTTAAATGTTCTGATAAGGCATTTACACATGATACCCCAACTCCGTGTAATCCGCCAGATACCTTATATGAGTCCTTGTCAAACTTACCTCCAGCACCAATTTTAGTCATTACCACCTCAAGTGCTGAAACTCCTTCTTTTTTGTGCAATCCCACAGGAATACCACGACCATTGTCTTTAACCGTAATAGAATTGTCTTGATTTATAACAACCGATATTTTATCGCAGTGCCCAGCCAAGGCTTCATCAATAGAATTGTCAACAACCTCGTAAACCAAATGATGCAACCCGCGAGTTCCAACATCGCCAATATACATAGAAGGTCGCATCCGCACATGTTCCATTCCTTCAAGTGCTTGGATACTATCGGCAGAATAGCTTTGTTTTTTTTCTTCACTCATATTTTTGTATTATAAATATAATATTTTAAATAAACCTACTATCTTTTAAGCAGTAAGCAAAAAAAACTTATGTATAAGCTTTATTTGCTGTAATAAAGCCATAAAATCTTAGTTGCTATTGTATTACAAAAAAATAATCGCTGGGCACAGCGATTAACAACACTGCAAATTTAAAACATTTTGACCATAAAATAAAGTGTATAAGGTTTTTTGTTTAAAAAAATAAAAAAACTTAAGTAAATATAAAAGTGCCTTAAAAGGCTTAAAAAGCACCTTAAATAAAGACATGTGATTTTTTATATAGCTCATACAAATCAAAAAAAATAAAATTGCTAAAAAGGCTTTATTTTGCAATAAGAAAACAAAAATACCACTGACTGTACAAACAAAACAATTTTAACTGTAAAAAATTTAACAAAGAGTACTTATTGTAATTATAGCTTTAAATAAGGTCGCAAATTTTAACAAACATATAAAAAAAAGGTTTGACACTAGTCAAACCTCAGCATTTATAAAACCTTTATATAGCTACTATTATATAACTACAAATATGCGTCAATTTTATCAGTATATTCTTTTTTAGGAACAGCTCCTAATTGTCTGTCAACCACTTCACCATTTTTAAAGATTAAAACAGTAGGAATAGTTTTAACTCCATACTTAACAGCAAACTGGTGATTTTCGTCAACATTAACCTTTCCTACTACTATCTTTTCTTTGTATTCTCGACTAATTTCATCAACAATAGGGGCAATCATTTTGCAAGGTCCACACCATTCTGCCCAAAAGTCTACCAATACAGGTATATTTGAATTTAATACCACTTCTTCAAAAATATCATCGGTTATTTCTAATACCATTTTAATTGTATTTTATTAATATAATCGTTTATAAACGGCTACAAAAGTAAACAAATATTTTTTTAAACAATTTATTAAAAATTGATTTTTGCTATTGCTACATAGGGTAAATTTATTGCAACTTAAGTTCAACTAATAAGCGCAACTTTTTAGTTTTTAATTTTTTTTCGATTGCTAATTGTACTATTTCAGCCTCAAATTGTCAAGCGAAAAAACCTCAACTAGTTAATTTAGATAGTATTTATCATCTTGACCAAAAAACATAAACCAAACTCAATAACAGACTTATTAAAAGATATAACTGTGAAAACACTATATTTGCAATGGAAAATTATACTGTATAACCAATTATATTTCAATTTGAACTCGACTAGCTTTATTTTTAATATTTAAAATATTATTTATTTTTGTCGACTCTATTTTTAGAGATAAGAGGAAAAATTTGCCTGATTGCAACCTCATTAAAAAATGCTAAAGCAGTAATTTTACTTCTTTTTGCAGCAATTTAAAAGGTTTTTACCAGTAAACTAAATTAAAAAACACAATATGTCATATTTTTTTACCTCAGAAAGTGTTTCGGAAGGACATCCTGATAAAATAGCAGACCAAATTTCTGATGCGCTTACAGATCATTTCTTAGCCTTTGACCCAGAAGCAAAAATTGCTTGTGAAACCCTAGTAACTACAGGGCAGGTAGTATTGGCTGGAGAAGTAAAATCTAAAACCTATTTAGATGTTCAAAAAATTGCGCGCGATGTAATTAATAAAATAGGCTATACAAAAAGTGAGTATATGTTTGATGGAAACTCCTGTGGTGTTTTATCTGCAATTCACGAGCAGTCTGATGATATTAGCAGAGGAGTTGAAAGAAATGGCAAGGAGCAACAAGGGGCAGGAGACCAAGGAATGATGTTTGGCTATGCCACCAATGAAACAGAAAACTACATACCTTTAGCCTTGTATTTATCTCATTTAATTTTAAAAGAGTTAGCAACTTTGCGAAGGGAAAACAAAGAAATAAATTACCTACGCCCAGATTCTAAATGTCAGGTAACCATAGAGTACAACAATAATAACAAGCCTCAAAATATTAAAACCATTGTCATTTCAACTCAACACGACGAGTTTGACAGCGACGAAAAAATGCTGATAAAAATTAAAAGCGATATACTTAATATATTAATTCCGCGTGTAAAAGCTAAATTAAGTGCTAAAATTCAGCTTCTTTTCAATGATGATATTAAATATCACATAAACCCAACTGGCAAATTTGTCATTGGAGGACCTCATGGAGATACAGGCTTAACAGGGCGGAAAATTATTGTTGACACCTACGGAGGAAAAGGAGCTCATGGAGGAGGTGCTTTTTCGGGAAAAGACCCTAGTAAGGTTGACAGATCGGCAGCTTATGCAACACGTCACATAGCAAAAAACCTTGTAGCAGCAGGAATAGCAGATGAAGTTTTAATACAAGTATCATACGCCATTGGGATAATTGAACCTATAGGCATTTTTGTAAACACCTATGGTACAGCTAAAGTTGGGCTAACTGATGGTGAAATTGCCAAAAAGATAATGCAAATTTTTGATATGCGTCCGTATGCTATAGAAAGTCGCTTAAAGCTTCGCACTCCTATTTACAGAGAAACAGCTGCTTATGGTCATATGGGACGAGAAAACAAGGTGGTAGAAAAAATATTTAGCCTGCCAAATGGCAATACTAAAACTTTGCAAGTTGAACTATTTACTTGGGAAAAATTAGATTACGTAGCTAAGCTAAAAGAAGTTTTTAATTTATAGCAATACTATCTATTTTATAAATATTTAAAAATCAAAAAAGTATATAAATATATTTTATTAATTTTAGGTTGTATATAATTTTTTTAACATTGGGGTAACTTATATTTATTAAAAAATATATTGTTTTGTACGGTATTTCAAATAAAACTTTTTAAGTGCTTAAAAATGATAAACTAAATAGAAAGCTTTCTGATAAAAAATTGCTTCAACTTGTACAAGAAAATAGCAATCATTTGGCATTTACACAAATATACAAGCGCTACAGTAGAATACTATATATTTTATCGTTAAAATACCTACAAGACACAAATATGGCACAGGAGGCTGTGCAAATAATTTTTGTTGCTTTTTGGGAGAAAAGAAAAAAAATAGCAATTACAGGTTGTTTACGCAATTATTTATACACCATGACCCGCAATTATCTGATAGACCAAATTCAGAACAACAAACAAGTTATATTAAACTACATAGAGGCTCAACAATTGCATTTACCAACTGAAAGTGCTTTAGATAAAATGGAAAAAGAAGATTTGCTAAAAGCTTTAAAAACAGCTTTTAACTTGCTTTCAAAAAGAAAAAAAGAAATATGTAAAATGAAATTAGAAGATAAAATGACCAATAAGCAAATAGCCGATATTTTGCAAATATCAGTATCTGCTGTTAAAGAAAACTACTCACATGCAAAGGTAATTTTAAAAAATCAACTTAAAAAACTGTTAATATTTATTACTTTTATTAGTTACTTTTAATATTTATTTGTTATATTGAATAATAATTTTCTTTTAAATTATGCAAAAACCCTCAGAACATACAATTAACAAAGTTTTAAACGCAAAAGCAAACAGGCAAGAAGCTGGCAAAGTAGCCCTTTGGTTTACCAGCAAACAGGGTAAGTTGTATTTGGAGGAAACAATGGATAAGGATTATAAAGAATGCGAACTTAAAAATTTTGACAATATTGACTTTAAAGAAAAAAAAGTTTTAGCTAATATAAATAGTAAAATACGTCAGAACAAAAAAATAAAAACCCTTAAAAAAGCAACACAGCTAGTATTGCCTTTAGCTCTAGTATTATTAATTTTAACACTCTACCTACAAGCCTCTGTTGATATATTTAATACGTCTAAGGAAATAACATTTAAAACCGCTAAGGGCAAAAGTAGAGAAATTGTATTTCAAGATGGCACTTATGTTCTGCTGAGTCCAGACTCAAAAATAACATTCCCCAAAAAATTCAAGTTAAGAGCAAGAACCATACAATTAGAAGGAGAAGCATATTTTAAGGTAGAAAAAAGCAAATGGCATCCTTTTGTTATTGACCTCGGCTCATCAAAAATCAAGGTATTGGGTACCTCTTTTAAAGTTGATGCTTATCCTGATAATATTTTGGTCAAGGTAATACTAAACCAAGGAAGCCTTGCCTTTAAAGCTAAGGCATTAAAGGGAAAAGAAAGTATTTTAAAATCTGGAGAAACTCTCAGATACCACAAAGAACAAAACTCAATAAACATAAGCCAGCAAGATCAAAAACTAAATTATACAGCAGGCAAAGACCGCCTACTTAACTTTAATAACGATAGCCTAAAAACAGTTTTAGCCACTTTAAACCGCTGGCACAAAGTCAATTTTATAGTAAAAGACACTTCCCTTTACAACTATACCTTTACAACTGTTTTTAAAAATGCTAGTTTGCAAGATATTCTAAATGAATTGCAAAAAGTAGCTTCCCTAAAATTTTCAGAGGCAGAAAATCACATTACAGTTGAAAAAGCAATTAAAATAGTTCGCAATTAATAACTAAACACGTTTATGTGTTTTTTTAATTTTTAATATTCGAAAAGTCTGTGTAATAACCGCAATTATACAATCCTTTCGCTAAACCTCATAGAATGTTATTAATCAATACATTGCACTTAAAAAGGTAAAAGCTATATCATTGTGTTAATAGGAATAATTAATCGTTTAACATTTAAAAATTACTTAACCTTTTGTTGATATTCTTATAATGCCATCTTAGCTGTTTTAAAGTTGTATAAACAAAGCACCATACAATAAAAAAAAACTCTATTATGCTTAAAAATGCTTTAGTCATTTTTGTGCTACTAAGCCCATTTGGGTTATATGCGCAACAAATATCCTTAGATGCTAAGAACGAAAAACTAGCGATTATTTTTTCGGAAATTAACAAACAAACAGGCTGTGTGTTTTTGTACAGCACAAAGTCAATTGATGAAAATCAAACTGTAACAATTAAGGTTAAAAACCAAGATCTTAAAAAGGTGCTTTCACATGTTTTTGAAGGAAAAAATATAGGCTTTAAAATAAGTAATAATAAAAAAATAACACTCAGCAAACAAAGCACCCAAACTACTAAACAAGAACATGTTATAAAAGGAACGGTAAAAGATGAATTTGACGAACCTTTACCTGGGGTAAGCATTGTTGAAAAAGGCACAAGCAATGGTAGCACTACCGACTTTAATGGAAACTTTAAAATTGTTGTTAAATATAAAAACACAAGTTTATTAGTTTCGTATATAGGCTTTTACAGTCAGGAAATTGATCTTAATGGAAAAAGCCAACTGCAAATTATAATGCTTGAAGAAGCCACTCAATTAAATGAGGTTGTAGTAACTGCTCTGGGCATTAAGCGAGAAAAAAAAGCCTTGGGTTATGCCAGTCAGTCGCTGAATCAAAATGATTTAAACACAGGTAATGATGCCAATTTACTAAATAAAATATCAGGTAAAATAGCAGGCGTGCAAAGCATACAGGGAAGTTCCGGACCAGGCTCGTCAACAAGAGTTGTAATTCGAGGCGAAAGTTCATTTGGCGACAATCAACCTTTGTATGTGGTCGACGGAGTTCCTGTGATAAACGAATTTCAAAATCAGCTTTTTGGCACACCAGCTGAAATTGATTACGGCAATGGCGCAGGCGAATTAAATGCGGAAGATATAGCAGAACTCAACGTATTAAAAGGTGCTAGTGCTACAGCTTTATACGGGTCTAAGGCAGCTAACGGAGCAATTGTAATTAAAACCAAAGATGGTGCTGGAAAAACTGGACTTCGCTTAGAATTCAGCAGTTCATTAAGCTTAGAGGAAGTAGCGCGTTTACCTAAGTTCCAAAACAAGTGGAGTCAAGGCAGAAACGGAGTTTTTGAATATTTTGACGGACTTAACACCAAAGGAACCGAAGACCATCAAGACATCAGTTGGGGAAGGGAAATAAACGGCGAGCTAGTTAGCCAATTTGATTCGCCATCTATATTGCCTAACGGCACTGTATTAAGAGGAGGTGATACTTTTTTGCGCAATGGAGCAGCTATAACTCCTACTCCCTTAGTGGCGCAACCCAATAATGTTCGCAATTTCTTTAAAACAGGTATTAGTAGCAGCCATCATATTGCACTGTCGAGCAGTAGTAAAAAAAGCAATTTGCGATTTTCTTACACACTTTTAAACAGCGATTGGATTATACCAAATACAAATTTGGAAAGAAATACATTTAGCCTCAACCTCAACCATAACTCTAAAGATTGGCTAAATATAAAAACATCTGTAAATTATATAAATGCTAAGAGCAATAACCGCCCTAGTTTAGGTTATGGTCCATAAAATGTTGTTTACACTTTTTTGTGGTGGGGAAGGCAGGTTAATATTAATAGCCTGAGAAATTATTGGCAAGCAGGTAGGGAGGGGCTTAATCAATATCATTTTAATTATGCTTGGAACGACAATCCCTTTTTTACTTCCTATGAAAACACTAACCCTTTTAAAAGAAATAGATTTTTTGGCAATATAGCCTTAACGGTAAATTTTACAAAAAACTTGAGCTTGCTAGCTCGTACGGGAATAGATTTCTTATACGAACAACGAGAATCACTAAGAGCTTTTAGTTCTCAACTATTTCCTACTGGTGCTTATAAGTTAGAAAACTTGAGTTCTTTTCTTCAAAATACAGATTTAATCTTGTCGTATGATAAAACCATATACAATAATTGGAGTTTAAAAACACTTTTAGGCGCTAATCTTATCAAAGAGGAAAAAGACTATCAGGGTAGTTTTGCCAACGGGCTTTATATTGCAGGGGTATATAATTTAAAAAACAGCTCTTCGGCTGTTGAAGAATTGCCTTTTTCATCTCAAAAAAAAACAAACGGTTTGTATTTCTCTGGCGAACTTTCATATAAAAATATGATATATGTTAATTTAACAGGCAGAAACGACTGGTCTAGTTCCTTAGCAAATCCAAATGGCAACAATAAGTTTTCTTATTTTTATCCCTCAATATCTTCTACTTTTTTGCTGAGCAAAGCACTTCAGTTACCTAAGGGCATTTCGTACTGGTCGCTTAGGGCTGGCTATGCAGAAGTAGGTAACGATACCGAACCTTACCGATTACAAAACACCTATGTTTATTCACAACCCTATGGCTCAACGGGTGGAGTTGAGCTGCCCACTAAGCTCGCTAACAAAAATTTAAAACCCGAGCGCTTAAAATCAATTGAATTAGGAACAGAACTTCGCTTCTATAAAAACAAAATAGGAATAGACCTTGCTTACTACAATTCTCAAAATTCAAATCAACTTATACAAGTGCCTACAAGTTTTACCTCTGGCTTTGATTCTCGCTTTGTAAATGCAGGAGTTGTTCAAAATCAAGGATTAGAGGCAACTTTAAATACAAAAGTTTTTGCTGAAAATTTTAAGTGGAGTTTTATTACAAATTTTTCGACCAATTGGAGTAAGGTTATAGAAATAAATAAAGATTACGATCAGTATATTTACTCTTATACAGCAGTGTATAGCAGCGATGAGGCCAGAGTGTTTGCAATAGCTCGCAAAGGAGGGCGCATGGGCGACCTTTACGGAACAGGATTATTAAAAAATGAAGAAGGTAAATTAATAGTAGATGATTCAGGTTTGCCTATTACAGACAATAAACTTAGAAAGCTAGGCAATTACAATCCAGACTTTATAATGGGTTTTCAAAATAATTTATCCTATAAAAATTTCAATCTTGGTCTATTGGTCGAATTTAGACAAGGAGGAGTCTTTGTTTCTCGCACTATTGGCATTGGGATAGAATCTGGAGTTTTAGACATTACCGAGAATAGAAACCCCGAAAACTTAATAGTTGATGGAGTAAGAGCAGATGGAACAAAAAACACCATTGAACTAAACCCAAGGGATTATTACAGAAACCTATATCGGCGTTTTCATGAAGAACAGCTTACCTTTAGTGCTACAAATGTAAAAATCAGAGAATTATCCCTAGCTTATTCTCTGCCTAAATCAGTAGTTAACTCATTGGGTGTTAATAGCATTAGCTTTACTTTGGCAGGAAGAAACCTATGGATGTGGACTGCTGATCAAAATCACGTTGATCCCGAAAGCCTTAGTTATGAAGGAAGCCAAGGTACCCTAACCCCTGGCGTAGAAGAACTAAATTCACCACCTGTGCGCAGCTATGGTTTGCGCTTAGACTTAAAATTTTAGGCTCTATTTTGCAAATACAAAAAAATAATCCATCTATAAAAATAACAGCAATATGAAATCGATAAAAACAAAAAAAGTAACAATAGGGCTACTATCCCTTTTGCTCGTATACTTTTCAGCCTGCTCTGACTTTGAGGCGATAAATACAAATAACAATTTTCCTACAAAAGTAAAATCTGAAACACTGCTTAATCCTCTAATACGCAAACTAGCACAAACACAGTTTGCCTACGCTTTTGAGCAAGATGGCTTAGGGCTTTCCAGACATATAGCGCAAACTAATTTTAACGATGTAGAACAATATGCATTCTCGGATAAGTTAAGTGTTTGGAATCAACTTTACACCTTGTTGAGCAACACAAACGAATTTATCAGTATTGCAAAGCGGGAAAACAATAATTCTTCAATAGCCTTGGGATATATAATAAAAGCCTTTATCGGTTCGCAGTTAACTGATCTTTGGACAAACATACCTTTTTTTGAAGCGGCACTAAACAATGGCAACACAACACCAGTTTACGATACTCAAAAAGAAATATACACAGCTCAAAACGGAATTGTAGATTTGCTTAGCCAAGCAACTACCATATTGACTAACAATACAGATAACCTACCCGATGACCTGCTGTTTAAGGCAAATAGAGAAAAGTGGATTAAATTTTCCAATTCTTTGAAACTGCGCTATTTAATAAGAATTTCTAACAGGATAGGTGACAGTTCTGGACTCGATATTTTAAAAGAAATTAAAAATCTTATCGCAATTAACAACCTTATGCAGAGCAATGCAGACAATGCTCTATTGCCTTTTTTAGATTCTAATCCAAATCAAAATCCTGTATTTAAGGCCAGACCAGGCAGCTTTGTCTACAGAGTGATGAGTCAGGAAATGGACTCGATTTTAAATCTTTTTTCCGATCCGAGGAGAGAAATTTGGTTTCAGCCAACTGCTGCGTCTCAAAACAGCGATAATCCCCAATATATTGGCTTCCCAGTAGGCACCACACTTACCACTCAAAAAGAACTAGGCTTTGAAGGTAGCGAGGTTTCACTTTTGGGAGCTTATTTTAGAGCTACTCCAAACCAGTGCTCCGCTGTACTGATGCACAGTGCAGAAGTAAAATTCCTCATGGCAGAGGCAATAGCTCGTGGATTTGCAACAGGAAACGCAGCCCTACACTACAATAAAGGTATTAACTTATCAATGAAATACTACGGGGTAGCAAGCACTCCCGATTATCTATCGCAAAGAGGAGTAGCATACAATGAAAGCACAGCAATTGAGCAAATTATGACTCAAAAATGGCTAGCCTTATTTTTTGTTGGCTATGAAAGCTGGTTTGATTTTCTAAGAACTGAATTACCTGCGTGGAAACCTCTTTTAGACAACAGAAATGCAACGGCTTCAGGCGAAATTCCATCTCGCTTTTTTTACCCTAATGACGAGTCTGTTTTAAACAGCAAAAACTACCAGCAAGCAATATCTGTTTTGGGCGGCAATGACATTAACATAAAACATTGGTGGGAGTAGTGTTTATTGAATAGTCATAAGGTTAACAAACTATTAGTAAATGAGTTATATAAGCAATTTAATAAAACAGAAATGAGCATTGTAAAAACCACTAGGCGTTGTTTTATAAAATCATCCTCCTTAGCTTTAACTGGTATTGCAGTTGGAGCCTGTGGTCAAAAAATAGAATTGAGCCCTAACATAACTAAGTACAAAGAACTTGCTGAAGATGATTTGCGATGGAAAGAAATTGCTTCTTTTTACGATGTTAATCCAGATATCATAAATGTAGAAAACGGAAACTGGGGCATCATGGCAAAACCTGTATTAGAGGCTTATTTAAAAAATACCGAAAAAATAAATAAATTTAATTCTTATTTTTCTCGAAGAGAATTTGGCTCTGCTTACAATTTAATCAAGGAAAGATTAGCAATTAAACTAGGTGCAAAAACAGAAGAAATTGCATTGACACGTGGTGCTACAGAAGCTCTGCAAAATATAATTGGCGGCTTTAATGCCTTAAAAAAAGGAGATATACTTATGATTGCAGATATAGATTACGGATCTATAAAAGCTGCAATGCAAACCCTTGCTCGGCAAAATTACTGCTCGGTGGTTGAGTTGAGCATTCCTGAGCCTGTTGATTACAATACCATCATAGAATTTTACCGTATTGCCTTTATTAAAAACCCTAAAACCAAGCTGCTCTTATTAACTCATATTAGCCATAGATCAGGTTTGGTATTGCCTGTTCGTGAAATTTGCCAATTGGCAAAACAACACAATATATATACAGTGGTTGATGCAGCCCATGCTTGGGGTCAGATCAATTACAAGGTAAATGACCTAGATGCTGATTTTATTGGATTTAACCTACATAAATGGATGGGCTGTCCGTTAGGACTTGGAATTATGTATATTAAAAAAGAAAATATAAACCTTATTAATCCAAATATTTCTGAGGCGTGGGATTCAGAAAAAGTACAACATAGAGTGCACTCAGGCACTGTTAATTATGCAGCTGTTCTGAGCATACCATCCGCCTTAGATTTTCACGATAAAATTGGAGGAACTGCCAAACAGGAAAGGCTTAAATTTTTAAGAAATATTTGGGTAAAACCTTGTTTAGAACATAAAAGCATTCAAATTTTAACTCCAGAGGACAGCCGCCTATACGCTGGAATTACTTCCTTTCGGATTAGAGATTGCAATTCAATAAAAGAAAATCAGCAAATAGCTAATTATCTACTTAAAAAACACAAACTGTTTACCGTACACCGCAGCGGACTAGCTGCTGGAGCCTGTGTACGCATAACTCCTTCGTTGTATAACTCAGTACAAGACATGGAAAAAACAAAGTGTGCTGTTTTAGATGCCGCAAAATACTTTAATAGGTAAATTTGTAGATTAGCAAAAAGTATATTTTTTACTCGTAAATAGTGCCAGTTATAAAACCCTATTTTTTAAAACATAAATTTACCATATTTAGTTTATTGTGTAATTAAATATTTTTGTTCGTAAAAAATTAAAGAAAAAGAAAACGGTTATACAAGGCAAAATATTGTTCTAAATTTGCCATAGTTGAAAAACACGTAAACAATTTTATAGCTTTAAGGACTCAATTTTTTGCTTTGTTTTTTATGCTGCCGGAGTTAATTAATAGATTTTCTACTATTTCTTCCTCCTCATGTACTTCTATGTTTTCTACTTTTTCCTCTTCAAAAGGCAGTGGCTCTAACAGGTTTACGGTTCTAATTTTTTCTAAGGTCAATTGGTTGCCCAAAGCTTTTATCCCTTTAATGGTTATGAATTGTTCAAAATTTACTGTTATAGGTGCTAGGTTGCGTTTTGAAAAAATTACTTGAGCAACTGGTCTGTAATTAGTTGCTATAATTTCTAGTTTTGATCTTTCGTGGTCAGTGATAAATACTTCTTCCTTATCGGCAGCTTCTATTAAAAATCTCTTTACAAAGTAACGTTGCCTATATCCATCAAAATAAATAACTGAGATGGGTTTTTTAGGCTTCCATTTTTCTAAAACTACTGTATCGCTTTCAAAGCGAATCGATAAGTTGGGGGTTACTGCTTTTATTTTCCCGCTTTTGGTAGCTATAAGTATTTTATCTTCTGCGTTAAATTCACCTAAAAGCTCACCTCTCCGATCTGCGTTTAAGCGTTTTACTGTATCGTCAAACCAAATATTACGGGGTTTAAGAGTAGATACTCCTGCTGTTTTGAATTCTATCCTTTTTATAGCATACTTTGTAACTAAATTACCTCTTACATTTCTGCTTTTTATGGCTAAATCGGCAAAGTCTATATCCCATTTTAGTTTTTTAATACTGCCCACTGCTCTTAACAATAGGCTTACTACCTCGGCTTCTCCGTTGGGGTTTGCAGAAAAATACAGTATTTTAGAAGCTTTATTACCATTGGTTAAATTGTACTCTTTTTCTCTAGTAATACCAGTTACATTAAAGCGTTTCATGTAATTAGGACCTTGTGCACCATCTTTATAGATCATATTGTAAACCGTACGCTTGTCGTTTTTTTTAAAAACAGCCACGTGGATAATGCCCTTGCCAACAAAAGTTTTAGTGCTTACCTTGGTAATTAGCATACTGCCATTTTCTTTAAAGACAATAATATCGTCTATATCAGCGCAATCAAAAACATATTTATCTTTTTTTAAGGAAGTTCCAATAAATCCCTCCTGTTTATTTACATACAACTTTGTGTTGCGCATAACCACCTTTATAGCTACTATATCGTCAAAAATATGTATTTCTGTTTTGCGCTCTTTCCCCAAGCCGTATTTTGCTTTTAAATTTTTAAAATAATTGATGGCAAAGTCTATTAAGTTGGTTAAATGATTTTTTACTTGTACCATTTGCGCTTCTAAACCTTTGATAAACTGTTGGGCTTTTTCAATGTCAAACTTTGAAATCTTTTTAATTTTTATTTCAGTTAGCTTTATTATATCTTGCTCTGTTACAGTTCTTTTTAAACGATCTATGAAGGGCTTTAACCCTTTGTCTATGGCTTTTATCACTTCTTCCCAACTAAGAGCTTCTTCTATATTGCGGTAAATTTTATTTTGGATAAAGATTTGTTCTAATAAGCAAAAATGCCATTGTTCTTCTAATTCATTTAAGCGAATTTCTAGTTCTTTTTTAAGTAGTTTTACTGTAAAATCGGTCGATTTTTTTAGGATTTCTGAAACGCCCAAAAAGATGGGCTTGTTGTTTTCAATAATACAGCATAGTGGAGATATTGAATTTTCGCAAGCGGTAAAGGCGTAGAGTGCATCAATGGTTTTATCGGGAGATACATTGGGTGGAAGATGAATTAATATTTCAACTTTTGCAGCTGTGTTGTCTTCAATTCGCTTTATCTTAATTTTTCCTTTTTCATTTGCCTTTAATACGCTGTCAATTAAACTAGAGGTTGTTGTGCCAAAAGGAATTTCGCTAATAACTAAGGTTTTTTTGTCAAGGGCTGATATCTTGGCTCTTATTCTTACTTTTCCTCCTCTTTTACCATCGTTATAGGCTGTAAAATCTGCTATGCCTCCAGTTAAAAAATCGGGCATAATTGAAAACCCTTTCCCTTTTAAATGCTTTATGGAAGCCTCAATTAACTCGTTAAAATTATGTGGTAAGATTTTAGTCGATAAGCCAACTGCAATACCTTCGGCTCCTTGCGCTAGCAATAAAGGGAATTTTACTGGCAAATTAACGGGTTCTTTTTTTCTTCCATCGTATGATAGTTGCCACTCGGTGGTTTTTGGGTTAAACACAACTTCTAAAGCAAAAGCAGATAAACGAGCCTCTATGTACCGAGAGGCTGCTGCTCGGTCTCCTGTTAATATATTCCCCCAATTACCTTGAGTATCAATTAAGAGTTCTTTTTGTCCCATTTGCACCATGGCATCGGCTATAGAGGCATCTCCATGAGGATGGTACTGCATGGTATGTCCTACTATATTTGCTACCTTATTGTAACGACTATCGTCTAACTCTTTCATAGAGTGCATAATACGCCGTTGTACTGGCTTAAATCCATCTTCAATTGAGGGTACCGCTCGCTCTAAAATTACATAGGAAGCATAGTCGAGAAACCACTCTTTGTACATACCTGTAACTTTGGTTATGCCCTTTGTGTGCTCTGCGGATTTGTTTATTTCTTGGCTATTTTGAGTATTGTTATTTTCACCGGACATGCTAAGAGGTTTCTTTTTATCTTTTAATAGTTATCGATTGACCTTTATTGAGCTAAACACAAATTATTCTTCCAATAAATCAAGTTCAACTTTTAAGTTGTTTATAATAAATTTTTGTCTATCTGGAGTGTTTTTACCCATATAAAAGGCTAGCATTTGATTAATTGACATATCTTTATCGAGCATCACAGGGTCTAAACGTATATCGTCACCTATAAAGTGCACAAACTCATTTGGAGAAATTTCACCTAAACCTTTAAATCTGGTTATTTCTGCTTTCCCTTTTAACTTTTTTATAGCCTGTTGTTTTTCTTCTTCTGAATAGCAATACAGGGTTTCACTTTTGTTGCGCACTCTAAATAACGGAGTTTCTAAGATATACAAATGCCTTTCTTTGATAATTTCTGGAAAAAATTGCAGAAAAAAGGTAATTAATAAAAGTCTGATATGCATTCCGTCAACATCGGCATCGGTAGCAATTACTATATTGTTATAGCGCAAGCCCTCCATGCCTTCTTCAATATTTAAGGCAGCTTGAAGTAAGTTAAACTCTTCGTTTTCATAAACAATTTTTTTTAATAATCCGTAAGAATTTAGAGGCTTCCCTTTTAAACTGAAAACTGCCTGTGTGTTTACATTTCTCGATTTGGTTATAGACCCACTAGCCGAATCGCCCTCAGTTATAAATAAAGTTGTGTTTAAATAGCCTTCTTTTTTAGTATCGGCAAAATGAATGCGACAATCGCGAAGTTTTTTGTTGTGCAAGCTTGATTTTTTTGCTCGTTCTCTAGCTAACTTTCTTATTCCAGAAAGTTCTTTGCGTTCTTTTTCAGCTTGTAGTATTTTATTTAACAGTACTTCAGCAGTAACTGTGTTTTTGTGCAAATAGTTGTCGAGCTCAGTTTTAATAAAATCATTAATATAGACTCTAACAGTTGGCAGGTCGGCTCCCATTTCAGTTGACCCTAGTTTTGTTTTTGTTTGACTTTCAAAAACAGGCTCCATTACTTTAATTGAAATAGCCCCGATGATTGACTTCCTTATATCTGAAGATTCAAAGTTTTTATTGCAAAACTCTTTTATTGTTTTTACTACAGCCTCTCTAAAAGCAGTTAAATGAGTACCTCCTTGGCTAGTGTTTTGTCCGTTTACAAATGAATAGTACTCTTCCGAGTACTGAGTTTTGCTGTGTGTAATGGCAATTTCAATATCTCTCCCCCTTAGATGGATTATGGGATACAACATATCTTCAGGGTTGTTATTATCTTCCAATAAGTCTTTTAATCCGTTTTCTGAATAAAATTTTTCACCGTTAAATATTACACTAAGTCCGGGGTTTAAATAAATGTAGTTCTTCAGTAGTTTAACTATATATTCTGTGCGGTATTTGTATTTTTTAAATATGCTTTGATCGGCAATAAAGCTCACTTGTGTCCCTGTTGGCTTTGTGCTGTTTTCTTCAATTTTTTGCTCGCTTAGCACTCCTTTTTTAAACTCAGCGATGCCTGATTTTCCGTCTCGGGTCGATTCTACTCTAAAATAAGTAGATAGAGCGTTTACAGCCTTTGTTCCTACTCCATTAAGTCCTACTGATTTTTTAAAGGCTTTTGAATCGTATTTCCCTCCGGTGTTCATTTTTGACACCACATCTACTAATTTACCTAAAGGGATGCCTCTGCCGTAATCTCTAACGCTAACTTTGTTTTCCTTAACGGTAACTTCAATAGTTTTACCGCCTCCCATAATATATTCATCAATAGAGTTGTCTAAAACCTCTTTTATAAGAATATATATACCGTCATCAGGTGAAGAACCATCACCTAACTTTCCTATATACATTCCTGGACGCAATCTGATGTGTTCTTTCCAGTCAAGAGATTGTATATTGTCTTCAGTATACTTAGTTTCTTGAGTCATAAAAAGCTCTAAAATTATTTTACAAAGTGCTAATATAATACTAAGGTTTCTTTTTTAAAGAAAATTGAACAATAAAAAAATTAACAAATAAATATAAAAAGCTGTTAAAACGCCTTTTACTACTGCCCGTTTAGAATCCTGCTTGTGTGAGGTAATTCTGTAAATTTGCTTATTAGCTCAAATTAATTTATGAGTGCTATTAAGAGGCGCGTGTAACACGTGGTAAATACATATTAAAAAATAAGGTTTTCTAACTAATACTATGCGCACACTGTTGAGCAGCCGAACTACCTTTTACCTCTTAACTGAGGTATTTGCAATAAAATAATTGGTATAGACATTTTGTAAATATCAATAAATTCGATAATTTAGAGGCTTCTAATATTTAAATTTTGGAGCAAATATTCAAAAAATTGTCTTTATTTAATTTTCAAGAGCGTTTTAAAGCACCAGAAGATTGCCTTATTTATCTATTTGATTTTAAATGTAAAAGTAATCATATCAATAGCTGTTACAATCGAGTAGTTTACTATTGTCAATGCGTCTCTTATCAATATGTAGAACCTCCAACTGTTCAAACCTTATTTTATCAAATAAAATTTAGATTGTTAAAAACTTTTTATATAGCTTATTTTATAAGTGCAAATAAAGAGGAAATTACTTATACTGAGTTGAGCAAAAAGCTAAGTACACCAAAAACATATTGGCTTTTAAGTGAACAATTACAAAAACTATAATGTAGTTTAGGCAACTACCCCCTATAACGGATAAAGCAGAAGTTAATAGGGTTGTTTTTAGAGGTCAATAAACTGGTGCTAAGGAAAAAAAGAAAGTTAGCCAATTATACATACGTGTAATTACTAAGGCAGATGCTGAAAATTTAGGTAATTTTATCTTTTAGCATATTAACCACTATGCAGAAATAGCCACTAATAAACTCAGCTAATTGCTTATACAACAAAATAACAAATAACAGACTTAATGACTTTTAGTAATATTATTAAAATTTTAAAAATCAAATGTTTAACCTAAATTTATTTATGTGAAAAATTCGCTTTTCTTTTTTGTATTACTCTTTTTTAACCTTAGTTTTGGGCAAAAAAACCTAAGTGAAGGGCCATACTCTCAACTTATTATACGTGGAGTAACACTGATTAATGGAAATGGTGCACCTCCAAGAGGTCCTATTGACATAGTTGTAGAGAAGAACAAAATTACTAAAATCCAAGTGGTAGGTTACCCTGGTATTGAAATCGATAAATCTAAAAGACCAAAGCTAAAACCAAAAGGGAAAGAGCTAAACTGTGAAGGTATGTATCTTTTACCTGGATTTGTAGATATGCACGGTCATATTGGTGGGCTCGCACAAGGAGTTGATCATGATTATGTATTTAAACTATGGATGGCACATGGCATTACAACAATAAGGGAGCCCGCAGGTCGCGGTGTGGAGTGGACTTTAAACTTGAAAGAAAAAAGCAAAAAAAATGAAATAATAGCCCCGAGAATATTTGCCTATACAGCTTTTGGGCAAAATACACAAGAGTTTAGTCCGTTAAACCACTCCTCAATTAGCACAGCCGAACAGGCAAGAAAATGGGTTCAGGCTAACGCAAAACAAGGAGCTGATGGCATTAAATTTTTTGGTGCTCCACCAAAAATCATGGTTGCTGCTTTAGATGAAAATAAAAAATTAGGCTTGCGCTCAGCCTGCCACCACGCTCAAATGGAGGTTTCACAGTGGAACGTGTTGCACTCCGCCCGAGCAGGATTAACCAGTATGGAGCACTGGTATGGTTTGCCAGAGGCTTTATTTGAAGATAGAACTGTACAAAACTATCCGCCAAACTACAATTATCAAAACGAGCAACATCGCTTTGAAGAAGCTGGAAAACTGTGGAAACAAGCTGCAAAACCTTATTCAAAGCACTGGAATAAAGTAATGAATGAGTTAATTAAACTTGATTTTACGTTGAATCCTACTTTAAATATTTACGAAGCAAGCAGAGATTTGCACAGGGCTAGAAGAGCCGAGTGGCATGAAGATTATACCCTGCCCTCCTTATGGGACTTTTTTCAGCCAAGTAAAATTTCACACGGCTCTTATTGGCACGATTGGGGTACTGAGCAAGAGGTGGCTTGGCGAGAAAACTACAAATTGTGGATGACTTTCTTAAACGAATACAAGAATAGAGGTGGCAGAGTAACTACAGGCTCAGATTCTGGTTTTATCTTTCAATTATATGGCTTTGCATATATTCGTGAAATGGAACTTTTAAGAGAAGCAGGCTTTCATCCTTTAGAAATTATTCGTTCAGCCACCTTAAATGGTGCAGAAGCCTTGGGTATTGACAATAAAATTGGTACTGTTTCTGTAGGCAAACTAGCAGACTTTGTAATTGTGGAAGAAAACCCATTAAAAAATCTCAAAGTTTTATACGGCACAGGTGCCATAAAGCTTAATGAAAACAATGAGGTGGTTCGTGTTGGAGGTGTTATTTACACAATCAAAGACGGTATTATTTACTATGCAAAAGAACTTTTACAAAACGTAAAAGAAATAGTAATCAAGCAAAAACAAAAATTGAATTATAAAATAAAACAGCCAGGTATAAAGTAGTTTACACAAAAATCAATTATTGTAAACTGCATTGTTAATTTTTTTTTAAGATGAATAAACTCTTATTTTATTTATTTTTAGCATTTGTTTTTTTAGCAACATCTTGCTCTAAGCAAAAGAAACAAAAAGCTCAAAGACCCAATATTTTATTTATCCTGTCAGATGACCACAGCTCACAAGCGTGGGGAATTTACGGAGGATTGCTTAAAGAATATGTTAAAAATACTAATATTAAGCGCCTTGCAAGTGAGGGTGCAGTGTTAGAAAATGCATTTTGTACCAATAGTATTTGCACACCTAGCAGAGGCAGTATTTTAACAGGACAATACAGTCATATAAACCAAGTATATACTCTTAACGAGCCTATTGCTAAGGGCTATCCTAATATAGCAAAGACCTTTTCAAAGCAAGGATATGCTACTTCTGTAATTGGAAAATGGCATTTGATATTTCAACCTGAAGGCTTTGACTATTTTAATGTGCTTCCAGGTCAAGGACGCTATTGGAACCCTATTTTAAAAACCAAAGAAAATTGGAAAGATGGACACGATAATTCGGGAGGTAAAGTGTACAAAGGTTTTTCTACTGATGTAATAACAAATTTAACCATAGAACATCTCAGTAAACGAGACACTACACGCCCTTTTTTAATGTTCTGTAACTTTAAGGCAACACACGAACCTTTTGATTATCCTGAAAGATATAAAAACCTCTATAAAAACACAGAAATTCCAGAGCCCGAATCGCTAATGGATTTTGGAAAGCAAAGCACAGGACGCTCATTTAAAGGTCAGTTTTTAGAAAATCTAGGTCTTAGATGGAAAAAGGCCACTGAAGATAAAAATTTTTGGACTAGCTATCCAGGGTTACCTTACCCTTTAGATGGGTTAGATAGCGTGCAAATAAGAAAAAAAATTTATCAAAAATTCATAAAAGATTTTATGCGCTGTGGAGCTGCTATAGACGACAATATTGGCAAATTATTAGATTTTCTCGAAGAACAAGGCATTGCCGATAATACTGTAGTTATATACACGGCTGACCAAGGTTACTTTTTGGGAGAGCACGGATTTTTTGACAAGCGTCTTATTTATGAGGAATCGCTACGAATACCCTTTGTTATAAGATATCCGAAAGAGATAGAAGCAGAACAGCGCATTGATGATATTGTATTAAATATTGATTTTTCAGCCCTTTTGGCAGATTATGCTGGCTTTAAAATACCCAAATATATTCAAGGGCGTAGTTTTAGGAAAAATCTAACAGGTAATACACCTGCTAATTGGCGCAGACAGATGTACTATCGCTATTGGCTGCATCATCCTGACCGACCCGCTCATTTTGGAATCAGAAATAAACGCTATAAACTAATTTTTTTCTACGGTCAAGGCTTACAAAAAAAAGGCTCTAGTAATAAAACCACAAAACCTGAATGGGAATTTTACGACTTAAAAGAAGACCCCAAGGAACTTAGAAATGCCATTGCAGACTTGAAGTATTCCGAAATTGTTAAACAAATGAAAGTGGAGCTACAAGAGGAACGGAAAAAGTATAAAGACTTTGACTCAGAATATCCTGTAATGAAAAATATACTAAAAGAGGCTTTTAAAAAATAAAAACATATTACGCCAAAGATGCTTTAGCTTTAAGCACAAGTAAATTCAACTGCGTAGCTTTATGCTTTTTGTATATTTTTATATAATGCCTGCTAAAGAACTTTATTTTTTAAATATATCTACAACCTAACTTAAAAATCAACAAAATTATTGCCAATTTATCAATTAATATTTTGGTTTACAATTTTAATTTTCTAACAAAACATTGTATAAGGGGTAAAAGGCTGTCCCGACCGCCTAAGTGAGGTGGGTTTCGTCACTCAAACCATTTATGCATAGTATGAAAAAATTAAAAAACTTGAGCTTTATGTAAATTAATGATGTCTTTAAAGCGACATGGTAAGCATTACTCTAAAATAACCTTTTGTTTTACTATTGATAGTTCCTTTTTTTCCAAAAACATACTCAGGAGTTAATTTTAATTTATGCGAATAAAAAAATAAATTAAATCCTGCCGAGCTTTCATAAGAATTATTAGGAGTATGATCAAAATTTTGTAACATATAGGTTGTGTAGGGCATTAACTTGGTTTTTTTTCCTATATTTATAGGTAATAGATATCCTAATTGCCCGTAAACAGCAGTGCCAGAGCCTGTTCCAAATACAGTCCCTTTTTCGCCAAAATCATTTTTATACCAGGCAACATAGGCGTTAATTGCTCCATCTCCCAAAGGAGAGTCATAAAATGCATCTACAGCAAAGGAAAAAGCAGCTACTGTTGAAACACTATTAGATAAAAGTATCTCTTTTGTTGGGTTTACTAAATTTACTCCTGAAGATGATCTTATAAAAGCATGGGGTTGGTAAAAAAAGCCTGTTCCAATATTAAATACTGCTTGCTCTCCCATATAGGTTCCTTTTCTAAAAGTGTATTCATGCCACTCTTTATCCAAAAATTGGTATTCAAAATATCCTTGATAATTCATAGATGCCTTGCCTTTTTCAATTCCTTGAAAGAAATAGTTTCCTTGGTAAGTATAGTCTGTAGTAATAGTATTTTCACCAAATTTTGAAGCAAAGTTATTAACCATTGAATTGTTTACTGAAATTTGATAGTGAAATTTGTCAAAGTCGCCAATTAGGTATACTCCTAGGGGAGATGAAAACTGATCGGAATATCCGTAACCCCACCAAGCAGGGTACAAGCCATCTCCTAAATGGGCTCCACCTGGTGCATCGTAGGTCATTGAGGTAAAAGCAGAGTAATTTGTCAATCTGCTAATGCCGTTAACATAGTGTAACCCTGCTCCTACTCTAAGCGAGCCTGGTATTAAATCAATGTCAAGATATAATCCATTAAGGGAAACTTGATTGCCATCTGCTTGAGCACTGCTTTCTAAACTTTTATTGTTCAAATTACTAGTAGTAAAATAGGTAGATAGCATAATTTTGTCAGATACTTTAGCACTCAAAAATATCTGAGCTCTTTTAACATTAAAGTTTACTTGATTCTTTCTGAAGTTAGCCTCGGTTTGCCCAAGAATATTTATCCACAAATACTTTGTTTTTTCTTTGTTAAGATAAAGGGCAATTGACTTTGGTTCTGAGGGATCTTCCTTTTCCACGTCACTTTGTTGAGCAAGTAGCTTGTTTGTCATCAAAATGATGAGAAAATAAAATGCAGTAATTAATATTTTAAAGGTCGTTTTCATAATTAATAGTTTTAAATTTATGTTTAGTTTTAATATTGTTTCAATATATTTTATCGAATAAGTATTTTAAATTAATTTTAGTTTATCCGGCTTGTGACTTAGATTTATCACTTTCTGGAACTAATATTTTTTTTGATTGTTTTACCACCCAATCCCAAGTTTCTTTATTTACTGCTAAACCTTTGGTTTGAGCAAATAAAAGTTTTTGAGCTAACGCACCAGAAGTTAAAATATAATTAGGTGGTTTTGTTGGGTGAAAGTTAAATGAATTAAAATGTTTACTGTCACAAGCATATATAGCAGTCATTTTTTCGGTTTCCATACTGTTGGGAATACTGTATTGAGAAACTTGTACATTATTAAAAGTTTGAGTATTTTGAATTACAGTAAAAAATTTATTTGATAGTATTTGTGCTGATAATTTTATATCCATAACGTAGTCTTTATACAAAAAATAGGGCAAAATATTTTCGTGTTTAAAATTGTAAATACAAGATAATACATACCCGTGTTTTGTGCAGTGAGCTACTATAAAGTCAATAACTTCTATAATGTTGAAAATTGTTTGCCCATTGGCATCAACAACTAATAGGTGAGGTTTTTTAATAACAAAATTTAATGTTTGATTTTTAATAGGCAGTATTTTAGTGTAAATTTTGCGTAAGTATTTTAACCCATCCCCGCTCTGTGCTTCCATTGTCGAAATAGCAACAGAGGCTTCTTCAGCATGACCTAAGTCCATAGCAATGCCACAAAATAGCTTAGTGCAGGTAGTTGTTATTTCATTCCAGGAAATATGAATTTTTTTATTTTCCATAAATAGGCTTTTTAAACACTTTTAAACAGGGGTTTTAAATAAAAATAAAATTCTTTAATTAAAAATATATTTCTTATCCGTCTTAAGTCTTCGTTATAAGTATTGCTAAATAATAATGGTTTATCAATTAAAGACTATGCTACTTTACTATTGGAAACAAATACTCAATGCTGTTTTTTAAATAAGATATATCTTTTGACAATGGAGCTCCTTGAAAAAAGGTTACTCTTACCCATCTATCTGATTTAGGATCAAACTTCATTGCACCTAACAAAGCCAATTTGCACCGCAGTAAATCAGTAGGCAAAACATCTTTACCTAATGTATTTATATGAATATCTGAAATGCTCTTATCTTGACCCATATATTGAATTCTTTTAACAATTGAGCGCATCTTTGGGTTGGTAATCAAAAACTCAGCTACATTTTCAACTTTCTTTTCAATAGCCTGTTTTACAAGTTGGGTACAGAGACATATTTGTTTGGCAATTCCTACTGACATTTCGTTTTCTATTCCTATATCTTCTTCTTTAATGCCTAATCGAGGCTCTTCTTTATTTTCAGAATAATACCAAAAATAATAGTCGTCAGTTTGTTTGTCAAAATCGTACTGGTTTACCCAATTGTATTGAGAGTTTATTATGCTTAACAATTGAGTTAACGACATTTGTGGGAAAAGTTGAAAATTTTCATCTTGATTTAAATTTACAAAAAATGAATCACAAATTTTAGGATATAATTCTAACAAAAGTGAAATTACAGCTTCTTGAGTCTGAAAATTTACTTTCAGTGAATACAGTTTATCAAAAACAGACTCCCAATTTAATACAAATGCAGTTGTATTAAGTTCTTCATTAAACTGGGTTAATTCTTTTTTTGTTTCTGTATTTTTTTTCTTTTGAATTTCATTTTCAGTGTGTGATTGTTCAAAAAATTTTACAGCCAATGCAAGTCCTCTTTTAAATTCTTTCCACTTTTTTTCAGAAATACTTTCTTTTTTTAAAATTTCTGAAAAAGAGTTTTGTCTTGCAGCAATCCAATAACCAACAGGTTTACTGTGTTTTATTAAAAAAGGAGCCATGCCTAAGCCTGTTGCATTGCCAATTCCTAAGTTTAGTTTTGAATTATCAGATAAAACTACAGCTGTTTTACTTCTGCATTTTGCTATATGGTTTATTTGACAGCAACTAAATTCTCTAATAAGGTAAACTGTAAGCATTTGAGCAGCAAAAGGAAAGTTTAGACTAGTGTTTTTAATTAGAAATTTAAAATCTGCCATTCCAAATTTGCCATTCCCATAAACTGCGGTGGTTCTGTACAAATAGCCTATTTTAACAATGTCGTCATTACAAGGCTGTTCTGCTTTAGCCAAAGCATTGACAATTTTTTCAAACACACGAACCGACTTATTTGCTCTGGATATACACAAAACTCTAGAAGAATATCTTCCAGATTCTTGCTTGACTAAGTTTAATTGAAGTTCTTCACAAAATTCTTTTGTAACCTTGCCATAGCACAGGGCAAAAACAGCATCCCAAGCAACTGCAATAACTCTGTCTGTTCTGCTTTCGGGTTCTAAATATTGGCTAAATGCAATAAAAGATAAGGTTTCTGTAGGAGTAACTATCTCAACAAAATAACTGCCGTAACCATCAGCATTTAAATGAACTTTAGGATCTTTAAAATTCCATTTTTCGTCAAAGGCTTTTTGCAACAATCTTCTGCTAAAACTAAGGTTACTTGGAAATAAACTACCTAGTCTTTTTATGTCAAAATTTGAAGTGCAATTTCTAACTTGTGTTTCCATACGAAAAAGTTTAAATTTAAAGCTCTTGTATTCAGCGCATAATAAGCTAAAAGGTTAGCTATTATATACCTTTGCTTTAATAAGTTTTGCTAATTATAAGCCCTATTATATGTAAAGATTTGGCATATATGCAAATTTTATATACACATGTTTATCATTTTTTTTGACAATTTGGCAGAATACCGTTTTTTGTCCTAATATTAAGTTAAAAGGTCTTTACAATTTTAAACGTTTAGCTTATACGTGTAAATTATTGTTCTGTAATAGTTTTTTTATCAGCTTTGTACATTGCTTTAACAAAGTTCATTGCTTTTAACAACGGAGGTATTAAAATTAGCGATACTGGTACTGCTGTAATAACTATAAATGATTGAAGTGCTGAAATTCCTCCTATATATAAAAGTATTATGGCAGTAAGCCCCATGGCTAAGCCCCAAAATATTCTAAGAGTTTTTGAGGTTTCTTGCTCTGAAATGTTTACTTTTTTTAGGGATATTGAAGAAATAGTATAACTCATAGAGTCTCCAGTGGTTACAATAAAAGTTGCCGATAAAAGCAAAAATAAAACCGATACTACAAAGCCTAATGGCAATTGTTTTGTTATGCTTAAAAGTGTACCAGGTATGTTAAATCCTCCATTGGCATTAAAAACATTTAATATTGAACCAGGATTGTTAATTTCAAAAAACAAACCACTTCCTCCTAATACAGTAAACCACAACATGGTAATTATTGGTGCAATGACCGACATTGTAACAATAAGCTCTCTTAGCGTTCTGCCTTTTGAAACCCTGATAATAAATATTCCCATCAAAGGTGAGTATCCAAGAAACCAAGCCCAGTAAAAATAAGTCCAGTAGCTTGACCATTCAGGGTTTTGTGTGTAGGTTGCTAAGTTTACAAGTTCTCCTATATGCTGGCCGAAAGCTCCTATATATGTATCGATGATAAAGCGAAGTGGACCAAAAAAAAGAATATAAATAAACAAAGCTAGTGTTAAAAAAATATTTACTTGACTTAAGTATTTAATTCCTTTACTTAAGCCAGTAGAGGCCGATAGCACGTATATAAACATTACAACGCCTATCATTACAGCTTGCAATGCAAAACCGTTTTTAAAGGCAAATAAATCTTCAAGACCATAGCCTAATTGAGTGCCTAAAAAGCCTACAGGTCCTATAGTTCCTGCCATAACTGCCAATATGCAAAAAGCATCGGCTATAGGTCCAATAAAACCTTTAGAACTAATTGCTCTATCACCAAAAATAGGATATAACAATGTCCTTGGTTTTAAAGGTAGGTTTTTATAAAAAACAAGATAGGCATAGGCTATGGTAACCAAAGTTGAACCCATAATGCTCCAAACTAAAAAGCCACAGTGAAGATAAGACTGAGATAAAGCATTATAAGCTTGTTGAATAGGTTTTTCAGTTACAGGATAATAAGGCGGTGGACTTGCAAAATGAGCAACAGGTTCTGCTGCTGCCCAAAATACGCCAACACCTGCCAAAAGGGTACACATTACCATAGAAAGCCATTGCAGTTTAGTAAAGGAAACTTTATTTGTTCTTCCTATTCTAATCTTACCGTACTTTGAAAATGCTATATAAATGCCTAGTATAAAATAAAGCATGACCAAAACATACCAAAAAGGACCAAAGAACTTAGTGCTCCAAGAAAAAAGAGTGTTAATTCCTAGTTTTAAGCTCTCTACATTTACAAACCCATAAGCGATGAAAAGCAAAATAACACCTCCACTTAAAATAAATACTGGAAAGTCAACTTTCCGAATTAAATTTTTCATAATAGTTTAGTTTTATGTTAATATTTATAACTTGTATTATTTTATTCTCTTTTGCTTTTGTCATCTAGGCTTAGCAGGTCTGTTTTTAGGCTTTTGTAACCTACAAGTTTTGATTAATTGATTTTTATATATGTTTTAAAACTTTACTCAATAATTTTTTTACTATCCTAATTAAATTTATTGAGGCAAAATCATTTTAAAATATTTAATCCAATTGAGCCCTATTATTTTTTCAACTTCTTCTTTTTTAAATCCGTACTTGTACATGCCTTGTATCAAGTTATCAATATCTGCAATTTCTTTAAACCAACTAAAGGGTTTAGGCCATGTGGCTTGTGTAAAATAACCGTCAAATTTACATTTATCGCTATCTTCAACCTTAAGCCATTTCCCACAGCGCATCCATTGTAAAACAGAATTTGGCTGATTTGTACATAAATCACTACCAATGCCTACATGATTTACGCCCATAATTGAAACAGTGTCTTCTATCAATTTACAGTACTCTTCAAGTGTACACCCTGATTCATTTTTTACATGTAGTGGATACAAACTCAAACCAAGGATGCCTCCTTTTTCAGAAACAGCTTTCATTAGATCTGTTGAAATATTTCTTTCTGAATTTTTAAAGAAAACAGGTATTGAGTGAGAAACGCAAACAGGCTTTTGAGATAATTTAACTGCTTCTAAGCCACTTTCATTTTTAATGTGCGATAAGTCAATAGCAATACCTAGATTATTCATCTCACGGATTACTTCCTTTCCGAATCTAGTAATTTTAGCATCGTTTTGCTCGTAACAGCCTGATGCTATGTATGACTGATTGTTATAGGTTAGTTGCATAAGCCTAAGCCCTTGCAAGAAAAAATATTCTAATAACTCGATATTAGAATCAATTGGTGCAGAATTTTGCCATCCTAAAATAATACCTACCTTTCCTTCAATTTCAGCTTTATTTATATCGGCTATTGTTTCAATTTTTACAATTAAATCTTTATTTTGATCAAAATACTTTTCCCATTTTTTAAACACTTCAATTGTTTCCTGAGTGTTTTCCCAATACACAATGCTCACATGAATAAGACTTAACCCAGCTTGCTTTAGCTTTTCAAACTGCTCTCTAGTCCAATTAGTATAATTTACTCCGTCTACTATTTTCATAGGATTATAATCTTATTAAATGCTAAAAATTAACTATTTTTCTATATCCGTAAAAATCTATATTCAAACAATTGCCCACCATAGGTGTAAATATTGTACAGTTGCTTTATGTATCTGTTTTTTAATAAGGTAATTGCTTGGAATACAACATATAATAATTTAGTTATTTTCAAAATTTTAAAATTTTTGTTTTTGCTTTGTGCTCTTTTATATAATTACACAATTTTATGTTAGGCATTTAGGTAGGTTGTTTTTACCTGAGTATAAAATTCTTTGGCATAAGTCCCTTGTTCTCTTGAGCCAAAGCTCGATGCTTTCATTCCGCCAAAAGGCACGTGATAATCTGTCCCTGCAGTTGGCAAATTAATTGATACACAACCTGTATTTACTTTTTTTCTAAAGGTCATCGCCTTAGATAAAGATTTTGTTACCACACCCGACACAAGTCCATAAGGAGTATCATTAACAATCTCTATCCCTTCTTCAAAACTATCTACTTTTATTAAAGATACTAGAGGTCCAAAAACTTCTTCTCTGTTAATTTTCATGTCGTTTGTTGTATCTCCTAATACACATGGACTAAAATAAAATCCTGGAGTGTTTCTCTTTAATGTTTCTCCGCCACATAAAACTGTAGCTCCATCTTTTTTTGCTTCTTCCAAATAATTAATAACTGTTTTAAGTTGTGATTCACTTGAAAGCGGACCTATCTGTGTATCAGAATCAGTACTCGAGCCAACAATTAACGACTTGGTTTTCCTTACAAAGACCTCTTTAAATTGATTGTAAATTTTTGATTCAACAACAATTCTTGATGAAGCTGTACACTTTTGACCTGTACCTGTAAAGCCTCCTGCTATTGCACAATTAACAGCTGTTTCTAAGTCTGCATCTTCACTAATTAGCAAAGCATTTTTACTACCCATTTCAAATTGACATTTTGTCATGTTTTTATGAGCATCTGCTATAATTTGCTGTCCTACTTTATAAGAGCCAGTAAAAGTAATTGCATTAACATTTGGCGAACTAGCAATTGTATGCCCAATGGTGTTTCCGTTGCCATAAACAAGGTTAAAAACTCCATTTGGAAGTCCTGCTTTGTCTATAATTTCTGCTAATAAGTAAGCTGAATGCGGTGTTAGTGTTGCAGGTTTAAGAATTACAGAATTTCCATAACACAGCGCAGGTGCTACTTTCCACGAGGCTACAGCTATAGGAAAATTCCAAGGGGTAATAACGCCCACAACTCCCATAGGTTCGCGTTCTACAATTATGTCAACTCCTTGTCTGACCGATTTTGTATAATCGCCCATCTGCCGAAGGCATTCTGCAGCATAATAGTGAAAAAATTGCCCCGACCTGTAAACTTCAGCTTTCCCTTCAGCAACTGTTTTTCCTTCTTCTTTAGCTAAAGCTTCTCCAATTTTTAAAGCTTTTTTCATTAATTGATCTCCAATTTTTTTTAATATGTCAGACCTTTGCTCTATGCCTATTTCTAGCCAATGTTTTTGCCCTGCTACTGAAGTAGAAATACAATCCGCTGCTTGCTTTTGAGAAAGTAAGCAAACCTCATTTAAAATTTCTTTTGTGTTTGAAGGATTAATATTAGGTCTTTTATCATCTGTTTCAACCCATTTTCCATTGATATAGTTTTTAATTAATTCCATTTTGAATTACACTAGTTTGTATTAAGATGCAACAAACATACTTTATTTTTTTATAATTCAAAAAAAAAATAGTTTTTTTCATTTCAAAATCTGCAAAAAACACTGTGTATTTTATAAAACTTATATTTTTAAGACCATTTAGGGTTAAATACAATAAAATTATTAGGATGTTTTAGTGCTTTATTTAAAGTATTAAGCATTTTATTATAATTAATTTGTATTTTCAATATTTTTTAGTTAAAATATTTGTTTATAGTTATTTTATTAACAATATTTTAGTTTTGAAGCAGTCAATTTTTATAACTAAACTAGGCTAATTATAGGAATGGCATTGTAGGTTCAGATCTTATACTAAGGATTAGCAAAACCTCTAAAAGTTTTGATTAGCAACAAAAATCGCTTTTAAAAGTTTAACATTCCGCAAAATACATATTAGACATAAAAATCCAATCTATTATTTAAAGATAACATACAGTTTTTATCTGACAATTTTAAGATTGCAATAATAGAGTTATTAATCTAAAAAACTCAAATTAAAAAGTTGCATTTACTAATTGAGGGTAAGTTTTTAAAGGTTAAAACCAATATTTTTGCTTGTCTAGTTTGAATAGTTTTAACATATAAATGTATTTTATTTTTTGCACAAACCAAGTAAGTACAGTACATTTGTGGTTAAATTATTTTTATAAAACTGAACAGACTTGCTAATTATAAGCGTGAATTAACACATTGGTTGCCTTACTGCAAACTATAGCAAAGTTTTAAAAACTACTGCTCGGAGTAGTGTACTTCTTTTGGTAAGTCAATTACCTGTAGTTGTTGAAAAACAAATAGATATAAGTAAATTAGTATCCATAGATAGGTTTAACAAACTAGGCTAATAGCCTGCACAAAAGGTAATGAGTAAAATAATAAATAGCAGGTTTACGATTTTTACTAGTCTTATTAAAATATTAAAAATCAAAAGTTTAACCTAAATTTATTCGTGTGAAAATTATTATAGCAGGGGCTGGAGACGTGGGTTTCTACTTGGCTAAATTGCTATCTTACGAATCGCAAGATACCTATATAATAGATTTTGACGGAGAAAAACTTAACTATATCAACAATCATCTAGATGTTATTACTAAAAAAGGTGATGCTACATCTATTAAACTGCTTAAAGAAATAGGTATTAACACGGCAGATTTGCTACTTGCTGTTACTGATAGTCAAAATACAAATTTTACAGTTTCCATTATCGGCAAGGTTTTAGGAGCTAAAAAAACCATAGCTCGTATTAGCAATCCTGAATTTTTAAACAATGACATAGTTGATTTTAACAGCTTTGGAGTAGACTTTATGATTTCGCCCGAAGAACTTGCCGCTAAAGAAATTAAACTACTTTTAAACCAATCGTCTTTTAATGATACTGTTGCCTTTGAAAATGGAGTTTTTAATGTTATTGGAACTACTTTAGGATACAAATCTTCTATTTTAAATTTAACGGTAAAAGAGGCTAAAGAAAAATTTAGCTTTGTAGATTTTATAACCATAGCCATAAAGCGCGAAAATATTGCTCAAACCCTTATACCTCGCGGAAATACTATTTACAAACTAAATGATCAGGTATATTTTTCTGTACCTAGCTACAGTATAAATAAATTGTACCCAATTATTGGAAAAGAGCATATAAACATAAAAAATGTTATGATACTTGGCGGCAGCAGAGTTGGAAGGAAAACCGCAATAAAACTGTGCCAAAATAATTTTAAAGTAAAGTTGATAGAAAAAAATAAAGATAAGGCTTTGCAGTTAGCTGAAGAGCTTCGCAATACTTTGGTTGTTTACGGCGATGGCAGAGATCTAGAACTTTTGGAGGAAGAAAGTATAAGAGAGATGGATGCTTTTGTGGCGGTTACAGGAAATTCTGAAACCAATATTATGTCTTGTTTGGTTGCCAAATCAAAAGGAGTAAAAAAAACTGTTGCTCTGGTTGAAAATATGGATTATATAAATATTTCTCAAACCATAGGTATTGATACTTTGATAAACAAAAAGCTAATAGCGGCAAGTAATATATTTAGACATATTAGAAGAGGAGAAATATTAGCATTGGCTAATCTTCACAATGTTGATGCTGAGGTTTTTGAGTTTGAAGTTCAACCCGATGCAAAGGTTACCAAAAAACCTATTAAAGAACTGCGTTTCACTAGAGAAGCTATTATTGGTGGAGTTATCAGAAATGGCAAAGCACTCATGTCGTTTGGCGACTTTCAGCTGCAAAACGGCGATAAAGCTATAGTTTTTTGCTTGCCCGAAGCTATCTCAACCGTAGAAGACCTATTTAACTAGATGCAAAATCTGAACATAAAAATTATTTATCGTTTTTTAGGAATAACCACCATTATAAATGGCTTGTTTATGATGATGGCTGTGCCTTTTAGCTGGTACTATCGAGAAGAAGCTACATCGGGAATATTAAATGCAGGAGTTATTACCATAACAATAGGCTTATTGCTATTTGTTTTTAACAAGCCTATAAGCAAAAATATTCAAAAGAAAGAAGGCTATTTGATTGTTACCTTAGGTTGGTTAACACTATCATTTACAGGTACTCTCCCTTATTTGCTAACAGGCTGCATTGCTTCGGTAAGTGATGCTTTTTTTGAAACTATTTCGGGATATTCAACAACTGGCTCTACTGTTTTAACTGATATAGAGTCTATTCCGAAGGGAATTTTGTTTTGGCGAAGTGCCACTCATTGGATTGGCGGTATGGGAATAATAGTTTTAACCATTGCTATTCTTCCTCTTTTGGGTATTGGAGGAATGCAATTGTTTATGGCTGAAGCTCCTGGTCCTTCAGCAGATAAACTTCACCCCAGAATTACCGATACGGCAAAGCGCCTGTGGCTTATTTATGTTTTGTTGACATTTGCAGAGTTTTTTTTGCTAAAAATAGCTGGGATGACCTGGTTTGATGCCCTTAATCATTCAATGGCAACTGTAAGCACTGGAGGTTTTTCTACCAAAAATGCTAGTATTGCTCATTGGAACAACATGCCCTTGGTGCAATATATCATTGTGTTTTTTATGTTTGTTGCTGGAACAAATTTTATATTAACCTACTATGCATTAAAGGGTAAATTGCTAAAAGCAATTAAAAACGAGGAGTTTAAGCATTATTTTTTTAGCATAGTAACAATATCATTACTCATAACTGTTATAATTATTTTTTTTAAAGACCCTAACTTAAAAAGCTCTATAGCTCATCCTATGGTTTTAGGAAAAATAGAAAGTGCTTTTAGGCATTCTCTTTTTTCTGTTGTTTCAGTACTGACAACTACGGGTTTTGTTACAGCCGATTTTACCATGTGGAACTTTTTTGCAACCGCTATTTTTTTCTCACTTTTTTTTGTAGGTGGTTCGGCAGGTTCAACCTCGGGTGGTGTTAAAATTGTAAGACATATAGTAATGCTAAAGAGCAGCTTTTTAGAATTTAAAAAATCATTGCACCCCAATGCCATAATTCCAGTGAGATACGATGGAAGACCAGTGAGTCAAAACATAGTGTTTAAAATACTATCTTTCTTTGTTATATATATGCTAATTTTTATTGTAGGTACTGTAATTTTAGCTTTTTTAGGCTTAGATTTAAAATCTGCCTTAGGAGCTTGTGCTTCTTCACTCGGAAATATAGGACCTTCAATTGGAAGCCTTAGCCCTGTTGGCAATTTTGCTCACTTATCATTAGGTGCCAAGTGGTTTTGTTCATTTTTAATGCTAATAGGACGTTTAGAATTGTTTACTGTGTTAATTTTGTTAACTCCATCTTTTTGGAGAAAAAATTAAGCTTTATAAACAATTCCCAAAACAAATTGCACCATTTTTTAAAAAAGATTGTATCAAAAATACACATCCTCTCAGTTAAAGTTTTGTTGCGGTATTTCAATTTTTAACAGTTTATAAATAATTGTTTGTAGTAATAAAAGCTATCTATCTAAGGCTTTATTAAATAGGTTTATTGATTTAGTGCTGTAAAACAGTTTGGTATAAGAATATTGTTGGAGGTGTGTTTTTATTAATTTTTGATGTTAAATTAAATATTGAAGCTAATAAATTTACAATAATACAACTGAGCAGAAGTAAAAGTATATAAAACGCTGCTATAAGTTAGAGGTTGTTGAACCTAAAGAATTGTATTTTAAAAATTGAGTTCTTTAACTATTTTTTTAGTGTGGTTTTGAAGTACTTTTAATAATACTGTTTTACTTTTATTTATATAAAATATGTTTGTCAAATTTGCACTTTCTGTATTTAAAAGATTGTGTTGTTTTAAAACTTTTTGTGTTTGACGGGCTACTGCAAATCCTGAGTCAATTATTTTAACTGAGTTACCTGCTAACTTTTGTATCTGCTCTCTTAAATAGGGATAGTGAGAGCAGCCTAACACTATGTGGTCTGCATTGGCTTTTAGCATAGGTTGCAAATATTTTTTTAACAGCAAGTTTGTTTTAGCCGAGTTAATTTTTCCCTGTTCTATCAACTCTACTAATCCTTCGCCTTGTTGTTCAACAATTCTTAAGGACTTGCTTATGTTCGATGCTGTTTTTTCAAATAACTGGCTGTGTAAAGTGCCTTGGGTAGCCAATATACCAATAACCTTTGTATTGCTTTGCAGTGCAGCGGGTTTAATAGCTGGCTCGATACCAATAAAGGGTATAGTATACCGTTGCCTTAATAGTTTTATTGCATTTGTAGTTGCAGTATTGCATGCAATTACGATAATTTTACAGTGCTTAGTCAACAAAAACTCTGTATTTTTTACTGAAAGTTCAATGATTTCTTTTTTTGATTTCTCACCGTAAGGAGCATTTTTACTATCGGAAAGATATATGCTGTGTTCATCGGGTAGTAATTTGTGAATTTCTTTCCAAATAGAGGTTCCTCCTATTCCAGAATCAAAAATGCCAATGGGGTTTTTTGAACTTAACTTCATGTTAAATTATATATTATTGTATATCTCGGTAATACGGAACTCGTCTATAAACATACTACTGTGTAGACATTGTTAAAACAGCATATATAGTTCATTATTTGGCATTGTTAAATAAGCAAGTTTTTATTATTTATAATTCATTGATTTTGAAACTTTTAATAACCATCTAGCTACATATAATTTGCTTGTGCAGAATAATAAGTGTTTTTATAAACTCTTATTATTTATTTTTTAAAAATCTAAATTAGAAATATTCAAAAATTGAAGTAGTGACAATAATAGCACTACAAAAATTAATTAAACTCATTTTTTATGCTGAGTTGAGTTAACTGTAATTAAGGTTTTAACTTATTACAAAAATAAAAAACCTGCTCTTTGTTTTAAGCAGGTTATTTGCACAATTTAAATACTTATATCTTTTTATAGTTTAGATAACAAACTGTTTTACAACAATTTATGTTGTAAGTTAAAAAGGTTTTTATTTTTGATTAAAATCCTAGTTTTGATTTTACCTCATCGTATATATCTTCTCCTTTTTCGTAAACAATTAAACCTTTTCCTGGAGCTGCGTCAAAAACATAGATGATTCCTTTTTCATTTGCAACAGTTTTAATGGCTTGTTCTGCTTTTTTTAATATTGGAAGAGTTTTTTCCTGAAACATCTTTCGCATCTCTTCGGTTGCAGTTTGCTCTGCCTCACCTATTTTTACTCTATCTTTTTGAATTTCTATGGCTCTTTTTTCATTTTCTTCCTGAGTTTGGAGTTTCCCTTCAGCTTCGTATTTCTTTAACTTGTCTTGAAGCTTTTTAATCATAGCTTCAATATCATCGTTATAGGTTTTTTTTAATTTTTCTAGTTCAGCTTGCACAGACTTAGTTTCGGGCATATTAGCTAACAATTTGTCAGTGTTAATGTGGGCTGTTTTTTGGGCTTGGGCAATATCGACTAGCCCGATGATAAAAATAGCAACTAATAGTAACTTTTTTAAATGCTTCATTTTTGTTGTTTTAATTTAATTATTGTCTTAATTATCAGTTTATTTTTCTTGTTGTGGCTTTCTTTTTTCTTGTTGTGCTTTTTTATAGGCTTCTCTTTTTTCTTTTAACAATTCTCTTTTTTCTGCTTGCACCTTTAATCTGGCTTTTCGTTTTTCTTCTATTTCTTTTATTTTAGCTTCTTTTTGTTTTTGCTTTTCTGTTGGCTCATTTTTTAAAAGTGCTTTTTTAGCTACAATTTTTTGTTTTTTAGTCTCTTGTTTTTGGTCTATTTTAATCAGTTTTACAATTAGGTCGCTAATATCGTATTTTTTATTATAATAGAGCATTACTAAATCAGAAGATTTATCAAAAACAAAATCTAAGTTCTTTTTTGATGCTATTTCTTGAACAGCATTGTAAACCTTGTCTTGTACTGGTTGCACTAATTGCTTTCTCAAATTAAATAAATCTCCATTAGGACCAAAGTACAAAGATTCTAATCTTCTCAAGGCTTCTTGCTTCACATTAATATCTTCTTCTCTTTCGTCTATGAGTTCTTTAGTTAAAATGGCTTTTTCGTTTACTAAATCGGTTTTTAAAATTTCAATGCTTCTAGCTTCTTTAGCTAATTTGTTTTTCCATTTTTCAACCTTGCTGTTTAAGGCATTTTGTGCTTCAACATACTCAGGAATATTTTGAAGTATATACTCCATATCCAAATAGGCTATGCGCTGATTTTTTTGTGCATAACTCAGTTTTGATGCAAGCAAAAGAGCAAGTGCAAAAATACTTGTTTTTTTTAATAATGCTTGAATTATATATTTAAAAGTCAACATAATGTACGTTTTAATAAAAATTCATTCGACAAACACTAATTTTTATTGATTTTTTCTTGAGATGCATTCTCAGTTTATACGACTTGCAAACTACATTGTAACTAGCTGTTTTATTTGATATTACGATGCTTTTTAGCTCCATAGTTTTTACAAATTTGTGTTTGTAAAATAAAATACTGCTGTAATAAATACTAGGAGTTATCAAAATTTTTTGTTGTAGTTTGATTGTTTTTTAATTTACTTTTTTTGTTTTATATTGTGTATTAGCAAAGTTAAATTGCTAAGCTTATTGCAATAGAGCTTTTAAAATTG
>JBKDZU010000010.1:0-45509 GCA_047971505.1 Tenacibaculum sp.
CCGTCTGCTTTCGCTTGGGATGTAATAATTGATTTTCTTTCATGAGTCGGTACACTTTTTTGTGATTTACTTGATAGCCCTCTTGTTGCAGTTGTTTGGTTATACAATGGTAACCATAGTTCAAATCAGGGTCCTTTTGGATGGATTGTATTCGCCTAATCATCTGATCGTTAGATGCAAGTTGAGTTGATTTTACCTGCCAAACGCTCTTTTGCCACCAGTTCTTTAAGTTTTTGATTCTCTTTTTCCAGTTCCCGAATCCGTTTTAAATGAGCAGTTGTCATCTCGTGAGATAATCCTTCCTCACCCATTTCGTTAAACTTTTTTCGCCAACTGTAGTAAGTGGCAGGGTAAATACCGTGTTTATCTAGTGTAGGTTTTACTCTATTTTCTGATGTCTCTCGCAATATCGAGAGCTTTTCTTCTGTGCTAAAGGTGCGTTTTGTTTTCATAATTGACAAAATTAGTATAGATTTCTATATATAATCTTGTCCGAACAATTAGGGGGCTGAAACATTATATCACCAAGCTAGTATTTATTACTATAAATTCAGTCTGTTTAAAAAATTAAATTATAACTTTAATTTACACTATAGAAAAAATGAAAAAGGAGTAAAGAACAGAAATAATTTAGAGGGCATTAATTTTATTACACAACCTATATTGTTAGATAATTCTGATGAAAGTATTGATTTTTCGGGAAATATAAGTAAACGCTATGGGGATTATAAAATTTCATTAGGAGTGAATACTACTTTTTTAAATTATCTACAACAGTTTAATAATGATATTTTTAAAAATAAATCAGAAAGCTTTAGTTTTAATACAGGTGTTAAAACTAATTTTTTAAAGTTTCCAAATTTTAGTGTCAATTATAAAAGAGAATTTAATAATTACAAAACTCAAGGTACCTTATCTAAATTTGAAAATAATTTCATTAATTTGAACATAGAGTATGATTTTTGGAATGATTTTATTTTTAACCTAAATTATAATTTTCAAGACTTTAAAAACAATAATATAAATAGTACCAATCGGAATGACATACTAAACACTTCTTTGTTTTATCAGAAAGAGAATAGTCCTTGGGGAATAGAAATTACTGCAAACAACTTATTAGATAGTCAATTTATTAGAAACAGCTCTTTCAATGATCTTTTAATATCAGATAACAAAAAGTTTATTTTACCAAGAATTTTACTATTGAAAATAAGTTACAAATTATAAATTACTTATCTTAAATAGACAATTTAGTACACATTACTGATTTAAAGAGATCTATGAATTTCCTTTTTAACTCAAAAGATTATAATTTAATGTAACATACAAAAAGCTAATTATATAATAAATTAATTTACAAGTAAATAACTTTTATTAATTAGCTAAACAACTCTTTAATTTCTTTTGTGTTAAATGATTTTTTAATCATATCAACCTGAATAACTGAGTTTGAAACCTGTTTTTTATTTTTTTGCAGATCTATTATCTTCTCTTCAATAGTATCTTTACAGATCATTTTATAGGCTATTACTTTTTTGGTTTGACCTATTCTATGCGAACGATCAATAGCTTGGCTTTCAACGGCAGGATTCCACCAAGGATCAACCAAAAATACATAATCAGCTGCCGTTAAGTTAAGACCCACTCCTCCTGCTTTTAGGCTGATTAAAAACACCCTAAGTGCTTCGGTATTTTGAAAATTATTTACCTTTTCCTCTCTGTTTTGGGTTTGCCCATCGAGGTATTCATAAGATATATTTTCATTGTTTAGCCTATTTTTAACTAACTGCAACATAGAGGTAAATTGCGAAAATACCAATACCTTGTGTCTTGAGGTTTTTGACCTTATATTATCTATTAAAATATCTAATTTAACAGATGATTTTCCATAGCCTTCCTGTTCATTTAAAAGCTCTGGAGAATTGCAAATTTGTCGCAATTTAGTTAAGCCCTCCAATACGTACATCTGCGATTTGGCTTCTCCATTTTCATCTATTTTTTCCAATAAATAGTCTCTGTACTTGTCTTTAAAAAAATTATATACTTTGCGCTGTTCCGCACTCATTTCACAGTAGAGCACAATTTCGCTTTTTTCGGGAAGTTCAGTGGCTACTTGCTTTTTGGTTCTTCTGAGCAAAAAAGGATGAATCATTTTGCTTAAAAGTGTAGATGCCTCCTTGTTTTTAGCCTTGTCAATGGCATCGGAAAACTCTGTTTTAAAATGACTCATGGTGCCTAACAAGCCAGGGTTTAAAAAATTCATCTGTGTGTACAAATCAAAAGTGTTGTTTTCTATGGGAGTTCCTGTAAGGGCTAATCTGTTTTCACTTTTGAGCATTCTCAAGGCTTTGTAGCGCTTTGAATTAGGATTTTTAATGGCTTGACTTTCATCTAATATTATATATGTAAAAGAAGTTTTTTTTAAGGTTTCTACATCGTTTAATACCGTGCCGTAGGTTGTTAAAATCACATCTGCCTCTGTAAAAGAAGCCAGCTTTGCTTTTCTGTTTAAGCCCGTATATGTCAGTGTTTTTAAGGAAGGGCAAAACTTATTTATTTCACTTTCCCAATTAAATATCAAAGACTTAGGAGTAACCACCAAATTATTTAGCTCAGTTTTTCTTATAATTTTTAAATAAGCTATAAATGCTATTATCTGCAGTGTTTTACCCAAGCCCATATCGTCGGCCAAACAGCCACCTAATTTGTTGTCCTCTAAAAAAGCAAGCCATTTTAAGCCTTCCTCCTGATAGGGTCTTAGCTTGGCTTTTACACTCAGAGGAACAGTTACTACAGCAGACAAATTTAGATTTTGCAGTTGTTCTTTTTTGTGCTTAAGTTCTAGTAAAAAATCGGGTGCTTTTTCTAGTTCGTCGTAAAGCTGGTCAATTATATTAAATTGATAATTAGATATTTTAACAGCATTGTTCTTTATTTCACCTGCCCTGAAATAGTAAGAGAATTTTTTAAGCCACTCTGTGGGTAAAACACCTAGTGTGCCGTCGCTTAATGTAACGTATTTGTCTTTGCGCAATACAGCTTTTTTTATATCTTTTAAAGATACTTTCTCTTTGCCATATTTTACTTCTATTTTTAAGTCAAACCAATCTGTTTCAGATTTTACCCCAACCGATACCACAGGTTTATTGAGATTGAACTTAAAGGATTTTAGTTCTTTTGCTCCGAAGATAGCTATCCCCATTTGCTCCATTTTTTGAGATACTTTTAAAAGCCACTCCTGTTCGATAAGCTGTTTGGGCGATAGAAAAAAAACATCTTCCTGCTCTTTAAAGTCGGGGTGCAGACTTTTAAATTGCTCTAAGAAATCTAATTCAAAAACCTCGTTTCGGTTAATAACGTCTTGATTATCTTTATCGTAAACTATTTCCTTAGAATGCATCAAAACTAGAGTATCCTTGTATTGAATACCTAGTTTAAAAATTACAAATTCTCCTTCATAATCCGATAAAAACACTTGTTTTTTAAGATTTTCTTCCTTTATAGAGCTCTTTTTTTTCTTGTGTTTTAACTTGTTCTCTATATTAAAATGTTTCGAAATAGGATATAAAAATTCACTGTACAACTTGTCGTAATCTTTCTTTAAGAAGTTTAGCTGGGAGCGTTGATACATGCGATTTATGTACAAATATTCATAAGGACTTTTAAATTTGTAAAGAGTTTGATTTACCAAACAGAAAAGGGGAAAAAATTTGGCTTTTACGGAGTTTAATTGATAATTTTTATTCTCTATACTTATTTTGGGTTTTAAGGTATAAAAGTCATCACTTTCTGAAAGAGTAAAGGACAGTTGCGGATTCTCTTTTGATATGAAAATGGGCTGCAAATTATTTTTTACAAGGCTTTGAGTTTCTTTTTTAACAAAAAATGAATAGTTGGTATTTTGATCTATAAAATGATTAAAATCTATAAAAATTCCTCTAAAACTTTCTATAGAAAAATCTCTGACAAAACTTGCAAAACTATCAGAAAACTCTACAGCTTTTAAGGCTACAGACTTGTCAGTGTTATTTAAGCCTTTTTTTAGCTGTTCAATAAAATTAAAAGAGTTTAGCTCTTTAAAGGAAGAAATAAATTCTTTTGAGTGCTTTTTGTACTTTGCCTTAAAAGGGATAAAGTTAAAAAAATTTTTACCAGAGGAGTCTTTGTACAAACTAAAACAAAAACCAATGCCATGCTGATGTTCTTGTGTTGGGGGATGCTTTAAGACATAAAAAGAATCTTTGGTTTTTTGGTCAATGATGGGCAATAGCTTTTTAGTGGCAAGATCTAAAGAAGGAACTATGTTTTTTACCTTTTCAATAACTTTTATACCTCTGTTACCTACTGAAAACTCAAAGAATTTTTGATAGTCGTCTTTAAGGGTTAATCCGTAGTTTTTTAAAAAACCTTCTTTTTCAGAATCTATATAATTTGGCGAAAAGAAATTTACATTAAATACATTAATTATATGGTTTAAAGCAGATAGTTCATGTTCACAAATCTTATTTTTTGAGTATCTACAAGTACAGTTAAGTGTGAGTATTTGTTTTGCTTGGTCATATCTAATTGTTTGCTTGTACATGTGCCAATTGGAAAATATGGTTTTTATACAAGTTTCGTTAAAATCTTGAATTTCAGTAGCATAAGCATTATAGTATAAAATACCGTTTTCTCTAGCAAGCAAATGCAAAAAATCTTTTGTAATAAGGTGATTTGTCAGTCTTATTTTATTGTGCGGCAGGTATCCTGAATTGTTAGCCAAGGTGGCAGTGTTTTTTATATGTTCAGTTTTATCACTACAATCATCTATTACATATTGTATTGCTGCCACTTCGTGCTTACAAAGCCCGTGATAGTCAAAAGGACAATTGCAATAGCTTTTAATCTTATCTTTTTCGAAGAGCACTTTTATAGAGTAGAGATATTTTTCAGAACCTAAATAGCTAAAAACATAGCTTTGATCATCTTTTGATATAAACTTTAATTTAATTGATCTTGCTCTACTGCGTATAGTATTTGAAGAATGCTTATTAATATAATTTTTTAGCTCTAGAATCATTACTGTATCTATATTTAAATTTTATCTATTGCCTTCTGTAAATACTTAGTTATAAATATCTTTATCTTTTAAGCTCAAGTATTTTTAAGAATTTATTAATATTACTTGCTTTATTTACTTGCAAATAGCTTTACATCGTTTTCTGAAATTTCTTTTTCTCCTAAAATAATTAAACGCTCAACAACGTTTCTCAGTTCTCTGATATTTCCAGTCCAATCGTATGATTGTAATAATTTGATAGCTTTTTCTGAAAAATTTTTTTCAACAGCGCCTTGCTCGTTAGCTATTTTATTTACAAAGAATTCTATCAACAGAGGGATGTCTTCTCTACGACTGTTTAAATCTGGCACCTCAATTAAAATTACTGCTAGCCTATGGTATAAATCTTCTCGAAACCTCCCCTGCTTTATTTCCTTTTTTAAATTTTTATTAGTTGCTGCAACCACTCTTACATCTACCTTAATATCCTTGTCTGAACCCACTCTCGATATTTTATTTTCCTGCAAGGCTCTCAATACTTTTGCTTGGGCAGATAAGCACATATCGCCAATCTCATCTAAAAACAAGGTTCCTCCGTTGGCTGCTTCAAACTTTCCAGCTCTGTCTTTATTAGCTCCAGTAAAACTACCTTTTACATGTCCAAATAGTTCGCTCTCTATTAATTCTGAAGGTATAGCTGCGCAGTTCACCTCTATCATAGGCGCTTTTGCCTTAGCCGACTTTTTGTGTAACCAATGCGCTACAAGTTCTTTTCCCGAACCATTGGGTCCTGTGATTAACACTCTAGCATCAGTAGTTGCAACTTTTTCAATAATAGCCTTAATATGTTTAATGACGGGACTTTTGCCTATCATTTCGTAATTTTTACTTATCTTTTTCTTAAGGCGTTTATTTTCAACAAGCAATTCTTTTTTGTCTAAAGCATTGCGAACCGTATTTAACAAGCGGTTTAAGTCGGGTGGCTTTGAAATATAGTCAAAGGCCCCCAAGCGCATAGTGTGCACAGCAGTTTCTAAATCGCCGTGCCCAGATATCATTACAACAGGAATTTCAGGTTTTATGCTTTTAGCTTTCTCCAACACTTCTACTCCGTCCATTTTAGGCATCTTAATATCGCAAAGCACTAGGTCATAATCCTTTTCTTTAATCATTTCTATTCCTTGCAGTCCATCCTCTGCCTCTTCCACCTTATAAGTTTCATTTTCTTCCGTGATAATTCTTTTTAAAACCCTGCGTATAGCTACCTCATCTTCAACAATTAATATTTTGCTCATAAAACTTTAAATCTTTTAAATAAGTTAATAACTCCGTTTTATCGGGTTATTTATAAAAACACTTAACATTTTTAAATACTTTTGCAATTAAAAATAAACTGCATGCTCAATAAATTCAGGCAGTGCCTTGTCTTTATCCGAAAGTTGCATTTCTTGTTCTGTCAGCATCCAATTTATATTTAAGGTTTTGTCATTGTAAATTATACCATCTTCGGATGCTTTACAATAGTAGTTGTCGCACTTATAACTAAAGATAGTGTTATTCTCTAAAACCGAATATCCATGAGCAAAGCCTTTGGGGATAAAAAGCTGTTTTTTGTTTTCTTCTGATAAAATTACTGAAAATTGACTTCCATAGCTTGGAGAGTTTTTTCTTAAATCAACCACAGCATCTAACACTTTGCCCTTTATAACTCTAACGAGTTTTGCCTGAGCATGTTTGCCTTTTTGAAAATGTAAACCCCTTATGATGCCTCTGTTAGAAAAAGCCTCGTTGTCTTGCACAAAATTTAATTTACTCAAACTTAGTTTTTCTATTTTTTTTTGATTATAATTTTCAAAAAAATAACCTCTACTGTCAACAAACACTTGTGGTTCTAATATAAAGCAATCTTTTAATGGTGTTTTAACTAAATGCATAGTTTAACTTTTGGCTGTAAAAAGGTACGAAAATACAACAAAAATAATATTTTAATGCTAATTTTAATGCTAAAACAAATATATTGTAAGCCTTTTAATGTTGCGATAAACTCATCCATCAAAAAATCAAATAAACTGCTGTCTAGCCTGTTTAAGTGTGATAGTTACTTAATTAGCAAAAAAACCGTTAAAATATTTAAAACCACTTCTTTTGTTTTTAAAGAAAACTTATCCTTGTCAGGCATTTAAAAAGCCATAAATAAAACATGCTTCAACAACTTTTATATTGAGTTCAGCACAGGCAAACCTCTAAATAACAAAAAACTAACTCCATTTAGGCAGCAATAATCAAAAATTTATAATAACACATATATTTTTTAACAAAATTTTAAGAATAAATTAAATAAAATTAAATATCGATTCACTATATTTGGAAAGTAAAAGAAGATAAAAAATTGATAATAATTTGATTTTTAAATCAAAAACCCTAAAAATAAAATCTATTGCACAACAAAACCTAAAAGACATAACTTTGATGAACTCTCCCAAAATCAGCATGTTGTTTTCTTCATTAGCTATTATATTACTAGCACACTAATATATAACTCACCATAAGTAGTGTAAGATACTTTAAAGCAACCCTCATAACATCTTATTTATGTTATTGCTGAATGTAACGAGAAAAAGCAAAAAGGGTTATTACCATTTATTTGAGATACAATGAACCATAAAAGTAAAAAATGTTCAGGCTATCTTTAAAGGGTTTTACATTGAGGAAAGCCTATATTAATAAACCCAATTTCAATTTTGAATCTTTTTTATTAATTAAAACTATTATAATATGTTACCAAAAACAATGAAAGCTGCGGTTGTACGAGAGTTCGGCAAGCCGCTACAAATTGAAGAAGTTGAGGTGAAAGCCCCAGGTCGAAATCAAATTTTAGTAAAAACAAAAGCCAGTGGAGTTTGCCATACTGATTTGCATGCCGTTGATGGAGATTGGCCAATAAAGCCAAAAATGCCTCTGATACCGGGTCATGAAGGTGTGGGAGAAGTAGTTGCCATTGGTGCTGACGTACAAGGTCTCAAAGAAGGTGACCCTGTAGGAGTTCCATGGCTTTACAGTGCCTGTGGAGGCTGTCAATACTGTACAACTGGGTGGGAAACCTTATGTGAAACTCAGCAAAATGGAGGCTATAGTGTAGATGGGGGTTTTGCAGAATACATACTTGCCGATGCGCGTTATGTAGGTAAGCTGCCTAACAACCCTAACTTTTTAGAAATGGCTCCCATACTATGTGCTGGAGTTACCGTTTATAAGGGTCTTAAAGAAACCGAAACCAAGCCAGGCGAATGGGTAGCCATATCGGGTATAGGCGGTTTGGGTCATATGGCGGTACAGTACGCCAAGGTTATGGGCATGAATGTTGCAGCTATTGATATTGCCGATGATAAGCTAAAGCTAGCTAAACGCCTTGGAGCCGATTTGACAGTTAATGCCAAAGAGCAAGACCCCGGTCAATATCTTACAAAGGAAACTGGAGGCATGCACGGTGCCCTTATTACTGCCGTTTCATCTACAGCCTTCAAACAAGGTATAGAAACCCTAAGGAGAAAGGGCACTATAGCCTTTAACGGGCTTCCGCCAGGGGACTTTAATTTGCCAATTTTTGAAATCATACTCAAAAGGATTACTATTAGAGGCTCTATAGTAGGAACGCGTAAAGACTTGCAGGAAGCCATAGATTTTGCTGCCCAAGGCAAAGTAAAAGCAAATGTTGCACCGGCTAAGCTAGAGGAGGTAAACGATGTTTTCGATAAAATGAAAAAAGGTCAAATAGAAGGCAGAATAGTGTTAGAAATGGGCTAAATATACGATTTTGACCAAAACAGATGATCCTTAGGCAGTAGCGTTGCATACTATATAACGGTACTGCCTTTTTTTTTAAAAACCTAAAAAAGTGAAAAACTAATGCATAAACTAAAAAGTTAATCGTTTACACAAAAGCACAAAAACAGCCTCTATCTAATTGGTTTTTAAAACTGTTTTTATTTTTAAATTCAATGTTTTACCAGTAGTCAAAAAAAATATTTTGCCTTTTATTTGCAAACCTATATTTCGCATTAACTCGGAATGACTTTCTGCCCCTTGTACAACAACTTAAAAAAAACATATAAACGCTCTGTTTTTCTTCTTTCTTCATTTTTTGCATGGACAAAAAAATAAGGTTTCCTAGCTGACACTATTTAGTTATACAGAAATGCTACCTTTGTGCAATGAATACTATTATAGCCATAGTAGGAAGACCTAATGTTGGGAAGTCAACTCTTTTTAATCGTTTAGTACAGCGCCGCGAAGCCATAGTTGATTCAATTAGTGGGGTTACTAGGGATAGGCACTACGGAAAATCAGAATGGTGTGGTAAGGAGTTTTCAGTAATCGATACTGGAGGCTATGTCATAGGTTCTGAAGATGTATTTGAAAAAGAAATACGCAAGCAAGTGCAGTTAGCCATTGAACAGGCCGATATTATCTTATTTGTAGTAGATGTAGAACAAGGTATTACTCCTATGGATGAGGCGGTTGCTCAGCTTTTGCGTCAGGTCAATAAACTGGTATTTACAGTAGTTAACAAAGTTGACAATGCTATGCGCCACGCTGAGGCAGTTGAATTTTACAACTTAGGTTTTGCAGATTATTATGCCATTTCATCTATTAACGGAAGCGGTACAGGAGAGCTACTAGATGCTGTTGCCGAGAAAATACCCAACCCTGCTGATGAGTCAGAAAACAAAGACGCATTACCTAGATTTGCCGTAGTAGGTCGTCCAAATGCTGGCAAATCTTCATTTGTAAATGCTCTTATAGGCGAGCAAAGAAACATAGTAACCGATATAGCAGGTACTACTCGCGATTCAATAGATAGCCACTACAATCGCTTTGGGCTTGAGTTTAATTTAGTTGATACGGCGGGTATCAGAAAAAAATCAAAAGTTAAAGAAGACTTAGAGTTTTACTCTGTTATGAGAGCCGTAAGAGCTATTGAATACTGCGATGTTGCCTTGGTGTTAGTCGACGCCCAAAGAGGTTTTGAGGGACAAGACGAAAAAATATTTTGGCTTGCCGAAAAAAACAAAAAAGGAGTAGTTATTTTAGTTAATAAATGGGATTTGATAGAAAAGCAAACCAATACTCTGCAAAATTTTGAAAATCTAATACGCAAAAAAATTGCTCCGTTTACTGACGTTCCTATAGTTTTTATCTCAGCTGTTACCAAACAGCGAGTTTTTAAAGCCATGCAAACTGCCGTTGAGGTTTATCACAATAAAAGGAGTCGAATAACTACCAATCAATTAAATCAAACTTTGTTAGAGATAATAAAGCACAATCCGCCCCCTGCAACCAAAGGGAAATTTATTAAAATTAAATACTGCACCCAACTGCCTACACAAACACCACAGTTTGCTTTTTTTGCTAATTTACCACAGTATATTAAAGATCCCTATAAGCGTTTTATTGAAAACAAACTGCGGAAACACTACAATTTTACAGGAGTCCCTATAAGCATTTACTTTAGAAAAAAATAAATTTAACAACTTTTTAACTGAGGGTTTGCAAGTTTCATCACTAGCTTTACACTTTTAAGTCAAAAACATAAAAGTCGCGCTGTTACACTTGCTCTAAAAATTACTATACGCATTTTGTTTATTTATAGTTTTTAGAGTCAAAATTAAAGAAACAAAAACAACTATTTAATCTAAACTTTTTTGCATGAATAAATTGTTAATCCTACTTGTGACACTGCTTGCATTAAGCCATCCGTTTTTTGCCCAAACTTATCCTTTTAAAATATCGGGCAAAATTCTAGCAGAAAAACATAAAAGAGCAGTTGAATCGGCAACCATACATATTGAAAGAGTAAAAGACAGTTCGGTGGTATCGTACACCATATCAAAACGCAATGGAGATTTTCTGTTAGAAGGCAAAACCTTTTATAAAAATCTAAAGCTCATAGTATCGTATATCGGTATGAAATCCTATACTAAAACCTTATTATTGAATGAGCAGTCAAGCTATCACTTAGGAAAAATTAACTTAATTGAACAAAACAATCTTTTAAATGCAGTTGTAGTAAAGTCTACACCTCCCATACTGATAAAAAAAGACACTTTAGAGTTTAATGTAAAATCATTTAAAACCAAAAAAGATGCTAATGTAGAGGAGTTATTAAAAAAATTACCAGGCGTTGAAGTTGATCAGGATGGCAAAATAACTGCTAACGGAAAGCCAGTTAATAAACTCTTGGTAAACGGGAAGCCTTTTTTTGGAAACGATCCTAGTATTACAACTAAAAATCTTTCTAAAGATATTGTTGAAAAAATTCAAATTACTGATACCAAAACAAAAGCAGAAGCATTTACTGGAGAAAAAGGAGATAGAGAAAATAAAACCATCAATCTGACTATTAAAAAAGAGCACAACAGAGGTTGGTTTGGCAGGGTTGCGGCAGGTATAGGAACTGATAAACGCTATGAAGGGGCTACTATGATTAATCGCTTTAGCAACGATCAAAGAATAAGCCTATTGGCTAGCAATAACAATATTAATTCACCTGGTTTTAGCTTTGGAGAAATTAGAAAAATGTTTGGAGGAAGAGAAAGCACTATATATTACGGCAATGGTTCATTTAACAGGTTTGGAAACAATAGAGGTATTGTTAATTCAAAAACAATAGGTACAAACTATGCCGATACTTATAAAGAAAACTTAGATGTTAATTTAAATTATTTTTATTCAGGAAGTGTCTCCAACAATGACTCTAAAAAAAGCAGAGAAAATATCTTGCCCGATGGTAGGTATTTTTCAAACACAACTTCTTCTAGTTTTAATGAAAACAACAACCACAGAATTAACACCGAATTTGACATTGAGATAGATTCTACTTTTTTAATTAATATAAATCCGAAATTTACAGCAAACAGAGCGGAGGAAACATATAAGAATACAGAACAATCCTTTGATGCTGAAAGGGTATTGACCAATCAATCAAAGGTTAATACAAGCAAAAAAATAAAAGCTGATAATTTTAACAACAAAATTACACTTACTAAAAAATTAGGAAACAAGGGGGCTTTTGTTAAAGCCTCTCTTATAAATCAAATAAACAAATCACATTCAGAAAATTATAACCTTTCAACATCTGAAACCTTTGGCGATGATGCTTTTGTTATTGATAGAAATCAATTTATTAGCGGAGAAAACAATTTAAATAGTATTATAACACAAGTTGCTTACCGATATCCTATAATAGCCAAGAAATTTTTCTTAGACCTAACATATGATTATTTTAGTTACGAAAGAGAAAATATAAAAAGCACTTTTGATTTTGACGAGTCAACTGAGCTATACTCCTTGTTTAATAAAGAGTTGAGCACTAATTTTACTTCCGATGATATATCTAAAACTCCTTCAGTTAAAATAGAGTACAACAATAAAAAATTGAGCTTTAACTTCAGATCTGGAATTTTAAACCGCAGCCTAAAAAACAAAGATGAGTTAAGACCTGAATTAAACTTTAAAAAAGATTTTAGCTCTCTTATACTAGATACAGACTTGCGCTATACGCTTGATTCAAAAGCTGTAATCTCTTTAAATTACGATATAAAAAGTAGAACGCCCAGCATTAAACAATTAAACCCTTTTACCGACATTAGCAACCCGCTTAACATTATATCAGGCAACCCTTCCTTAAAGCCTATTGAAACACACAGCTTATTTATTAATTTTAACAAATTTAACTGGCAAAAAAGAACAGGACTATATTTTTTTATAAGCGGAAATATAGTGCGCAATCAAGTAGTTTCTAAAAGTGTAGTAGATGAAAATTTGAAGAAAACAACTAGTTATGAAAACGTAAATGGTGGTTTTAATACCTGGGGAATGATCAATTATAGAATAAGCATTAAATTAGATTCTGTAAGCACTATAAAACTCGGAGGAGGATCTTCTGTTAGTGCAACTCAAAACATTAATTTTTTTAACGATGTAAAATACAAATCAACTACCTATAATATTAGGCCTAATCTTTTATTAACCTTTCAGTGGAATAAAGTTGTAACAATTGAACCTAATTACAGATTGTCTCTGTCAAAAACAAGCTATGACCTTGATAGTTTTAACGAGCAAAATATTACCCAGCACAATTTAAGAGTTTTATTAAGAATACATTTTCCTAAAAAAATGGAGTGGTCAAACGATATTAAGTACAGCTATAATCCTAATGTTGTCGGATTTAAAAAATCGCTTTGGTTTTGGAACTCTACATTGGCATATTCTGTTTTAAAAGATAAAGGAACAATTACCTTAAAGGCTTATGATTTGCTTAATCAAAACAATAACGTTATAAGAAGAGCTAGCAATAATTATATTGAAGATTCAGAAAGCACTGTGCTGCAACAGTATTTTATGTTGGGGTTTAGCTGGAAGTTTAACAGCAAAAAGTCAGTTGGTATAAGGGCTTAAAATTAGGTTTATATTTTTTTAAGGATATTTTATACAGATAGGCTATTTGCTTGTATTTGTATTTGAGGCTTGTTGTATAATATGCACATCTCTTTGCGGAAAAGGTATACTTATATTATGTTCTCTAAAAAGGGCATCTATTTTAAATCGTATATCACTTTGCAGTGCCAATGCTTTAAAACTGTCGTTTAGGGTAAATACAAGTCTAAAATGAAGGGCATTGTCTCCAAAATCTTCAAAAATAACTGTTGGTTCGGGCTTTTTTAATACTTTATTATGTTCATTAGCAGCTTTTAACAACAAGCTTTTTACCAACTCAACATCACTGCCGTAGGCAACTCCTACACTTACACTTTCTCTAGTAGTAACACCATTTTGAGTCCAGTTAAAAAGACTGTTTGTCAAATACTTATGATTTGGAATTATCAATACCTTATTGTCTATGGTAACAGTTCTGGTGGTTCGCAGTTTTATTTCCTCAACCCTTCCTATTTTGCCGTCTAACTCAATGATATCACCTACGTGAACACTTTGATCTGTTATGATAAAAATACCTGAAATTATATCTTGAAAAAATGTTTGCAATGCCAAGCCAACACCTATTAACAAGGCTGCCGATGCGGCAAAGATAGCAGTTACATTAACCCCTGACGAACTGAGAGTAATCAAAAAAATGATAATATACATCAACCAGCTGGCAAATGAGAAAACGGTATCAAATTTGTTTTTGTCTTGTTTTTGCAGCCGTTTAACAACCAACTTTTTTAAAAACTTTAAAAGCGATGAGGCTAAAATAAGAGTAAAAATTAATACTAAAACTGTCTTAATACTGATGCTGATTTCTTTCCCAAAATTAAAAGTGAAGTTCAAAATATTGTTTACTTCTTCTAAAAGACCAGAAAAACTAAGGACAACCAAAGGAATCACTATATACAACAACCATCTGATGGTTGAAAAAACGCTTTCAAATTTACTATTGTCTTCAATTTTAAACTTTTTAACAACCAGTTTTTTTAAAAATCTAAAAAGCACATAGGTCAAAATAATAGCGACAATTAACACTAAAATTGCCTTTATAGTAATACTTACTTTATCGTCTAAATTAAAAATATAATCAACTAGATTTCTTAGTCTTCGCAAAACATAATAAATTAAAAGTCAATGCAAACATAAATAATAAATCCAAAATATTAAACCCTTTATAGCAATTATTTTTTAAAATCTTATCTGCTTTTACAAGTTTCTATTAATTAAATAGTTTTTGCCAAAAAACTCTATTTTTTAACTAGAAAACTCTATTTTTTAAGATGTATTTATCACTTGTTACACACCCTTTAATAGCACTTACAAATCAATGTTTTTTTTATAGGCCTATTTTTTTAAGATGTTGTACAAGGATTAAAGAATCATAATCAATTAACTAATACGGATCCGGATTTCGTCACTCAAAACTTTATATTAACAATACGTTAAGCTTGTAAATTATAATGTGAGTTTTTGCTTCTTTTTGGTACATAAATACGAAGAGTCTCAAATAATATGGAAGAAACAGAATTTAGAAAGATAATAGACAAATTTATCAACGATTCGTTAACAGAAAAGGAGCAACAACTTATTGATCAATACTATGACAAACTCTGCAGTAAAACAAAGCAACCCTATTTTAAAGACGAAAAACAAAAAGTAAATTTACAAGAATCTATTTGGGCGCAGGTAAGCAAGCATTTAAAATCAAAACCAAAAATAAAAAATTGGTTAAAGCTCGCTTCATTGGTTGCAGTATTTACGGGTTTATTTGTAGTTTACTTGTATTGGCAAAAGCAAACTAATAATAACTATAATCAAACTGTTAAAAATGCCATCACTTTAAAATTTGAAGATGGTACGTTTAAAAATATAAAGGAATATGAGTTTTCAAGTGTTAGAAATCAAAAAGGAGAAACAATAGGTATACAAAATAAAAACCAGCTTACTTATGTAAAAAATAACAGAACAAAAAAATTAGTATACAATACACTTAGAGTACCCTACGGCAAAAAATTTAAACTTATTTTATCTGACGATACACAAGTGTACATAAACTCAGGATCTTCATTGAAATACCCTGTTCAATTTTTGGAAGGCAACGCAAGAAAAGTTTATGTAAAAGGAGAGGTTTTTTTTGATGTTAAGAAATACAAAGAACTTCCATTTATTGTAACTACTGATAATTTAAATATAAAGGTTTTAGGCACAAAATTTAATGTACACGCATATTCAGATGACAAACTTACAGAAATTGTACTACTTGATGGTTTGGTAGAAATAGGTTCTGCTTCAAAAGCAAAATTGCATTCTTTAAAAAGCAAACACTTAAAACCAGGATATAAAGCATGTTTTGATAAAAAAACAGGGGAAATTACCACAAACAAGGTTACAACAAATACCTACATCTCTTGGATGAAAGGAAAACTAAGTTTTAAGAATATGACTTTTAACAAAATACTTAAAAAACTAGAAAGATATTACAATATAAAAATAATTAATCACAATATTTCACTATCAAATAAAAAATTTAATGCCAATTTTGGTAGTAGCCCCTTAATTGATCAAGTTATGGAAGAATTAAAAACAACCTATCAAATATCATTTACCATTAAAAATGACACTATCATTATTAAGTAAAGTTAATATGTTTATATAATAAAAACAAACATCGGTCAAATTATAATTCAATTAAAATCAATTTTCTAACCACAAATTTCACACCCTAAAAGCATGAAAAAACCGCTTAATTCAGCAAACTGTATTTATCGATTATTAAAATCTGGCTTCAAAATAAGGTTCAATTTTTTACTTATTTTTTTGATATTATTTAGTTTACACTTAAAAAAAACCTATGCTCAAAAAATAGAATTAACCCTTAATATGACTGACGTTTCTATGAGTCAAATTTTAGATGAAATTGAAAAAAACACCGAGTTTAACTTTGTATACAAGGTTGATGATGTTAATTTAAATCAAAAGACAAATATAAATGTTAAAGAACAACATATTACTAAGGTTTTAAATAAGATTTTTCAAAACTCAAAAACAACTTATAACATAATTAAAAACAGAATTTATCTGACCCAAAAAACTAAAAAAGAGAAACTCTTAACAGAAGGTTTTTCACAAACATTTATTATTGGAAAAGTAAGCGACGAAAACCAACAGCCCTTGCCAGGGGTTAATATTTTTGTAAAAGGCACCTCTAAAGGCACTCAGTCTGACTTTGATGGCAATTACACCCTAGAAGCATCGAGGGGTCAAACTTTAGTTTTTTCCTATATGGGTATGAAAACCCTTGAAGCAGATATAGGAGAATCGAATACTTTAAACATTACTATGCTACAAGATGCCGAGCAACTGCGCGAAGTAGTTGTTACAGCTTTAGGGATATCTAGAAAAGAAAAGGCTTTGGGTTACTCAATTACAAAGATTGAGAATTTAAAAAAAGCAAGTACTTACAATATGGTAAACGCGCTTTATGGCAAGGTTGCAGGTTTAAACATATCGCAGGTAGCCTCTGGTACAGGCGGGTCATCAAAAGTAATTATTAGAGGATATAGTTCTTTATCAGGAAACAATCAACCCTTGTATATAATTGATGGAATACCTCTAAACAACGATATAAAAGGAGAGGCTGGACGTTGGGGAGGTACCGATTTTGGCGATGGTATTTCAAGTATTGATCAAGATAATATAGAGCGTATATCTATATTAAAAGGACCTAATGCAGCTTCTTTATACGGTCAAAGAGGAAGTAATGGTGTTATACTGATTACTACTAAAACAGCAAAACAAAGAAAAGGAGTAGGCATAAGTTTAACTAATAGCTTTTCAATAGGGCAAGCAACAGTAGTTCCAAATTTTCAAAATACTTTCGGACAAGGGTTAAATGGCAATTTTACACATTTAAGAGCCAATAACGGAACAATTTACAGCACACCTGAAGCAGCTAGTTTGGGAATTACAGGTATACCTAAAATGAGCGCTGGCAGAAACAGGCTTACAAGAGGAAGCTGGGGCGCGCCTTTTGACGGAAAGCTCTATGAAGATCAGTTTGGCAATATACTACCTTATAAAGCCCAACCCAATACCTATCAAGATTATTTTAAGACCGAATTTACACTAAAAAACGGCATAAGCCTAACGGGTGGCAACAAAGAGATTAATTATTTTTTATCATATTTCAATTTTAATGTAGATGGATATGTGCCTACTAACACAATTGAGAGAAATAATTTTAATTTAAGGTTAAATGCAAATATAAGCCCTAAATTAGGGCTAGATGCTAAGGTTAACTACTCTATCCAAGATACTAAAAACAGACCTGAGTTATCAGATGGAGCCTCTAATCCTGTTTATTTGCTTATTAGCCAACCTAGGAGCATGCCTTCTTTTGTTCTTTCAAGTTATCAATGGACTGAAAAGGAGGTATCAAATGCACTAGGAGTAGGAAGCAGGGCTAAGGTAGGCAATGAAAAAACATATGCAACCAATAGTTCAACAGCAAATCAATATTGGACAATTAATAAAACTAAAAAAAACAATAAAAGAAATAGAATTTTAACATCCTTTAATTTAAACTACAACTTTAACGATAATATAGACTTTACTTTAAGGGCAGGGGTCGATGCTTATATTGAACAACGATTCAGATATAGAGATATTGGAACAAGGAGAACCTCTAACCAAAGAGGAGATATAGAAGAAACCCTCAGCAGAGTAAATGACAATAATTTTGAGGCTTTTAGCCAGTTTAGAATAGCATTTCTAAAAGACTTTAACTTTAATCTTAATTTAGGTGCTAGTTTACAAACTAAGTTTTACAGGCAAATTGGGTTTAATGGTAAACGGTTTAAGTTACCTAAACTTTTTACTATTGAAAATACAGAGGAAATTAGTCCTATTTACTATCTTGAAGAGTCTGAAACACAATCGGTTTTTGGTATAGCACAAATTTCATTTAAAGAGTATTTGTTTTTAGACATTACAGGAAGAAACGATTGGTCATCTACCCTACCCAAAAAAAACAACTCTTTCTTTTACCCATCGTTAAGTGCTAGTTTTACAGTAACCGATGCGTTTAATATACCTAAAAACTATATTTCATTTTTAAAATTAAGAGTATCTGCTGCAAAGGCTGGAAGCTCGGGAAACCCGTATCAATTAACAGGATTCTATTCAGTAAATAGTACATCTTATGTAGGTCAACCAACGGCAACTTACACAAGCACCTTAGTTAGTCCAAACCTTAAAAATGAAGTAACCACCTCTTTTGAAATAGGGACAGATATAAAACTGTTTAAAAATCGTTTTGAAGCAAATTTTACATATTACACAGCAAGTACCAATAATCAAATACTAACTGTCCCTATATCACAAACATCTAATTTTAAAAAATATAGAATTAATTCTGGCGAAATAACCAACAAAGGAATTGAGTTGTTATTAAAAGGAACACCTCTAAAATCAAACAGTGGACTCACATGGGAAACCTCATTTAATTTTGCTAAAAACAACAACAAAGTAGTTTCATTAGCAAGCGGTATTGAATCGTTTGAGCTAGGAAGAGATCGAGGAATAAGTGTACGAGCAGTGCCTGGTAGAGCTTTTGGAGAGCTATATGGAGAGAGTTTTTCCTGGTTAAAAGACTCCAAAGGCAATATTTTAATAAACTCCGCAACGGGCTTGCCCCTAAGAACCGACTCAAAAACCTCTCATCGCATAGGAAATGCGCTACCCACTTGGACAGGTGGATTTTCAAATATATTATCGTATAAAGGCTTATTGCTTTCCATTTTATTTGATATAAGTCAAGGAGGGCAAATTTACTCACAAACAACTAGAGAGGAGGTTATTTACGGAACCACTAAAAAAACAATTGAAGGGAGAAATGGCACATATATAGCCAGTGGTATTTTGGCTAAACAGGACGATAAAGGTAATTGGATTAGCACGGGTATAAAAAACAATATTCAGGTAAATGCTCAAGACTACTGGAATGTTGTAGCAAGCACCAAAGAAGACGTGGTTTCAGAAGAATTGCTAAATGATGCCAGTTATATATCAATGAGAGAGTTGTCATTATCATACAATTTTCCTTCAAAGCTACTGTCAAAAACTCCATTTACAAAAGTAGGCTTAACAATATACGGAAGAAATTTATTTTACATTGAAAAACACACCGATAGTTTTGCTCCAGAAGCAAGTGCGTTTAATACAAATAATTCTTCACTAGGTCTCGAATCTGCCTCACTTCCTTTGCTAAGAACTTTTGGTATTAATTTAAATGTTGAATTTTAAAGCGTTAACTATGAACAATAAATACAATAAACCTTATAAAATAGCATTATTTGCAATTATTGTTGTACTAGCAAATATTTCTTGCACTAGCAATTTTGAAAAACTAAACACACCTCCTAAATCAGCACTTTATGTAGATCCAGCATTACTATTAACAGAAGTTCAAAGGTGGGTGCTTGCTAGTGAAGCTGGAGAAACTCCAAACAATATAGCAGGTTCTTGGATTCATCACTGGGCAGGCGGACAAATACTAGGACAATCAAGGTATATACCTCAACCTTTTAACATTATGGGCGGTTTTTATGCAAAATTAGGCAGCTTAGCTTTGATAAAAAACGAATTGCTCAATGAGCTTGAAAACAGTTCTAAGGGGAAAACTAAACTAGCTATTGTCAAAATATTTGAAATTTACACTTGGCAAATTTTAACAGATTTATATGGTCCTATCCCTTATAGCGAATCCTCTCAACCCTTAAATAATATTATTATACAACCTAAGTACGATTCACAAGAAGCAATTTATATTTCTTTAATTAAAGAATTAGATAAAGCCATTGCAAAATTAAACGACTCTGACGAGTCTTTTGGAAGTGCCGATTTATTGTACGGAGGCAATATAAGCTTGTGGAAAAAATTCGGATATTCTTTAAAGTTAAAGTTAGGCATGCGTATTAAATATGCAAATTTTGATCTATCAAAGCAAACGGTTGAAAGCGCATTGTCGAACTCTTTGATAGAAAATAATACCGAAAGCGCTTCTATTCCTACTGAAAACACTCCTTTCAACAATGCACATCCCAATTTAAAGCAATTTTTACAAGGAAGCCCCGACTTAATGTACTTAGGCGAAAAGCTAATCGAAGTACTTTTGTCTATCAACGACCCCAGACTGCCTTTAATAGCAAGCCCTAACAAGGCAGGTATTGCTCCTGCCTTTAGGGGGATAAAAGTTGCTGAAACGGATGCCTATTATGCAGCTTTAATACGAAATCAATTTTCATTGGCTTCATCAAAAACCTATTTTAATAAAAACATCAGTATTCCGCTCTATGCAATAAGCTATGCGGAAGTGTGTTTTTTTAAGGCAGAGGCTGCCCTTGAAAAATGGGGAGGTTTATCTGATATTGACGCAGAGCAGTTTTACAAAGAGGGGATACTAGCTGCCATGTCAATGGAACCTTATAATATATTAGAAACTGATATTTCTAAAAACTACAAAAAACTTCAATTTAAACTTATAGGTACAAGAGAAGAAAAATTGGAAAAAATAATGACTCAAAAGTGGATACTTCTGTTTAGCAAAAACTATGAAGCTTGGTTTGAATGGAGAAGGACAGGCTATCCATCTTTAAACCCAGGACCTTATTCTGGAGGCGTTCAAACCATCCCAAGGCGATTTATATATCCAATTGATGAACCTATAACAAACCTAACTAATTATAAACAAGCAGTTTCTACTTTAAGCAATGGCGATACTTATTTATCAAAAGTATGGTGGGACAAAAAATAACTTTATCTACATAATACATCTTTAGTATCTGCATATTTTTAGTATTTGCTCCGTTATAATTATTATAAATAGTAAAACCCTGTTTTCAAAACTTATTTGTCACAAAGGCAAAAACTCATTTTTTTTAGTTTAACATATTGATTAATTGTGTTTTATGAATTTTAGTGCAAATGCTAATCAGTTTAAAGTTTTTTCTTAACAGCAATTTCAGTATAAGCCTCAATGGTATCTTCAACTTTAATATCGTTAAAGTTTTTAATTTGAAGACCACAGTCATAACCCTTAGTAACTTCTTTTACATCGTCTTTAAAGCGTTTTAAAGAGGCTAATTCGCCTTGATGTACCACAATTCCATTTCTTATAATTCTAACCTTAGCATTTTTGGTAATTTTACCTGTCATTACCATGCAACCCGCTATGTTTCCAATTTTTGAAATCTTATAAACTTCTCTAATTTCAACATTGCCCAAAAGCTCTTCTTTCATTTCAGGAGATAGCATCCCCTCCATAGCTTCTTTTAAGTTGTTAATAGCATCGTAAATAATTGAATAGGTTTTTATTTCAACCTCTTCTTTATCTGCAACATTTCTCGCATTTCCCTGCGGACGCACGTTAAATCCTATGATGATAGCATTTGAGGCTGAAGCCAATAACACATCTGATTCGGTAATAGCACCTACTCCTTTGTGAATTATATTAACTTGTATTTCTTCTGTTGATAGTTTTTGGAATGAATCTGTAAGAGCCTCAACAGAGCCATCAACATCTCCTTTTAAAATAATATTCAATTCCTTAAAGTCGCCCAAGGCAATACGTCTGCCTATTTCATCTAAGGTTAATGTTTTTTGAGTTCTAACCGATTGTTCGCGCTGTAATTGAGAGCGCTTAATCGCAATTTGCTTTGCTTCTCTTTCATCGTCAAATACATTAAACTTATCGCCTGCTTGAGGTGCTCCGTCTAAGCCCAATATTGAAACTGGTTTTGAAGGACCTGCTATTTTAATCTTATTTCCTCTTTCGTCAAACATAGCTCTTACCTTACCGCTGTGTTTGCCTGCCAATAAGTAATGACCAATTTGCAAGGTGCCAGCTTGTACTAAAATAGTAGATACATAGCCTCTGCCCTTGTCTAACTGTGCTTCAACTACAGTGCCCACGGCATTTTTGTTGGGATTTGCTTTTAATTCTAAAATTTCTGCTTCAAGCAGTACTTTTTCTAAAAGTTCATTTACTCCCTTACCTGTTTTTGCTGAAATTTCTTGCGATTGAATATTTCCTCCCCAATCTTCAACTAGTAAATTCATGTTTGAAAGCTGCGTTTTAATAGCATCCGGATTTGCCTCTGGCTTATCTACCTTATTTATGGCAAATATAATGGGTACTCCCGCTGCCTGAGCATGTGCTATGGCTTCTTTGGTTTGAGGCATCACACTATCATCGGCTGCAATTACGATAATTACCAAATCGGTTACCTGTGCTCCTCGAGCTCGCATAGCAGTAAAGGCTTCGTGTCCTGGTGTGTCGAGAAAGGTAATTTTTTGACCTTCTTCTAAACTAACACTGTAAGCTCCAATATGCTGAGTAATGCCTCCACTTTCTCCAGCAATTACATTTGCCTTGCGTATATGGTCGAGCAAGGAGGTTTTACCGTGGTCAACATGACCCATTACTGTAATAATAGGAGCTCTGTTTTGCAACTCTTCAGGCTTGTCTTTTATCTCTTCTATAACCTCCTCTACTTCTGCTCCAACAAACTCAACTTTAAAGTTAAATTCTTCTGCAACAATTTGAAGAGTTTCAGCATCGAGTCGTTGATTCATGGTAACCATCATCCCGAGGGTCATGCACGCTGATATAATGTCAGTAACAGGCTTATCCATCATAGTTGCTACCTCGCTTACAGTGACAAATTCAGTAACTTTAAGTACTTTGTTTTTTTCTTGTTGAGCTTTTAACTCGGCTTGGACTTGTTGTCTGTGTTGGTCTCTTTTATCTTTTCGGTATCTTGCAGCTCTTCCTTTGCTCGACTTGTTTTGAAGTTTTTCTAAGGTTTCTCTTACTTGCTTTTGAACTTCGGCTTCAGTTAATTCTCCTTTTTGTTCAATAGGTCTTCTTCTTTGGTTTGTACGGCCAGCCGTTTTATTGTTAGAACCACCGCGATTGTTTGTTCTTTGATTTTGTACTTTTGTGTTTGACTTGTTAACTATGCGTCTGCGCCTTTTTTTGTCGTTGTCCTTTTTATTGTTACTTTGCTGTGTTTTTGATTCGGGTTTTTTCTTTTTGCTCTTTTCAAACTGTTCTAGGTTAATTTTTTGTCCTGTAATTTTAGGTCCATCAAGTCTTTTGTACTGAGTTTTTATTTTTTCAGCATTTTCAGGAGTAATTTCAGCATTTTTTTTAACTGACTTGGTTTTTTCAGTCTTTTTTAATTGACTTTGCTCAATTACCTTTTCAATCTTTGAGGGGCTTGCAGGTTTATTTCTTTTAATTTTTAACTTAGACTCATCAACTGGTTTTTTATTTACAATTGGTGGTTTTTGTTTTTTTTCAGGTATAACAACTTGCTCCAAGGTTTTTTTTATTGGTTCTTGTTTATTGATTATTTCTTTTTTTTCTGTGCCTTGCTTAGGAGTTACATTTTTGCCAGTTTTTATATTGATCTTACCAATAGTTTTAAGCTCAATTTTAGCTGTGCTGGGCTTAAATGTTTCCTTTTTAGCTTCTTCTATGCGTTTTTTTTCTTGTTCAGCTTCTAACTGCTGTCTGATAGCTTCTTTTTCTTTTCGCTTTTCTTCAATTACTTCTTTAGATGCAACTCTTTTTGATTTATCTGTTTGAAAACCATCAAGTAGTACCTGGTATTCAGTACCAGAAATTTTAGTAGTAGGACGTGCCTCAATTTCATAACCTTTTTTTGCCAAATGCTCCACTGCTCTTTCTAGAGAAATGTTCAATTCTCTTAAAACTTTATTCAGCCTTAAATTTTTGCCTTCGTCCATAAAGTTGCTTTATACTTTTTTGGTTTTTAAAAATATTAGTTTTTTATCAGTTATCTATTTTTTTTATTCTTCAAATTCTTCTTTTAAGATTTGCAATACCTCTAAAATTGTTTCTTCTTCCAAATCGGTTCGCTGCAATAAGGTAGATATATCTTTTTCAAGCACACTCTTAGCGGTATCTAAACCAATTTTTTTAAATTCTTCAATAACCCAAGTTTCTATTTCGTCAGAAAATTCGGTTAGTTCAACATCTTCTTCTATACCTTCTCTTTGTACATCTATATCGTACTCGGTTAACTCACTTGCCAAACGTATGTTTACACCTGTTCTGCCTATAGCTTTTGAAACCTCCTCGGGTTTGAGTAAAACTGTTACTCTTCCTTTTTTGCCTGTTCTTTCTTTTTCATATGCTTTAATTTCAACCGATATTACTTTTGCAGGACTTAAAGACCGAGCTACAAAGAGTTGTTCATTTTTTGTAAAATTAATTACATCTATGTTTTCGTTTCCCAGCTCACGTACTATGCTGTGAATTCGCGAACCCTTTATTCCAACACATGCACCAACAGGATCTATGCGATCATCATACGAATCTACAGCTATTTTAGCTTTCTCACCTGGTATTCTGGCAACTCTTTCAATGGTAATTAATCCGTCAAATACCTCTGGAATTTCTTGCTCAAATAGTTTTACTAAAAACTTTGGTGCTGTTCTTGATAAAATAATAAAAGGCTTGGTCCCTTTTAATTCAACTGTTTTAATAACCCCTCTTACAGTGTCTCCTTTTCTAAAGAAATCGGAGTGGATTTGCTCGCTCTTAGGCAAAACAATTTCATTTCCTTCATCGTCTATTAAAATTACAGCATTATGGCGTATATGATGAACCTCTGCGCTGTATATTTCTCCTTCTAGTTCTTTAAATTTCTTAAATACATTTGTGCTGTCGTGTTCGTGAATTTTTAATACCAAATTTTGGCGCAGACCTACAATGATTCTTCTGCCTAAGTCAGATAGCTTTACTTCTTCCGAAACGTCTTCACCAATTTCAAAATCGGGCTCAATTTTTCTAGCTTCTGACAGTTCAATTTCCTCATTATCATCCTCTGACATACCATCGGCAACTACAACTCTGTTTCTCCAAATTTCCAAATCCCCTTTATCGGGATTTATTATAATATCAAAGTTTTCGTCAGAACCAAATCTGCGCTTTAAAGCTCCTCTAAATACTTCTTCTAAAATAGACATCAAGGTAACTCTATCTATACTTTTAATATCTTTAAATTCTGAAAACGAATCAATTAATGCAATGTTATCCATCTCCTTTTTATTGAAATACAATTTTAACTCTTGCTTCTTTTATATCATCAAACGGCAATAAAAGGCTTTTTATTACTGTGTGCTTTCCTCTACCTATGGACTTTGGCTCACGCTCTTTCCACTTTAAATGTATATGCTTATCTGTAAGTGCAACTAGCTTTGCTTCAAGTTCTGCTTCTTCTGTTTTTACTTTTAAAGTACGCCCTATGTTTTTTTTGTATTGACGTTTTAACTTTAAAGGATGGTTAACATTAGGGGTTGTAACCTCAATGGCTAGGTTTTCTTGCTCTGCGTTTAAAAAGTGTTCTATTTTTTTGCTGATACTAATACATTCACTCAAAGATACTGCATTATCGCCATCGATAGTTATTATTATCTTGTTGTTTTTAATAAACTCTAAATTTAATAAAAATAATGAACAATTTTTGCTTAGTATTTCTTTTAAGAAACTTTCAACCTTGCTTTTATCCATTTTAGATATAAAAAGAGGGGACATAAGCCCCCTGCATTGATATAAACTTAAATTCTCGGCAAACATACTAACTTATTAGCTAACACACAAATTGTTTTTATTTTAAAAATTTGTATAAAAAATATGCTTTTTAATTGTATTACAAGGGTTTGATAATATCATCAAAAATATAAATACACTTAAACTGTGCAATAGCAAGTATTAACAATAATATAACAAGTTATTTTTTGTAAATAGTTTTTAATTTTAAACACAAATAAACAACAGTTTTATAATAAAATTAACTATTGGTCTGTGCTTCCAAAGCCACCTGTATTGCGCTTGGTTTTGTTTAAGCTTTTTACCTCTTGCCATTCAACTTTTTCGTATTTAGAAATAACTAGTTGAGCAATTCTATCTCCATCATTAACAGTGTATTGTTCGCTTGATAAATTAATTAAAATTACTCCAATTTCGCCCCTGTAATCAGCATCAATAGTACCAGGAGAGTTCAATACTGTAATTCCTTTTTTAGCAGCCAAGCCACTTCTTGGACGCACTTGCGCTTCATATCCACGATTTAAAGCAATATATATACCTGTTTTTACTATAACTCTTTGCAAAGGCTTAAGGGTAATTTTGCTTTCAATATCAGCACGCAAATCCATTCCAGCTGCGTCTTTGGTTTGATAAGTAGGAGTTGAGTGCTTTGACTTGTTTATAATTTGAATTTTCATATATATTTTAATAAAAAAATTGTATTTAATTCGTTAATTTAAAATTTTTATTGTGCTTAAAATATTAACAACTGCTAATTTAATTCTTTAAAACTTTTACATACTTTAATTTTTAAAATAAATTGTTAGTATTTAGATTTAATAATTCGATTTTTAATAAATAAATTAGCTTATAACTTTTAACAGTTCAAATATAACTGTGTTTTTAAATCAACAACTTGTATTTTTATTAATTTGCAACACTAAATACGTTTTTTGTAAGCTTAATTAAAAACAGCAAAAACAATTTAGAATTTGCAATAATAATAATACTGCAATTTATAGTTGCCTTATTTTTGTAATTTAATAGTGTGTAGATTAATTTTTTTAAATGAACAATAAAATAGCTGTTATAGGTAGTGGAAGTTGGGCAACTGCTATAATTAAAATGCTTTCTGAAAATTTAGATAAAATTGGTTGGTATATCAGAAATAAATGCGTAATTGAGTATATTGAAAAAAATAAACACAATCCTAATTACTTAAGTTCGGTTGAACTACATGCAAATCAGTTAGATTTATCAAACAACCTAAATTATATAGTAAAAAATTACGAGGTTTTAATTTTTGCTATACCTTCGGCATTTTTAAAATCAGCTTTGAGTGAATTGAACTGCTGCCTTAAAGGCAAAACAGTATTTTCGGCAATTAAAGGCATAGTACCTGAATCTGGTCTTATAGTTGGTGAGCATTTTATTAGGTTTTATCAAATTCCCGAAAACAATATTGGCGTTGTTTCGGGTCCTTGCCATGCTGAGGAAGTAGCTATGGAGCGCCTTTCTTATTTAACGATAGCTTGTAAAGATTCAGATAAAGCCACAAACTTAAGTAGATTATTAAAAGGGCGTTATATAAGAACTAAAGTATCTGACGATATTGTAGGAACTGAATATGCTGCTGTGTTAAAAAATATCTATGCTATTGCAGCGGGCATTGCTCACGGATTGGGATATGGCGATAATTTTCAATCGGTATTAATGAGTAATGCAATTCGTGAAATGAAGAGATTTATCAGAAAAGTACACCGTATGAAACGCAATATTAACAACTCTGCTTATTTAGGAGATTTGCTAGTTACAGGCTATTCGGTTTTTAGCCGAAACAGAATGTTTGGCAATATGATAGGCAAGGGATATACGGTAAAATCTGCCATGTTGGAAATGAATATGGTTGCAGAAGGATATTACGCAACTAAAAGCGCATATAAAATTAAGGAACAAACCAAAACTCGGACTCCTATTATAGACGCAGTTTTTAATATATTATACGATAGTAAAAAGGCAAAAGAAGAATTTAAGAATCTTACATTTAAGTTAGATTAGTTTTTTTTGATCTAAACAAAGTCTTTCACTTGCCAAATACCTTTCTAAAAACTATTTAAGCAATAGCGTAAATTATTAATTTTTAAGGATTAATTTAAATTATATTAGGTCATAAGCATGTTTTTTAATATTTAAATAATGCTGTTAGATCAAAAAAAATGTTTAATTTGCACTCGCTTGTGTAAAATAATACAAAATAAAACCCTTGATAAATTATTATTAAGCGTAACTTGCTCCCCTAAATTTTAATATATTTATAATGAAAGAAGGAACAGTAAAGTTCTTTAATGAATCAAAAGGCTTTGGTTTTATTACTGAGCCAAAATCAGCTAAAGAATATTTTGTGCATGTATCGGGGCTAATTGACAGAGTTCGAGAAGGCGACAAAGTTAGTTTTGAACTAAAAAACGGAAAAAAGGGATTAAACGCTGTTAGTGTTAGAGTAATCTAATAAAATTTTTGCTTTTAACACCACCTGTTGACCAAATGTTTTTATTTGTTGCTATAAAAAATAAAGTTTATACCAGCAATTGCTAAATTATTTTAATTATGTATATTTGTGCCCTATTTTAAAAAACTATTGTAAATTAGTCATAAATACAAAATAAGAAGCATGTATGCAATCGTAGAGATAGCAGGGCAGCAATTTAAAGTAGCAAAAGACCAAAAAGTTTTCGTACACCGCCTACAAGATGCAGAAGGGTCAAAAGTATCTTTTGACAAAGTAATGCTCATTGAAGATAAAGGAAACGTAACTATTGGCGCCCCAGCTATAAAAGGAGCAGGAGTTACTGCAGAGGTATTAAACCATATTAAAGGCAATAAAGTAATTGTTTTTAAGAAAAAAAGGAGAAAAGGTTACAAGAAAAAAAATGGACACAGGCAGCAGTTTACTGAAATTCAAATTAAAAGCATTGAAACTGCAGCAAATAAAGCAGTTGAAGAAAACAAAAAAGCAAAAACTTTAACTGAAGAAACTAATACGGTTGATGATTTAAAGTTGATTGAAGGAATTGGACCTAAGATTGCTGAAAAATTAATAAATGCTGGAGTTTCGAGTTTTATTGCCTTGGCAAAACTTCAACCCACTGAAATTTCTGAACTTATTGCTGAAGTTCAAGGAAACCACAACACTGAAACTTGGTCAAAACAAGCTGCTTTAGCTGCTGATGGTAAATGGGATGAATTAAAAGAATTACAGGATAAGTTACACGGAGGAATAGAAAAATAAAATCCGGTACGGTATAGGGTTTAAACAAAATACTGAAATAAGATGGCTCACAAAAAAGGAGTAGGTAGTTCAAAAAACGGTCGCGAATCAGAATCGAAACGTTTGGGTGTAAAAATATTTGGTGGTCAAAAAGCTATTGCTGGCAATATTATAGTGCGCCAAAGGGGAACTCAACACAGACCTGGACAAAACGTTTATATGGGTAAAGACCATACTTTACACGCTAAAATTAACGGTGTTGTTAAATTTGAAAAGAAAAAAAACAACAAGTCGTATGTTTCAATAGTTCCGTAAAAGAACTAACAAATATTAGATTTGTAAAATAATTTAAAAGCCATCTTAAAAAAGATGGCTTTTTTAGTTATAACAGCACTTTGGGTCAATGCTGAGTTATGTATGAGGTTTTTAAACTTTTGAATTAAGCTTTTCTTTATCTTTAACATTGTTTTTAACCCATTTTAAACAATCATTAAATGAATTAAAAATTGTAGATTTTGGAATTAAATCTGGAATAATATCAATTCGCTCCATCATATATCGAGGTTGCTCCTGAACATATACCAATAACACATTTTTATTTTCTTTTTTTAAATCAACTAATATATCTTCTAATACATAAAGCCCCGACTGATCCATATACTGCATTTTATCCATACGAATAATTACTGTATTTGTGGTACTGGGGATTTGCTTTGCTAGTTGTTGTAACTCATTAGTTGAGCCAAAAAACAGAGGACCATTAATGTGTTTTATAAACACTTCTTCTGACAAGTTTTTTGGAAAGTTCTTTTCATCGGCCCATGCTTTTTCATTTAACGGGCTTAATTCCGATTTTTTTGCCGTTAAATCACCAATTTTTTTCATAAACATAAGCGATGCTATTACTAGACCAATACCAACCGCATATACTAAATTCCAAAAAGTTGAAAGAAAAAGTACTACTAGTAAAACAATAACTTCTGAACTTATTTTAAAAGGACCTATTTTAGCATCTCTAGGCAGATTGGGAATTGCTTTTAAACCCTTGTAATCCATTACACCTATACCAACGGTAACTAAAATACCCGCCAGTACTGCTGCTGGTATTTTTGAAGCTATCGGACCAAGGGCTAGTAAAATAATTAACAACATTAGTCCTGCAATCATACCTGAGAGCTTTGTTCTACCGCCTGAATTAATGTTTACTACCGTTCGAATAGTGGCTCCTGCTCCTGGAATACCTCCAAAAAAAGCACTTATGCTGTTACCAATACCTTGCCCTATGAGTTCTTTATTAGGGTTGTGTTTGGTTTTTGTCATATTATCTGCAACCACAGAGGTTAATAACGAATCAATTGCGCCTAATAGTGCTAAGGTTAATGCTGTAAAAATATAAGGCGTTATACTTTCTAAGCTAAATTCAGATAAAATTTTTAAATTTAAAATAGGGAATCCGCTAGGTATTTCCTCTATAGGCTTGTAGTTTAAGCTAAACACAAAAGCTATAGCCGTCATTACCACCAGTGCTACTAAGGTGCTGGGAACAGCAGTAGTTATTCGTTTAAATCCATAAATTATTACAATGGTCCCCAGTGCTAGCAAAAGCTCGAGCCAGTTGATATTATTTAGTGCTCTGGGTAAAACTCTAAGTGTACCCATTACTCCTGAGGCGCTTCTGGCAGCAAGAGTTTTACTTTCTTTTAGTATATCTTCTGATGAAATATCTTGAGCTCTGTTAATGGTTTCTTTAAAATCTTCCAATACTAAGAATCCTTCTTTAGCCTCGTCTTTTAAGATATTTTCTAATATAATTTTTTCGGCCTGAGGCTTAAATTGATCTACAAATTCTAAGTCTTCTTTGGCATTATAACCCACCGATGGCATTATTTGGGTTACCAAAATAATAAGCCCTATTGCTGTCATAAAACCTGATACAACTGGGTAAGGAATGTATTTGATATACTTGCCTAAGGATATTATTCCGAGTAGTATTTGTATTAGCCCAGCTAGCAAAAATACTGTGAGAATTGCAGGAAGAGCCTTAGTAATATCGCCATCATTAGTAGCAACTATATTTGCAATTACAACCATACTTACAGCTGTCATAGGAGCTGTTGGTCCTGAAATTTGCGTGCCAGTTCCTCCAAATAATGCAGCAAAAAACGAAATAAAAATTGCCCCATATAAACCTGCACTAGGTCCTAAGCCTGATGAAACCCCAAAGGCAATGGCCAAAGGTAAGGCTACTATACCTGCGGTAACTCCGCCAAAAAAATCGCCTCTTATGTTAGAAAAAAGATTTTTCATAAATTAATTTAGTGTTAAGTGTTTTTATATTTAAATCTTGTATAAACTTGTGCTTAAACCTTAAAAAGCTTCCCTTTTTGCCTATAATATATATTGTTAGCTTTGCTTAAGCTTGCTAAATATATAGGCCGTTTTGCTAAAAACATAATTTTATATATAAGTGACTTTAACTTATAAAAAAATTAGCTAATTGATTTTAAAATTTAAATTGTTATTGAGGAAAGCTATTGCGAGCAAGCATTATTGAAAAAATACTACTGAGCCATTATCAATATAATACATGGCTCCTATTATTAAAATTTCTCCATTTTTGTGCATATTAGAAAGAACCTGACTTTGGCTTTTAATATTGCTAACTGCTAGGTGCACGTTTTTAGTTGCTACTTGGTTCACAAAATCTGTATTTGAAGATTTGCGCAAAGCTATATCTGTAGGTGTGCTTACGGCATCAACCGCTGGTTTTATCTTTGTCAGCATATTAGTTAGTTTGCCTAATTCGGCATTGTCGCAAGCACCTTTTATAGCGCCACAGCTAGTGTGACCTAAAACAACTATAAGTTTGGTGCCTGCTAGCTTACAAGCAAACTCTAGGCTGCCTAAAATATCGTCGTTAACAAAATTGCCAGCAACTCGAACGTTAAATATATCTCCCAAGCCTTGGTCAAAAATAAGTTCGGCGGGAACTCTTGAGTCTATACAACTAAGGATGCTAGCAAAAGGGTATTGACCGTTTTTGGTATCATTGACTTGTTCAATTAAATTTCGGTTTATTCTTACATTATCTTGAAAACGCAGATTTCCAGCTTTTAAAAGCTGTAAGCCCTTTTCGGGTGTTATAGCTGCTTGACTTTCTTTAGTGTGTGCTTTCATTGTATTTTAATTTTTTAATATTTGTGCTAATTAAAAATTTTTATTTACAGTTTTTAATAGTTTAGCTAAAATCCTATATACGGACAGTGTGATTTTTACTTGTTTTTTTAAAGATTTTATTTACCTAATAATACCAAATAGGCAGTATATCTTTACTAAGTGTTTGTTCATTAAATTATTATGCCTATAAATATCTAAATAATGGCAAGTTGGGTGTAAAAGAAATTATATGTAGCTTTTTTCAGGTGGCGGGCTTTCTCGCTTGTTGTAAACAGAAGTATAAATTTTATATAAATAAACTAAGTTTGATTGGGTTTTAATTGTTATATGCCATATTGATATGCCAATGGAGTAAATAAATTGAAGTTCTAGCCTTTTTATAGTTTCATTACTGTGGTTGTCAGAGTCAATTGTAACAGAGGTTTCAAAGCTATCTATACACTTATTAGCACAGGTAGGTATAAGCGTTGTAATTACCAATAACAATGCTATTAAAAAAAGTGATGTGATTTTTTTGCTCATAAAAATTGCTGCTGCCAAATATACAATATTAATTACTAAGTTGTGTTAACAAAACTTAAAAATTATCTATAATTTGTATAGCATCTCCTTTTAGCCAACCTATTTTTCCATCGGCGAGTTTAATCTTTTTCCAATCGTCTAAAGTGTCGAGAACAAATATTTTAGTTCCTTCGTGTAGTGTAAAAATTTGATCTGAATTTACAGTAGGAGCATTTTTTACAGGAATTTCTAAAGCAAATACTATGGCTTCTTTTTTGTTTTTAAATAAATTGAATTGACGATAACTAACGTATAAACTAATAATTAAGAAACTAAAACAAATAAGACTTATCGAAAAAAACAACCTTTTCTTTGTTGGCATATGCGATAGATAGAACAGAATAAAAAACAAACACGACAATGCGGAAAACAACACAGAAAAGTACGCCCAAGTATTGTAGTGTAGTTTTTGTATAAACCTGTTATTTATTTTTTGAAGTAGAGTTTGAGGCAGAGTTTCAATTCGGTCAATTGTTAGTTTTTTTGCTATCAGCAAATTGTTTTTAGCATCTTCATTTAACGGGTTTAAACGCAAGGCTTTTTCATAATTATATATGCTTAAGGCTAATTGATTGAGCAAGTAATGACAATTGCCCAAATTAAAATAAAGTTCTGAAGAAACCTTTTGAGTGCTTTCAATTTGCTTGTACAAGTCAAGAGCTTGTTTGTAATTTTCATTTTTATAAAAATTATTGGCATCTTCAAACAGAGCGTCTACATTTTGTGCAACTGTAGTGCTACACACTACAAAAAGCATTAAAATTATTTTTCTCATTACAGTTGTTTATCTAATTGGGCTATTATTTGTTTTGCCTTGCTAAATTCTTGTTTCATTTTTAAATTGTCAACAGGAGTATAGCGGGCAAAGTCGCAGTCGTTTAAAACTGTAATAAAGCCATTAATAATGTTATTTTCAACTTTTTTATCTTCTAGCAAACTAGTAATCTTATCTCGGCTAATATCTGAGGTTTCTACCTTTAGCTTTGCTTTTAAGTAATTGTGCAAAGCTCTTTCTAAGGCTTCATAAAAGGCCTCTTTACTGCCTAGTTGTTTTTTAGCTTCAAATAAGTATTTTTTAGCTAACTTATCGGCCAACCTTTGCTTATTGCCTTGAACATCTTTGCTTCTTTTTTCTTTTTTCTTGTAAAAAATCAAAATTGCAGGCATTATAACTACAGGTAAAAACAGAAGTATATAGTACAGGCTTGAGTTAAAAAAGTTTGATTTGTTAACAGAACTTAAATTTGTGCTGGTTTGAATATACCTAAAACTACTCCCCGTAATTTTTACATCCTGTTTTATTATACTGGTGTTTGAAGCCAATTCTTTTCCTTCTAAAACAACAATATACAAGTCTTCTGAGTTTATTGTTTGATATACACCACTTTTTGGATTAAAATATGAAAAACTAACCGATGGAATTTTGTATTTCCCTTTGTACTGTGGCACTAACGTATAACGATTACTGACAGAACCACTTAAACCGCTTGAAGTAATGCTTACTTTTTCTTTTCTTTCGGGTTGATACACTTCAAGTTCTTTTGGTGTATCTATTTCGGGCAATTCAAATAGTTTTAAATTTCCTTTGCCTTTAATTGATGTTATTACCTCAGCCGATTCATTGGCTTTTAAAATTTGTTTGTTCAAAGCTATATCAAATGAAAATTGCCCTACAGCTCCGTTAAAGTTTTCAGGTTTATTGTGCGTTGGCAGAGCTTTTACAGCAATTGTTTTTTTAGCAGAAGCAAACTCTTTGCGAACTCTACGGGTACCTACATTGCCAAAAAAATCGACCTTCCCTGTTGGAACCACTACAACTATGTTCATTTTCATTGAATCTATGGTTAGGTTTCCAGATCTTGTAGGAATTAAAAGCGTTTTATGTAATACAGCATAGCGATACTTTTCTCCGTTGTATATTCCCTCTTTTACAGAGGCTCTACTGCTTTTTATTTCCTGATTCCAAAATCCAATGTATTCGGGCGACTGACTGATTGAATTGTCAGAAATACCTACGTTTTCACTAAAATACAAACGGTATTCTAAATAAATACCCTCGCCAACATAGGGTGTTGATTTTGATATTTCTGCCACCAGATGAATATTTTGAGAGGCTATATAGCTAGGGTCGTTCGGATCTTTAGGAAGAGCAACCGGGTCAAGTACAATTATTTTAAGACTGTTAGAAAAAATTGTTTTCCCATTGATGTTTATAGAAGCAGGGATTAAATTAAACTCACCTTTTTTTTTAGGCTGTAAAACATACGAATAGGTTTGTGAATAGGATACTTTACCATTAATCCACGACTCGCTTATTGACTGGCTTGGACCTCCAACAATTGTAAAGTTTTTAAAGTTTGGCGATTTAAAACTATCTGCACCTTTTTTATTTATTGTATATTCAATTTTAAAACGCTGATTAAGTCCCAATTTATTTTTACTAACACTAGCAACTAGTTTGGCTTCTTGAGCTTTAACGCTAAGTACCATAGTAAAGATAAGAATCAAAGTAAAAAGTGTTGTACTAGTTTTCATTGTTATTTTATATTTTGTTAAAGCGGATAATATATAACTCGCTAAAAAATAATTTTATTTCAAATTCTAAATATAGGTTTATGCTTTATTATACTATTTTATATGCTTATAATAAGTGTTTTACATGTTTCTATATCTTATTTGGTTTAGTTTACCAATCTTTTTCCTGTTGTATTTTTTTTCTTTTTCTCTTTTTTTATTCATTTTTTTCTGAGTCTTTTTTTCCTCGTTATTTAAACTCTCTAACAATTGCTTTATCTGTTCGGGAGTCATTTTTCCTGACTGCGGCTTTTGTCTTTTTTGTTCTTTGTTGTCTTTTGGTTTATCTTGGTTCTTATTTTGCTCTTTTTCGTTTTTATTATTGTTATTATCTTTTTGCTGTTGCTTGTCTTTTTGCTGTTGCTTGTCTTTTTTATCCTTTTTATCCTTTTTATCCTTTTTATTGTTTTTTTGCTGTTGTTTTTTAAGTTTTTTTTGAGCAACTGCTAAATTATATCGAGTCTCATCATCAGCAGGGTTTTTGCGCAATGCATTTTTGTACGCATCAACGGCTTGCTGGTATTGCTTTTGCTCCATCATAGCATTACCTATATTGTGATAGGCTTCGGCTTTAGTAATTTTATTGTTAGATGTTTTTGCGCTTAAATCGTATTGCGAAACAGCTTCCTTGTAGTTTTTACTTTGATAAAGTGCGTTGCCGTAATTATAACTAGCCTTATTGTAGTTGCTGTTTTTACTCAAAGACTTTCTGTATACAATTGACGCTTGGTCAAATTCTTGATTTTTGTACAACTTGTTTCCTTGCCTTAGTAAGTTTTTTGCTTCTGCTTTAATTTTTACACTATCTTGTTGTGCTACTGCTACTTGAGTAGCGCTTATAACAATATAATTAATCAGCATTATCACTAGCTTGCTTGTTTTGTTATTTTTTTGCTTGTTCATTAAATAAATCAATTTGTTTTAACCATTTAGTTTTTCTTTCAAATAAAAAAATATCAACTATCAAACAGAATAAGGCTATGCCTAAAGGCCATTGAAATTGATCTTTATAATCTGAAAATTGTTTGGTTTCAAATTCGCTTTTTTTGGCTTTAGAAATTATATTTGAAATACTTTTAACAGGAACTTCTGTTTTGTTGCCATCGATATAGATGCCATTTCCAATATCAGCTATTTCTTGTAAAATATCGGTTTTTTTTTGGCTAATAACAGTTTTGCCTTGTCTGTTTTTTTTATAGCCTATAAGCGAATTGTTTATCTTTATAGGTACAGGACCTCCTTTTTCAGTTCCCACTCCTATGGTATATATCTTAATTCCTTGGTTAGCTAGGCTTTGGGCTACTTGTTTGGTATCTTCTTGATGATCTTCACCATCGGATAGCATCACTAAAAACTTATTGGTTTGTTCGTTGTTATTGTAGTAGGTTTTAGCCAAATCTAAGGCTTGGTTAATCGCTGTTCCTTGATTGCTAACCATGTTGGGATTGGCACTTTGTAAAAACATATTCCCAGCTGCGTGATCGGTGGTAATAGGTAAAAGAGGATAGGAATTGCCTGCGTAAATTATAATCCCAATTCTATCGCTTCCCAATTGGTTTATTATTTTAGAAACTATTTGCTTTGCCTTTTCTAACCTATTTGGAGCTATGTCTTCAACAAGCATGCTTTTAGATACGTCTAAGGCAAAAACTATATCAATTCCTTCTTGTTTAACTGTTTTTAGCTGAGTTCCAACCTTTGGATTGATCAAAGCAATAATTAAAAAGAATATTGCTAGCAAGAAAAAAACAAATTTTAAAAAAGGCTTAAAGTTTGATCTATTAGGAGCAATTTTTTGCAGTAATTCAACTGAGGCAAACCTTTTTTGAGTTGTTTTTTTCCACCACAAAACCAATAAGTATAAGCCAATTAGCAATGGAATAATTGCAAAAAATAAAAAGTAAAAGGGTTGTTCTAACTTGTACATAACTTATAGCTTTATATAAAACTTTTAAATAATGTGTTTTTTAATATAAACTCTAACGACAAACACGCACTGGCTATAAATACACAAATTCTGTACAGTTCTGTGTAGTTATAATATTTAAACTCTTCTATTTTAGATTTTTCTAACTTATCTATTTCATCGTAAATATCTTTTAATTTAGTGTTATTTGTCGCTCTAAAGTATTTGCCTTGGGTTTCATTAGCAATGAGTTTGAGCAAAGCTTCGTCAATTTTAACTTTTTGATTGCGAAAAATTATTTTTCCCGTTGTAGGATCTTCTGCCCAAGGGAAAGGTGCCATTCCATTGGTTCCAACTCCAATAGTATAAACTTTAATACTGTTGCCCTTGGCTAATTCAGTAGCTGTTTTTGGATCTATAAACCCTGCATTATTTACCCCATCGGTTAGGAGTATAATTACCTTGCTCTTAGCCTTGCTTTCCTTTAGGCGATTTACTGCCGACCCTAAACCCATGCCAATTGCCGTGCCAGATTCAAGTTGTCCCCATCTAATTTCTGAAATAGTCCTTTTAACTATTGATTTGTCGCTTGTTATAGGGTTTTGAGTAAAACTTTCACCTGCGTAAACAACTATTCCTATCCTATCGTTGGGTCTTTTGTCAACAAATTCGATGGCTACCTTTTTTAAAGCCTCTAAGCGATTGGGTTTTAGATCTTTTGCAAGCATACTTGCTGATACGTCAATTGCCATTACTATATCGATACCTTTGTTTGACTTGGTTTTTTTACTCACCGATACATTTCTCGGTCTTGCCAGTCCAACAATTATAAAAGCCAAACTTATTAGCCTCAAAACATATAACAGAGGTTTTAATTTAGGCAGAAAAGATTTTTTTAGCATAAAGCCTTTTATACTTGCCATTTTTAGCTTTGCGCTATTTTTTTTATGTGTAAAAAAATACCATAAGCCCAATAAGACAATTAATGGCAATAACCACAAAAAAATAGGATTATAAAATTCAAAATTGTTAAACATTTACAACCAGTTGTTTATTGAGTTAAAAATAAAATGATTATTTACTATATATAAAGCTAATGCAGCAATTGCCAATAAAGCAAAAATAATTATCAACTTAAATAACAATTTTGGTTGCTTTACTTTTGGCTTTTCAACCAAAATCACTGCTTCAGCCTGTTTTACTTCTGTATTTTGCGCAACAACAGGTTTAACTTTATTTATAATGTACTCGGTAATTTTTCTGTCCGATTCTATTTCGTGAGCCAAGGGCTTTGATTTAGCAAATTTAACCAAATCAGACTGAATGAGCAGTTGGTCTAGTTTACTGACAGTTTCCTTGTCAGTATTTAAATTCCCCGATTTTATTAAACTATCGAGGTTACTTACCAACTCGTTTGTGGTTTGCTCAAGGGCAGGTATGGTAAACTCTCTTTCTATATAGTTTTTAATTATATGAGATAGTTCACTGTAAAAAGCCTTAATCTTATTGTTTTGCCACAGCAGTTTTTTGTCGAGTTTTATCAAGTTTTGTATAGCTTCTTGATAGGGGCTTAGCTGGTATAAAACAATGTTTTCGCTGCTTTGGTCAGTCCTTTTTAATGCGAAATACAAAACAGTAGCCACTGTTATAAAAAGTAAAATTGCCCAATAAAGATAGGTTTTAAAATCTTCAAAAACATAAGGTTCGCCTTTAATTCCTTTTATAGGAAATTTTTTAACCTTTGTGGTGTCAATAGCAACAGTTGAAACATTTACCAATAAGCTGTCGGTAAGGTAGGCTTGATTTTTAATGTAGATTTGTTGCCTTGGGATATAATAAGCCCCGCTGTCAAAACCCGTAAGAACGTATTCTTTTATCAATTTATTGTTAAGCGTATCGGTTTTTAGTATGTCAATTAACTCCAATCCTTTTAAACTATCTAGCTTTGGAATGATAACACTGTTTTTTGTATTTACAGTAATTTTATACTTAAACTGTTCTCCGATACGAATATGACTAGTATCTAGACTTGCCTTTACCATAGGACTTTGGGAATATCCCACAACAAAAAGCATTGAAAATAACAAGTGTAACAGTTTTCGGTTCATTTAAATAAACTTTATATTCATTCAAGATTGTTTTGCAAAAATTTAGACCAAAACTACAAATCAAAAATTTAATCATTTTAGCCTTTTTGTTTAAAATATCCCAATAGTTTTTTAACATAGCTTTCTTCAGTTTGTAAAATTATAATACCTGCGCCGCTTTTTTTAAAGCTATTTTTAAAGTACTTTTCTAAATTTTGTGTATAAGCTCGATATTGGTTCCTGACAGATAAGGAACTTGTGTTTACCAAAATAAGCTCTCTGGTTTCGGCATCAAGTGCAGATATCATGCCTAAATTAGGAATCTCTCTTTCGTGTCTATCGTAAACTCTTATACCTGTTACATCGTGCTTGTTAGCCATTATTTTTAAAGCTGTTTCATAATCGCTATCTACAAAATCAGAAAGTATAAACACTATGGCTTTTTTCTTTAAAACATTAGATAAAAACGTAAAAACCTTACTTAAATTAGTTTTCCTGCTTTTTGGTTCAAATTCAATGAGTTCTCTGATAATTCTAAGTACATGACTTCTTCCTTTTTTTGGAGGGATAAACAATTCAATTTGATCAGAAAACAGTATAAGCCCTACTTTATCGTTGTTTTGAATTGCCGAAAACGCCAAAGTGGCAGCAATTTCGGTTAAAGTATCTTTTTTATATTTTTGGGCAGTCCCAAAAAATTCCGAACCCGAAATATCAACCACTAAAATCATAGTAAGCTCTCGTTCTTCTTCAAAAACCTTTATATAGGGTTCGTTATACCTTGCTGTTACATTCCAATCAATGGCTCTGATATCATCTCCGTATTGATACTGGCGCACCTCAGAAAAAGTCATGCCACGCCCTTTAAATGTCGATTGATACTCTCCTCCAAATATATTGTTAGACAGCCTGCGTGTTTTAATTTCTATTTTGCGAACTTTTTTTAATAACTCTTTTGTATCCATTAACTTGTATTTGTCAACCTTTAGCTAAGAATGCAAGTTGTTGCTTACATTTAAAATAAAACTTTGTTTTTTGATCGATGATTTATGTACTTTTTTATTTGAGTTTTATTAAAAACACCATTAAATACTACTGTAATTAACTTGTCAATTTAAAACTTTAATTTAAACAATTCTAAATTTTGTATTTACTTAAATAGCATTTTATGTTTTATTGCTAAAAAAAGTCATTTTTATCGAATTAACTTAAGAGGTTAGGTTTTTTACACGGTTTTAGCTCTGTGCTAGGGTACTTGTACTTCATTGATAATTGAATTTATTATATCTGTTGACAAAATATTTTCGGCTTCAGCCTCATAAGTAATACCTATTCTGTGTTGTAGAACATCGTAAACCACAGCCCGTACATCTTCTGGAATAACATAGCCTCGTCTTTTAATAAATGCATAACACTTAGCTGCTTTTGCAAGAGATATGCTCCCTCGAGGCGAAGAGCCAAAACTGATAAGTGCCTGTAATTTTTCTAAATTATATTTTTGAGGATAGCGAGTGGCAAAAACAATATCGAGTATGTATTTTTCTATCTTCTCGTCCATATAAACCTCTTGGGCTGACTTACGGGCATTTACAATTTGTGAAACTGAAACTATGGGGTTTACTTTTTTAAAACCACTGCTCAGGTTTTGACGCAATATCAACTGTTCGTCCTGCAAATTTGGATAATCAATTACAACTTTAAGCATAAAGCGATCAACCTGAGCTTCTGGCAATGGATAAGTTCCCTCTTGTTCAACAGGGTTTTGAGTTGCCATTACTAAAAAAGGTTCTTCTAGTTTAAAACTTTCGTCACCAATAGTAATTTGGCGTTCCTGCATAGCCTCTAGCAAGGCCGATTGAACTTTAGCAGGAGCTCTGTTAATTTCATCTGCTAATACAAAATTGGCAAAAATAGGTCCTTTTTTAATAGAAAAATCACTCTCTTTTACATTGTAAACCATGGTTCCAATCACATCGGCAGGAAGCAAATCAGGGGTAAACTGTATTCTGCTAAAGCTGCCTTGAACGGCTTTCGACAAAGTATTAATAGCCAGTGTTTTAGCTAGCCCTGGCACGCCTTCAAGCAGGATGTGTCCATCTCCTAAAAGACCAATTAACAACCGTTCAATCATGTATTTCTGACCCACAATCACTTTGTTTATCTCGGTGGTTAATAAATCGACAAAAGCACTTTCCTGTTCTATCTTTTCATTAATTACTCTTACATCTATATCCATATATTATATATTATATTGCTTATTAAACAAAATTACACTTTTAGCTCTTTATGCTTTGTTAAAGTACAGTTAAACCTAAAAAAAGTAATTTTTTGATACAAAAAAATAAAAAATTATAATATTAAAAGAGTATGCAAGTATATTTTTTGCCTTTATAATATAAATACATTATTTTAACATTATTAAACGTTTATTTTTTTTAATATTATCTAGGTCTTTTTAAAAGCTTAATATTTTTGCAATTTAAAATAATGCTTAACCTAAACTTATTTATTATGAAATATTTAGTCAAACTTTTGTCAATTTTTGCTATTTTGAGCTATTCCTTTTCTGTAGGACAAACTATTAAAGGAAAGCTAGTAAATAAAAAAAATGAACCTCTGTCCTTTATTGATGTTGTTGAAAAAGGAACAGCCAACGGAGTAAACACAAATGAAAATGGAGAATTTAGCATTAAATTAAAACAATTTCCAAGCATTCTTATATTTTCTTCTTTAGGCTATAGAACTGTTGAAAAAAAAGTTAGTTCTGCTACTGCCGTTGTAAATATTGTAATGGAAGAGCAAAGTGGAGTTTTAGACGAGGTAGTTTTAACAGGAAGCAGAGCTAAGCCGAGAACCATTTTAGACTCGCCTGTACCTATTGATAATGTTAGTCTTAGTGACTTGCAAGCAACTGGGCAAAACAGCATAGATCAAATGTTAAGCTATACTGTACCTTCGTATAATGCAACAAATCAAAGCATTTCGGATGCAACAGCACATTTTGATCCAGCCGACCTAAGAGGATTAGGTCCTAGCAGAACCTTGGTAATGGTTAATGGCAAAAGAAAAAATCAAAGTGCTTTGGTATATATAAATGATACACCTGGGAAAGGTGAGGTTGGGACAGATATGAAAAGTATTCCTGCCATTGCCATTGAAAGAGTAGAAATTTTACGCGACGGAGCTTCTGCCCAATACGGTTCTGACGCAGTAGCAGGAGTGGTAAATATTATTTTAAAAAAGCAATCAGATTTTACACAAATAAACCTAAATTCAGGAATAAGCTCAAGGGGCGACGGTTTTACTTTTGATGCCGATGCTAACCATACTTTTGGCTTTAACAGTGGAGGCTTTATAAATGCCAGTTTAGGACTCAGTTATCAAGATTACACTAATCGAGCAGGAACACCGCAAGGAGATAGCTTATTTGGCATTAGTGGAGAAAATGGAGAAAAACCTGTCGAATCTGCAGATGGCTTTTTAGCCACTGCCACAGAAGTGGCTACAGGACTGGATATTTTACAAGGCAGTACAGATTGGCAAAGAGAAAACCCCGGTTTGGGTGCTGTGGTTGGACAACCCGAAATGAAAAAAATAAATGTATTTATAAACACTGAACATCCTTTAGGCGAAAAAGCAAAACTGTACGCTTTTGGAGGCTACAACATAAGAGAAGGAAAGAGTTTTGCAGTGTACAGAGTACCTTACTGGCCAGACGTACCAGGGCAAAACTCACCTAAAGACAACCCCCTGTACAACGGCAATGGGAGTTATCAAGGCTTTCAACCTACCTTTGAAATTGACATAACCGATCTTTTATTTACAACAGGAACAGAATTTAAATTAGGAGGATTCAACGCTGATATAAGTGCAAATTACGGAGAAAATAAAATCGATTACACCATTGGCAATACCATAAATACCAGTTTGGGAGCTGACAGCCCTACAAAATTTAAAGCTGGAGGCTACGTTTTTAGCAATATAATTGGAAATTTTGATATCAGTAAAAATTTTGAAAAACTAAGCGTTGGATTAGGCGCAGAAGCTCGTCAGGAGCGCTTTAAAGTAATTGCAGGTCAGGAAGCGTCGTATGTAGGTGGAGGAGCACAGTCTTTTCCAGGCTTGCAACCAAGCAATGAGTTAAACGAAACCCGAACAAATATAGGTGCTTATGGAACCTTAGATTTAGATTTATCGGACAATTTTTTAATAGGAGGTGCAGCTCGATACGAAAATTACTCCGACTTTGGTAACAATATCACATGGAAAGTAAATTCGAGATACAAGCTAGGACAAGCGGGGGTTTTACGAGCCTCTTATAGTACTGGATTCAGAGCACCCTCTTTACATCAGGTATATTTTAGCAATATACAAACCCTTGTTTCAGGTGGCACTATTTCAAACCAAGGCACCTTTAACAATACTAACTCTACTGTTAAAAATTTAGGCGTAGCTCCTTTATTTGCCGAAACCTCTAATAATGTTTCTGCCGGACTTACTGTAAAAGCATCTGATAATTTTACAATTTCATTTGATTATTACTACGTAAAGGTAAATGACAGGGTTTTATTTACTGGAGAAATTAATGCAAAAGACGATAATGATGTTGAAAATGCCAGTATTAAAAAAATTTTAGACGACAATCAAATAACTAGCCTTAAGTTTTTTATCAATGCTGTAAATACAAACACTCAGGGTTTTGACTACACCATGCGCTATAAAAATATAAATGTTGCTTCAGGAAATTTAGACTTTCATTTAGCTGTAAATGTAAATAATACCCGTTTGGACGGTGAAGTTAAAACCCCCGAAGAATTAACAGGATACAAAAGTAAAATATTTAACAGAAAAGAACAGTCTAGAATTATAAGTGCACGACCTAATACCAAGTTGATATTGGGGACAAACTATAAAATAAGAAATTTTAAAGCCTATATCAGCAACACTTATTTTGGTCAAGTTATTTGGCAACATGCTTCAGATCCTGAAAAAGATCAAACCTTTAGGGGAAAAATGGTTACTGATTTGTCATTAGACTATGACTTTAACGAAATCATATCTTTAAAAGCACAGGTAAATAATTTATTTGATGTATTTCCCGATGAAGTCAAAGCAAAGGGAGATCCTGCAACTAACTTAGGAGGTCGTTTTAGATATCCTTGGGAGGTAAACCAATTTGGTATCAGCGGCACTGTATTTAAAGCAGGTTTAAAACTTCAGTTTTAGCGGTATAAGGGTTTTATTTAAATGATAAACTTGCCATTAGCGGGCTGCTAATAGGCAACTGATTTTTGGCGGTTTAGCAGCAATGTGAATTTTTGGTATTGTTATTGTCAACTGTCTGTAATACTGTATTTTTAAAAATGCGAAAACTTAACACTATACAAGTTAATAACTCACCTTACGCAAGATTTGTTTAATTTTTACTAGTTTTAACCTTTAGATTGTTGATAACTATTTTTAGATTGGATATGGAAAATTTTGTTGATCTCTACACGGATTACTTAATCACCTCAAGTTCCTATACAACCGCGACAGGTATGGCTTGTTTACTATCGATAAATCATGATAAGATAACCTGTGAATTATCAACAGGGATTTACGACAGCAAATTTTTATGGAAAAAAGCAAAGCCTTACGTTGAAGAGTTAACTCAATCTAAAGAGACGGTGGTTTTAAGTTTTGATGATTCGATACAAGAGAAGCGATATACAGATGAGAGTGAGTTGAATTGTTGGCATTATGACCATGTATTAGGTAGGTCAGTAAAGGGAGTAAATTTTTTGACAGCATTA
>JBKDZU010000011.1:0-19019 GCA_047971505.1 Tenacibaculum sp.
AGGAACTTTTAGATAGGCGCATACAAGGTCGAATTTTTACTGATCAGCAATAAGCATATCGAGTATGAAATTGACTAAAGCCATAACATAAGGGTATGGCACACAAGTTTAAGCACCCACCGCTGTTACCACTTTCAAGAATAGCTTGAAACGGAGTACGAAGATGAAAATTTAATCTCTTAAATTTGTTTTTGATAAAAACGTAAATAACTGTACGTGAATAGCGTGCGTAAATTATATATAGATGAAACAAATAAAACTTATAAAAAATTACTTATTAGCAGTGCTGTATTTACTTAGCTGTATAGCCTGTGAAAGTGAGCTAAACATTTTGCCCATTAGCAAACGACACCTAAATAATTACTACAAAACAGAAGCTGAAATTGAAAGTGCTGTAACGGGTGTATACGCTCAATTGCAAAGCAATGGCTTGTACGGTTTAGACCTTATTGGAGTAGGTGAAATTTCGGGCGAAAACTCATTTGAAGAAGTTCCAGCCAATGACAGTGGTCGATTTGGACAATTAGACGATTTTTCAACCAATGCACAAAATAATTTGGTGGGAAATATTTGGAGAGAGTCTTATAAAGCAATACAAAGAGCCAATACAGTATTAAACAGAATTTCAGATATTAGCTATACCGATAAAGCTTTAAAAGAACAGCGAATTGGCGAGATGCACTTTGTCAGAGCCTTGCTTTATTTTAATTTGGTTAGACTTTACGGCGATGTGCCCTTAGTGCTTATTGAAACCACTGATACTTTTGCTTTTTTTGGTCAAGGCAGAACTGAAAAACTAAAGGTTTACGAGCAAATTGAAATCGAGTTAACTCGAGCCATTGAATTGCTTCCCTTGTTAAAATCAGCGGGCAGACCCGCTAGGGGAGCCGCTCAAGCCTTATTGTCAGAGCTAAAACTTACCCACAGCGATTTTGCTGGTGCTTTAAGCATCTTAGAGCAGCTTGTAAAATCAAAAAACTACTCATTGATGCCTACTACTTCCGATATTTTTGGACAAATCAATGAAGGAAATAATGAAATACTATTCGAAATACAATTTGCCAGTGGTATAATTGCAAATGGAAAAAATGAAGGGAGTTCTGCTGGCTCACAGTTTAGACCCTCTGGAGTTACAGCCAATGCCAAAGGACATAATTTGCCTACTAAGCAATTTATAAGCACTTTTGAAAATGGCGATACCCGATTAAGGGATTATGCTGGTTTAGAACCCGATAAAAGCCCGTTGCACTATTCTTTAAAATACGAGATATCTTCTACTGGACCTGATGATGGAGGAAGCGATCACATTATTATACGTTGGGCAGAAGTACTTTTAAACTACGCCGAGGCACTTAATGAAACCGGAAACACCCAAGCTGCCCTTGTGCAATTAAATAAAATTAGAAATAGGGCAAAGCTAGCCGATACAAAAGCAAAAAGCCAAGAAGAGGTAAGGCAAGCAATACGCCAAGAGCGACAGTTTGAGTTTTTTGGAGAAGGTAAACGCTGGTTTAACTTAAAACGCTATGGAAATGCAGTGGCTACCATGAATGCCTTTTTTTTGACTAACAAACAAAAAACTAATATAGATGAAAACAATTTACTACTGCCCATACCGCAAAGTCAAATTGACACAGACCCTGATTATATAATTCAAAACCCTGGCTATTAATTATGGAATATTGTATAAAACGACAAGTAAATGCACTTTTAACAGGTGCATTTGCTTTTATTGGTATTTTTTGCACACTAGCCCAAACCAAGGTTGACAGTGTGTATCAATATTTAAAAAATCCAACAAAAAATTATGTATTGGTAGTCTCGCATCGCGGCGATTGGCGTTATGCTCCTGAAAACTCTTTGCAAGCTATACAGCGCTGCATAGAGTTAGGAGTTGATATAGTTGAGTTAGACGTAAGGAAAACCAAAGACGGGCACTTAGTGCTACTACACGACAAAACCCTAAACCGCACCACTAACGGAAAAGGAAAGGTAAGTGAACTTAATTTGGCTGAAATTAAAAAATTGCGATTAAAAAATGCTATAAATATAAAAGGCTCGCAGCAAGCAGTACCTACCCTGAGGGAAGCCTTATCGCTGACCAAGGATAAAATAATGGTAAACCTCGATAAAATTGAGGCAGATATGATACCAGAAATATTTACAATACTGCAGGAAACAAAAACCCTAAAGCAAGTTATTTTAAAAGGAAGATTGGCAGTTGATAAAATGATTAAAAAAAATGGTAGTTTAATGCAAAAAATTATCTATATGCCTATAATTAGCACCGAACTTAAAAACCCTAATCAATTTATAATAAATTACGAAAAAAACCTAAAGCCCTTGGCATATGAACTGCTGTTTAGCAGTATAAACTCAGAAAACTTTAAACAAATAACCTATTTAAACAAACAAAAGCGAACAGTATTGGTTGTTGCTTTATGGGATGAGCTATGTGGCGGATATACCGATGAAAAAATGCTGCTGGAGGGAGCAGAAGCCTCTTGGGGGAAATTAATATCTTTTGGAGTAAACGCCCTTATGACCGACCGACCCAAATCTTTAATCAAATATTTAAAAAGCAAAGGTCTGCGCTGAGTTAATTATAGTGTTTGCCAAAAAACTCTATTTTTTAAATCATGTTTATACATTACAGTGCTGCCTATAATTATTGCGTTATACAAGGGATAAAAAATCGTTCCGATTACCTAACGCATGGGCTTTGTTGCTCAAGTCCGTTTACTCATAATCTGAAAAAAATTAAAATAATTCCCAAAATAAGGTAGATATAATACAATTAACACACTAAATACAAGGGTTTAATTTAAATATCAAAAAATAAATTGAATATATTGAACTACTTTTTTAAGCGCAATACATTGATTAGTAATGATTTATGAGTTTTAATGTGAAAGCTAATTAGCAATAGTGATGGTTTAAAAATAACGATAGCTAAATAATGGAAAGGTTCTTCCTTTTTTAAAAACTATTTCTTTGGTTTGGGGAATTTCTATAAAAGCATCGGCATTTACTAGGCTGACTAAGTCTGCTGAACCGCTCGCTTTAATTGGGTTTGCTTTTAACTGCCCGTTATCAAAATACAGTTTTACTGGCAAAAAATAAGTCATATTGGGTTTAAAACTTATATCTTTACTCAAAACAGCATTTTTTGCCCTTTGTTTGGCTAATACAGATTTAAAATACCAAGGATAAAAATATACCAAGCAATTGACAAATGTTGAAATAGGATTTCCGGGAAAACCAAATATTACTGTATTTTGCTTGTCTGCTTGTTTGAGTCCCATCCAAAAAGGCTTTCCGGGGCGTTGTGAAACTCGGTGAAATAACTCCTTAACACCTAGCTGATTCATCGTGCTTGGCAAAAAATCAAACTTGCCTTTACTAACGGCACCACTAAACAAAAGCACGTCGTATTTTTGTAAATACAAAGCTACCTTTTGCTCGATAACCTTTTTATTATCATTTAAATGCTCAACTTCTGATCTAATTTGTAACTGTTCTAATAAAGCTAGTAAAGCAAATACATTGCTTTTTCTAATTTGATAAGGCAAAGGTGTTTTGTTTACCTCAACTAACTCGTCGCCTGTTGAAACAATTAGCACTTTTGGAAGCTTAGCCACCCTAACCGCAAATTTACCAACAGTTGCTAATACGTTTATTTCGGCAGGACTTAAAATACTGTTTTTATTTATTAAAACAGCACCTAACTTATTGTCTGCTGCTTGTTTATGTATGTTTTGCCCCTGACTTATAGTATCTGCCTTTATCCAAGCATTAGAGTTATTTATGTTTACATCCTCATAAGGAACTACGGTATCTGTGTGAATTGGCAAACTTGCTCCTGTCATAACCTCATAACAATTCGCTGGATTTTTTAGTGTTTTTTGTGCAGCTCCCGCTGGTTGTAGCCCTTCTATTTTAAAGCCTCTTACTCCTGTATTAAAAAAGTGATAATTTAGAGCTATTCCATCCATAGCTACTCTGTTAAAAGGAGTAAAATCTCTGTCGGCAATAATATCTTCTTTTAGCACTCTTCCTGTTGCTTTAAAAAAAGGTATTACCTCTGTGCCAAAATCTAGGGTATTATCTAATAGTATACGTTTGGCTTCCTTTGTGCTTATCATTCAGTATTTATGTGTTGTAATGCTCACAAGTATGTTTTCAAAACTCTAGTTTACAGATGCTAGCTCTATGTTTAGCCTCCAATACTCGACATGCTTTCTGATACATTTGTGTTTTTGCGATCTGCTTGAGCTGTAAAGCCATTTTTAGGTTTTTCTTTTATCAGGCTTAAAAATAGTTTTTTGAGTTCTTCATTGCTTGCTCCGTTGCGTAAGAAATTACGAATGCTAAATACGCCTTGGTCAAACAAGCAGTTTTTTAATATCCCTGTTGAAGTAATGCGCAGCCTATTGCAATCGCTGCAAATGGTACGGCTAAATGCTGGTATAATTCCAACACTTCCTTTGTGGTTTTTAATTTTGTAATTAATTGATGTTGACGATTTTAAAGATGGCATCCTGCTGAGTTGAAAAACAGATTTTATTTCTTGCAAAATTCTGTTATAATTCCAGTTTTCTTTTAGGTTGCGTTGTCCGCTTCCGTTAAAGGGCATCTCTTCTATAAATCTAACCGATATGTTTTTATGCTTGGTTAAACTCACAAAGTTGATTATTTCATCAGTGTTAAAACCTGATAATACTACTACGTTTAATTTTAAATTTAAACGGCTTTTTTCTAAAAGCTCTAGCGCTTTGTACACTTTATCAAAAACATTGCGACGTGTTATTTGATAAAACCTGCTTGCTTGTAAACTGTCAATGCTTAAATTTATGTTTTTAACTTTTTTAATATTTTCAATACACTTTATATAATCTGAAATTAAAACTCCGTTTGTGGTTATATTAATTGTACTTAAAAGATCGTTGAACGATAGCATATCTAAAAACTTTACAAAGTCTTTTCTAACAAAAGGCTCTCCTCCTGTTAGCCTTACTTTACTAACACCTAGCTCAGTAAGTATTCTGATAATTCGATACATTTCTTTATAACTCAACAATTCTTTTCTTTCAACTATATCTACACCCTGTGCAGGCATGCAGTAACGGCATCTTAAATTACAACGGTCAGTAACCGCTAAGCGAATATAGTTTATTTTACGACCAAAGCTATCTATAAGGTTGTGCATCACAACAAAGATAAGAAATAAAATACAATATGCTTGTTTTGTTGTTTTCCTAATTTGGTTTTAATGCTTGTTGAACTTGTCTTTTTTAAAGCACAAAATTTATATTTACCTGTTATTAGTATTTTGCTGATAAATAGCAGAGGTTTCCAGATTTATAAAAATTTTTAACAAACAAGTGTTAGGTTTAATTGAACTTTGATAAGCGACTAGCTTTATTGTTGATTATCATCAGAGTGCCATTCGGCAAAACAGGTTTCGGTTTCTTGGAGTTTAAGAGAATGTAAGCGTATATTTGTTGGGAGTTTTTTTTTAATTTTATCTGCAAAATCAAGGAGCATCATTTCGCTTGTTGGCTGGTAGTTTGCCAGTATAATATTATGTCCTCTGTTTTTTAATTCATTAGCCAATTGTATGTGTGGGGAGTTTTTGTTAAAAACAGTAGCGTGATCAAAAAGGTCAACAATTTCTTTTTTTACAATTTTTTTTAAATCGCTAAAATCAATGAGCATCCCATATTTGACCTTGCTGCTATCGTCTATAGGCTTGCCAATTACCGTTACATAGAGTTTATAACTGTGGCCGTGTACATTTTTGCACTTTCCGTCATAGCCGTAAAGAGCATGACCTGTTTCAAAACTAAATTGCTTGGTTATTCTAACAACACTCATTTTTTAAAATATTTTTATACTGCTTAAAATTTGTTGTTTTTACTTTTTAAATTTAGCTATTGCTTTTTGTGTGAGTTCAGATAAAACTAATCTGCCAGATATTTCGGCTCTTTTTTCTAAAAGAAAATCCCAATCTTCGGTATTTGCCCACAGCATTTGCTTTATTTTGCTCAAAGCAATTGGGCTGTATAAAGCTAGTTTTTCCGTAAATATCCTTAGTTCTTTGTCGAGTTCTTCAATAGTTTTAAACACTTGTGTGTACAAGCCCTTTTGTTTTGCCCATAAGGCATTTTTCCAATTACTAGCATCTAGGCTCAGTTCTGCTAAAGCACTTGTTCCAATTTTGCGTCTTACAGCAGGCGCAATAACAAACGGACCAATGCCTAAACTAAGTTCAGATAGCTTAATCGATGCCTGCTCAACTGACAAAATATAATCGCAAGAGGCAATAATACCAAGCCCACCGCCAACGGCTTTCCCCTGCACACGACCTATGATTGGCTTTAAACATTTTCGCATAGCGTTTATAATATTGGCAAATCCTAAAAAGAATTCTTTGGCATCATTAAAATTATCTATAGATGCTAACTCTAAAAATGAAGCGCCAGCACAAAAAGCCTTTTCTCCTTTTGAACTCAGCACTATAAGTGCAACCTTATTGTTGTTTGACAAACTGTTAAACTCATAGGCTAACGATTTTAATAGCTTGCTCGGCAATGAGTTACCTGCACGATGATAAAACTCTAGCCAAGCTATTTTACCTTCAATTACAGTAGTTAACTTCCAATCGGCTTGTGTTGTAGACATCTTTAGTAAATTTAATCAAATGTAAGGATTTTTAAATCAGTTTTTTTGTTGCCTTGCCAAAGGAACAATTTTTTTTCTAAAAATTATTATCAAAGGAAAACCTCTAGCTATTATCCAAGCGTAAAAGGCAATCCAAATAGCCTGTAGCTTATAGTCAAATTGATTAAAAATCAATAAAACAGGTATAAATACAAGGGCTGTTGATAATAGTAATACATTTCTTAAATGCCTTGCTTTGCCCATTCCTTTAAACATACCGTCGTAAATAAATGTTATAGAGCATATAGGCTGCATTAGCAATACTATCCAATAACTGTTGTAAAACTGATTTAAAACCAATTTATCTTGAGTAAATATTATTCCTGTTGGCTTAAAAAAAATAAAGCCCGTTAGGGCTAGTAAACTGCCAAAAATTAATCCGTAGAGGCTTAGTTTATTTCCTAACCTTAACAGTGTTTTGTAGTTTTTGGCTCCTAGTATTTTGCCAGATAAGATATTGCCTGCACTAGAGTAACCATCGATCATAAAAGCTCCAATTAGCCACAGGTTTAAGCCTATAGTATAAGCTGCTATGTGCTCTTTGCCATAAGATGTTGCGTAAAAAGTTCCAAAATACAAAGCTGTGTTTAAAGCTAAAGTTCTGATAAAAAGATTTATAACCATAAGAGAAAATCGATAAATTTCTTTGTTAAACGGAAGGCTAAACTTTAAACTTAGGTTTGTTTTGGTAAGTAACAAATACGCTGACATTACTGCCATAATACATTGGGCAATAACACTTGCATAGGCAGCACCGCTAATATTCATAGGAGCTAAATGACCTTCTATGCCATATACTAGCAATATATCTAATATTATATTTACCAAAGTGCCAACAAGTGCTATCAACATAGTATAATGCGTGTTTTGTAAGCCTCTAAAAACACCAAATACAGCAAAAACAAAGAGTGTAAAAGGAAAGCCAAAAATTCTAATTTTATAATACTCAACGCAAAGTTTTAGAATATGACCTTTAGCATTGTAAAATGAAAATATCTGTTCAGCAAAGGGATAACTGATTAATAAAATTGACATACTGATAATTAAGGCTAATACAATTACTTGAGATGGCAAATCTTTTACATCTTCAAGTTTATCAGCTCCTAAATATTGTGAGATTATAGACGATATAGCACTGCGTGTTTGACCAAAAACCCAAATTAACATAGATAAAAAGGCGCCCACAATTCCAATTGCTGCAATGCTTTCAGTTGATTTTGTATCTATATTGCCAACTATTGCTAAGTCTACTATTGATAAAAAAGGCTCTGCCATTGCTGCAACTAAAGCGGGGATTGCCAATTTATGAATGTGTATAAAACTGATTTCGCGATTCATTTTTGTCAAAAAAGCTGTACAAAAATACACAAAAACTAACCCTGCTAATTGTATTGGTAAAATTTATTAAATTAGCCTTGTTTAAGGTTTATAGCAGCTAGCTTATACGCCTTATAACTTATAACTTAAAATTAATGAACTTTTATTTATATAACTACAATACAACAGTCTGCTTAAATTTTATAAGCACTTGATTTTTAAACAATTTAACAAGAGTATAGATGATTTACTAATATTCTTATTATCAATTATTTATTGATGTTTTATTTTTAGAAATATAAAAGCTTAACGGAGTATTGTATATATAAGCAGTTTTAAAATAAATACACTTTTATGAATACTTATACTAAAATTTTTACAGGATCGGCGATTTTGGTTAACAAACTCAGTCTTTTATTAAGAGAAAAGGATATTAGGGTTATTGTTAAAGATAATAAAGAATCGGGCAGATTGGCAGGTTTTGGCACTACAGGTGATGCTGTAGAGCTCTTTGTTATGGATGTTGACTTAAATCAAGCCGAAATTATAACACAGCGCTTTAAAGAAGAAATTGAAAAATAGCTTTAAAAAACTAAAAAATAGTTGTAATTTCGCATCCGCTAAACAATGGCCTCGTAGCTTAATTGAATAGAGCACTTGATTACGGCTCAAGAGGTTGCAGGTTTGAATCCTGCCGAGGTCGCAAATCATCAAATTACAATAAAACAAGGGTTTTGAAAAAACCAACAAAACCCTTGTTTTTAAAGCGGTTACGCCCTCTTTTAATAAATCTATTAAAAGTATGCAAACCGATTTTTTTACATTTTGCTTAGTGCCTGCCAAAGAGCTTTATTTTTTAAAGCATGTATTATGTGTTAACACTCCTTAAAATAAAGTAAAATTTTACTTTAAGTTAACTTGAGATAATTAACAAGTTTATAGAATTGCCTTGCACAATCGGGATTCTAAACGGTTGTAAATATAAATGATAAATAGAAACAATACCCTATACAACCCTTTAACAGGCTTAGTAAAAACATCTAAAGAAGTAAAGCAATATGTAAAAGCTTATTTGGGATAAAAAGCCCACAGCGCTAACAAGTAAGCGGACTAGAATTTAAAGTAATCAAGAAATAATACAATGTTAGTAACATCAAATACAATGTTAGTAACTGAAATTATAAATAAGCTAACTTCAATTAATATTTTACTATCTGCTATTGCAAAACTCTTAACTGAAATTATAAATTTGCTAACTTCGAGTATACTTTTAGCAACTGAAAAATTAAAACTTACGCCTGAATTGAATATATATTAAACTACAAACAATAATTTACAAACTTCAACCTAAAACAAATGAACAAAATACAGAAAGGAAGCTTACAACATGCTATATCTTCAATTGCTCCTTATGGTTTTTTTAAGAAAGCTTAGTATAACTTTATAAACAAAGTAACATTTACAAAGTACAGACATAATTCACGCAACTAAATATATACCCAACTGTTAGCTGCAAGCTAAAAAAAAGACATTTCAGCACTTTTGGTTTTCGCCAACACAAAAGCAAACGCTGAAAAACCAACTATAAAGTAATATGAAGATTGTCATAAGGATAAGTACGTGACAGAGAAAGAGTATCCAAATAGTGTAGATGAAGACACCCATGGTTAAACAAAGATCGCAGCAACAAATTATTAAAACTAAATAGCAAAAGGAAGAAGTGCAAACATAAACAGGAAACCAATTAAAAGTTGCAGTCCAAACAGTACTGTTTTTAATGCCATCAAAAGTATTGTCGAAACTACTAATGTAAAAACAACTGTATAGTTACTTGGTTTTTAAAGCATTTTTTATATTTTTGTTTATTATGAAAATGTTTTTGCAATTGTTCTTTCTGCTTTTTTTTGTCGATGCTTTATATTCGCAGCACATTAAAAGTATTCAACTCAAACCGCTACACAGTGTTAATAATTACAGTGCTATAGTCAGGTTAGGAACTGTTTTGGAGTTATCTTTTGACGATTTGGAGGCAGACAATAAAGACTACTACTACAAAATTGAACATATGACTTACCATTGGAAACCCAGCAATCTAATCAGCAGCCAATACATAGATGGTTTTGAGCAAAATAACATAGTTGACATTTCTAACTCATTTAACACTCTGCAGCCTTATACACACTATTCGGTGCGTTTGCCAAACTCTAATACAGCAATTACTAAAAGTGGCAATTATTTGATTTCTGTTTTAGATCAAAATTACAAAACTGTTTTTACTCGAAAATGTGTTTTTTACGAAAGTCTTAGCACCGTAGGGCTTGCTGTTTTTAGAGGAAGAACTACTGCTAGCAATAACGCTGAGCAAACTGTTCAATTTAAGGTTAGTCATTCTAATTTACATATTGCTTCCCCCCAAAATGAAATCAAAGCAGTTTTACTTCAAAATAATGATTGGAATACTGTTATTAAAAATATTGCTCCTGTGTTTATTCAGCCCAACATCTTACTGTATAACCACACCTTATTGACTAATTTTGAAGGAAATAATGAATTTTTAAATTTTGATACTAAACGCATCAGAAGCACAGGGCTTAACATTGCTAAAATTAAAAGAGATGAGCTTTACCACAGCTACTTATTTAACGACAAGCCCAGAGCACTAAGAGGCTATACTTACAATCCTGATATTAATGGTCAGTTTGTGATTAATACACTCGATGCTGATATACCCGAAACAGAAGCCGACTATACAGTTGTTCATTTTTCGCTTTCAGTTGAACAGCCGTATCAAAATAAAGATGTTTTTGTTTACGGTGCCTTTAATAATTTTAAACTCAAACAGGAAAATAAAATGAGTTTTAATCCCAAAACCAATAGCTACCATACCGCTGTATTATTAAAACAAGGCTTTTATAACTATACCTATGCTGTTGTTGATAGCCGCGTTAATAATTATGTTGACAATTATAATATTATTGACCTAAAAACTGTTGGAGGTTCGTACTTTGAAACAGAAAACGAGTATACCGCTATTATATACTATAAACCACTTGGAGGGTTTTACGACAGGGTTATAGGTGTTGGAAATGGTTTTTTTAATCAAAATAAATAACAAAAACCTTTTAACCTTTAATAATTAATATTTTATAAGTAATTTTACCCTTATGTTTCAGCAAATAACGAAAGGAATTGAAATTTCAGTAAAAACTAGATACAGCGGAACTAAATATCGAGATTATATTATTTATTATTCTTTTAGCTATTTTATTTCGATAAAAAATACCTCTGCTCGATCAGTAAAACTATTAGAGAGGTTTTGGGTAGTTTTTGACTCTCTTAACAATACTCAATACATAAATGGTATGGGGGTGGTTGGTCATACTCCTATAATTAACCCCAAAGAAGTTTACAAATATCAATCTTACTGTTACTTAATTTCTTCTGTAGGTGTGATGAATGGAAAGTACAAAATGCTAGAAATAAATACCAATAAAGAATTTTTTGTAAGCATACCCACCTTACAGTTAATATCGAATCCGAAACTGAATTAATTGTATTTAAGCTTAACTCTTTTAATAAACAAAGTTAATTATTTTATCAAAAAAACTATTAACGGCATCAACATATATGCTTTTTAGAAAAAAATACGCTTGTAACTTAGTATTCAAATTTCTTTTTCAAGTTTAAAAAATACCTTTCAAGTGTAAGCCAAGAGAAATAGGATATTCCAATTGAAATTAAATAAATTGCTAAGTTAAAAGCAGTTGTTTTAAAATAGGCAGACAGGTTAACACAATACAGTAAATACAGAAATAGCTAAAGAAATTGTGGATAAAAAAGCAGGCTATATTCTGGCAGTAAAAGAAAATCAAAAACAACTTCATCAAGCCATTAAAGATGAATTTAAATTTAGCAAAAACATCGTTTCTTCAACCTCTCAAGAGATAGACCATGGACGGATAGAAACTAGAGTTTACAGTGTGATAACAACATATTTTCAATTCATAAACGCTACTGATAAAAGGCAATACGATCTTGGGCTATTGAAAACAAACTTCACTGGAATCTAGATGTGGCTTTTGGCGAAGATTCACCCAGCAAGGAAAGTCATTAGATTGCGCTGCAACCCTATTTCACAAAGGCATACATAATTTCAATACTGAAAGATAAGTTTAAAAGTTTAAATATAACTGACTTACTTTTGCTTGAGATAGTTTATTACTTTATCGGGAAAATCGGTAAAAGCACCATCTATATTTGCTTGATCAAACAGTACTTGCATCATTTGGTTAAAAGAAGAAAATTCGTCGTGCTGATCGTATTTAAGTGTATAAGCATGTACCGTTAAATTTAACTTATGAGCATCGTTTACTAAAGAGCTAAAAATCCATTTGCCCTTTTCTTTTTTACCTAAAATTTGCTTGTACCAACAACCAATACCATCGGCATAAGACGCATATTTTTCCAACTGCTTAGCTTGCTCTGGAAATTCTATAAGCTGTACCAAATATAAATTTGACTGTAATTGCTTTCTTATTCGTTTTAATTCTTTGGCATCAAAACACTGTAATATGCATAAATCGCTTTTGCTTGAATATCCATAACTATTTAAAACAGATAAAGTTATTTTGGCGAGGTCTTTATTATTTTTGTGGTGAAAGGTCGGGTTTTTAATCTCGGGATAAATTCCTATATTATTGCCAGTACTTGCGTTTAAACCTTGAATTAACTCTATTTCTTGCTGTAAAGAATGCAGTTTAAAATTACCTTTCCCTTTTGGAAATCGATTTGGATAAACTTGCCTTCCCGTACTGGAGTCAAAGCGTTCGCTTACTTGTAGCTGTTGGAGTTCTTCAAATAAAAAATCAATAACATAATAGCGTCCGTCTGCTCTTTTTCTGTCAGGAAAAACCTTTGCCACATCAGTAACTTCATCTAAGTAAATATCGTGAATAACCACAGGAACATTGTCTTTGCTCAGCACCAAATCTTGTTCAATATAATTGGGCATTGTGGCATAGGCCATAGCTTTAGCCTCCATAGTGTGTTCGGGCAAATATCCCGAAGCTCCTCGGTGAGCAATTACCAATTTGTCTTTTAGCTGATTTGTTTTAGCTTTACATGCAAAAAATACTACAAGCAATATAACAACAAATACTTGCAATATTGAGTATTTTAATAGAGCAGATTTGTGCTCTTTAATAGGCTCTTTCATTGTTTCCTCGATAATAGTTAATAAAAGCTTGGTTTACTACCTTTACACCTCCGCTTGTGGGGTAGTTACCTGTAAAGTACCAGTCGCCTAGATGATTGGGGCATGCTCTGTGAAGTTCACTAACTGACTGATAAATAACACCTACCTCAGCTTTAATATCAGGAGTTTTAAGCATTTGCGCTATTTTAGCAGCTATTTGTTGGTCTGTAAAAGGCTGATAAATTTCTTTTACGTGGTTTACAATTTTTTTGTCTTTTTTGTGCTTCTGTTCAAGGCATTTTTTATAAACTTGCTCAACAATAGCATATTGCTTTGTTTCTTTTAACAAAGCTAAAGTAGCTTTAAAGGCTATAAAATCGCCAATTTTAGCCATATCAATTCCGTAGCAATCTGGATATCTTATTTGCGGTGCTGCAGATACAATAATAATTTTTTTAGGCTCCAATCTGTCTAAAATTTTTATAATGCTTTTCTTTAAAGTAGTACCCCTAACTATGCTATCGTCAATTATTACTAAATTATCAGTAGGTTTTACAACTCCATAAGTAATATCGTATATATGGGCTACCAAATCGTCTCTGTTGCTATCATCAGCAATAAAAGTTCTCAACTTTGCATCTTTAACAGCAATTTTTTCAAAGCGAGGTCTTACCGATAAAATTTCAGTGATTTTTTGTTTAGATAATTTGTTTCCTCCATCTAAAATAGCTTGAGTTTTTTGTTTGTTGAGCATCTCTTCGGCAGCTTCCATCATCCCAAAAAAAGATGTCTCGGCTGTATTTGGTATATAGGAAAATACAGTATTTTCAATATCGTTATCTATGAGCTTTAATACTTTGGGAAATATGTATTTCCCCAAATTTTTGCGCTCTTGATAAATAGATGCATCACTGCCTCTTGAAAAATAAATGCGTTCAAACGAGCAGGCTTTTTTAGGTTTTTGTTCTAATATGGGCAGCATGCTTGTATTGCCACTTTTTTTAATTAACAGAGCATGCCCTCTTTTAATTTCTTGTATATCGCGCAACTTTACATTAAATACGGTCTGAATAACAGGTCGTTCAGAGGTAACGGTAAGTAACTCGCTGTTTTGATAAAAATATGCAGGCCTGATAGCTGACGGATCTCTAAACACAAAAGCATCGCCATGTCCTAATATACCAGCTATAGCGTAGCCGCCGTCCCAGTTTTTTGACGACCTTTTTAAAATACGCTGTATATCTAAATGCTCTTCAATATAAGGCGATGCTTCCTTTTTGTTTAAGCCTATTTTTTTAGCATCTAAATAAGTTTTTGCTACTTGATCCTCTAAAAAATGACCTATTTTTTCCATAACCGTAACCGTATCGCTAGCCTCTTTAGGATGCTGTCCGAGGTCGGTTAACTCTTTGATCAACTCATTAGAGTTAGTCATATTAAAATTACCTGCAATAATTAAGTTTTGGTGTCGCCAATTGCTCTGACGCAAAAAAGGGTGAACATGTTCCATGCTGTTGCCACCAAAGGTTCCGTAACGAACATGGCCTAAAAACAAATTGCCGATAAAAGGCATGTTTTCCTCTTGCCAGTCTACATCGTTAATTCTATCTGGATGCTTTTTAAAAATACTGTTTATACGCAAGTTTATTTGTCCAAAAATATCCTGTATAGGTTGGGCTTTATTTGAGCGTATTCTGCTTATGTATCGAGTGCCTGGCTCAACGTTAAATTTTATGCTTGCTATACCAGCACCATCTTGACCTCGGTTGTGTTGCTTTTGCATAAGCAAATGCATTTTGTTTACTCCGTAAAATGCAGTACCGTATTTTTTTTTATAGTAATCTAAGGGTTTTAAGAGTCTTACTAAAGCAATTCCGCATTCGTGTTTTACATCATCGGTCATGGTATAAAAATATTGAGTTTATGTTTTTGCTTATTGTGTAAATAAAATTTGTCAGTAAGCTTTCGGATTTGTTATTTAGTGGCTATAGTTTAAATTTTGTTAACTCTTTAAATACTTGTAAGCGTTGTTGTACTTCTTTATAGGTTAGGGTTTGCATGCGTTTGGTTCCAAAGCTCTCTACGCAAAACGAAGCTAGATTTGAACCGTAAATAACGGCATTTTTAATATTTTCAAATGAAAAGTTTTGGGTTTTTGCTAAATACCCGCAAAAACCTCCAGCAAAGGCATCGCCAGCTCCTGTTGGATCTAGCACCTTAGCTAGTGGCAGGGCTGGAGCTACAAATATCCTCCCTTTATTAAATAGCAAGCTGCCGTGTTCGCCCTTTTTAATAACTACAAAACTAGGACCCATTTTATGTATTTTTTCGGCCGCCTTTACTAAAAAATACTCTCCGCTTAATTGACGAGCTTCCTGATCATTTACAGCAATTACGTCAATCTTTTTTAAAATTTTATGCAAGCTGTCTAAGGCATTATTTATCCAGTAATTCATACTGTCTAATACCACTAATTTAGGTCTTTTGTTCATTTGGCTTAAAACAGAAGCTTGGGTTGAGGGCTGTAAATTGCCTAGCATAACAACTTCTGCATTTTTGAATTGCTGAGGAACAACAGGCTCAAAATGTTCTAAAACATTTAATTCTGTAATTAAGGTATCGCGCTTGTTGATATCCTTGTGATACTTGCCTTCCCAAAAAAAAGTTTTACCTCCCTTAACTACCTTAATACCGTTGGTATTTATGCCTTTGCTTTGTATCATATCTAAGTAAGATTGAGGAAAGTCCTCTCCCACTACCGATACCAAACCTACTTCTATTCCAAATTGAACTGCAGCTAGTCCAATAAAAGAAGCCGATCCTCCTAAAATTTTATCCGTTTTGCCAAAAGGCGATTCAATTACATCAAGGGCTACTGTGCCAACAGCTAAAAATTTATTCATACTTTTATAATCAACAGTTTGTTAAACTTTACAATTATTTGCTTTTAATGAATTTAACAAATTACATATATTTTATTAACACTTTATTCATCAACTACTTGTTATATAGTATTTTTGTAGCTTTAAAAACTTAATGGAGTATTGTGTAATAAAACATTTTGCTTAAACCTACTTTTTTGCAATTTGTCTGTGTTTTAACTAAAATCTGACAAAACTACTATTTAAAGTTTATCTTATACAAATAACCTCAACAATAGGTATTTTTATCGTAATTTTGCAGTTTAACAAAAAATATTTAGCGTAGCAAAAATAGTTTTAAAAAATGACTATTAAAGAAATACAGCAAGAAATTATCGAGGAGTTTTCTATGTTTGAAGACTGGATGGAGCGTTATGAGTATATAATTGAATTAGGTAGGTCATTGCCCTTAATTGACAATTTGCACAAACAGGAACACAATTTAATAAAAGGATGCCAGTCTAAGGTATGGCTTTATGCTGAGTTAAAAGCTAATAAAATTAGTTATACTGCTGATAGTGATGCTATATTAACCAAGGGTATTGTGGCCTTATTGCTCAGAGTGTTTTCAAATCAGTTACCTGAAGATGTTTTAAGTGCTAATACCGATTTTATCAATAAAATTGGGTTAAAGGAACACTTGAGTCCTACTAGAGCTAACGGGCTAATGTCTATGGTAAAGCAAATTAAAATATACGCCTTAGCGCAGCAAGCTAAAATTAAAACCTAGGCAACTGTTATGAATGAAGATAAATTAGAAGAATTAGCAGATAAAATAGTGCGTGTTTTAAAGACTATTTACGATCCTGAAATTCCTGTAGATATATATGAATTAGGGCTTATTTACGATGTTTTTGTTTCAGATGATAATCAGGCAAAAATTTTAATGACCCTAACCTCGCCTAACTGTCCTGTGGCGGAAACTATGCCTGTTGAGGTAGAAGAAAAGGTAAAATCATTAAAAGAAATTAGTAACTGTGAGGTTGAAATTACCTTTGACCCTGCCTGGACACAAGATATGATGAGCGAAGAGGCAAAACTTGAATTAGGACTTTTATAAACAAATGGCTGAACAAATTACAAACAGAGTGGCAAGCAGCTTGTTGGAAACCATAGATCTTGAAGATTTTTATCCGCAAGGCAGGCGTGTAGTTTTCGATGTAAAGAAGTGGTTGTACAAAGGATTTGCACTAAAGGAAAAAGAATTTAGAAGAGAGGTTAAAAATCACAATTGGGAACAGTACAAGGATGACTATATAGCTATAACTTGTAGTACTGATGCTATTATACCCTCGTGGGCTTATTTACTGCTTACTACTAAATTGGTTCCTTATGCAAAAACGGTTGTTGTGGGAAACTTGGAGCTACTCGAAACAGTAGTTTTTAACCAAATTATAGAAACTGCTAACTTTGATAAATTTAAAGATAAACCAGTAATTATTAAGGGTTGTAGCACCAAGCCCATACCTTGTACTGCTTATAGCTTGCTGATTCAAAAAATTCAATCGCTGGCAAAAAGCATTATGTTTGGAGAGGCTTGTTCAACAGTTCCCCTGTTTAAAGCAAGTAAAAACAGACAGTAAATTAAGCATTACAGCAAATTAATAAGAGCTAAAAACTAAATTTTAAATTGACAAAACTCCCGTGGGAGGATTTAACAAACTGAGCTAATAGACTCAGCAAAAGATAATAAATAGAATAGCAAATAATATCTTTAGTTATTTTTACTAATTCTTAGTTAAATTTTTTAAAGATTAATGTTTAACCTAACTTTATTTATGTGAAAAAAATTATTTCTGTTCTGCTTATCAGTTCAGCATTTTTTAGCTATTCTCAAAAAGAAAGAGATAGCCTGCCTGAAGTTTGGAAAATTAAAGGCAAGGTTGCTTTTATTTTTAATCAATCATCCTTTTCAAATTGGGTTGCTGGCGGCAGCAATACCATAGCTGGAAACTTTGCCGTTGACTACGATTTTAACTACAAAAAAAGCAAGTGGAATTGGGATAATAAAATAAATTCTATTTACGGTTTAAGCTATATTGATGAAAAAGGGATTCGCAAAACAGATGACAGATTTGAATACAATTCTATATTGGGCTTAAAGTCTGGCAAATATTGGTTTTTTTCGTTTAAAAGCAATTTTAAAACTCAGTTTAGCAGAGGTTATAACTATAAAAAAGAACCAATATTGGCAATATCAGATTTTTTATCGCCAGCTTATTGGAGTTTTGGTCCAGGCATGCTTTGGAAAAAATCAAAAGACACTAAAATAAACATTGCACCAGCTTCATCGAGATTTACCTTTGTATCGAAAGAATTTACAGGAAACTACGGAGTAAAAGAGGGGGATACTTCAATTTTTGGACTAGGCTTTGATCTATCATCATATTTTAAGTTCAGTTTGATGAAAGACGTAATTATGGAAAATATACTAGCCATGTATGCAGATTACCTCGACAAGCCCCAAAATATTGATATTGACTATCAGATGAAGTTTTTTATAAAAATTAACGAAAACCTATCAACTAATTTAGCCCTGCATTCAATAGTTGACGATAATGCTTCAAGTAGTATACAGTTTAAACAAATGTTTGGACTTGGGCTTAATTACATTTTTCACAAAAGATAATTTTTGATAGTGTTACTCGCACCTTTGGCTTATCTCTCTATTTTAATACTTCTAACGCTCATCGAGCACAACTTAGTTGTAATTTTCGTACATCTCTATTTAGGGCTTACTAAAAAATCTAAAAATCATATAATTGTATTGACTAGATTATTTGGTATTTTTTGATGTTTTAGGGGTTTAATTTCCAATATGATTGCTAAAATCATTTTAAAAAATGACTTTATATGGGTAAAAT
>JBKDZU010000012.1:0-47155 GCA_047971505.1 Tenacibaculum sp.
GATTATCCATCCAAAAATCAACAAAAAATAGTAAAGTAGAATAAAATTTAGCTAAAAAGCATCAAGGTAGAAACCTAAACAAAAATAAGGTTGGGTTTTGCAATGGTCTTCCTTTACACTTATAAATCAATTTTTATTTTAAGCTAACGTGAGCTAATTAATAAGTTGTTAAACTCAAACAGCAAGTGTAATTTTTAATTTTTTGTAGATATATTGATAAAAAACCCAAAATGTTTAGTTTTGGGTTTTTTACTTTATTTACAGTGTAGCGAGGAGCAGATTTGAACTGCCGACCTCAGGGTTATGAATCCTGCGCTCTAACCACCTGAGCTACCTCGCCTAATTAGGGTGCAAATTTATATGTTTTTAAATTTTATTAACAAAAATAATCGTTTTTTTTAAATAAAAATTCTATATATTGGCATCCAAACATATAATTATAATGAGTAAAGTTAAATTTGAACTAGAGTTTCCCATACATGCTTCTCCTAGCATGTTATACCAATACTTAGCTACTCCCACTGGACTTGAAGAATGGTTTGCTGATAGGGTAAATTACAGAGGTAAATTAGTGACTTTTATTTGGGAGGATACGCAGGAGAAAGCAAAAATTATTTCGAGTAAAGTTGATGAGCACATTAAATTTAAATGGATTGAAAGTGAAGGAGACGATAGTTATTTTGAGTTTAAAATCCAAGTTGATCCTTTGACTAAAGATGTAGCAGTTATTATAACTGACTTTGCCGATAACAAAGAGGAACTTGAAGAGGCTAAAATGCTATGGGAAAATCAAATAGATAGTTTAAAGCATACTATTGGAGCCTAAAAAAGAACTTAAAGTTTTAAATTACCCGGCAAATTGTCGGGTTTTTTGTACTCTTAGCTTTTAATTTAAAATTTCAATAGGGCAAGAGTTAATAGTGTAACGCTTACCTGTTTGGGCTAATTCAACATTTTTAAATACAGTTTGTGCCTCCTTTTTAAAGGCTAAAATATCTTTATACCTGCTTGAGTAATGTCCGATAATTAATTTTTTAGCATTGGCTTGATTTGCTATAGAGGCAGCTTGCTCTGCAGTAGAATGCTTGGTTTTTTTGCACAAATATTCTTTGTCTTTTAAAAAAGTGGCTTCGTGGTATAAAATATCAACATTTTTAATTATAGGAACAATATCGGGCTTGTACATAGTATCGCTACAAAAAGCGTAGCTTTTGGGTTTTTCAGGCTTAATAGTAAGTTCACTATTGGGTATTACTTTATTATTTGCTAGGGTAAAGTCTTTGCCATTTTTTAAATGATGATAATCGCAGGTTTTTATTTCGTCAAATTTTTTAATATTTTCAAAATTTAACTTCTTGGGTTTAGGCTTTTCAACAAAAAAAAATCCATTAGTATATATCCTGTGATCTAAGGGAATGGTTTGCACGTTAATTTTATCGTCTTCAAAAATTAACTGGCTTTTTTGACAAGTGAGTTCGTGAAAAATAAGAGGATATTTTATCCATGCTTCAGATATTTTTATCTGTAAAAGGGTAATTTCTTTAATTCCTTTAGGACCAAAAACATGCAGGGGCTTTTCTCTATTTAGGATGCCAAAGGTTGAAATAATGCCAATTAATCCAAAAAAATGGTCGCCGTGCAAATGCGAGATAAATATATGGTTTATTTTAGAAAAACCCACCTTGTACTTACGCATTAAACGCTGCGTTCCTTCTCCGCAATCAATTAAAATACACCTGTTGTTTATCTCTAAATATTGTGAAGTAGGATAAGCATTTATACGAGGAGTTGCAGAATGACATCCTAAAACAGTAAGCCTTAATTCCATTAATTTATGACAAAGCGTTTCGATATTTGTTCTTTATAAGTATGAATAGCATAAACATACATTCCTGTATTTAAATCATTTCTTATAAACTGGTAGTTGTTTTTACCGTATTTTGCAGTAATTTTTTTTGAAAAAACTGTTTTTCCTAAAATGTTTTTAACTGTTAGAGTAACTATTTGCTCTTTGCCTGATTTAAAAGAAATTTCGGTTTGATTGCTAAATGGATTCGGATAGGTAGTTAATTCTTTAATAGAATAATTCTCCTGAGAGTAAATTACAAAAGAAATTAATACTAATATGGGTATTTTTTTTATCATAAATATTGTTATATGAATTATTATTAAATTATTAAAAACCCAAATTGCGTTGTATATCTTCCATCTCAATAACATCTTCCGCCTCAGTTAAAGTAGGCACTATATTAAAGTTTTCAGGAAAATTATCAACTTCAATGGTGTTGTCAACAACAACAAACGACTTAGCATTTTGATGTTGCGTATTAGCGTGTTCCAAAAATAGTAAAATATTTTTTTCTGTAAAATTATTTTTGACAGAAATTCTTATAATAATATGTTTATTTTTAATTTCGTTAAATTTTTTATTGAAATTTTTAAAAAAAGCACTAAAAGAAGTTTCTTCTGTTGATATTAAAATGTAATTTTTTTTTGTTGAAATTTTCATAATTTAAGATGATTTTATTTGTTGAGCTAGTAAATAAATTACTGCCATCCTTACAGCTACTCCATTTTCAACCTGATTCAGTATAATAGATTGCTTGCTGTCAGCTACATCGCTTGATAGCTCAACACCTCTGTTTATAGGCCCAGGATGCATGATGATAATCTTTTTGCCCAATGAATTTAAAATTTCTTTGTCAATACCAAACAACTGTGTGTACTCTCTAGCAGAAGGGAAGTACTTTACAGACATTCTTTCGTGTTGAACACGTAACACATTAGCTACATCGCACCACTGAAGAGCTTTTTTTAAATTTGTTTCTACATCAACGCCAAGGCTTGTTATGTATCGAGGCATAAGTGTGGTTGGACCGCAAAGTTTTACTTGAGCACCCTGAAGTTTTAAGGCAAAGATATTTGAAAGGGCTACACGAGAGTGTAAAACATCACCAATAATAACAACTTTTTTACCGTTTAATTTACTGTTTAGAGCCTCGCGCATGGAAAAGCTATCTAACAAGGCTTGTGTTGGGTGTTCATGAGTGCCATCGCCAGCATTAATTATCTTTGCATTTATATATTTAGATAAGAAAACACCAGCGCCCACCTGCCCATGACGCAAAACCAGCATGTCGACCTTCATCGAAAGAATGTTATTAACAGTATCTATCAAAGTTTCGCCTTTATTTACGGATGATTGACTTGCTGAAAAGTTAATTATATCGGCTGAGAGCCTCTTTTCTGCCAATTCAAAAGATAGTTTTGTGCGGGTGCTGTTCTCAAAAAATAAATTAGCTATGGTAATATCTCTAAGTGAAGGTACCTTTTTTATGGGTCTGTTAATAATTTGCTTAAAATGCTCGGTTGTTTCAAAAATAATATCTAAGTCAGTTTTAATGAGGTATTTAATGCCTAATAAATGTTTTACGCTTAAGGGCTTCATCTCTAAAGTTCTTTTTTAATTTTTCAATAAAGCCTTTTGCTGGGCCTCAACAAGGTAAACAGCATCTTTATTATCGGTTTCTTTCCAATTTACTACAACTCTTTCTTGGTCTATAGCATCTACCTGTCTTCCTCTGTAATCTGGTTGAATGGGCAAGTGTCTGCTAAATCTTCTGTCAATTAAAACTAATAGTTCAACCTTTTGAGGTCTTCCGTACGATTGTATAGCAGTAAGAGCCGATCTAACACTTCTTCCAGAGTACAAAACATCGTCTATTAAAACAAGTTTTTTTTCTTCAATTAAAAAATCCATTTGGGTTGTAGTTGCTTTTAAGGGCTTTTCTCTTCTTCTAAAGTCATCTCGATAAAAAGTTATATCTAAAATGCCTAATTGCAAGTTTTCAATAGAGTAATCACAGGTTAAAACTGATACCAAACGCTGGGCTAAAAAGATGCCTCTAGGCTGAAGACCTACTAAAACTGTGTTTGAAAAATCATTGTGATTCTCAATTAACTGACAGGCTAAACGGCAAAGAATAATTTTAATTTCGCTTGAAGTAAGTAGTATTTTTCTGCTCATTGTTGCCGCCAAGTTTAATTGATAGTTTCAGCATTCGAAATTAATACAAAAAATTATGTCTGCAAAATTAACCTAGCTTACAATAATTTAAGGCGTTAAAAAAATACAATTTTTGTTTTAAAATACAGCAGATTTATCAAATAAATAAGTTTTGTATTATTGCTAAAAAAACAATAATAAATATGTTTGCAAATTAGTTAATTGATAGTTTTAAAAATTACTTATTGATAGTTGTTTTTAAACCAAAATACGGAGCATTTACTTAAATTTTAATATTTAAAGTAAATTAGCAGTTATAAAATAACAACAGATGAATCAAGAGATTTCAAAACGCTATGAGCAAAGAGGCGTATCGGCATCAAAAGCAGATGTTCACAAAGCACTAAGGGATATAGATAAAGGTTTATTTCCCAAGGCATTTTGTAAAATTGTGCCTGACTATTTATCAAATGACGACAATTACTGCCTAGTTATGCATGCAGACGGAGCAGGCACAAAAAGTGCACTTGCCTATATGTATTGGAAAGAAACTGGCGACCTTTCTGTTTGGGAGGGAATAGCTCAAGATGCCTTAGTGATGAATATAGATGATTTGCTCTGTGTAGGAATAACTGATAATATATTGTTGTCATCAACAATAGGGCGTAATAAAAATTTGATACCCAGCGAGGTAATATCTACACTAATTCAAGGTGCAGAAAACTTAATTTCGGAGCTAAAACACTTTGGAGTAAACATATACTCAACAGGAGGAGAAACTGCCGATTTGGGGGATTTGGTTAGAACAATTATTGTTGATTCAACTGTAACTGCCCGATTAAAACGCAATGATGTTGTAAATAATGCAAATATACAAGTGGGCGATTTAATTGTAGGATTGGCATCATTTGGTAAAGCGAGCTATGAAAAGCAGTACAATGGAGGTATGGGCAGCAACGGATTAACCTCTGCTAGGCACGATATATTTGCAAAGTATTTAGTTAAAAAGTACCCAGAAAGCTTTGACTCAGCTATGCCATCTGAACTAGCATACTCAGGAAGTAAAGCCTTGACCGATATGGTTAAAAACACTGGTGTTAATGCAGGAAAACTTGTGTTGTCGCCCACTCGTACCTATGCGCCTATAATTAGAGAGGTATTAAAAAAGTATCATCCTGATAAAATTCACGGAATGGTACATTGCACTGGAGGTGGACAAACAAAAATTTTACATTTTATAGATAAAAATCACATTGTTAAAGATAATATGTTTGCTGTACCTCCTTTATTTCGGTTAATTCAAGAACAGTCAAAAACCCACTGGAAAGAAATGTATCAAGTATTTAATTGTGGGCACAGAATGGAATTATACTTAAGCCCTGAGGTGGCTGAAGATATTATTAGCATTTCAAAATCATTTCAAGTTGATGCTCGTGTTATTGGTAGAGTAGAGCCTGCTACACAAAAAAAACTGAGTATAAAAAGTGAATACGGTGAGTTTGAATATGCTTAGCATTTGTACGAAAGCCAAATAAAGTACAATTAATCAACACATTGCACTAACAAAAGAGTTAACCCATATTACACTTATTTTTATAGAACTTTATGACTTACACTATTTATAACAAAGAATATAAATAGTATTATACTGTCAAAAATTAAGATGCTGCTGCTAGAAGTTAAAGCGAAGTTGCTAAAAGCTAAGATACCGCAATAAAACTTTGATTGAAGAGTGTATATTTTTGGTATAATCCATCGGTTTTAAAAAATGGTACAGCTCTATTTGGGGAGTTACACTAGCAACAAACAAACTAGTGTAATTTATTTTACTTTTTCAACTACAGCTTTAAAAGCTTCTGGATTATTTAGGGCTAAATCGGCTAAAACTTTGCGGTTTAACTCAATATTGCTCGCCTTTATTTTACCCATAAACTCTGAGTAAGACATTCCGTATTCACGAACCCCTGCATTAATGCGTTGAATCCACAACGAGCGGAAGTTTCTTTTGTTGTTTTTGCGGTCTCTATAGGCGTATAATAAGCCTTTTTCAACTGCATTTTTAGCTACTGCATAAACGTTTTTTCTGCGTCCAAAGTAACCCTTTGCTTGCTTCAGAATTTTTTTCTTTCTACTTCTTGAAGCTACTGAATTTACCGATCTTGGCATAATTAAAGTGTTTTTGTAACAGGTGACTATTTGCCTTATAGCACTTTATAAAAACCTGACTACATGGTTAATAATTAATTTACTACCCTATAAGCAATTACTTTAAAGCTAATTGCTTTTTGATATTGGATTCATCACTCTTGTGCACTAAGGTTGAATGAGTTAGTGCTAGCTTGCGCTTTTTAGACTTTTTGGTTAAAATATGACTTTTAAAGGCATGCTTTCTCTTAATTTTTCCGGTGCCAGTTAGCTTAAAACGCTTTTTGGCACTAGATTTGGTTTTAATTTTAGGCATTTTATTTGTCGTTTATCGTGCTTGTATATTTATTTAGTTTTTTTGGGGGCAACAAACATAGTCATTCGCTTGCCTTCTAATTTAGGCATTTGTTCAACTTTTCCATAATTTTCGAGTTCTTGGGCTAACTTTAAAAGCAAAATTTGTCCTTGCTCTTTAAAAATTATCGATCTGCCTTTAAAAAATACAAAAGCTTTTAATTTGGCACCATCTTGTAAAAACTTAATGGCGTGTTTTTTTTTAAACTCGTAGTCGTGCTCGTCTGTTTGAGGCCCGAAGCGTATTTCTTTAACTATCACTTTAGTTGCCTTTGCTTTTAAGGCTTTTTCCTTTTTTTTTTGCTCGTATAAAAACTTTTTATAATCAATAATTTTGCAAACAGGAGGCATTGCTTTTTGCGAAATTTCTACCAAATCTAATCCTAATTCTCTAGCAATTGCCTTTGCCTTTGCCAGAGAATATATTCCTGCTTCAATATTATCCCCAACCAGTCTAACTTTGTCAACATATCTAATTTTTTCATTAATTCTATGCTGATCTTCTTTAATTACTCTGGCGTTATTACGAACACCTCTTCTTTTAATTGCTATGATTTATAAATTTAAAATTACTGTTTGCTTACTTAAAACGCTACCAAAGTTTTGCTTATTTCTTCTTGTATAAAACCAATAAAAGTTTTAATTGAAAAAATACCTATGTTGCCTGTGCCTTGTTTTCTTACAGAAACCGTATTTTGCTCGAGCTCTTTTTCGCCAACAATTATCATAAAAGGCACTTTGTTAAGTTCTGCATCTCTAATCTTCCTTCCTGTTTTTTCATTGCGGCTGTCAATGAGGGCGCGAATTTCGGAATTTTCTAGCAAATGCAAAAGTTTTTCGGCATAATTTTGATATTTATCACTAATAGGTAATATAATAACCTGTTCGGGACTAAGCCATAATGGGAAATTGCCCGCAGTATGCTCTAGTAAAACGGCAATAAAGCGCTCCATCGAACCAAAAGGAGCTCGGTGAATCATCACAGGTCTGTGTAATTTATTATCAGAACCCTTGTATGTTAAATTAAAGCGCTTAGGTAGGTTGTAGTCAACTTGAATTGTGCCCAATTGCCAACTTCTGCCTAAGGCATCCTTAACCATAAAGTCTAATTTAGGTCCGTAAAAAGCCGCTTCTCCTTGCTTAATAACATAGTCCAAGCCCTTTTCCTTAGTGGCATTAATAATTGCACTTTCGGCAATTTCCCAAGTATCGGCATCTCCTATGTATTTGTTGGAGTTTTGCATGTCTCTAACCGAAACCTGAGTTGTAAAGTCTTTAAAACCCAAAGAACCAAAAACATATAACACTAGGTTTATAACATTTTTAAATTCAGAGTCCAATTGTTTTGGAGTGCAAAAAATATGTGCATCATCTTGGGTAAACCCACGCACTCTTGTTAGCCCGTGTAGCTCGCCACTTTGCTCGTATCTGTAAACGGTGCCAAATTCAGCAAAGCGCTTTGGCAGGTCTTTATACGAATAAGATTTAAAATTGTATATTTCGCAGTGATGAGGACAGTTCATGGGCTTTAACAAAAATTCTTCGTCTTGTTTTGGAGTATTTATGGGCTGAAAGCTGTCCTCTCCAAATTTTGCGTAATGCCCTGAGGTAACATATAAGTCTTTTTGACCTATATGAGGACTAATTACCATTTCATAACCCGCTCGTTTTTGAGCTTTCTTTAAAAAATCTTCAAGTCTATTTCTAAGGGTAGCGCCTTTTGGTAGCCATAGAGGCAAACCTTGACCTACTTTTTTTGAAAAAGTAAACAACTCTAATTCCTTGCCTAATTTTCTGTGGTCGCGTTTTTTTGCATTCTCAATAAACTCTAAGTATTCGTTTAACTCTTTTTGCTTAGGGAAAGATATGCCGTAAACTCTAGTTAGCTGGTTATTTTTTTCATCGCCCCTCCAATAAGCCCCAGCAATATTTGTTATTTTTACTGCTTTTATCAAACCTGTATTAGGAATATGACCTCCACGGCACAAATCTGTAAAATTGCTGTGGTCGCAAAAAGTAATATTGCCATCCTCTAAACCTTCAATAAGTTCAGTTTTGTACTCATTGTTTTTTACTTTGTAATAAGCTAAGGCATCAGCCTTGCTTACTTTGCGCAATTTAAATATTGCTTTTTCACGAGCTAGTTCTATAATTTTTTTTTCTATTAAAGGGAAGTCTTTTTCAGAAATAGCCTCTTTGCCTAAGTCTAAGTCGTAGTAAAAACCATTTTCAATAGCCGGACCTATAGCGAGTTTAGCTTTTGGATAAAATTCTAAAATAGCCTGTGCCAATACATGGGCAGAAGAATGCCAAAAAGCCTGCTTGCCCTCTTTGTCATTAAAGGTGTATAAAACCAAAGAGCCATCAGTAGTTAAAGCAGTAGTGGTTTCAACAATTAAGCCGTTGAATTTTGCAGATATAACGTTTCTTGCCAAGCCATTGCTGATACTTTTTGCAACCTCAATAGGGCTGATATTTTTTTTAAATTCTTTAATATTCCCGTTAGGCAATGTAATTTTAATCATTATACTCGTGTAAAATTTTTAATTTCATGTTAGGCATAATATTTTTAAGGTGCAAAGATATTGCAAAAGCATTTTTTGTACAATAATACAAACTACTTATCATATGATTTTAGTTAATTTTATTGAATTTAATAACTAAAATTAATGCTGACGTGTTTTTGCACTAGCAACCGAAAGTTTAAAATAGAGAATTACAAAAAAACCTCTATGCAAACTGAGCAAAGAGGTCTTTTGTTTAATGTTAATGTTTATTGTTATTCAAAATTGATATAATCCTCTTCGGTTAAAAGTAAGAAGTGGTTTTCTGCAGGTATATATACCATTTGAGCATTGCAAATTTCAGCACAGCCACCCGCATCTAGACATTTTTTTGATAAAGAACCGCAGCTATAAGCACCTGAACAGTATTTTGTCCAATTTTTTGAACCATCGCCCCCCATACTGCACGACACTTTGTACTTTTTCTTTTTTGATCTGGTTTTGTCATCTTCAAAATCAGAATCTAAATAACGAAATAATAAATAAAAAAAATTGAGTTCCCTTTCTTCGGCTTGCAAAAGGCTTAGGGTTTCTTTTTCCTTGTTATAAGTGTATTCAATATAAATTGCATTTTCTTCTGATTGAACATCCATAGAAGATATTTTTTCAAAAAATGCATCTATGCTAAGTTCCGCACCTTTTAAATTGTTTAATTCATCTTTGGTATTACAAGAATTAAAGACTGTAAGTAACACAATAAGTGAAATATATCTTAGCAAAAATTTTAAATTTCTCATAATTATAAAGAGTGTAAAGTTATATAACTTGCGCCAAATGTATAGGTTTCTTTTAAAAAAAGAAAATCAAAAATGTTAATATTTTATTAAATTACATTATCAATAGATATTATTATAATAAGTTTTTCATAATGTAATAGGTTATTTGAAAAAATAATATTTTCTGGTTTATACTAGCTTGACAAAAAATCCTAGTTTACAGCAGTGCTTTCAATTATGTATTTATTACTTATGTATGCTCAATATGTATTATTGCTAGTTTGCCTGATATGATTATTTAACTCAGCACTTATTTTTAAAACTTTAGGATTAACTGTGCTATGCTAAAGTATATTAGTATGCCAAAAATATCATTACTAGTTGTGATAAAAGGACCTGTTGCAATAGCAGGGTCTATGCCTTTTTTATGTAAAAATAGCGGTATAAAGGTGCCTATTAAACCTGCAACAATAATTACAACTACTAAGGATACTGATACAGCAAGTGCCTTTATTGCTTGATGGGTAAATGCGAAGATAAACAAAAAGAGAAAAAGGGCTAAAACAGTGCCGTTGAGTAGCGATAAAAGCATCTCTTTAATTAGACGACTGTTGATGCTTCCCTTAATATCATCGTTGGCTAAACCCTGAACTACAATGGCAGAAGATTGAACTCCAACATTGCCAGCCATAGCAGCAATAAGTGGAGTAAAAAAGAAAAGAACAGCATTTTCTTTAAAGGCATGTTCAAATTTGTCCATAATCAAAAAGGCTCCTACGCCGCCAACTAAGCCTAAAAACAACCAAGGCAAACGGGCTTTTGTTAGTTGCCAAACCGAATCGTTTGCAACAACATCTTGGGTAATACCTGCTGCTAGTTGGTAATCTTTATCGGCTTCTTCTTTAATTACATCTACTATATCGTCAATAGTTATTCTTCCTACTAAAACACCTAGCTTATCAACTACTGGAATTGCCTCTAGGTCGTACTTGCGCATTATATTGGCAACGTCTTCTGCCTTGTCGTGTACCTTTACAAAATCAACTTTAGGGATGTAAACCTCTGCAATTTTTGAACGAGTTGAAGCCATTAAAAGATCTTTTAAAGATAATCGCCCTTTTAGTTTGCCTGTGTTGTCAACCACGTAAATGGAGTGGACTCGGGTTACCTGCTCGGCTTGTTGCCTCATTTCTTTAACACAGGTTAAAACGTTCCAGTTTTCATTGACTTTTACCAATTCTTTTGCCATTAAACCTCCAGCAGTGTTTTCGTCATAGCGCAAAAGTTCAACAATTTCTTTGGCGTGTTCTTTATTTTCTATCTTTAGGATAACTTCCTGCTTTTTTTGTTCTGGAAGCTCGGCAATAACATCGGCAGCATCATCAGTATCTAGTTCTTCAATTTCTTTGGCAATTTCTTTGACTGATAGGTGCTCAAAAATTTTTTCTCTTAAGTCTTCATCGAGTTCAAGTAAAACCTCTGCAGTTGTTTCAGAGTCTAACAATCGGATAATGTAAACTGCTTGTTCAAAGGTTAGTTCATCTAAAACCTCTGCTATATCGGCATGGTGAGTTTCTGTAAAAAACTTAGAAATAGCACTGTGGTTTTTGTTTTTTACAAGTTCTTGTAAGTTTTTAATAAGTTGTTTAGTAATTTTTAACGCCATGGTTTGCTATTTTAATGGTTAGGTTTATAAAGTCTTGTACAGATAACTGTTCGGGACGCATAGCAAAGATAGGATCTTGTGCTAAGCTATGCGAAATTTTAAGGCTTTTTAAACTACCTCGAAGCATTTTTCTGCGTTGATTAAATGAGGTTTTAACAACTTTAAAAAAAAGCTTTTCATTTACTGGAAGTTGGTAGCTTTGCTTTCTTGTTAGCTTGATGACTCCTGAGTAAACCTTAGGTGGTGGATTAAAAACAGTGGGAGGTACAGTAAATAGATATTCGGCATGGTAAAAGGCTTGGACTAAAACAGATATAATACCATAATTTTTACTTCCTTTTTTTTCGGTAATGCGTTTGGCAACTTCTTGTTGAAACATCCCTGAAAATTCGGGTATGATTTTGCGATTTTCTAGGGTTTTAAATACAATTTGGGTAGAAATATTATAAGGGAAATTGCCTGTAATGGCTACTTGTTTGTCTGCAAAGGTTGCGCTTAAATTATGTTTTAAAAAATCGGCATGAATTACGCTAAATTTTTCTGCCGAAGTATTGAGGTTTATGTGTTTTAAGGGGAAAATTTCTTTTAAATAGTTCACTGATTCAGCATCGAGTTCAACAACTGTAATTTTAGACTTTTTTTTGAGCAAATGTTTTGTCAGTATTCCCATCCCAGGTCCAATTTCCAATACATTGTCATATGTGTTTTCAGTTAGGGTATTCGCAATTTTTTTAGCAATATTATCATCTGTTAAAAAATGTTGACCTAAGTGCTTTTTTGCTCGTATGTTCATTGCTTTTATCGTGTGTGGATTTAGCAAGGCTTGCTTTTTAGTTTTTTATGACAGCAGGATAAAACTCGTCGATGAGTTTTAATTCCGTTCGGAAAGTCATCATTTTATCGGCAAATTTTTCTGTGCCTTGTTTCCTTAATTCGGCAGAATATTGCTTGTAGTAATTGTTTAAATCTGCTCTTGTTTTTGCGATGTATTGTACGGCATAGGTAAACCCTTCTGCTTCTTGTTCAACTAAAACTTGTGTTAGTTTTGCGCTAGTAAAATAGCCAGTTGCTAAAACCTCAAGTATGTGTTTTTTTATCCAAACTAGCCACTGGTTGCGAATACTGCAATCAATATTGATGGTTATATTGTATATGTACATATTTGTAAGTGGTTTTTATTTTAAACTATATTGTTTGAGGAGGTGTTAAATGTTGTCACCTCTAAGTTTTCTGTATTTATTACGTGCATCTACCAAATAAATGCTTGAAGGATGGTTAAAAATAATTTTTTGATAGTACTCCGAGGCTTTGTTTGGCTGGCGTAACTCGCCGTTGTAGAGTTCGGCAAGTTTGTACAAACTATTGTCAATTAAAAGTCCTTTGGGGTTTAGTTGTAAAATTTTTTCGTAATTAGCTGCTGCTTTGTTAAACTGCTTTGTTTTAGTGTATAACAGGGCTTGTTTGTATAGGGCTTGGTCTTCTATATTTTGATTCTTATAGTTTACCAATAGGGTGTTTAAGGTGGCAATTGCTAGCTTGTTTTTGTTTTGATAGGCTAATAAATCTGCTTTTGCGTATTCTGTTAATCCGGTTGGGATGCTGTCGGAGGGTTGATTGTTGGAAATAATTAAAAACAATTCAGTAGCATCGTTTGCAATGAGTTGAGTGGCAGAGCCTTTGAGTATTTTTAACTGAGCCTTTGCCCAAGTAAAATCCATGTTAAAATAAGAGGTTTGAGCTACCTTAAAACGAGCTTCCTGAGCTAAAGGATGGTTTTTAAATTGTGTTTGTACTTGAGAAAAGTAAATTAATGCCTTGCTAAATTTTTGGGTAAAAACTAATACTTCGCCGAGCTTGAGCTTTACTGAGGCTTGTGTGTATTTTGAAGTAGATAGATTTATTGCTTTTTCGAGCACTGGAATTGCTTTTTCGGGCTTGTTTTGATGAAAAGTAAGAAAATCGGCATAGGCTAATTGAATGTACAAGGTTTTGCTGTTTATGCCAAACTCATCAAATGTTTTTTTAAATTCTTCTGTTAAATTAGGCTCTTTATTAGCTATGCCAATTTGTAGCTTCATATAAATAGCATGAAGCTTATCTGCTTTATAATCAGTTTTTTCAAATAGCAAGTCAAAGCATTCTTTAGCTGTTTGATAATCGTAATTATCAAAAGCTATTTCTCCTAATGTTTTAATACTTGAAAGTTTGTCAACCACCTGCCTTGCCAATCAGGCCTTGTATTGTATTAAAGCTTTGCCGTATTGTTTTTGTTTGATGTACAGCCAAGCAAGTAAGTTGTTCCAAATGTTTTTTGGCTTGTGTGCAGATTTTTTTAAAAGTGCTTTTTTAAATAGAACATTGTTTTGATTTTCAATGTCTTCGCTAATATAAATACTGGCATAACGCTGTACACTACTGATGAGTTTTTCGTTTTTATCAACCAAATCTACATAAGATTCGAACATTTTTTGAAAGTCTCCCTTTTCGCCGTATATCTGAGCCATTTGAAAGCCGTAATTTGCATTAGGATTGTTTTCCATAATACCGGTATAGGCTTGAAGAGCAAAGTCGAGCTTATTGTATTCTTTAAATAAGTTGGCAGTAATAGATGCATAGCCGTTTTTGTAATTAAGGCTTGCTAAAGCCTTTTGGTACTGCTCGTTTGCTTTTTGTGTTAATTGTTGACGTTCAAAATTATATCCTAGCAAAACTAATAAGAAAGTTTGTTTGGGGAATTTTTTTATTCTCTCTGTAATCAAAGTGTGTGCGCTTTCAAATTGACTGGTTTCTTGATAGCAGCTTATCAATCGATTTAAATAGGTGTTGTTATATGGGCTTTTTTGATATAATTCACGATATAATTCTATGGCTTTTTTGCACTCGTTGTTTCTAAAATAGCTTTCAGCAATAATAGAGTTGTTTTGCTGAGTATAGCAATTTATACTTAAAAAAATAAGAACTAAAAGTGTGTTTATATTCATGAGTTTGTGTTTATTGTTTTTTTTAACTTAACAATTATCATGTGGTTAATATTTTTTGTGTGCTAAAATGTTTATATGCTTGATTTGTTGTAAACTTTTATTTTTTACAAGCAAAGGGGCTTACTTTTACTTGTGTTTTTAACTAGCAAATTTATGTTGGCTGTAAAATTAACGATTTTTTTTTCGATAAGAGCTATACATCAAAGATCGCAGTAAAACACTAGTGCTCATTTTGATAAAACTGCAAATGGCTAATTGTGTGTTTTTATAATTTAATCTGCTAAACTATTTTGTGCTTTTCGGGGTTAGGTGTTCTAACTTATTGTTTAGTTTGTTGAAAGTCATTTTGAAAAGCATTGGCTTGAAAAACACACAGCATACACCGTAAATTTAGAAATATAACCTTTTTAAAACTCATTAGTACTTAATCATTAATAATTTCGTTCGGATGCAGTTGTGTGTCCTTTCCTGTAAACTTATTATAACACAACAGGACTCCTGCTAATCTTTCTAGTTTAAAAAAGTTTTCGCAAAGCATTTATTTGCTCTGTGCTACCTAGCACTATTAGGTTAGAGTTAGGAGTTAGTTTAATTGTAACATCGGGGTTAATAATGTAGTCGTGTTTTAAAGATTTATATCCAATAACGGTACATCCTGTTTTGCGTCTTAGGTCTAGGTCCAAAATAGTTTTGCCCAAATATTCTGAAGGCAAGTCATTTACAGCTATATCCTCTAAATTTGCTTTTGCATAGCCCTTTATAGTTAAACAGTCAACAAACTCAATTACATCGGGACTTACCACCAAAAGTGCCATATGAGCACCACCTAGCTTATCGGGCATAATTACGTGGTTTGCTCCTGCAATTTTAAGTTTTTTATGCGAGCTTTCTTTTGAAGCCCTGCTTATAATTTTACATTTTCTATTTAATTGCCTTGCCGATAGAACCACAAATAAATTATCGGCATCCGAAGGTAAAACAGTAATTAAATTTTGTGCATTTAAAATGCCCGCTTTGAGCAAAGTTTGGTCTAAGGTTGCATTTCCTTCAACATTTAGCACCTTGTCGGTGTCTAATTTTTGTATCAACTCTTTGTTGTTTTCAACTACAACCACCTCTTGCTTATAGCTGTTTAATTTTAACAATGCTTGTTTTCCGTTTCTGCCAAAGCCGCAAACTATAGTGTGCCCTTGTAATTTTTTTATTTTTTTTTGCACCTTTTTTGTTTTTAATTTATAAAAAAATTTACCGCTAATTAAATACTCAGAAAATGAAGAAGCTACGTATCCGAAAATTAGCAAACTCGTTAAAATTAAGCCTATAGTAAATATTTTCTCGCCAGTTCCAAACGGATGCACTTCGCCAAAACCAACCGTTGTAACCGTTATAAGGGTCATATACAATGCATCGACAAGCGAATAATTAAAAATAAATACATATCCTCCAACACCAATGCATAAAATAAGCAATGATAAAAAAGTTGCCTTATATAAACGCGATTTAAATGCTACAAACATTACAGGTCAAAAACTGAAGACCTTTTTGTGTACACTATATCTTTTAACTTCAGTAAAAAGGCCAAAATTAAATACAAGCCAAAAGACAGTCCTATGGTTGCAAATGAAAAATAAATAAAAAACAATCTTACATTTACTATCCTAATTCCCAACCTATCGGCCAAGCGAGAACAAACATAAAACCCGTTTCTTTCAAAAAAATATCGCAGCGAATTAATCAATCTTATACTCATATGGTTGCAAGTGCAATTTACTATTTTAAGATTAAAAATACACAGCTATTGCGTAAATTTGCTTTTTTCTTTAAATTTTCAACTTTGAAAGAGCAAGAATACATTGAAGTTTATGGAGCTAGAGTACATAATTTAAAAGATATTGATGTAAAAATTCCGAGAGAAAAATTAGTTGTTATAACTGGATTAAGCGGTAGCGGTAAATCTTCGTTAGCTTTTGATACTATTTACGCCGAAGGACAACGCAGATATATCGAAACCTTTTCAGCCTATGCAAGGCAGTTTTTAGGCAGCTTAGAACGGCCAGATGTCGATAAAATTGACGGACTTTCGCCAGTTATTTCAATTGAGCAAAAAACTACCAATAAAAATCCGCGGTCAACGGTAGGAACTATTACCGAAATTTATGATTTTTTGCGTTTGCTCTTTTCTCGTGCTTCCGAAGCATATTCCTATAATACTGGTCAAAAAATGATTAGCTATTCTGACCAACAAATAATCGATTTAATTCTAAAAGAGTACAAAGATAAAAATATTATTGTTTTGGCACCTCTTGTAAAATCGAGAAAAGGGCATTATCGCGAGTTGTTTGAACAAGTTTTAAAAAAAGGCTTTATTAGAGTTAGAGTTGACGGAGAAATTAAAGAAATTGAAAAGGGGATGATGCTTGACCGCTATAAAAACCATGATATTGAACTTGTAATTGACCGTCTTAACATTACACAAAGTGCAAAGAATAGGCTGAGCGAAACGGTAAAAACAGCACTTTATTCAGGCAATAATATATTAATGCTTATCGATACTCATAGTCAAAATCTTAGGTATTTTAGCAGAGAATTAATGTGCCCTACAACAGGTATTGCCTATCCTACTCCAGAACCTAACAGCTTTTCGTTTAACTCACCCAAAGGAGCCTGCACAAATTGTAATGGTTTAGGTATTACACAAGTTGTGAGTTTTAAAAAACTAGTTCCAGATTCATCTAATTCAATTAAAAACGGCGGAATAGCTGCGTTGGGGCAACAAAATGACGGTTGGATGTTTAAGCAGCTTGAAGTTATAGCAAAAGCTTATAATTTTAAACTTACCGACCCTATTGATAGCATTCCAAAAGCTGCCCTCGAAATCATTTTACACGGTGGCAAAAAGGTTTTTAGCGTTAAGTCAAAAGCCGCTGGAATTACTCATAATTACAATATAAATTTTGAAGGCATTGTCAATTTTATTGAAAACCAAAACAAAAATTATGAAAGCAGCTCAATAAGGCGTTGGGCAAAGGGTTTTACGGACGAGGTTATATGTGTACACTGCAAAGGTAAGCGCTTAAAAAAAGAGGCTTTACATTTTAAAATTCTGGATAAAAATATCAGCGATTTAGCTTTGATGGATATAGCTGAGCTAGCTATTTGGTTTTCTGATATGGAGGCTAGCCTTACTAGCAAACAGCTTAAAATTGCTAGTGAAGTAATAAAAGAGATCAAAAATCGCATACAGTTTTTGTTAGATGTAGGGCTAAACTACCTAAATTTAAACCGAAGCTCAAAATCATTGTCGGGCGGTGAGGCACAACGCATACGTTTAGCCACTCAAATTGGTTCTCAACTAGTTGGAGTATTGTATATTTTAGATGAACCCAGTATTGGCTTACATCAAAGAGATAATAAAAAACTAATTAGTTCTTTAGTAAAACTGCGCGATATTGGGAATTCAATTTTAGTAGTGGAGCATGACAGCGATATGATTAAACAAGCTGATTTTGTTTTAGATATGGGTCCTGGTGCTGGAAAGCACGGCGGTCAAATAGTAAGCAAAGGAAGTTTTAAAGAAATTAAGTTACAAAAAAGCTTAACAGCCGATTACTTAGCTAAGCGAAAAGAGATAAAAGTTCCTAAAAAAAGAAGAAAAGGCAACGGGAAAATTTTAAAACTAAGTGGAGCCACTGGCAATAATCTAAAAAATATAACTGTTGAATTTCCTCTTGGCAAAATGATTTGTGTAACAGGAGTTTCGGGCAGCGGAAAGTCAACCTTAATAAACGAAACTCTTTACAGAATTTTAAACCAGCACCTTTACAACGGATTAAAAAAGCCTATGCCTTATAAAAGTGTTGAAGGTATAGAATATATTGATAAGGTTATTGATATTGATCAATCTGCTATCGGAAGAACTCCAAGGTCAAATCCGGCAACCTATACAGGGGTTTTTGGAGAAATTAGAAGTTTGTTTGCAAAAACTATAGAGGCGAGTATTAGAGGATATAAACCGGGTCGTTTTAGCTTTAATGTAAAAGGAGGGCGTTGTGAAACCTGTCAAGGAGCAGGTTTACGTGTAATTGAAATGAATTTCCTTCCTGATGTCCATGTAGCTTGCGAAACCTGTCAAGGAAAGAGGTTTAACCGAGAAACCCTCGAAATTAGGTACAAGGGCAAGTCAATATCCGATCTTTTAAATATGACAATTAACGAGGCTACTCGTTTTTTTGAATCTATCCCTAAAATACACAGAAAGCTAAAAACCGTAAAAAATGTTGGCTTGGGCTACCTAACCTTAGGGCAGCAATCTACTAGCCTATCGGGCGGTGAAGCGCAACGCATTAAGCTAGCTAGCGAGCTTTCAAAAAAAGACACAGGCAACACTTTTTATATTTTAGACGAGCCTACCACTGGGCTACATTTTGAGGATATTAGAGTGCTGATGAATGTATTAAATCAACTTACCGACAAGGGGAATACGGTACTTATAGTTGAGCATAATTTAGATGTTATAAAGCTTTCCGATCATGTTATTGATCTTGGCTTAGAAGGAGGTAAAGGCGGTGGTGATGTGCTTGTTACAGGCACTCCTGAAAAAATAATCCAACACAAAAAAAGTTATACGGCAAAGTTCTTGCAAAAAGAATTAAATAGTTAAAACCATCATTATAAACCTGCTAATTAGTATCTGTTAGAAAACTATATTTTTTAAGATGTATTTATATCACTTGTTACATGTTCTTTAACAGCACTTACAAAATAGATTTTTACTTTAAGTTAATTTGATCTAATTAACAAGTTTATATAATTACTTTGGATAAGCAGGACTTTAAACAACACGGTTGTAGCAAGAAATAGTACAATACCTCCTCCCCTCCACACTTTAGGAAAGGGATATTAGGCATAATACAATCTGTTTTTTTATGGTTTTAAAATTTAAATGACCATTAAACTCTGAGATAATATTTTCGGAAACTAATAACACAACCATACTCCACCATAGTATCAATATTAAACAACTCAACAATAAAATAATTTAAATAATTAGTGTATATTGTTGTTAAAAAATATCTTTCATTAAATCATTAAAACTATCGTACTCTTTGAATAAAAACCCAAAAAAATCAGAATCTTTTTTCTTTGGAGCTTCTATTATTCCATTAGAAATTCTGCATTTTCTAAAGGCCTTGAGCTTGTTGTTAAGATTTGTTTTTAAATATTTTTCTATAGTTAAGTGATTTGTATTTTTCACGATTTTGCATTTAATTATAAGGCTTTATTCAAATCTGTTTTATATTTATTTAACAAGGCTTTTATAATTCCTAAATTTGCGCCTTTTGAGCTTACTGCCAAATATATAAAATAGGCACCACTTGGAGCAATATTAATGATATGCACTTGGCTAGTTAAAGTAATTGTAATATCTTTTATTTCTTCTTTCAGTCCTAAGGCTTCAATGGCCTTTAGCTTAGATTTCACTACCTCTAAGTTGTAAGCTGAAGCTATATTAGGGTCAAAACTAGATTCTACAGTATAAGATTCATAAGCCTCTCCCGATTCAACATCAGTAATTGACACTGCTACAAATCCAGGTATTTCAGTTTTTAAATTGTTGATAAAATCATCTATAATTTCTTTCATCAGGTTAAAATTAAATTTAATATTACTTTATTGTTTGCTAATCTAATTATAAAGCCAAAATTCTATTAAAAAAGAATTAGGTTTTATTTTTTACTGTTTTAATTGTCCCAACAAAGAGTTTGATTATAAAATTGAAAATGTATAAAATCTTATATTATTTATTAAATTGTTTTGGCATTACTTTTTTCAAAGTAAGCTTCATTACTCCTAATTTAGAAATATCTTTGGTCATTAAACAAACTATATTATCGTTATTGTACTTGTTTATAAGTACTAAACCCTTTTCTGATGCAAGTGATATAGAATTAGAACTTTTTGCAGCCATTATATCTTGAAGAAACTCATCTGACATGGTTGTTAAAACACTAGCCATGGCAGAAACATTATTTTGATTAGAAACTTTATGCGAATCGAGCACATAGCCTTCTGAGTTAAAAACAAGACCAGCATCGGCCTCAGACTCTTTAATAAGCGTTGCAAAATCTATTTTTTCCATATAATACAGAGTTTATGCGTATCAAGTTATATTTGTACAGGGTGATTTTGTAAAGCGACCAATTTAAAATTTATATAAAATTGTGCTTGTTTAGGAAAGTACAAATATATTCATTATTTTTCTATTTAGATAAATAATCGTAAAAAAAATAACAAATATTCGTTGTGAATTTTAAAAATCAATTAGTAATAAGCTGATAAATAACAGTATATAAATTTATTATAAATTAAAAAAAACATATAATCACAAGCTAATGCAAATAAAAATAATTTAATTAAAGCACTAATAATTACATTGTATATCGATTACAGACTCGCTTTGATCATTCTGTAATTATTAAGGCTATCTTTGCGCAGTTCAACCTTGTTAAAACCTTTGTTTTTAATTAAATCAGCGGTTTCTTTGCCTAGGTGCTGATTTACTTCAAAAAACAATTTCCCATTTTTTGATAAATGCATTTTGGCAAGATTTGCTATCTTATCGTAAAAAACTAGAGGGTTGTTGTTATCTACAAACAAAGCACAATGAGGTTCGTAAAGCAAAACGTTATTTTTCATTTCTTTTTTCTCAAAATTTCTGACATAGGGAGGGTTTGATACTATAATATCGTATGTATCAAACAAGGATGTTTGTTTTAAAACATCTAAGCGCATAAAGTTAATATTAACCTTATTTAGTTGGGCATTGATTCGTGCTATACTGAGTGCTTCAAATGAAATGTCAACAGCACTAATTAAAGAACTGCTAAGCTCTTTTTTTAGGCTAATAGCTATACAGCCCGAGCCTGTGCCTATATCAAGTATTTTTAAACTGCCTTTTTGAACAGCACTGTTAATAACCCAGCTAACCAGTTCTTCTGTTTCATGCCTAGGTATTAAGGTGTGCTTATTGAGTTTGAAAAACAAACCGTAAAACTGAGTTTTCCCCAATATGTACTGTATGGGCTTGTATTTCTTTAAAAGGTCAGTGGCTTGGTCAAGCAACTTTTTCTTTTTATTTGAAATTGTAAAATTTGGATATAAAACCAACTCAAAAGGTTGCAAATCTAGGTACTCTTCTGCTAAATAAAAGAAAAAAGTCTCAATTTCTGTTAAAGCATACAAGTCTTTTAATTGTAAGTTAAAAAAATATTTATACTCCTTAATACGCATAACTAACAGCTTTAAAGCACTTTAAGCATCCAAACATTACAATAGTAATGTCCTGTATTTTTCAAGGCTTGATCTAAAACTTTAAATTAAGATGTACCCGCCTTTGGTACACCAAACTCAATTAACACCTCTCTAATAATGTTGGTAAACTCAATATTGTCTTGACAAATTAATATCCCTAGTAATAAAATCAGATAATATCATCTTAAAGTAGTATTTTTGTATAAACAAATTTATAAATAATTGCAATATAAACAAGTCTGTTAAATTTTTTAAAACCATTTAATTGTCAATTCACCAAAAGTATATGAGGCGTTGTTTGCAGTTAGCTAAAAATGGAATAGGAATAGCAAGTCCTAATCCGTCAGTTGGAGCAGTACTTGTGTACAACAACACTATTATAGGCGAAGGATATACAGATTCTTATGGAGGTAAACACGCTGAGGTTAACGCCATAAATAGCGTAAATAACTGCCGGTTACTTGAGCAATCAACTCTTTATGTTAGTTTAGAGCCTTGTGCTCACTACGGAAAAACTCCGCCCTGCGCAGATTTAATTATATCAAAAAAAATACCTAAACTCATTATTGGTTGCGCCGATACAAATCCTCTAGTTGCAGGCAAGGGTATAGAAAAATTAAAGAAGGCAGGCTGTAAGCTCAGCCTTGGAGTGTTAGAAGAGGAGTGCAAATTATACCACAAGCGATTTTTTACAGTGCACAACAAAAAAAGACCTTATATAATACTAAAATGGGCCGAAACCAAAGACGCCTTTATAGCACCTGAAAAAAAAAGCAAACAAAAACCTATTTGGATTTCAAATACGTACTCACAACAACTAGTACACAAGTGGCGAAGTGAAGAACAAGCAATTTTAGTAGGTAGCAATACAGTTGAGCAGGATAACCCAGCGTTAAACGTTCGCAGTTGGTACGGAAAAAACCCAGTAAAAATTATTATTGACAGAAAGCTGCGCATTAACAGTTCGTATAAGGTTTTAAACAATACCGAAAAAACCATAGTTATAACAGAATTAGAGCAAAACAACAAAGCTTTTATATTTTACGAAAAAATTGACACTAGTGCAGATACTACAAAACAACTATGTGATATTTTAATGAAGCACAACATACAGTCAGTAATTATTGAGGGAGGCGCACAAATTTTACAATTATTTATAGATAAAAATACTTGGGATGAAGCTAGAGTTTTTACAGGAGATAAAATGTTTTACAAAGGAATTAAAGCACCCAATATCAAAGCAAAGCAAATTACTGAGAAACAAATACACAACAATGTACTAAAAATTTACACAAATGATTAAGAACATTATTTTCGATTTTGGCGATGTATTTATTAATTTAAACAAGCAGGCTAGCCTTAAAGAATTGACCCAACTTGGAATTACCTCCTATGACAAGCAATTGAAAGAGGTTTTTGATAATTACGAAATAGGAATTATGTCAAGCCAAGAATTTATTGACTATTTTAAAGGAAGATTTCAAGCATCTGAAAAGGCAATAAAGCTAGCGTGGAATTCTATTTTATCAGACTTCCCAACACACAGACTAAACTTTATAAAACAAGTTGCCAAAAAGAAACTATACCGACTGTTTTTACTCAGCAATACAAATTACTTGCATATTTGTGAAGTTCAAAAGCGTTGGGGCAGCAAACTATATTGGGAATTTAAAAATTGCTTTGAGCAGTTTTATTTATCGTACGAAATAAACTTGCGCAAACCCAATACAGAAGCATTCAACTTTGTATTAAATCAAAATAATTTAAACCCTAAAGAAACCTTTTTTATTGACGACACTCCTGAAAACACCGAAGCTGCAAAAAAATTGGGAATTAGAATTTGGAATATAAACCCTAAAAGCGAAGATATAGTAAATCTTTTTAGTCAAAAAGAATTTTTATAAAATGATAAACCTATTGCTAAGCATTTTATTTACCAGCCTATTATTTGCAATTTTTAAATACTTTAAACTCTATAAAATAAACACCCTGCATGCTATAGTTGTAAACTACTTTACAGCCTTTGCCTTAGGCAATGCAACGGCAGGCTCATTTTATCAACTAAATCAGCTAACTGAACAAACGTGGTTTTACGGTGCTGTTTTGCTAGGACTTCTTTTTATATCTGTTTTTCAGATAATGGCTGCAACGGCACAAAAAAACGGAGTTTCAGTAGCTTCCGTAGCAGGAAAAATGTCGGTTGTAATACCTGTGACCTTTGGAATAATTTTGTACAACGAAAAAATAAGCATTTTTAAAATTGCTGGTATAATAATTGCCTTATTGGCAGTATATCTATCATCAGTTAAAGATAAAAAAAGTAAAAACCAAGCTAATTTACTACTGCCTTTATTATTGTTTTTAGGGTCAGGAATAATTGATACAACTCTAAAATATATAGAAGTCAATTATGTTTTAGAAAATCAAGTTGGGTTTTTCTCATCAAGTCTCTTCGGTCTTGCTGCTTCTTTCGGGTTGCTACTCTTAATTGTAAAGCAACTTGCGTTAAAACAAAAAATAGAACTTAAAAACCTAATTGCTGGAATTATACTAGGAGTTCCCAACTATTACTCTGTATTTTTTTTGATAAAAGCCTTACAGGATAAAAATTTTGAAAGCTCTACTATGTTTACCATCAACAATGTAGCAGTAGTAATTATATCAACACTAATTGGTTTTTTGCTATTTAATGAAAAGTTTAGCAAAAAAAATAAAATAGGAATTGTGTTAGCTATTATTGGAATAGCTGTAGTCAGTATAAATTCATAGCCTTGCAAATATATATCTAACTTAATAATTTATACGCCATTTTTTAAATGCCTAATATTAACTAACAATATGAATCTAGGAACCCTTTGTAAGTTGATTTTTAAAAACCCTTAGATTAGTTCAATAATTATGCTTACCTTTGTTTGCTTTTTTACGATAACAGATTTAAAAAAAGTAAGCAACTTTAATTAAAAGTATAACCTCTTTGCGTTAGTATCGTTAAAAATCTGGCTAACAAAAAGATACAAATATATTTTCAGAAATGTCTGAAGAAAACAAAACCCCCGAAGAAAATAAAATCGAAACCTCAATTGACAAAGTTTCAGATTTTAATGACAAGGCAGATAACCCAAATCTAGAAGAATCTGCAAGCCCGGCAAATAATGATCAAACTGATAGCCCTGTTGCTGATAACAAAACAGCAAGCTCAACGGATGACAATGAAAATACAAAAGATAAAGTTGAGGAAGATAAAACTGAAAGCGCAACAGAAGAAAATAAAACTCCAACAAAACAAAGCAATAATACAAAAGAGTTTTTAGAAAATTTTAATTGGCATAAATACGAAGAAGGTATTGAGCTTGTTAATGAAACCAAATTAAAGGAATTTGAAACTGCAATAGAAGGCACACTAGGCTTTGTTAACGAACGAGATGTTATTGAAGGAGAGGTAGTGCGCATTACCAATCGCGATGCTATTATTGATATTAATTCAAAGTCAGAAGGTGTAATTTCACTTAATGAGTTTCGTTACAATCCAAATCTAGCAGTAGGAGACAAAGTAGAAGTATTGGTTGATAAAAGAGAAGATTCATCAGGTCAACTAGTGCTTTCACATAAAAAAGCTCGCATTATAAAAGCTTGGGATAGAGTAAATAACGCACACGATAATGGAGAAATTGTCAATGGCTTTGTAAAATGCAGAACCCGAGGAGGAATGATAGTTGACGTATTTGGCATAGAGGCGTTTTTGCCAGGCTCTCAAATTGATGTAAAACCTATTCGCGACTACGATCAATATGTTGAAAAAAACATGGAATTTAAAGTTGTGAAAATAAACCACGAATTTAAAAACGTAGTTGTATCGCATAAAGCACTTATTGAAGCTGATTTAGAAGATCAAAAACGTGAAATTATAGGTCAACTAGAAAAAGGTCAGGTTCTTGAAGGAGTTGTAAAAAACATAACTTCCTACGGAGTATTTGTCGATTTAGGAGGCGTTGACGGATTGATTCACATTACAGACCTTTCATGGTCTCGCATCAATCACCCAAACGAAATTGTTGAATTAGACAAAAAGCTAAATGTAGTAATTTTAGACTTTGACGACAATAAATCGAGAATACAATTAGGATTAAAGCAGCTATCGCCACATCCTTGGGAAGCCCTAAACCCCAATCTTAAAGTAGGCGATACTGTAAAGGGGAAAGTAGTTGTTTTAGCCGACTACGGTGCCTTTGTAGAGATAGATGACGGCGTTGAAGGACTGGTGCATGTTTCAGAAATGTCATGGTCAACACACTTGCGCTCGGCTCAAGATTTTGTAAAAGCAGGAGACGAAATAGAAGCTCAAATTTTAACTCTAGACCGAAAAGATCGCAAAATGTCATTGGGTATAAAACAACTGCACCCCGATCCATGGACAATTGTTTCAACTAAATACCCAGTAGGCTCAAAGCACGAAGGAACTGTTCGCAATTACACTAACTTTGGTGTATTTGTTGAATTAGAAGAAGGTATAGACGGTTTAATTTACGTTTCTGACTTATCTTGGACTAAGAAAATCAAGCATCCATCTGATTTTGTTACCGTTGGCGATAAAATTCAAGTTCAAGTATTAGGTTTAGATGTTGAAAGCAGAAAATTAAACTTAGGACATAAGCAAACTCTAGAAAACCCTTGGGATGCCCATCAAATTACCTATGCCATTGGTTCAAAACACCAAGGTACAGTTAAAGAAAAGAACGACAAAGGAGCAACTGTGACTTTTGCCGACGGGATTGAAGCTTTTGCTCCATCGCGTTTCTTAGACAAACAAAACAAAGGCAAATTAGCTAAAGGAGATACTGCCTATTTTCAAGTTATCGAATTTAACAAAGAGTACCGCAGAATAGTAGTTTCGCATTCCGCTACTTACAGACAAGAAGAGCAGAGAAATGTAAGAATGGCTGCTAAGAAAAATCAAGAAGCAGAAAAAACTACCTTAGGCGATATTGGTGGCTTAGCTGAATTGAAGAAAAAAATGGAAAAGAAAAAATAGCTTTGTCGTATTTAAATTTGCAATAAACATTAAATAAAACATCAATTTTTTAAGTTGAATTAGCAATTTTTTACAATACTAATCTTAGCTTAAAGGCTAATAAAACCCAATTTATTTATTGGGTTTTTTTATTTTGCGACCCTATAAAAATTGTATTTTAAATATTGCATTTATTATTGCTAAAAAATTAATTTGTAAAAATATAGCCAACTGCATAAAAACTCATAAAACACAGTTAGCAAATGTATTACACTTAAAAAAGGAATTGAATATATTGCGCTTATTTTTTGATATTTAAATTAAAAATATTATCTTTAGCATATTAATTATATTACACTTATCATGTTTCAAAAGTTTTTTTAATTTTTTCAGATTATGCACATAGACAATTCGTGTAGAGAAACCCACTCATAGAATCGGAACGACCTTTTACTCCTTATTTTATAACATTTTAAAAAAAGAAGTATAGCATTATAGTTTTTCCCTTTCTTCGTTTTTTGTTCAGACAAAAAATTAAAACTGCAAATAATAAATTGCTCGCTTACCACTCGCTACAGCCGTTTAGAATCTCACTTTAATAAGATAATTAACAAACTTGCTAATTAAAATGCATTTAACCAATATCTAAATTATACATCAAAAATTAATAAATTTTTATGTTTTTAAAAAAAAACTAATTTTATATCTTTGCCTTGTATTTTTTTGAAAATATAGTTTTATGTAATTTTTACACCTAAATATAACAGGTATAACAATAAAACAAGTTATTTACAGTTGCTTAACAAAAATAAAAAAAGTAAAACTCCCTATGTAAAGAGAGTTAATAAGCTAGTTTAATTATATCTGTAAAAAGTGATAAATGAAACAACAGATAATAAATTTAACAATTTTTTACTAATCTTATTTAAAGTTTTAAAAAACTAAACATTTAACTTAAGTTTATAGTTGTGAAAAAAATAATTATAGTCGTATTAATACTAATAGTTGCAGTGCCTCCTATACAAGTGCATAGCAAAGGGGTATTTTATGACTATAGCGAAAGCCATACCGATACTCAGGTGCACGAGGCAGACCATTATCAAAATAAAACACACAGCAACGAGCAAGGACAGCACCACCATTGTAACCTTGCTAGTTTAGTCCTAATGTTTGTAAGTAACTCCGTTTACAATTTACAACACTTCCCACTTTTTATCCCAATAAAAAGAATAGATCACTACCAAGCTACTTATTACAATTCCTATCTAAATAATATATTTCAGCCCCCACGTCGATTTTAAATTGTTGTTTTTAGACTTAAAATAAATTAAGTCAGTTGTATTAGCTACGGCATTATACAGAATAAATAATAAATTATCTAGAGTTCATAAGCAAGGTTGGCAATTAAAGCAGTTTTCTTTTAACCAACTGTTCTATATTGAATACTTTGCAAATAACTCTGTAAAAAAACAAATAACATATGTTAGATAATATTATAAAATTTTCAATTAAAAATAAATTGATTATTTGCGTGTTGGTCATAGCACTTATAGGTTGGGGCATATACTCTTTAAGGCAATTGCCTATTGATGCTGTTCCAGATATAACCAACAATCAAGTACAAATCATTACCTCAGCACCATCTCAGTCAGCACAAGATATTGAGCGTTTAGTTACCTTTCCCATCGAAATGACTATGTCAAACATTCCAGATATAGAAGAAATACGTTCTTTTTCTAGGTTTGGCTTAAGCGTGGTAACTGTTGTTTTTAAAGATAAGGTAGATATATATTGGGCAAGACAACAAATAAACGAGCGTTTAGCCGAAGCCAAGGATCAGATCCCTCAAGGGGTAGGAAATCCAGAAATGGCACCTGTAACTACAGGTTTGGGAGAAGTATATCAATACACCCTACATGCTTTAAAAGGTTATGAAGAAAAATATCCAGCCATGGAGCTTAGGAGCATCCAAGACTGGATAGTTCGCCGCCAATTATTGGGAATTGAAGGAGTAGCCGATGTGAGTAGCTTTGGTGGCTACCTAAAACAATACGAGGTTGCGCTGCAACCTGAACGCTTACAAAGCTTAGACATTGGTATTAACGAGGTTTTTGAGGCTTTGGCAAAAAACAACCAAAATACTGGAGGGGCTTATATAGACAAAAATCCTAGAGCTTACTTTATAAGAAGTGAGGGCTTGATTAAAAGCCCTGATGATATTAAAAATATAGTAGTAAAAAATACAGAAAACGGCACTCCTATTTTAATTAAAGATATAGGGAAGGTACAATTAGGACATGCTGTTCGCTATGGAGCTATGACCCGAAACGGAGAAGGCGAAGTGGTGGGCGCCATTGTAATGATGTTAAAGGGAGCTAACTCTTCAAAAGTAATAAGCAATGTTAAAAAAAGGATAACCCAAATACAAAATAGCCTGCCCGAGGGAGTTGCTATACGTCCTTATTTAGATCGAACCAAACTAGTAAATAAAGCTATAAGTACAGTAAGCAAGAACTTAATTGAAGGTGCCTTAATAGTCATTTTTATTTTAGTATTGCTATTGGGCAACCTCAGAGCAGGACTCATAGTTGCCTCGGTAATACCGTTAGCTATGCTTTTTGCCATTTGTTTGATGAATGTATTTGGGGTATCGGGAAATCTGATGAGTTTAGGTGCCATTGATTTTGGAATTATAGTAGATGGCTCAGTAATTATCGTCGAGGCAACTCTCCACTATTTGGCACTTAATAAAGCGGGTACTGTTCTTAGTCAAAAACAAATGGATAAGGAGGTATATGCCTCTGCTTCAAAAATAAGAACCAGTGCAGCCTTTGGTGAAATAATTATCTTAATTGTTTATCTACCTATTTTAGCTTTGGTTGGCATTGAAGGTAAAATGTTTAAACCCATGGCAATAACAGTAAGCTTTGCCATACTTGGCGCTTTTTTACTTTCACTGACCTATGTGCCTATGATGAGCACCTTGTTTTTAAGCAAGCACATAAAGAATAAAAAAACACTTTCCGACAAAATCATTGAAGCTATAAAAAAAGCATATAGCCCAGTTTTAAGCTATGTACTTACCAACAAGTACAAGGTGTTATTGATGTCAGTTCTTATATTTTTAACAAGTATCTTTACCTTTACAAGGATGGGAGCTGAGTTTATCCCTTCTTTAGACGAAGGAGATCTAGCTGTGCAAACCATAGTTTCAACAGGGAGCTCACTATTGTATTCAGTAGATGTTTCCGATAAATCCTCTAAACTTTTGCTAAAAGAATTTCCCGATGAAATAGAACAAATTGTAAGTAGGATTGGATCCTCCGAAATTCCAACCGATCCTATGCCTATTGAAGCCACCGATATCATTATTGTTTTAAAAGATAAAAGCAACTGGACTAAGGCAACTACTAAAATTGAGCTCACCCAAAAAATGCAACAATTGTTAGAGGAAAATATGTTAGGAGTTTCCTATGGATTCCAACAACCCATACAAATGCGCTTTAACGAACTCATGACAGGAGCAAGACAAGATGTAGTGCTAAAAATTTACGGTGAAAATTTAGATAAACTCGTTGCTTATGCCAATGAATTAGGTAAAATAATTCCAGGGGTTAAAGGAGCAGAAGACTTGTATATAGAAAAAATGACAGGTTTAAAACAAATTGTAATTAATTACGATCGCAGCCAATTAGCCTATTACGGTTTAAATGTTGCAGATATTAACACAGTTGTAAATGCAGCTTTTGCAGGACAAAGTGCAGGAGTAGTATATGAAGGTGAAAAGCGCTTTGACTTGGTGGTGCGCATGGCAGAGAATAAAAGGGAGAGTATTGAGGATATTAAAAACCTGTATATTACCACTCCTAATGGAGCTCAAATTTTATTAAAAAATATAGCCGATGTGAGTTTTAAAACAAGCATAAACCAAATACAGAGAGACGATGCTAAACGCAGAATAACCATTGGGTTTAATATTAGAGGGCGCGATGTTGCAAGCATAGTAGCCGAGCTAAAAGAAAAAGTAGCTCAAAAATTAAACTTTGACCCAGGCTATTATATTACCTACGGCGGAGCATTTAAAAATTTAGAAGAGGCCAAAGGTAGACTTGGTTTTGCAGTTCCAGTAGCTCTTTTGTTAATCTTCTTTTTGTTGTATATGACCTTTAAATCTGTAAAGCAAAGTATTTTAATTTTTACAGCCATACCAATGTCTGCAATAGGAGGTGTTTTTGCTCTTTGGCTGCGAAACATGCCATTTTCTATATCGGCAGGTATAGGTTTTATAGCACTTTTTGGAGTAGCAGTACTCAATGGAATAGTTTTAATTGCTGAGTTTAACCGCTTAAAAAGCAGTGGTATTTCAAATATAAACGAAATTGTTAAAAAAGGCACCTCGGTGCGCTTGCGTCCAGTTATTATGACAGCTGCGGTTGCATCTTTAGGTTTTTTACCAATGGCAATATCTACCTCAGCAGGTGCAGAAGTTCAAAAACCACTAGCAACGGTAGTAATTGGTGGACTTATTTCTGCAACCTTATTAACACTGTTAATACTGCCCATATTATATGTTTTATTTGAAAAAGGGCATAGCAAAAATTTAAACAAACAGCTAAAAGATCACAATGGTACATTAAATGTAACTGTTAATAAACAATAATTATGACCATATGATGAAAATAAAATTTTTAAAAATATCGGTAATAGCAATAGGGCTTATAAGTGGCATTGCTAGAGGACAGATGCAAGAAAACTACAAGCATCTCACCGAACAAGATGCAGTAAAATTAGCCCTATCAAAGTCAGTGATGCTTAAAAAAAGTAAATTGGCAATAGATAAAAGTAACACAGAAATTCTAGGAGCAATAGCATTGAATCCCATTAGTATTCAATACCAAGATGTAGGAGTTTTACCTGGGCTTAATGAAAAGGAGTTGTCCGTTATTCAAAATTTTGGTTCACTACTAGGGCATATACAAAATAAAAAAGCAGCTTTAGCCTTAAAAAAATTGGCAATAAGCAATAACAATCTTTCCAAAAAGGAAACTGTAAGGAAAACCAAAAGTTTGTATCAACAATGGAATTACTTATATGGCTTGCTTTCTTTAGTGGAAGAACAACAGCAAAACAGCAAGGAAATTAACAAAATTGCAAAGCAACTTCATTCAGCAGGTGAAATTGGTGGCTTGGAAAACGATGTAACTGAATTGCAATTTTTAGGAGTACAGTCAGAAAAAAACCGAATCTATAAGGAGTTTACTCAAACGGAAAACGAGCTAAAAGAACTGTTGCTCATAAATTACAACATTCAGCCTACCGAGAAATTTCCTGCTAAAAAAATGATAGTCAATAATAACAAAGATTCTATTTCAGAGCTTTTCTTTTCTCTTTTTAACAAAAAAAATAAGCTAGCGCAAAAAAATATAGCAGTAGCAAAATCATCGTATTTTCCAGAGTTTAACGCAGGACTTGTAAACAGAAAAACAGGATCTAGCTCTAGTTTTACAGGATTTAACATTGGGCTTAATATACCAATTTCAATGTGGAGCAATAAGGCAAAAACAAGTAAACAAAAAATTATAAAAGAAGAAGTAAGCATTGAAAATCAAGCAGCAGCTATAGCTATACGCAATAATTTTAACAGCTTACAAGAGCAAATTTATTATTTAAACAAAGAGTTGTCAGATATTGACAAAACCGTTTCAACGGCTACAAATTTTATAAACAAACTTCAACTTGCCTATAAATCGGGAGAAATTGATGCCTATCAATACAGTCAAAGTTTTGATGCTTATTTTCAAGTAATGCAAAACTACTTATCGCTTATTAACAATTACAATCAAACTGTAATTGAGTATGAATTTTATAAAGAAAACTAAAGATGAAAAAACACATATTAACCATTATTATAATCTTGCTTTTGGTTGGATGCAACACTAAAAAAGAAAATAACTCAGAACAAGACCATGCTCAGGAGCATGACAAAACAGAAAAAAGCACAAAAAATGCAACAGACAAACACGAAGACGACAAACACGAAAACGATGAACACGAAAACGATGAACACGAAGACGACGAACACGAAGACGACGAACACGAAGACGACGAACACGAAAATGAGATTCACTTAACTAAAGCGCAAATTTTAGCAGCTGACATACAAACCGCTGTACTAGAAAAAAAGAGTCTCAGAAATCGTATTGCAGTTACAGGAACTATAGAAGCTCCTCCACAAAACAAAGCAACTTTATATGCACCTTTGGAAGCTTTTGTACATCACACCGAATTGCTTTCGGGCGATAAAGTGTTCAAGGGTCAAACAGTAGCTATTTTACAGCATCCTAATTTTATTAAACTACAGTACTCTTACTTAGAAGCTGTTAACAACAGAAATGTAGCTAAGGCAGACTACGAACGAAAAAAAATCTTGTTTGAAGAAGATATTGTTTCAAAAAAATCTTTTCAAGCAAGCCAAGCTACTTTTAAATCTCTTCAAAGTTTGGTAAAAAGCTATGCATCTCAATTAAAAATGGTGGGGTTATTACCTAGTCAAGTATCTGAGAAAGGGATTCAGCAGTATGTGCATATAAAATCACCTATTACTGGCTATGTAGTTCAAAATAGCTTAAACAAAGGAAAATTTTTATCGGCTAATTCTGAGATGATGGAAATAATTGACAACAAACATATTCATGCCGAGCTTAAAGTTTTTGGCACAGATGTTTCTAAAATAAAAAAAGGAGATGAGTTTGTATTTAAACCCTCAGGCATAAATAAGGAATACTCAGGATACATAAAGCTAATAAGTCAAAAGGTAAACGATATAAGCAAAACAGTTGATATGCATGGGCACTTTGAAGACTCAGAGGGTTTATTAAATCCAGGTATGTTTATAAATGCAGAAATTTTATTAAAGGCAAATGAAAAAATGTTTGCCTTGCCTGAAGAAGCAATTATTGAAAATGAAGGAAAGAACTTTATCTTTGTTGCAAAAACAGCAGAAGAGTTTATGCCACTTGAAATTACCACAGGGATAAGCGACAAAGGCTTGGTTGAAATTAAAAGTATTGAAAACAATAATTTTAACCTTACAGCAGTAATAAAAGGAGCACACTTTTTAAAAGGGAAAATGTTGCAAATGGGTGGCGAAATGGAGGGTCATGCACATTAGCGACAAATGATAAATAAATAAGGTGGCTCATACAAAATTGAAATATTTACAAATAAATATATATTATGGCACACGGTCATTTGCACCACCACCATCACAGTGAATCTTCTTCAGCAAATATAGCAATGGCTTTTTTTCTGAATCTAGGGTTTACCCTAATTGAATTTGTTGGCGGATTTTTCACTAACAGTTTAGCTATTATGTCGGATGCACTTCACGACTTAGGCGATAGCCTTGGCTTGGGACTTGCATGGTATCTCGAAAAAAAATCGACAAAAAAGCCTACCCAAAAATACTCTTTTGGCTTTAAAAGGCTGTCATTACTTGGAGCGGTGGCTAACTCCGTGCTGCTTATAGTGGGTTCAGTTTTTATTATACTAGAGGCAATACCCAGAATTATACACCCTCAACAAACTGATGCTAAAGGGATGATGTGGCTGGCAATATTAGGAATTATAGTAAACGGAGCTGCTGTTTTAAAACTAAAAAAAAGCAATTCTATAAACCAAAAAGTTGTTTCCTTGCACTTACTAGAAGATGTTTTAGGCTGGCTAGTAGTACTGATAGCAAGTGTAATTTTGCAGTTTTGGCATATCCCTGTGCTTGACCCCATACTATCATTGCTAATTTCGTTTTACGTACTGTTTAATATTTATAAAAATATAAAAGAAAGCATACATATTATATTACAAGGAACACCTGACAATATTTCAATAAGTAAAATTAAGCGAAACATTCTTGAGGTGTCCTCTGTAAAGGATATTCATGATTTTCATATATGGACTATGGATGGAAGCTATAATATAATTAGCTTTCACGTAGTTATAGATAAAAACTACAGCCTAAACCAAGCCGAAGCACTTAAAGTTAAATTAAAAAAACTTTTATACGATAAGTTTAATTTAGAGCATATTACCATAGAATTTGATACAAATAAAGCAGTTTGCGAGTATATGCATTGCAGTTAATTAATTTAGTTGTATCTTAGTGAAATTAAAAATAAAAAACATTATATATGGCAAATGATAATTTTAGAATTTCAAAGGGAGCTTTTTTAATACCTATTGTAATAGTATTGCTGATTATTATAGTAAAGTCTGCTGAAACTATAGGTCCAGGAGAAGCTGGAGTAATCTTCGAAAGATTTGGAGATGGTATAAATACCAAAAAAACTTATGGAGAAGGTTTTCATATAGTTGCTCCTTGGAACAAAATGATAGTGCAAAAAGTACGACAACAGTCAATTTCGGACCAAATGAATGTACTGTCAGTTAACGGTTTGGAGGTTAGAGTTGACGGAACAGTTTGGTTTAGACCTGATTATGAAAATTTAGGAAGTTTAATAAAAACCAAAGGAGAAAACTATATATCGGATATTTTAGACCCAGCTATTAATGCAGCAGCGAGAAGCGTAGTTGGCAGATACACTCCCGAGCAACTGTACTCTAGCAAAAGAGATGTAATTGAGCAAGAAATTTTAGCCGAAGCACAAGACGAACTAAAAGACCAATACATTGTAGTTGAAAGAGTTTTGGTTGAGGATGTTCAACTTCCAAACACCATAAGAGATGCCATTGAACGCAAATTAAAGCAAGAGCAAGAGGCTTTAGAGTATCAATTTAGAATAGAAAAGGCAGAAAAAGAAGCTCAACGCCAAAGGATAGAAGCTCAGGGCAAGGCTGATGCTAATCGTATTTTAAGCGCGTCGTTAACAGATAAAATACTCCAAGATAAGGGTATTGAAGCCACAAATAAATTGGCAGAATCGAGCAATAGCAAAATTGTAATAATTGGCTCGGGGAAATCAGGCATGCCTATAATTTTAGGCAACCAGTAAGTATCAAAGCAAGCACAAAAGTTGCTTACTTTTTTTTGTTGGTATTGTATTATTCATTATCTTTTACTTATTTTTTGCTCAACAAAAAATGAACAAAAACTTGAAACTGGATATAAAAAATTACTAAAGCGTTCATTGTCATAGTCTTTTAAAATCCTGCTTATACAAGGTAATTTTACAAACTTGCTAATTAGATCAAATCAATTTAAAGTAAAAAAAGTTTGTTTTTTTTTGAATTTTTTTTTCGTATTGACAATTGAGTCTAGGTTTTTATCTGTTTATAATTTTAAAACTAACTAAAAAGCAGAGTTTTATAAAATTTATAATCGTCTCACCGTGTGTTTAAAAATTAAACATAAAAAACTTATCTATTAATATATTTTTTTAATAAAATGCTTAAACCTATAATCAAACTCAACTTACACTGTGTTTAATATGATAAATAATTGTAATTAAACCCTAAAAATCAAATATCCAACAAAAAGCAGATATATATAATTATGCTGAGCAAACAAGAAAAATCACGATTAAGAGGCGAGTTGTTTCGTCATTTAGACGGCATAGTAAGCTGTCCGGCGGCTTTCGTTTTATTTGACAAAGGAGTTACACATTATTTACTTAAAAATAAAACAGCAAGCCTTGAAGAGCTAAGCACTAAATTTAAAGCTAACAGCGGATATTTAAACGTAGCACTGAGAACCTTATGTTCGCAAGGATGGTTAAGTCAAAAGGTAAACAACCATTCTAATACAGTAACTTTTAGTTGCAATGAGTTTACTGAAACAGCTTTCAATTATTTTTACATCTATAAAGAAGCCTTTGCCTTGCTAAAGCATTCAGATCAATACTGTATTAATAAATTTGAAATTAATTTCTTTAACAAATTAGAAAAACTATATATACAGCTCACTAAAAACTTTGACCTTGCAAAGCCAAATACAGAGCCTAAACAAAAAATATGGAGTCAAATACACATGCATATACAGGGTATTATTACAGGGCTTATTACAGTGCAATTAGGCATGAGTGGTATGTTTCACAAATACTTTATGCAAACAAAATTCAAGGCAGAAGAGTTTCATAAAGACCCAGAAAATTTTTCACGTCTGCTAAATATACTTAGTGATTTGGCTTGGTTTAGCAAAACTGGCGAGTCGTATGAATTTACTCAAAAAGGACTGTTTTTTGCTCGAAGGGCAGAGGCCTATGGCGTAACTGTTTCCTACTTGCCCACTTTGCGTAAATTAGATAAATTACTATTTAAAAACTCAGAAATGCTTATAATTGAGGGCAAAGGTAATAAAGAAATACACCTTGACAGAGAGATGAATGTTTGGGGAAGTGGAGGTGCGCATACAAGCTATTTTAAAGCTATAGATGAGGTTATTATACAGCTATTTAACAAACCTATACACGAGCAACCTAAGGGTATCTTAGACCTAGGCTGTGGCAACGGAGCTTTTTTAAAACATTTATTTAATGTGGTTGAAAACCAAACCTCCCGAGGCACTGTACTAGAAGAATATCCTTTAATGCTTATAGGAGTTGACTACAATGATGCTGCATTAAAGATAACTCGTAAAAACTTGGTTCAATCTCAAATTTGGGCAAAGGTAATTTGGGGCGATATTGGCAATCCAAAGGCCCTGTCAAAGGATTTGCAAGACAAATATGGCATATTACTTTCCGATGTACTAAATCTCAGAACCTTTTTAGACCACAATCGCATTTGGGAAGAACCTCAACCTGCTAAAACGCTAAACCACACAAAATCTACAGGAGCTTATGCCTACAAAGGCAAGCATTTAAACAATAATTTGGTAATAGAATCGCTAAAACAACATTTTAATAAATGGAAACCATATATTGGCAAATTTGGTTTACTATTAGTTGAACTCCATACATTAAATCCTACAGTAGTAGCTAAAAACTTAGGGAAAACTGCTGCTACAGCTTACGATGCAATACATGGATATTCCGACCAATACATAGTGGAGGTAGAAGAATATATGCAAGCTATGGAAGCCATAGGCTTGATTAGCGATAAAAAAGTATTTAAAAAATTCCCAAACTCTGAGTTGGCAACCGTATCAGTAAATTTATTTAAAACTTCTTAGTATCTTTTAAAAAATACGCAGCACCGCTTTTATTGGGCTAAAGTTAAGAATAAGAGTCAACATCAACTATAAATTTAATGGATCTAAAATCTGCAATAGACTCAAAGGAATTTTTAATTTTCTGTACGCTCTCCTTAGTTTTTGTTATAGACTGTTTTGGAGGTATTTTTACTATTATATTTTTGATATACTGATTGCGAATTCGAGATATCGAAGGGGCAGAAGGACCTAAAATATTTTGTTTAAAAATGTTCTGAAGCGACTTTGCAAGCCAGCGAATGCCATTTTCAACACGTGCGTAATCCTTGTGTTTTAGAGTTATTTTTATTAGTTTGTAGTAGGGTGGGTACTGAAATTTAAGTCTGTCAACTAATTGGTCTTTATACATATTTGTATATTGATTTTCAGCAACTTGTTTTAAAATTTGATGAAACGGGTTATAAGTTTGAATAATTACGCGCCCCTGTTTTTTTAAACGTCCTGCACGCCCTGATACCTGTGTCATCAATTGATAGGCTCTTTCGTGAGCTCTAAAATTAGGAAAATTCAGTATAGCATCTGCTTTTAATATGCCTACCAAAGAAACATTGTTAAAATCCAATCCTTTTGAAAGCATTTGCGTTCCAACTAAAATATCAATTTCATGGGCTTCAAATGCGTGGATTATTTTTTGAAAGCTATTTTTTCTTTGAGTAGTATCGGAGTCCATCCTTGCTATTGAATACTTCGGAAAAAGCTCATTTAATTCTAATTCTATTTGCTCGGTGCCAAAACCTTTAGTATTTAATAAGGTACTGCCACAGGCCTGACAACAGGTAAGCATAGCCCTTTGATAATGACAATAGTGACACTTTAGTTCTTTTCTGAATTTGTGATAGGTTAAACTCACATCGCAATTAGGACATTGCGGCGATACTCCGCAGTAAGTACATTCAACCACTGGAGAATAGCCTCTTCTGTTTTGAAATAAAATAACCTGTTCTTTTTGGTTTAAGGCTTGCTGTATTGACTGCAACAAATCTTTTGAAAAATGCCCTTTCATTTCCTTTTTGCGATAGCTCTCTTTGAGGTTTATCAATTCTATTTTAGGCAATTGTATATCTCTGAATCGCTTGTTTAAGCTTACGTATCCATATTTTCCTTTTTCGGCATTAAAAAAACTTTCAATCGATGGAGTAGCTGAGCCCAATAATAACTTTGCCCCTTGTTGTTGAGCTAAAACAATTGCAGTATCTCTTGCATTATATCTTGGAACAGGGTCAAACTGCTTATACGAATTTTCGTGCTCTTCATCTACAATTACTAAACCTAAGTTTGAAAAAGGCAAAAACAGCGATGAGCGAACACCTAAAACAACCTGTGCCTTTGGCTTAGATTCTAAAACATTATTCCAAACCTCCACTCTTTCGTTAATTGAATATTTTGAGTGAAATACAGAAATACTATTTCCAAAATAATACTGCAATCTTTTTATTATTTGGGTAGTTAAAGCAATTTCGGGCAATAAAAACAAAACCTGTTTCCCAACCAACAATACCTCTTGTATTAGCTTTGCGTAAATTTCGGTTTTCCCTGAACCAGTAATCCCGTGTAATAGGGTTACCATGTTAGTTTTAAAGGCTGTTTTTATTTGATTATAAGCTTCTTTTTGGTGCTCGTTTAGAGCTTTTAGTTGATGTATATTACCTTGAAAATTAATACGATCGGTTTGTAAGTAGTAAAACTCAAAAACTTTTTTTTCTACTAAGACCTTAAGCACGGCAGCAGAAACTTGTGCCTTTTGTTCTAAATCTTTTGATTTAATAGGCTTTTTATTACTTGCTAGTTGAAAATACTGCAAAACTGCGTCGCGCTGTTTTTTTGATCTTTTTAAAACTTTTAACAAGTTTTGCAAACCCGTTTCAGAGTTGTAAATAGCATTTAAATTAACGTATTTAACTCTTTTAGGTTTATATGTTTGATAAATTTCGTCTTTTAAATAAATAGCATTTTTTTCCAATAGCTCATCAATAATAGGCAAAACATTTTTTTTGCCTAAAATATTTGTTATTTCGTCAATACTCAAATATTTTTTTTGTTCTAAGGCTTCAAAAACTATGCAAGATTCATCACTTATATTTTTATTATCAGTAAAAAAAATGTTTTTACATATACTAGTTTCACTTTCTAGAATAAATGCCGAAGGTATAGCAGTCCTATACACATCCCCTAAATTGCACATATAATATTTGGCTATCCACTCCCAAAGTTTTAACTGCTGCTGGTTAACTATAGGTTTTTCGTCTAAAATTTGATGTATTTCTTTTGCCTTATATAAACTCGGTTGCTTTTTGTGAATATCAAAAACCAAGGAAGTGCAAATTCTTTTTTTTCCAAACGATACTGCTACTCGCATTCCTTGTTTTAAAAAACGGGCTTCCGCTTCAGTTACCGAGTAGGTAAATGTTTTAGGTACAGAGAAAGGCAATATAACATCTATAAAGTAAATAAGTGTAGTGTTTATAAAAACTCAAAATTAATAAAATTAATCAACAAACTGTGTAAATTTTAGCAATAATACAATCTTAACTGTTTGTAAAAATTAAATATACAATACACTTTTTCTGCCGCTTGTTTTGTGTGCTTTAAAGTTGGTTAAATATTAATTTTTTGGTATTTGAGCTATTAATTCATCTAGTAAAGCTCTAACTTTTTTAGCGTTCCAGTTAGCAGCTCCGATTTTATGTATACGCACTTTTCCATTTTTATCGATGATAAAAGTAGTGGGGATTGATGAAATTTTAAACATATCAGGCTTGTTTGCGCCTATAGAGTAGGTAGGCAAGTCAAAGGATTTTTTTTTAAAAAATTGCTTGATTTTTTCAGGATTTTCATCGCTTATAAAAACAAATTTCACTTGGTCTTTATAGCTGTTGTACAGCTTTTGAATACTTGGAAGTTCAGCAATACAGGGCGGACACCATGTTGCCCAAAAATTTAACAATACAACTTTGTCTTTTAATCGATTAGCTGTTAAACTTGAAGTGTTGATGCCCTTTAGTTCCCAGCTGTAATTTTGCAACATAACTTGCTTTTCTTTACTGTTGATAGATGGGGAAAAAGAAAATAATTGAATAAAATACAGTTTACTAGGAGGATATAGCAATAAACCTAAAATTACAAAAAAGAGGATGTTAAAAACTAATTTTCGCGAAAGCTTCATGCACAAAAGTATTTTACTGACTTAGCGCAAAATTAACAATGTTTTTTGTACCTAAACTAAATATATTTTTAAAAAATTTTGTCAAGTCTATTATTTTAAGCATCTTTATGCTTTAATACAGCGCTTTAAAGCAAATTCTCAGTTGCTATAGTTGTATAGACCAATCCCTATTTTACAATTTTTTACAATTTTTTAACCAAGTTGTTTGGCTATTGTAGGCTTGTACTTGTTGGTTAAATAAATATAGGTGTTTAATTTAATTTTTATAAGATGAAACTAAAATATTGTAGTGTATTACTTTTACTGTGTAACTTATTTGTCTTTTCGGCTGCTTTTTCACAATCTAACTATCAGGCACCAACTCTGTCTATAGGCGCAGGCAGTGTTACAGCTAAAAAAGGAAATTTAGATGTAGAATTACTAAGTAAAATCATTTCTGAAAAGCAACGCGAAATAGTTAGAGAGGGCATAAAGCGAATTGTGCTTGATCATGTAGTAAAAAATGAAAAGCTAGATAATTTTACCCAATTTTACATTGAGCGCATAAGCAATATACTTTTTGAAGAAAAAAATCACCGAATCATTACCAAACGTATACTCGAGGAAAGTATCAATTATTTGTTTGTTGTTGGCACAGCAAAGTTTTCTATGGAGCAAAATATAATTAGGTCGAAAAAGAAGTTTAAAAATCTAACAAAAAGTGAAAGAGAAGCATTGTTTAGATTAATTATCTCAATATGCAGATCAATACCTACAATAAATGAACTCGGTATATTAAGTACCTTTAATTATTACGAACTTGACAAATATATATTAGATGCGATAGGCAATAAAGAGCATCGTACCTTATTATCGCTGTTCTTGGATAAGCAATACAAAAAAGTTTTTGAAAAATATAGTGAACAAGCTAATATTCAGAAAATTAGAAACGAAATTAAAAACTTTAACAATCTTTTCTTAGAGGCTAAAACTCTGTTTAATATTGATCAAAAAACCTTTTGGGATATTAACCGCTATTACTACAATAAGGAGCTCAACAGGATAAAAATATTAATATCAAAGAATAACACGCTTTTTCAAAAGCTATACTTTGTAGTTAAGGATGACAAAAACAGGTTACAAATGAAAATTAAGCAAGTACTTGAAAAAAGCGAATTGTTAAAAAAGATAATTGAAACTACTAAAATAAACACTTCATTTTCGGGCAGTTTTAAAAATCTGATTGAAACCTTTGATCAACATCTTTACTCCAAAGACATTAAAGATTTGATTTTCACCAATTCTAATTATTTAGAAACAAACAAGTATTTTGAACAGTTAATAAAGTCATTTAAGGGTATAAACGAAATAGTAATCGACTTAAAACAGCTCGCAAGTGTTCAAAAGGCTTTACAGGAAATTAAAAAAGCTGAAACAATAGCCTTGCCTAATTTTTCGGAAACAGAAAAAATATTAAACACCCATATGCTGTCAATTAATGTTTTAGCAAAATATTCTAAGACAAATAAGCAGCTTTCACTTTACGAACAAATGTATGAAAGGGCAAAAAGTAATCTTAGCTTTTTAAGCAATGAAACTATAAAGTTTGCACAACAAATCAAAAAAACAGATGCTTTTTTTAAAGATAATATTAATTTAAAAAATGGGATTATCTACTATCAATCTAATAGTGGCTTGTACGATAGTATTCAGAAAAAATACAAAATCCTAGAAAGTATCAGGGCTATTCAAAACGATATTGCAGGCTCTAAAAGCAGTAAGTCTGACAGTTACCTCAATGCCTTAAGTAACTTCACAGCATACCCAGTTATAAAAAAAGAAATTGAGAAGATCAAGGATGCTAAAAACGACACCACCCTTAATATTGATACTTACAATCAAAAATTAGTCTATTTACTTCCTAAGCTAATTACAGCTTATAATAAAATAAAGCTCACTGTTCAAAATATAGATATAGCCAATGTAAAAGTAACCAACCTAGAAAGTTATGTTACTGAGTTAGAGAATATGCAAAACAGTTTTATCATTGAAAAAATACAACAGGGCAAGGATATTAGCTCGATTAGCAATATTTTTTCGGAAGACTTAAAAAAAGCCATTGAAAAATTACCTTTAAACTCATTAAAATCAAGTAGTGATGTAAAAATTATTGAAGATCTTTACAATCTCTTTTCAAATAAGAGTTTAGATGCTAAAATTCGAGATCTAAGCTATTTAACAGAAATTGAGCAATTGTTGCCTAAAGTGCAAATTTTATCTCAAAGAATACCTAAAGATGAAGAAAGTCAAAATTTAACTCATCAATTAAATAAATTAATAAATAGCATAGACTTAGCTAATAAGGTTCTTGTAAAACATCAAACGCTTAGCTTTGAAGAAACCTTAAAAATACCAAATATAAGTTCAGTTTTAGACTTTTTAAAGTTTATTGGAAATATAAAAGAATTAAACAAAGCTGAAACCTTTAGTTTTTTGTTAAATACTATTGACGATTACAGTTTTTTGCTCGATACCGATAAAAGAAAAATAATTCCCGATATAATCAATGCTATTCGGAACTATTCTGTAATTGACCTAGAAAACAATTTAATTGAAATGGATGCAGCCTCTATTTTAACACATATTGCCGAAAAATATAAAAAAGAGCAAAAGGTACAGTTTTACGTTACCGTAGGGCTAAATCAATATTTTGATATAAGTGGTAATCAATACGATGCAGCATCTGAAAAGATAGGCATAAGAATCAGTTTTAACAAAAATGATAAAAATTATAAAAGCCTCTATCACGATATTAAAAGAAAGCCTTTAATATCCGATTATTACACTATGCTATACGCCTCTGGTGTTTTGTACAAAATAGCAAAAACAACTGACAGTCGTTTTAACAATGTAAATATAGGCATTGCCTTTGGACTTAGTTTTTACAATGCCTTAGATTTTAATTTAAGCTTTGCGTTGCCTTTAAACGGAATAAAAAGTAGCTTTTATGGTATTTCGCTAGATGTTCCTTTGTCAGAATATTTAAAAAAATTGTAAATAATTAATACACTAGCTTATAAGTTTTATATACTTTAGCACTATTGTAAGTCAAGCCTAACTATAGGTTTTTTTTACTGTGTAAATAGTTTATAACAAATTTTAAATTCGCAATTAGTTATGGCAACAATACTAATAGGCAGTAAAATAGTTGCTGATAATATTAAAATTATCAATTTAAAAACAAAATAAATGTATGAAAAATACAGCATTAAGTCATATACATAAGGCATTGGGAGCAAAATTAGTTGATTTTGCAGGTTTTAATATGCCCTTGCAATATGAGGGTTTAAATATCGAGCATCAAACTGTAAGAAATGGAGTAGGCGTTTTTGATGTTAGCCATATGGGAGAATTTATACTAAAAGGTAAAAATGCTTTGGCATTAATTCAAAAAATAAGTTCAAACGACGCTTCTAAATTAATTCCAGGAAAAGCACAGTACAGTTGCATGCCCAATGATAAGGGAGGCATAGTTGACGACCTAATTATTTATATGTTAAATGAAAATCACTATATGTTGGTGGTCAATGCATCGAATATTGAAAAAGACTGGAATTGGATATCTAAACACAATAATTTAGGAGTAAGCGTTGAAAACCAGTCAAACGCTTGGTCTTTATTAGCCATTCAAGGTCCTAAAGCAGCCCAAGCCATACAATCGCTGTGTACAATTAATTTGTCGAGCATTGGGTTTTACAATTTTCAAATTGCTGAGTTTGCTGGTTTTCCAAATATAATAATCTCAGCCACAGGATATACAGGCTCTGGAGGATTTGAAATTTACGTTAAAAACAATCATGTTGAAGCCGTTTGGGAAAGAATATTTAAAGCAGGTGCTCCTTGGGGAATTAAGCCCATAGGTTTGGCAGCCCGCGATACCCTGCGTTTAGAAATGGGCTATTGTTTATACGGCAATGATATAGACGATAACAGCTCTCCAATTGAAGCAGGTTTAGCTTGGATAACCAAATTTAATAAAGATTTTATTAACTCTGCAGCCTTAAAAAAACAAAAGGAAGAGGGTGTATTGCGCAAATTAATTGCTTTTGAATTAACTGAGCGAGGAGTGCCCCGAAAGGGATATCCGTTTTTGGATTCGGAAGGAAATAATATTGGAAGAGTAAGCTCAGGCACTCTAAGCCCCTCATTAAACAAAGGCATCGGCTTGGGCTATATAAGTACAGAAAACGCAAAAATAGGAAGTCAAATTTTTGTTCAAATTCGCAAAAAGCGAATTCCAGCGAAGCTAGTTAAGCTACCTTTTTACAAAGGATAAGTTTTATTGTGCCACTTGCACAACTAATGCAGAAACACCTTTTGTGTTACTTTATAGTATTTTCAGCAAATGAAGGAAGTTTGCTTTTGATTACCTTTGCTTGCGGCATTTTAAAAGCTAAAAAAATTAAAAGCTAAGAGATATGTTGAGAAAACCGCATGCACAACAAGACAGATAAGGCTTTTTTAGTTAATCAAGTTTTAGCAAATTTTTATAAAGATGACAAGAGTTATTGCGTTTTACCTTTTATTTTGCTTGGGCAGTGCATTTTCTCAAACAAAAAAAATAAAAATACTATCAAGTGAATATTCTGAGGCTGATGAAAAAAAATATCCCGGTGCAACTGTTTTAATTGGCAACGTTAAAATAGAGCATCAAGGAGCTATTCTCGAGTGCAATCAAGCACTTTTGTACAAAAAAGACAATCTTTTCAAAGCCTTAGGAGAAGTGGTTATTGAACAAGGAGATAGCATTATCCAATACAGTGATTTTACTATTTATGACGGTAATACTCAAAAAGCTACCTCTTGGGGAAATGTAGAGGTTATTGATAAAGAAATAAAAATGAGTACAGACACGTTGTATTTTAACAGAAAAGAACAAGTACTCTACTACCAAAGTGGTGCAACTATTGCTGACAAAAAAAACACCCTAAAAAGTTTAAAAGGCACTTATTATTTAAAAGAGAAGAAGTTTTCAGCTAAGTCAAAAGTAAGTGTGCGAAATGCTGAAAGTTTTTTAGAGTCAAATCACTTAGATTACTACGCAAACACTGATCTTGCCTATGTATACGGACCTAGCACCTTAACTAATTTAAAAGACAGTACTAAAATATATTCCGAAAGAGGTTTTTACAACACCCAAACCGAGGTGTCTTATTTTGTTAAAAGAGCCAAATTATTTTTAAAAAACAGAACAATTGAAGCAGATAGCTTGTATTACGACAAGATAAAAGGTTTTGCCTCGGCTGTAAACAGAATTAAAATTATTGACACCTTGCAAAATACAGTAACCAAGGGCAATTATGCCGAACTGTATCAGAGTAAAGACTCTCTGTTTATCACAAATAGAGCAGTAGCTATTTCAGTGCACGAAAGAGACTCTATGTATGTTCACGGCGATACAATTTTGGTGACAGGCAAGGCAAACGAGCGGATTTTAAAAATTTTTAATAGGGTAAAAATATTTAAGTCTAATCTTCAGGGGAAATGCGATTCTATACACAGCAGTCAGCTTACAGGGCTTACCAGGATGTTTAAAAACCCAGTACTTTGGTCTGGCAAAAGCCAAATAACAGGCGATAGTATTCAATTGGTAACTCAAAAAAAAACCAATAAATTAGATTCTTTGCGAGTACTTCAAAATGCATTTATTATTCAAAAAGATTCGCTATCTGAGCAGGACTACAACCAAATTAAAGGAAGAAATATTTACGGTAAATTTGAAAGAAATCAATTAAAAACTATGCTGGTTAAGGGGAATGCTGAATCGCTGTACTACAACAGAAACGACAAAACACAACAGCTAGAAACCATTACTAAAGAAATTGCAAGCGATATAGAGTTTACTCTTGAAAACAACGAAATTTCACAAACCAAATACTTTAAAAAGTCAGAAGGGAAAACATATCCGCCCTCTAAATTTCCTTTAGAAGAAAAAAAATTTAAAGGATTTGTTTGGCGTGGCGATGAGCAACCTTTAAGCAAAGAGGATATTTTTGCTAAATCTGACCCTGAAAAGCCAATAAAGCCAAGCAAAAATA
>JBKDZU010000013.1:0-22082 GCA_047971505.1 Tenacibaculum sp.
ACTTTTCTTCAAAATCTCTAAAAGTTTTATTTGACAGACACATTGATAAAACAGCAAAAGTAACTACAGACAAGTGGAGAGGATACAGACCTATTTCAAAACAGTACAACATAGAGCAAATAGAAAGTGATAAGGGGAAGAATTTCTTGATATTACACACTATGATACACCAAGTAAAATCTTGGATTAGAACTATTTATTCATGGGTGTCTAAAAAACATATACAACGATATTTTAATGAATTTTGTTATTGAGTTAACCGGCTCACAGAGCAAAAAGAAACGACAGAGCTTAATTATTCTCAAATTATGAAGCAAATAGAATTAGGTTTAAAAGCAGAAGCAGATCAATATGAAGTAGAAGCCAATATTGCTAATGATAAGCTTATTATAGAACAAAATAAAAATCTTCTAAATCTGTCTCTTTTAAAACTAAAACAACTTATGAATTTGGATCAAGAGGATTTTGATGTCAGCTTTACCATAGAAGAAGAAGAGGTCAAGAACACTTTTTCTTTAGATTCCGTATACGCCAAATCTCTTGAATTTTTACCATTAATTAAAGGAGAGCGCTTTCGCTATAAGGTAGCTAAAAAAAATGTGGCTACGAGCAGAGAAGAACTTTATCCTCAAGTTAGTTTTATGGCTGGAATAGGATCTGGTTATTACGAAACAACTACAGATGCCAATAACAACACTATACCTTTAAAGAACAAATAGATAGGAATACGGCTATTATTATAGCTTTTAGAGTTTAATGTGCCTATTTTTAATAAGTGGGCCACAAGATCAAAAGTAAAAGAACAAAAAATTGCACTTCAAAGAGCCAAAAATAGTTTAAAAACCAAGGAGCAAGAACTCCTTAGAGCCCTACAAGAAGCAATTCAAAACTTTGAGACCTTTAAAATTGAAGCTGCGGAGAAAATAAATCAAGGAATGGAAATGAAAGTAGAAGATTAATATCTACTAAAACTAAAAAAATATGTTAAAATACAATATTAATCTGTTCTTTAGGAACTTTAAAAAAAAATTGGGGACGTCTGTCATTAATTTAATAGGACTGTCCAGTGGGTTGGCTTGTTTAATATTAATAGCATTATGGGCTATCGACGAGTTAAATTATGATGCCTTCCATCAAAATAATAATCAATTATATCAGGTAAAAGGAAATTTTTCATTTGGAGATGAAATAATAACTTACCCATATCTGCCCGACAGATTATCAAATGCCATTTTACAAGATTTCCCTGAAGCATTTATGGCTGTCGAAAGAACACCAGAAGAGTGGCTTGGAAAGTTTACTCTTTCTGCCGAAGAAAAGATTTTTAACGAAGTAGGTTATTTCGCTGGGAAAGATTTTTTTGAAGTATTTTCTTTCGATTTAATACATGGTGATAAAAGTGTAGTCTTAGATGATGTTGGAAATATTGTTATTTCTGAATTAGTGGCAAAAAATTTCTTCGGATCTACAGATAACGCAATTGGAAAAACCATAGAATGGGAAACTATGGGCGTGAAAATGCAGCAGCAGGTATCTGGTGTATTTAAAAACGCTCCTCAAAATTCTTCTTTACAATTTGAATTTATTATCCCTTTTAAACGATTTGGAGATTTTTCAAAAGCTATAGATAGGGAAATTCATTGGGGAAATAATGGTATTTGTAGCTATTTGGTTTTAAAAGAAGGAACCAATATCGATCAGTTTAACGAAAAAATTGAAGGATATCTTAGAAGCAAAGACAAGGATATTAGTGTAGATTTATTTGTAGAAAAATTTTCGGATAACTATCTATACGGCAAATACGAAAACGGTAAAAGGGTAGGAGGAAGAATAGAAAACCTTCAACTGTTTTTATTAGTGGCATTGTTTATTTTGGTAATTGCGTGCATTAATTTCATGAACCTATCTACAGCTAATGCGTCCAATAGGTTAAAAGAAATTGGCGTTCAAAAAACACTGGGAGCATCAAGAAAAGCACTTATTTTCCAGTACTTAACAGAGTCTTTTATTATGGCTTTTTTCTCGCTGCTCATTGCCTTCATATTAGTAAAATTATTGTTGCCTGAGTTTAATAATATTACGGGTAAAAACTTATCAATAAATCTTACGTTTGTTCAATTTTTGTATTTAATTTTAATTGGTGTTATAACAGGATTTTTAGCTGGTTTGTATCCTGCTTTATATCTTTCTCGTTTCAACCCTGCAGCAATTTTAAAAGGTAATATTCAGAACTCATGGGGAGAATTGGTAACACGAAAGGGGTTGGTTATTTTTCAATTTACCTTGTCTGTATTATTAATTGCCGCTGTTATTGTTGTTTTTAAACAGATAGATTTTATTCAGTCTAAAAAACTTGGCTTTGATAAAGACAATGTTATTTATTTTGAAAAGAACGGTAGGCTCACAGAAAATTCGGATGCTTTTATCGCTGAGGCCAAGAAAATTTCCGGAATTCAGGAAATCTCTACTGTAGATCAAAATATTGTTGGAGTTGGTAATGTTACTGAAGATCTGAGCTGGAAAGGAAAGGATCCCAAAAATAAAGTTAGGTTTTCTTTACTTACTGTAAATCAAGGGGTTTTTAAAACTCTTGGGATGACCATAAAAGAAGGAAGAGCCTTTTCTAACGATTTTGCAGCAGACAGCACTAACATCATTTTTAATGAGACTGCAATAAAGGCTATGGGGATAGAAAACCCGATAGGTAAAGTTGTACAGCTATATGGTAAGAATAGAGAAATTATAGGTGTGGTTAAGGACTTTCATTTCCAATCTTTGCATGAAAAAATTAGCCCAATATTTTTTGAGTATGATCCTAAAGAAACATTTTTGGTTATTGCTAAATTAAAAGCAGGTGATGAGAAATATGCTATAGATAATCTTACTCAACTTTTCTCTAATCATAATCCTGGATATAGCCTTAATTATAAATTTTTGGATAATGACTTTCAGTCTAAATATGCATCAGAAAGGAAGGTGGCAACCTTGGCCAAGTACTTCTCAATTTTGGCTATAATTATTTCCTGTCTTGGATTATTAGGACTAACTAAATTTAGCTCTGAGAGACGTAAAAAAGAGGTAGGAGTTAGAAAAGCTTTGGGGCAAGAAAATAATCAGATAATTATGCTTTTATCTTACGACTTTATGAAACTTGTACTTATAGCTATCGCCATAGCCATTCCAATAGCATATCTTCTATTAAGGAACTGGTTGTCTGGATATGCTTATAGAATTCCGTTAAAGGCATACTATTTCATAATGGCAGGTATTTTGGCATTCATAATAGCCATTGTTACTGTGATGACCCAAACAATTTTAGCTTCAAGGCGTAAAGTTGTTGAGGTTCTTAAAGAAGAATAACTCATTTTTTAAGTGTTTGTATTGAAAACAATAAAGCTTAAAGAAGTACTATTTAGCCTTTGCACGAAACCCTATACAACACTACTAATCAATATGTTACGACTAAAAAAGTAATTGAATGTACTGCACTTATTTTTTGATATTTAAATTATACCTTTGTGTTTAGTGTGTTATATTTACCTTACTTCAGGAATTATTTCAATTTTTTCAGATTATGCTTAAACGATTCAAGTGGCGAAACCTAACTGTTAGGTGATTGGAACGACTTTTTATCACTTGTATAACACCCTAAAAAAGAGGTCTATAAAACTCTGTTTTTCTTCAAGTTAAGACTGTAGATATGAAATTGCTCACTTACCGCTCGTTTTCAGGCTTCCACACCTTGTGCCTTGCACATCACTTCTAGCCTTTCGCTCACTATTTCTCACTACAGCCGCTTAAAACCCTGCTTATCCAAAATAATTCTATAAACTTGTTAATTAGCTTAAAGCAAAAATTGATTTGTAATGCTATTAAAGGGGCATGTAACAAGTGATAAATAATCTTAAAAAATAGAGTTTTATGGCAAATATTATACAAATAAAAGCTTACAAGCTACTTGCGACCCTGGAAGGACTCGAACCCTCATCATCAGAGCCGAAATCTGATATTCTATCCAATTGAACTACAAGGTCTTAATTATTACAATTGTTTTTATATTTACAAAAGCTGTACCTTTACATGCTTAGCTACGGTTTTTCCATCTGCCTGCCCTGCTGTCCTTTTTAAAGTTTCTTTCACAACATTTGCCATATCTTTTATGTCTTTTGCGCCTTGTTCATCTATTACCTCTACAACAATTTTTTTTATTTCTTCTTCACTCAAGGCTTTTGGTAAAAATTGCTCAATAACAGCTGCCTCTGCTAATTCGGCTGTAGCTAAGTCTTTTCTGTTTTGCTCAACATAAAGTGCCGCACTGTCTTTTCTTTGCTTTACTTGCTTTTGTATGATTTTAAGTTCGTCTTGCTCAGTTAAGGTGGTTGAGCTAACCTCTGTATTGGCTAACATAAATGCCGATTTTAAAGCTCTTAGTGCTGTTAAAGCTACCGTATCTTTTAATTTTATGGCTTGTTTTATTTTATCCGCAACTTGTTGTTGTGCACTCATATTTTAAAGGCGTTTAAAGTTTTAAGATTGTTTTGTCTTTGTCGGGGCATAAAATTATATATTTTTTGCTATTAATCTACATTATCGTGCAAAAATGAATTGCTTGAACTTTGCAAGCTATTGTTTTCTGTGTTTAATGCTGTATCTGATTTACTGATATTTTTTTCATCGTCAATATCTACTCCTAATCTTTTATATGCAGGCTGGCGCTCTATTTCGTCAATATTATTTACTTGTTTGTTAAACTGATAATTAAAACCTTTTAATTTTACACGCCTTTCCTTTGTTCTCTTTTTCAACTCATCAATAGTTAAATTTAAAGGTGACATTTCTTTGTTTTGATTTTCAGTAAGTTTGTCGTTTTTTTCTTTAGTTTTTACCTCAAAATTTAACGATGCATCTACTTCTTTTTTTGACTCTTGATTAAATGTATTTTTATCGCTAGTATCATCGCTTTCGCAATTTAAAACATATTGTTTTACAGACTCCTTATTATCATTGATTTGCACTGATTTTTCTTTAGGTTTAATTTCTGTGTAAGAGTGCAATGGTAAATCAAATAGTGAAATTTGTTGTTTTTGTTCTGGTTTATTTTCTATTGCTTTTGATATTGGACTTATAATAAAGTCATCTTCTGAAATATCTTCAGGGATAACATCTTCAAACACAATAGGTATGTTTTTAACATTTTTAGAGTCATTGGTTTTTTGAGAAGACTTTGCACTCGGTAATACTTCGAGTTTTTTATCGCCAAAAGTATAGCTTGCTTTTTGATTGTCTTCTAAGGTATGTACAATTTTTTTAACCTCTGTATTGGTTATATTCCCTTGTTGGTCGGCATTAAACCCAGTGGCAACTACCGTAACCGATATACTTTCTTCAAGGCTTTTATCCTCACCTATGCCCATAATAATATTGGCGTAATTCCCTGCCTCTTCCTGAATAAAGTCATTTATTTCTCCTATTTCATCTAAGGTTACTTCATTTATCCCCGATACAATTAACAAAAGTACATTTTTAGCCCCTGCAATTTTGTTGTCGTTTAACAAGGGTGAGTCTAAGGCGCTAATGATAGCATTTTTAGCTCGGTTAACACCTGTTTCTCTGGCAGAACCCATAATAGCTGTTCCGCTGTTTGACAATACAGTTTTAGCATCGTGTAAATCAATATTTTGCTTGTAATGATGGGTTATAACCTCTGCTATTCCTTTGGCTGCCGTTGCAAGTACTTCATCTGCCTTGGCAAAGCCTGCTTTAAAGCCTAGGTTTCCGTAAACCTCTCTCAATTTATTATTGTTTATTACAATTAGCGAATCAACATGTTTGCGCAACTCGTTTATGCCCTCTTGGGCTTGTTTTATTCGCATTCTTCCCTCAAACTGAAAAGGCATGGTTACTATACCTACTGTTAGTATGTCCATATCTTTGGCAATTTTAGCTATAATTGGTGCTGCACCAGTGCCTGTGCCACCGCCCATTCCTGCAGTAATAAATACCATTTTAGTGTGAATATTTAGCATTTGCTGTATTTCTTGCACACTTTCAGTAGCAGCTTGTGCACCTATTTCAGGATTTGCACCCGCCCCTAAACCAGAGGTTAGATGAACTCCTAATTGAATTTTGTTTGGTATAGAACTACTTTGGAGTGCTTGTGCATCGGTATTGCATATTACAAAGTCTACTCCGTGAATTTGCTTGCCGTACATGTAGTTTACTGCATTGCTGCCGCCACCACCAACTCCTATTACCTTAATTGCGTTTGATTGTGCTTTGGGCATATCAAATGAAATATTTTCAAAATCTTTGCTCATAATATCTTTTTTTAATTATTTATATAAACTTTTAACTATTAAAACAATTTGTTTTTAAGTAAATTAGGGTGCTTGTGTGCCTAACTAATACAGGTTTTTGCAATAATTATTTTTTAGAATTTAACTGTTATTATTCGGCATTTTCTAAAAACTCTTTAAATCCTTCAATAAACTTTTGGAAAAATGATTTTGGTTTTTGCCTTTTTTTACTTGTCATTAGGCTATCCTGTTTTTTGGTTTCTTTAGTACAATCGGTTTTATACTCAATTTGCTCTTTTTTGGTTTGTTCAACACTTTCTTTTTCAAGCTCTTCTTTTTCAAGTCCTTCAATTAAAAGACCTACGGCTGTGGCATAAGCAGGGCTCGACAAGTCATCGTCAGAACTGCTAGCTAAATGTTCATTTGGATATCCAATTCGAGTATCCATACCTGTTATGTATTCAACTAGTTGTCGCAGGTGCTTTAATTTTGAGCCTCCTCCTGTTAAAACTATGCCAGCTATTAATTTCCCTTTTTGAGTTTCGTGCCCGTAGTTTTTAATTTCTAAATAAACTTGTTCTATGATTTCTTGAACTCGTGCGTGAATTATTCTCGACAGGTTTTTTAGTGTTATCTCTTTGGGTTCTCTGCCTCTAAGTCCAGGGATGGAAACAATTTCAGTTTCTTTGTTTTCGCCGGGCCAAGCCGAGCCAAATCGAACTTTTAGCAGCTCTGCTTGCTTTTCAATTATAGAGCAACCTTCTTTAATATCGTCTGTAATTACATTGCCTCCAAAAGCAATTACGGCTGTATGTCTTATTTTTCCGTCTTTAAAAATAGCCAAATCGGTGGTTCCTCCTCCTATGTCAACTAAAGCTACTCCTGCTTCTTTTTCTTCAATACTTAAAACAGCCGAGGCTGATGCTAGGGGCTCTAAGGTAATATCAGAGAGTTTTAAACCAGCACTTTTAACGCATCTTCCAATATTTCTAATAGATGATACATGCCCAACCACTACGTGAAAATTAGCTTCTAGTCGACCGCCGTACATACCTATAGGTTCTTTTATATCGGGTTGGCTGTCAACCTTGTACTCTTGGGGTAATACATGGATTATTTCTTCTCCAGGAAGCATAACCAATTTGTGTACTTGATTTATTAAGTTTTCTATATCTATTTGATCTATAACCTCTTCGGGTTTTTCCCGAGTAATATAATCGCTGTGGTGCAAGCTTCTAATATGCTGACCTGCTATGCCTACTACAACTTCTTTAATTTGATATTCTGATATGCTTTGGGCTTCATCTACTGCTTGTTGTATAGATTCAATAGTTTTTGTTATATTATTTACTACACCGCGCTTTACTCCAAGACTTTTAGCCTTGCCAATGCCTGAAATTTGCAATTTATCGTATTCGTTTTTACAACCAATCATGGCTACAATTTTGGTTGTTCCTATATCTAATCCAACGGCTATTCTGCTGCTTTCCATCTTCCTATATTTTTGTGCATACTATTTGGTTGTGATATTTTATATTTATGGTTTTGTATCTTTTTATCGCACCGCTAGCAATTGCTTTGCTGTAAAATGCCTTGAGTTTTTTAAACTTTATAGCTGCTTGCTTTACCCTTCCGAACACAATTTTATGCCTGCCTGTTCGAGCTGAAAAAATATAATCACCCTTGGGGTTTCTCTCTATACTGATAATTTCTTTTTTAAAAAAACTATCGGCATAAATAAAGCTTAACAATTGTAACACTTCCTTAATTTCATCGATCTTGCTTACTCCGAAAACTAAGGGTACTCTTGCCGAAAAGTTAGTCGATAAGGGCATTTTAAAGCCTTGCTTGTCTATATAATAAACTGAGTCTTTAGCAAAAACCCTAGCTAGTGGCTTTCGTTGTTTTATCAGTGCGTATAAAATGCCTTCAATTGTTAAAAAAACACTTGCTTTTTCAACGTAGGGGTTTGACAAAATTTTTGTCTCAAAAAAGTGTAAATCTACTGCACTTTTTAATTGATTGTGTACATATTTTTTATCTTCTGTTAACAATTTGTTAACTAAATTATGGCTTAAAAAATTGTTGTCGCCTTGCTCAAATGCAATAACGGTGTTTTTAACAGTTTTTAACTGGTTTTTTTTTGCTGCAAATTTGTGCAAAAAGATTAAAAAAACAACTAGATGTATAAATAAAATATAAACTGCTATTTTTTTCACACGGATAAATTTAGATTAAAAATTACTGAGTTTTGTTATTCGTTATTTTGCTTATTGCTTTTTATGGCAATAATTAGTTTAGTTTGTTTATTACTGCTTCTTTAAGGTTTATAAATTGTACTTTTCTTTTAATTTTGACTTTATAGGATTTACTAATAAACCAATATCGCCTGCACCCATAATTACAATTACTTTTGCTTTTGACTGTATTATGTTTTTATCTAAGTTTTCTTTGGTGCATAGTTTTTTGTTTTTAATTTTTATTTTGTCTAATAACCAAATTGAACTTATGCCTTTTATGGGATGTTCTCTAGCAGCATATATGTCAAGCAGGATAACTTGATCAAATTTTGAAAGTGCCTTTGCAAACTCGTCGGCAAAATATTGGGTTCTGCTAAATAAATGTGGCTGAAATACGGCTAATATTTTTTGCTTTGGATGCATTTCTTTAACTGAGTTATACACTGCATTAATTTCTGTTGGATGGTGGGCATAATCATCGATTAAAACTACTGACTTTGTTTTTATTTTATAAGAAAACCTCCTTTGTACGCCTTTAAAGGTATTGAGTTGTTGTCTTATTATTTTTGAGGATATTCCGTATATATCTGCCATAGCCAAGGCTGCTAATGCATTCATTAAATTGTGTTTTCCAGGTAGGCAAAATTTCAAATCTTTTATTATTTTGCTAGGGGTGTGTACGCAAAAAACATATGTGCCTTTGTTTACTTTTAGATCAAAAACCCTGTAGTGAGCCTTTTTGCTAAAACCGTAGGTTAGGTGTTTTTTTAAAGCTGTAGTTTCGGCTACCAATAGGGTATTGCTTACTTGACTGGCAAAGTCTTTAAACGATTGCAACAAGTTATCGGCTTGGCTGTAACAGTCTAAGTGGTCAGTATCTGTTGAGGTTATACAGGCTATATTTGGCGATAGTTTTAAAAAAGAGCGGTCGTATTCATCTGCCTCTACTACCGAAATATTATTTTTCCCCAAAATTAAATTTGAGTTATAATTTTCTGCTATGCCTCCTAAAAATGCACTTGCTCCTACGGTTTGCATAATATGACCTAATATTGATGCACTTGTGGTTTTCCCATGGGTTCCTGCAACTGCTAAGCAAAAGCTATTTTTTGTTATTTCGGCTAAAGCTTCGGCTCTTTTTAGCACAGTGTAATTGTTTGTTTTAAAATAAACTAATTCTGTATGATTTTTAAATACTGCTGGTGTATAAACAATTACGGTGTTTTGCTTGTTAAAATAAGAAACTGGGATGCTCGATATATTGTCATTATAGTGCAGTATAATTCCCAGTTTAATTAATGAATCGGTAAGAGGTGTTTTTGTTTTATCGTAACCCGCAACATTTTTTCCATTTAAAACAAAGTATTGGGCAAGGGCACTCATGCCAATTCCTCCAATTCCAATAAAATATATATTTTGTGCCTCGCTTAGGTTCATATTAAATTTGTATGCTTGTTTTTAATTAGCTTTTCTACTTTGTTTACTATATGGCTAGTGGCATTTGGGAGTGCTAGTGTTTTTATGTTTTCGCTTAAGCTTTCTTGCTTTCCTTTATCTTTTAGCAAGCTTTCTAAAACTATTGAAAAGGTTTCTAATTCATTTTCTTTTACCAAAATAGCTGCGTGTTTGTCAACTATTGCTTTGGCGTTTATGGTTTGGTGATTTTCGGCAACATTGGGCGAGGGTATAAATATGGTTGGCTTTCCAACTATACAGAGTTCTGATACTGAGCTAGCTCCTGCTCTTGATACAATAAAATCGGCAGCGGCATAGGCTAAGTCCATGCGGTTTAAAAAAGCGTGAACTTGAACATTTTTTGTTTTATTGTATTTTTTATATTGATCAAAGTACAACTTGCCACACTGCCATATTAATTGAATTCTTTGAGCTTTAAAAAAATTGAGCTGCGATTCAATTAATTGATTTATGGCTCGTGCGCCTAAACTGCCTCCTAATATTAAAAGGATTTTCTTTTTTTCTTTTAGTTTAAAAAATTGCTTTCCCAACTTTGTTTTTGTGTGTATAAAAAGTAAGTCCTGCCTTACAGGGTTGCCCGTTTTTACAATTTTTTCAGAAGGAAAAAAACGCTCTAAATTATCATAAGCTACACATATTTTTTGTGCTCTTTTTGCCAGTAGTTTATTGCTTATACCAGGATATGAATTTTGCTCTTGAATTAGAACTGGTATTTCTTTCTTATTGGCAAGCACTAAAATAGGATAACTAGCAAAGCCTCCTGTTCCTATGGCTATATGAGGCTTAAATTTTTTTATAATAGCATTAGCCTTGTACAAGCTACTGATCAATTTAAACGGAAAAATTAGGTTTTTTAGGCTTAACTTTCGATGTATTCCAACAATAGGTAGTCCTTTGATATTATAACCTGCTTGAGGCACTTTTTCCATTTCCATTTTGTCTTTTGCGCCCACAAAAAGAATATTAGCCTTCGGATAGCGCAGTTTGATTTCGTTTGCTATGGCTATAGCGGGATATATATGTCCTCCAGTTCCTCCTCCGCTTATGATTATATTAATTGATTTATCCATTTATTAGTAAACTTAATTTGTGTGATTTACTTTTTTAGGCTTCTGTGTTTACGGTAATAAAATCAAAAGTCAACAAGTTTTAATTTTGTTATTTCGCTTTTAATTTACAACCTTAATTGGCGTTGAAAACCTTTTTGGAGTTTTTTAAATTTTATTTTGTATTTTATTTCTTATATATGTTTTATGTTAATATATTTAAGGGTGTTTGTTTAAAATATTACTGCTTAAAATTGTTTCTTCAGTTTCATTTCTAGATGCACTAACATTCAGTATTATTCCTATGGCTATACAAGTTACCCAAATAGAGGTGCCTCCGCTACTTAGCAAAGGAAGTGTTTGTCCTGTTACAGGTAATAGGTTTACTGCTACAGCCATATTAATTAAGGCTTGAAAAACTATGGGTATTCCAACTCCTATCACCAATAGGCTGCCAAATACGGTATTGGCTTTTTTGGCAGTTACCAATATTCTGAACAGCAATAAAAAGTAAACAAAAACTACAAATAGAGCGCCTGCAAAGCCGTACTCTTCAATAATTATGGCATAGATAAAGTCAGAGGCCGATAGGGGCAAAAAACTTTTCTGTACACTTTTCCCAGGACCTTTTCCGATGAGTCCTCCTGTTGCAATGGCTATTTTTGCTTTTTCTACCTGCTTAGAATCTTTCCCTGATGGTTTTACAAAGCTCTCTAGTCTGCTTTGCCAAGTGTGTATGCGGTTGGGTATAGCATCGGGAAAGGTTTTTATAATCAATATAAAAAACATTAACACAAACACGCCTATTGCTGTAATATACCCTAGGTATTTTAATGGATATCCTCCTGTGAAAGCCAGTAAAATAAGCATACAAAAAATTATAGCTGTGGTTGAAAAATTGGCCGGCAATACTAACAAAAGTATTAGCCCTGTGGGAAGCCATAATTTTAAAAGACTTTCTTTGAATTGTATAGGTTTTTCTTTGTGCTTAGCTAAATAGCGAGCCCCGTATATCATCAAGACCAATCCGGCTAAAGTAGAGGTTTGAAAGTTTATGCCAACAAAAGGGATATGTATCCATCTACTTGCGTTTGCTCCTTTAATTACGATTCCTTGGGCTAGGGTAATTATCAATAATAAGATAACAATGGGGAGCATTAAAACTGAACCTCCGCTGAGATATCTGTAAGGAATTTTGTGAACAAAGTAAATAATTGCAAAGCCCGAAATTAGCAGTACCACATGCTTAGCTAAGTGCCCTAATACCGAGCCTTTGCCTAGCACATACACTAAGTTTGTGCTTGCGCTATACAGGGGCATAAATGAAAATACAGCCAAAACTGCTATTATTGCCCAAATAGCCTTATCGCCTTTAATATGTTGAAATATTGACTTCATTCAATTAATATTAGACTGCATAAAGTTAATACTATGGTTTATAAATATATAATAAAAATTAAAAATTTTTTACTATTTTATATTTCTATTTTTTTACTAGCTAGGTTGCAAGTTTTATTGTGATTGTAATTTTTTTACAGCGTCTTTAAACTTATTACCTCGGTCTTGGTAGTCGGTAAATAAGTCGTAACTGGCACAGGATGGAGATAGTAATACAGTATATCCTCTTTGTGCTATTTTATGAGCTACCTTTACAGCCTCTTCAACTCCTGCTGTTTCAACTATTATATCTACTACTTTTGCAAAGGTTTTTATAATTTTTTTGTTGTTTAATCCCAAACAAACAATTGCTTTTACTTTTTCTCTTACTAAGGGCAAAAGATCAGTGTAGTCATTCCCTTTATCTACTCCTCCGGCTATCCATACTGTTGGACTATTCATGCATTCAAGGGCATAGTAAGCTGCATTTACATTGGTTGCCTTGCTGTCGTTTATATACTGTACTCCTTCAATTTTTAAAATATTTTCTAAACGATGTGCAACTCCTTCAAAATTTAATAGGCTTTCGGCAATAGTTTTTTTTCTAGCCTTTAGTAGATGAGCTGCCAAGGCGGCTGCCATTGAATTTTTTGTGTTGTGCTTTCCTTGTAATTTTAAGCTTGATACATCCATCAACTCCTCTTCTGTGTTTAATTTAATCATTATTTTGTTGTTTTTTACAAAAGCTCCGTACTCCAATTCATTTTTTAAAGAAAAAGGCACTCGATTAGCTTTGATTTTATTTTTAGTTAACCAATTGACAATAATACTGTTATCTTGATCGTATATAAAAAAATCTTTTTTTGTTTGATTTTTAGTTATCCTGAATTTTGCTTCTGTATAGTTGTGTATATCATTGTTGTACCGGTCTAAGTGGTCGGGTGTAATATTAGTAAGTATTGCTATATGAGAGTTAAACTTCTCAATTCCATCAAGCTGGAAACTGCTTAGCTCTAATACGTAAAGCGGATAGTTTTTAGTTGCCACTTGAAGGGCAAAACTGCTGCCTATATTACCTGCCAAACCCACCGCAAAGCCTGCCTTTTTAAGCAAATAATGCGCAATTAAAGCAGTGGTGGTTTTGCCGTTTGAGCCAGTTATTCCTATTACAGTTGCCTTGTTGTACTTACTTGCAAACTCAATTTCTGAAACTACAGGTATTTGTGTTTTATTTAATTGTTTAATAATTTTTGCCTCTCCAGAAATACCCGGACTTTTTACAACTAAATCGGCTTTTAATATTAAATTGCTCGTGTGTTGTTGTTGTTCAAAATTTATGCTGTGCTGTAAAAGAACTTGTTTGTGCTTATTAGCAATAGTGGCTTTGTCAGACACAAATACTTGATAGCCTTGTTTTTTTCCAAGTATGGCTGTGCCTATACCACTTACTCCTGCACCTAATACTACTAAATTGCTCAATTATCTCAATTTTAGGGTAACTACTGTAATTACGGCTAACAAAATTCCAACTATCCAAAAACGCACTACTATTTTGCTTTCATGATATCCTAATTTTTGGTAATGATGATGCAAGGGCGACATTTTAAAGATGCGCTTCCCAATTCCAAATTTCTTTTTAGTGTATTTAAAGTAAGAAACTTGAATTATTACCGATAGGTTTTCAACTACAAAAATACCAGCTAGTACAGGCAATAGAAGTTCTTTTCTAATAGCTATAGCTATTACTGCTATAAGCCCTCCTATTGTTAGGCTGCCAGTATCTCCCATAAAAATTTGAGCAGGATAGGTATTATACCAAAGAAAACCTATTAGAGCACCTGTAAATGCAAATATAAACACGGTCATTTCGCCTGATTTTGGCAAATACATTACATCTAAATAATCGGCAAAAATTATATTTCCTGAAACCCAAGTAAACACAGCTAAGGCTATTACCATTATTGCTGAACTTCCTGCTGCTAAACCGTCTATGCCATCTGTTAGGTTTGCGCCATTAGAAACTGCGGTAACTAAAAAAACGCTTATTAATACTAATACTATCCAACCATATTTTTGGTATCCTTTGCCTAAAAAACTCAAAGCCTTTGCATAGTCGAGCTCGTTATTTTTAAGAAAGGGCACAGTTGTTTTTGTAGATTTATAAGCCTCGCTAAATACTTTTTTCTTTCCGCTTTTGTCTATTTGTTGTTGTGCTACTGGCAGCTGTTCTTTAATTGTAACATCGGGATGGAAGTACAATAGTAAACTTACTATAATGCCTAATCCAACCTGACCCAATACTTTAAACTTACCTTTAAGTCCTTGCTTGTCTTTTTTGAATATTTTTATGTAATCATCAGTGAACCCGATAAGTCCCATCCACAAGGTGGTAATTATTAAAATAATGATATAGATATTATCTAGCTTTGCCAATAGTAGTACAGGGATTAATGTTCCTAAAATTATAATGATGCCACCCATGGTAGGAGTGCCCAGTTTTTGAGCTTGATTTTCTAAGCCTAAGTCTCTTATAGTTTCTTTAACCTGCTGTTTTTTTAAAAAGTTAATAATTTTTTTTCCAAATATCATCAAAATCAGCAATGACATTATAAATGCAACTGCAGACCTAAAGGTTATAAACTGAAATACTCCTGCTCCAATTAAATTGTATTGATTATCTAGGTATTTAAAAATATAATATAGCATAAGCTCAGTTTTTTATTGTTTAGTTAAATAGTTGTTTTATTTGTTGCATATCATTAAATGGTATTCTTTTTCCGTTAATTTCTTGGTAGTCTTCATGGCCTTTCCCTGCAATCAAAATAATATCGCCGGGTTTTAAAAGGTTAAAGGCTATTTCAATGGCTTGTTTGCGGTTTAAGATACTTTGCGTTTTATTATTGTTTTCAAAAGGCACTCCTTTTTTCATGTCGTCAATTATGGCTTGAGGGCTTTCCGTTCGCGGATTGTCAGAAGTAAGTACTAAGTGCGAGCTGAGTTGTGAGGCTATACTTGCCATTTTAGGGCGTTTTGTTTTATCGCGATCTCCTCCGCAACCTATAACAGTTATCAAGTTTTCGTTTCCCGTTCTTATATCGTTTATGGTTTGCAATACATTTTTTAAAGCATCGGGGGTATGGGCGTAATCTACTATTGCCGTAATATTGTTTTTTGATATAGCACACTGAAACCTTCCGCTTACACTTTTGAGACTGCTCAGTGTTTTAAGTAGGGTTATTTGATTTAAACCTAATAGCTTAGCTGTGGCGTATATTGCTAAAAAATTATATGCGTTAAACTGCCCTATGAGTTGAGTCCAAACCTCGGTTCCGTTTATGTTCAGCAAGGTTCCAGTAAAATTTTTTTCTACTAGTTTAGCCTTGTAATCTGCCATAGTTTTTAAGGCGTAGGTTTGTCGTTTTGCTTGTGTGTTTTGCAACATTAGCAGTCCGTTTTTATCGTCTGTATTACTCAGAGCAAAAGCCGATTTAGGCAATGAGCTAAAGAACGATTTTTTAATATCTCGGTATGTTGCAAAATTTTTGTGGTAGTCTAAGTGTTCGTGACTCAGATTTGTAAACACTCCTCCGCTAAAGTATAAGCCTTCTGTTCTTTTTTGATGTATGCCATGTGAGCTTACTTCCATAAAACAATGGCTAACTTCTTTTTCAATCATTTGATATAGATATTTGTTTATGCTAACCGAATTGGGAGTGGTGTGCTCAGTTGTATAAGTTTTGTTTTTAATTTTAATTGCTAGGGTTGAAATAAGACCTGCTTTATATCCTAATTCCTTAAATAATTGAAATAAGAGTGTAGCAATGGTAGTTTTCCCGTTGGTTCCAGTAATTCCTATAAGTTTGAGTTTTGTTGAGGGGTTGTTGTAGAAATTTGACGAAATTGCCGACAAGGCTACCTGCGAATCTTGTACTTGAATATAGCATATATTCTTGTTGAGTTGCTTGGGTAGGGTTTCGCAAATTACTGTATTTGCTCCGCATTTAATGGCTTGGTTTATAAATATATGCCCATCCGTTTTAGTTCCTTTTTGCGCTACAAAAAGACTGTTAGCTACAACTTTTCTGTGGTCAAACTGCAAATTATCAATCCAAATATCGGTGTTTCCGTAACTCTTAGTTATTTTTACTTTGTTTAATATGTTGTTTAAATATTTCAATTACGATAACTTTAAATAAACCCTTGTTCCTCTTGATACTTTTATCCCATTTTCAACGGATTGCTCAACTACTTTCCCCATACCTGTAATATTTACTTTTAAGCCCATATTTTCAAGTAAGGCTATGGCATCCATGGCACTCATTCCTATAACTCTAGGCATAATGCTTTTGTATTTTTTTAGTTTTATGTAATATTTTATATAATCTTTATCTATTTCATCATAAGATATGCTATCTGTTACATGCTGAAAATCAACTGGTTTTTTTGGATATAACTTTTGAGCAATTTCTTTAAACACTGGTGCTGCCACCTGCGAGCCGTAATAGCCTTTTATTTTTTTGGGTTCATTAATTACTACTATACATGAATACATGGGCTTATCGGCTGGAAAATAACCCACAAATGAGGATATATATTTTTTGTCTGAATAATAGCCTGCTACTGTTTTACCACTTTTGTCTTTGTGTTTAGGTATCCATTTTTTTGCAGTTCCAGTTTTGCCGGCCATAGAAAAATTAGTTGAGTATATATTTTTAGCCGTGCCTTTTTTTACCACGTTTTCGAGTAGTTTTTTAACCTTATTTAGTGTTTTTTGCGAAATTATTTTTTTGTTTAACACCTGAGTGTCAAATTTTTTATAACTTTTATTGTTTGCCTTTAATTCTTCTACAAAATAAGGCTTAACTAGTTTGCCGTTGTTAGCTATTGCATTGTAAAAGGTTAGGGTTTGAAGAGGAGTTAATGATACTCCATAGCCCCAAGCCATCCACTCAAGCGCAATAGGATTCCAATTATTACTGTAAGGAGTAGGTATAAAAGCTTTGCCTTCTCCTTTAATTCTTACTCCTGTTTGTTGGTTTAAGCCAAATGATTTAATTTTATCTACAAAGTTCATTGGTTTTTTGTTGTACAGTCTTTGTATGCTTTTTACCATTCCTACATTACACGATACTTCAAATACTCTAGCTAGTGATATTTTGCCATGCCCTCCTTTTTTGCTATCTTCAACCTTATTGCCGTTGATGAATATTTTTCCATTACTGCAGTTTACCACACTTGAGGTGTCTATCTGTTGACTTTCTAGGGCAGCTATTAAGCTAGGTAACTTAAAGGTTGAGCCTGGCTCGTGACTTTCCCATACGGCATAATTCCTCTTCTCGTAATACTTGCCTTTTGAACTTATGCCTAAATTTGCAATTGCTTTTATTTTTCCTGTTTTTACTTCCATGATAACAGCACAACCGTGTTCTGCTTCAAAAAACTGCATTTGCTTAAGTAAAGCGTGATGAGTCAGATCTTGCATATTTAGGTCGAGGGTAGTAATTACATCGTGTCCGTCAATGGGTTCTTTTTCATTTATATCATTAATGGGCTTCCACTGTCCTTTTGCTTTTTTTTGTTTTAAGCGCCAGCCATTTTTTCCGTTCATATAATCGGCAAAGGCTCCTTCAATACCAGCTCCTCCTCTAAAATCGTCATAACCTATGGTTCTCCTTGCTATTTTGCCTATTGGATGCACTCTAGCGGTTTGTTGTTCAGCTATAAAACCTCCTTTGTAAAGTCCTAATTTTAATATAGGGAAGGTTCTTATTTTAGTGTATAGGTTGTAGTCGATATTTTTGGCAATTAAAAGATAGCTGTTTTTTTGTTTTCGAGCACTGCGCAGCTTCTTTTGATAGTGCAAAGAGGTTTTCCCGAGAAATTTTGACAGAGAATCGGATAAGGCTCTTATATTTCTTTCAAATACTTTTGATTTTACTGACATTACATCCATATGGATGTTAAATTTGGTTATTGAAGTAGCTAGCAAACTTCCGTCGGAAGAGTAAACATTGCCTCTGTTTGCATAAATTGTATCGTTTTTAATAGTTCTTTCTTGTGAAATTTTGCGATACTTAAACCCATCAATGTATTGTATTTTAAATACTCTAAAAATAATGGCTACAAAAAAAAGTGTCATTAAAACCACAATTATATAGAGTTTGTTTAATATGCTTTTTTTAACTACCATTCTTTTTTGTTGTTAATTTAATTTTTGCAGGAGGCTCATCTATGGGCTTTAAGCCTGTATTTTTTACTTTGAATTGTATGTTACTCTCTAGCTTAAGCTGTATTAATGCAGTAGCTGTTTCAATGTATTTGGCTCTTATTTGTCTTTTTTTTTCTTTTAATTTTTCAATTTTTACTACTTTAGAGTCCGTGCAGTGTGAACTTGATATCATAATTAACAAAAGAACAACTATAAAAAACAACATTCTCCAAGTTTTTAAGGAGCTATCATCAGTGAGAAAACCGCCTCTTAAAATATTGTATATTTTTTTTCTAACGCTCGACATAGGTTATGTTTAATTTTGCTACTCTTAACTTAGCACTTCTAGCTCTGTTGTTGTTTTTTATTTCTAGCCTTGTTGGCACAATGAGTTTTCCTACTTTTTGTAAAGGTTTATTAGTATTGCCAAATAAATCTTTTATCGGTTCGGTTGTAAAAGCACCCGTATTAATATATCTTTTAACTAATCTGTCCTCTAGTGAATGATAAGATATTACACTTAATCTACCTTGTTTGTTTAACAGTTTTGGTATTTGTTGCAGCAACTCTTTTAGCGCACTTAACTCTTGGTTTACCTCAATTCTGAAAGCTTGAAATATCTGAGCTAAAATTTTGTGTTCCTTTGTTTTGGGTATAAATCTTTGCAGCACTTCTTTTAACTGAAAGCTAGTGTTTATATCTTTTTTTTCTCGTGCCTTAACTATTGTCTTTGCCAGTGTTCTTGCGTTTGACAACTCGCCGTATAAGAACAAAATATCTGCTAGTTCTTTTTCTTTATACTGATTGATAACTGTTTTTGCCGAAAGTTGTGCTTTTTGATTCATCCTCATGTCTAAATTGCTGTTTAGTCTTGTTGAAAATCCTCGCTCAGGAACGTTAAGCTGATGAGATGAGACTCCTAAATCTGCCAAAATTCCGTCCACTTTTTTAACTCCATGCAAACGCAAATAGCGACCTGCGAATCTAAAATTATTAATTATCAACACAACCCGAGGGTCTTTTATTTGATTTTTATATGTATCCGAATCTTGGTCAAAAGCAAATAACCTGCCCTTTTTGCCCAAGTGTTTTAAAATTTCAGCTGAATGCCCCCCACCTCCAAAAGTGGCATCTACATATACGCCGTCTTCTTTTATATCAAGGGCAGCTACACTTTCATTTAACAATACTGGATTATGATAAACCATCTAAACCTATATTGCCCATCACCTCTTCTGCTAATTCGGCAAAATTGACAACAGAATTATCTATAACTTTCTCGTAGTTATTCTTATCCCATATTTCTATGATACTTACTGATGACGATAGTATTATATCTTTAGTCAAACTTGAGTATTGGCAGAGATCTGTGGGTATTAATATTCTCCCTGAAGCATCTACCTCTACTAGCTTAACCCCTGCTGTAAATCGTCGGATAAAATCATTGTTCTTCTTAACAAACCTGTTTAATTTGTTTATTTTACCCATCACTGCGTTCCATTGTTGCATAGGATACATTTCTATACATTTCTGAAATACAGAACGCTTTATAACAAAGCCATCTGACAATACACAGGAAAGTTGTTTTTTATACGCAGTTGGTATCATAAACCTTCCCTTTTGGTCTATCCTACATTGATATGTTCCAATTAAATTTAGCACTTGACAGATTGATAGCTTGCACCAAAATTACACAAAAAATACCATTATTTACCACTTTTTACCACTTTATTATTTATTTTTATGTATATTTTAACATTTTGCTAGCCAAAGTGCTAAGTATTAATAACAAAGCCTAATAAAAAGCTTAAAATATCATGCTCTGTTTATAAGCTATACAAAAGGAATAACTGTGCGGTAATTGTCAAAGTTTAACTATAGTAAATAGCCCAATTTAAAGCTAAAAATTATCTTAAAAAATTAATATTGCTGATTGTCATTTCTTTTGTTTATTAGCAAATTATTTTTTTTGATAAACAACGCGCATTATTTTTTAAATAAATGATAAAATGACAAAAAAAAACTACTTTTGTAGATAAGTCTAAATTTATCCTTTTATGATTGAGTATTTAAAAAAAGACAAAAAATTTACCTATGCCGAGGCTGGGCAAGGCAGGCCTATTATTGTTTTACACGGACTTATGGGTGCTTTGAGTAATTTTGGCTCAACTTTTAACTATTTTTCAAAAAAAGGGTATAAAGTATTTATACCTGAGCTTCCTCTTTACACTTTACCTTTGTTAAAAACCAATGTTAAAAACTTAGCTAGGTTTTTACATGAATTTATTGAATTTAAAGAACTAAATAATGCTGTTCTTTTAGGAAATTCTTTAGGGGGTCATATAGCTTTATACTATGCCAAGCAATATCCTGAAGATGTTTTTGCCTTAGTTTTAACAGGGAGTTCGGGTTTGTATGAAAATTCTATGGGAAATAATTATCCTAGAAGAGGCGATAAAGAATTTGTAAGAAGCAAGGTGCGCGGTGTGTTTTACAATCCTGATATTGCCACCGATGATTTGATTGAACAAGTATATCAAGTTATCAACAATCGAAATTCGCTAATTAGAACTTTAGCAATTGCCAAGAGTGCAGTTAGGCATAATATGGCTAAGGATTTACCTAATATGAACCAGCCAACCTGCTTAATTTGGGGCAAGCAAGACACTGTAACTCCCAGTGAGGTTGCCCAAGATTTTGACAGGCTTTTGCCCAATTCTGATTTGTATTGGATAGACAAATGTGGGCATGCTCCTATGATGGAAACTCCTGAAGCCTTTAATGCTATTTTAGATACTTGGTTAAAAAAGAGAAATATTTAAAACAAAGAATAGCGGTTTTAAATGTTAAAATGCAATAAAGCAATATTTTGTGTTGAGCGCCAATATCAATTAAGTTTAAAACAAGTTTTAATTTTATGAAATCCCATAAATAAGCAAATATACCCACCGCCATGAATATCTTTGCTGCTATGGCAGCAATAGAATACACACAGGTAATAAAAGTGGGCTGTGGCATAGATGTTCACAAGGACATTATAGTAGCGACAGTTGGTAGTAGCAATAGCGAGTATAAGACTCGTGAGTTTGGAGCCTACACAAGTTCATTGACAGATTTAAGAGATTGGTGCAAGAGCCAAAAAGTAACCCACGTAGCTATGGAGAGTACAGGAGTTTACTGGAAACCTGTTTTCAATGTTTTAGAAGGCGATTTTGAAGTGATTTTGGTAAACGCCCGTCACGTTAAGAATGTTCCTGGTCATAAGACAGACAAGAAAGACATTTATTTGTTGAGTAAATTTCTTTTAAGCGGATTGCTTAATGCTTTTTTTATTCAAACAATATATATCAGGGAGCTTCGAGATTTGGTGCGTTATAAAAAGAAAATGTTAGGTCAGTTAGCTAGTGAAAAGAATCGCATTATCAAGATATTAGAAGAT